>JAGWUS010000007.1 GCA_028868305.1 Burkholderiales bacterium | reverse complement strand
TGGGGCGTTGGGACATGGCGAGCCTGGTGGCCGCGTTTCTGGTGCAGTTGGCACAGTTCTGCATTCTGTGGGTGCTGACCGGCATGGCGGCCAGCCTGGCGTCGGTGGCCGTGCTGGCGGTGTTTGGCCTGGTGCGTATGGCCATCTCTGGCCTGACCGGTCTGGTCATCGTGTACGCCATCCTGTCATGGGTACAAACCCAGTCCTACCTAGCCGATTTGCTCGAACGCCTGGTGATGCCGGTGTTGACTCCCATCCGGCGCGTACTGCCACTGGTCGGCGGTGTGGACCTGTCGCCGCTGGTGCTGCTGGTGCTGTTGCAAATTGCGGCGATTGTGCTGGGCAATGTGCAAGCGGCTGTGCTGGTGGCAGTGGCCTAGAGCAGGCCAACTGCAGCCGGATCAGATCACTGCATCGGCAGGCTGGCGCTGCAGCATGGCCAGGGTGTCGGCGATGGTTTTGCGCAGTTCCCGGCGGTCGCAAATGAAATCGATGGCGCCCTTGGTCTGCAGAAATTCGGCACGCTGGAAGCCTTCGGGCAGCGTCACGCGCACGGTGGATTCGATCACGCGCGGGCCGGCAAAACCAATCAGGGCCTTGGGCTCGGCAATCACCACGTCACCCAGGAATGCAAAGCCGGCGCTCACGCCACCCATGGTGGGGTCGGTCAGCACACTGATGTGGGGCAGCCCTTTCTTGGCCAGGCGGGTCAGGGATGCATTGGTCTTGGCCATCTGCATCAGGGACAGCAGGCCTTCCTGCATGCGCGCACCGCCGGTGGCGGTAAAGCAGATGAAGGGCACTTTTTGCTCAATGGCCGTCTCGACGCCACGCACAAAGCGCTCGCCCACCACCGAGCCCATGGAGCCACCCATGAATTCAAATTCAAAGCAGGCCGCCACGACGCTCACGCCATGCACGGCGCCGCCCATGACCACCAGTGCATCGGTCTCTCCGGTGTTTTCCAGGGCTTCCTTGAGGCGCTCGGGGTATTTGCGGCTGTCCTTGAATTTGAGGGCATCGACTGGCAGCACTTCCTGGCCAATCTCGAAGCGGCCTTCGTTGTCCAGAAACACATTCAGGCGCGCACGGGCTCCGATGCGGTGGTGGTGGCTGCAAGTGGGGCAGACGTTCTGGTTTTGTTCCAGATCGGATTTGTAGAGCACCGCTTCGCAGCTGGGGCACTTGATCCACAGGCCTTCGGGCACGCTGCGACGCTCGGTGGGGTCAGTGTGCTGAATTTTCGGGGGTAGCAGTTTTTCAAGCCAGCTCATAAGGGGGTCTCCAACGTTCAGGACGGGATTATGAATCCAAAGCGGTACGAATCTCGCGCAGGAAAGTTTGGGCTGTAGCCGCCACCTGGTCGCGCGGCTGGTCTTCCAGCAACTGGATGATCTTGCTGCCGATGACCACCGCATCGGCCACGCGGGAAATGGTTTTGGCGGTGGCCGCATCGCGGATGCCAAAGCCCACGCCCACCGGCGTGCTGATGTGCTGGCGGATGCGTGGCAGCATGGCCTCCACCGCGCCCACATCGAGCGCACCGGAGCCGGTCACACCCTTGAGCGACACGTAATACACGTAGCCGCTGGCGACGCGGGCGACCTGTTGCATGCGCGCATCGGTGCTGGTGGGCGCGAGCAGGAAGATCAGGTCCATCTGGTGCGCGCGCAGATCGGCCGCAAAGGCCTCGCACTCTTCGGGCGGGTAGTCGACGATCAGCACGCCGTCCACACCCGCGGCTGCCGCGTCTTTGACGAAGGGGCTGGATACGCCTGCGGCAGCGTGTTTCTGGTCGTAGCGCTCCACCGGGTTGGCGTAGCCCATCAGCACCACAGGCGTGTTGGTGTCGGTCTTGCGGAATTCGCGCACCATGGCGAGCACCTGCGCCAGGCCGATGCCAAAAGCCAGAGCCTTGTCGCCGGCCTTCTGGATCACCGGGCCGTCGGCGCTGGGGTCGGAAAAGGGCACGCCCAGTTCGATGACGTCGGCACCGCCGGCCACCATGGCGTGCATCAGTTCGGACGTCACGTCGGCATAGGGGTAGCCGGCAGTGACGAAGGGAATCAGAGCCTTGCGGCCCTGGGCCTTGAGTTCTGCAAATTTCGGGGCGATGCGGCTCATGCTGCACCTCCTTGCTTGATGATCTGCACGGGCTGCTCGCCACCCTTGACGGATTGGCCTTTGCAGCTCGGGCGGCAGTAGAAGTCGGCGTGGCTCAAGTCGGCCACGGTTCCAATGTCCTTGTCACCCCGCCCCGACAGATTGACCAGAATGCTCTGGTCCGGCCGCATGGTCTTGGCCAGCTTCATGGCATAGGCCACGGCGTGGCTGGATTCCAGCGCGGGGATGATGCCCTCGGTGCGGCACAGGTAGTGGAAAGCTTCCAGTGCCTCCTTGTCGGTAATGCCCACGTATTCAGCACGGCCAGTATCGGCCAGGAAGGCGTGCTCGGGGCCGACGCCGGGATAGTCCAGACCCGCACTAACGCTGTGCGTCTCGGTCACTTGGCCGTTGTCGTCCTGCAGCACGTAGGTGCGGTTGCCGTGCAGCACGCCAGGACTGCCTTTCTGGATGCTGGCAGAGTGTTTGCCACTGTCCAGGCCTTCCCCTGCAGCTTCCACGCCAATCAGGCGGGTCTGGTCGTACTGGATGTACGGGTAGAAGATGCCCATGGCGTTCGACCCACCGCCGACACAGGCCACCACGGCATCGGGCTGCTCACCCTTGCAACCAGCGGCCTTGAGCATCTCGGGCATCTGCACCAGGCATTCGTTGCCGATCACGCTCTGAAAGTCGCGCACCATCATCGGGTAGGGATGCGGTCCCGCCACGGTACCGATGATGTAGAAGGTGTTGTCCACATTGGCCACCCAGTCGCGCATGGCCTCGTTCAGTGCGTCCTTCAAGGTCTTGCTGCCAGACTCCACCGGTACCACGGTGGCACCCAGCAGCTTCATGCGGTAGACGTTGGGGCTTTGGCGCTTGACATCTTCGCTACCCATATAGACCACGCACTCCAGCCCGTAGCGGGCACAGATGGTGGCGGTGGCGACGCCATGCTGGCCGGCGCCGGTTTCGGCAATCACGCGCGGCTTGCCCATGCGCTTGGCGAGCATGGCCTGGCCGATGGTGTTGTTGATCTTGTGGGCGCCGGTGTGGTTCAGGTCCTCGCGCTTGAGAAAAATCTGCGCGCCGCCCATTTCGCGGCTCATGCGGGCGGCGTGGTAGATCGGAGACGGGCGACCGACAAAGTGCGCCAGTTCGGACTTGAATTCCGCGAGGAACTCGGGGTCGTGCTGGTACTTGGCGTAGGCGTCCTTGAGTTCGTTGATGGCGTGCGTCAACGTCTCGGAGACGAAGCTCCCGCCGTATTTTCCAAAGTGACCACTAGGGTCGGGCTGGTGGTAGTCAAACATTTATTTCAATCCTGCAAGTTGGAAGTCGACGGCGCGCACGGCGGCGACGAACTGATTTATTTTTTCCGGGTCCTTGATGCCGCGCAGCGGTTTACCGTCTGCATCGCAGGCTTCAACGCCCGAGCTCACATCAACGGCCAGCGATTTACAGCGCGGCCGTACCTGGGCGATTCCATCGCCCACGTTTGCAGGTGTGAGTCCACCACTCAAGACGAGGTGAGCGTTGACGTTTGGAGGAAGAAGTGACCAATTGAATGTTTTGCCGCCCCCGCCATACCCGTCCACATGGGCGTCGAGCAGGATGGCCTGGGCGGCTGAAAAGTCGTGTGCGTATTTTACGAGGTCAAACCGGGCCGCGCCCTCACCTAAGGGAATACGAGCCGCACGCAAGTAGGGCCGCGCACCGTTGGCGGTGGCCAGCAGGCAGTCCCGGGGCGTCTCATCACCATGAAATTGCACCGTAGCCCCCGCAATACCTGCACAAGCAGCTATTATTTCTGTAGCATTTGCGTTGACGAATAGCAGTACGGGAGTAATAAAAGGAGGCAGGCGGCGGGCCAGTTCGGCAGCACGTTGGGGTGTGACGGCGCGGGGACTTGGGGCGTACAGCACAAAACCGATGGCGTCGGCACCGGCCGCGACGGCTGCGTCAACGTCCTGTTCGCGCGTCAGTCCGCAAATCTTGATCCGGGTTTTTGTCAGTGTCATGGCAGGCCATCATACGCAGGCGCGCGGTCGGGGATGCCCCATTTGGCGTCGTAGCGCGGGCCCAGAAAATACAAACCATCGGGGGAGAAGGTGGGGGCTGCGGCGCGGCGGTCGCGCGCGGCGAGTACTTCGGTCATCCATTGCGGTGGTTTCCGGCCTTTGCCAATCTCGACCAGGCAGCCCATGATGTTGCGGATCATGTGGTGCAAAAAGGCGTTGGCCTCAAACTCGATGCGCCAGTAGGAGCCGCGTTTGCTGAACGCGATCTCCAGCATGTTCTTGACCGGCGACAGGGCCTGGCATTGCGACGCCCGGAACGAGGTGAAATCGTGCTCACCCAGCAGGATGTTGGCGGCTTCTTGCATGGCGGCCAGGTCCAGCGTATGAAATGTCCAGCCGACCCGCCCCTGGTCCACACTGGGGCGGATCTGGGATTCATAAAGCACGTAGGCGTAGCGGCGGGAACTGGCACAGGCCCTGCAGTGAAACGATTCCGGTGTGATCACCGCCCATTGCACCGCAATGTCGCGCGGCAGATTGGCGTTGGTGCCGCGTACCCAGGAATAGGTTTCTCGCTGCAGGGGCGTATCAAAGTGCACCACCTGCATGATGCCGTGCACACCCGCATCGGTGCGCCCGGCGCAGACGGTGGAGACGCGTTGGGCGGCAAATTTGCCCAGCGCCCTTTCCAGCTTGTCCTGAATGGTTTGCCCGGAAGACTGGCTTTGCCAGCCCTGGTAGGCCTGCCCGTTGTAACTGATACCCAGCGCCACTCTCATGGCGAAGCACATCTTTTAACCACAAGCAGGCGCGCCCCGATGGCGCTTCAGCTCAATGTTGCCAGAACAGCTTGTGCCTTGGCGCGCACGTCTCCGCTGGCTTCGGCCACGACTTCTTCCAGCAGGGCGCGTGCACCATCTTCATCGCCAATGGAGATGAACTCCTCAGCGAGCGCCAGCTTGGTATCAAGGGGGTCACCGCCAGCCATGGACATCGACGAGTCCATGGCATCTGCAGGCGCCGCCGGGGTTGGAGAGTCCAGCTCCAGCGACAGGGAGCCCATATCGAACTCCATCATGCCGGAGTTGCCTGCGACAACAGGATCAGGTTTTGCGGCCTCCACGGGCATAGTGCCTGTGGGCTCGAAACTCGGGGTGGGTTCCATCAGGGGCGCGTGCCCACTGTTGTACTCCAACATGCCTGGCGACGCGTCCAGTTCTGCAGGACCAGAGATGTCAAAGTCCAGCACATGGGGATCACCAGCGCGTGCTTCCATTTTCACGGTTTGTTCGTGGAGAGGAACCCTGGTTCCTGTAACATCGCTGATCGCACTGCCGGGCTCATCATCAATCGAGAAGTCCAGATCAAGGTCGAGGTCTACCCCGCTTGGCACTGCAGCCAGTTCGGCATTCGTGGATTGGGGAACCGTGGCGCCGAAAGCAGAAACCGGCTCTGGAGGAGGCGGGGACATGAAGGCACTGGGGGTTGCCCCACCCGGTTGATACAGTTTGTTGTCCGGATCAATACTCAAGCCCATTTCGCACACCCGGGCCCAATCGGGTGTGTCTGGACCCGAGAGGCTGAGCGCCTGCTGCGCTGCTGCCTGGAAGCTGGCGGTATCGCGCCGCTTGGCGAAAATCTCTAGAAGTTTCGTGTGGATTGCCAGCCTGCCGGGGTTGTGGCGCACGGCCTCCTTGAGAATTTCTTCGGCCTGGAGATCCCGGCCATAGGCCAGATAGACATCGGCTTCAGCTACTGGATCCACATCGTCTGCGGCATCAAGCTGGCTGGTGGAGTACACCATGGAAGAGGGGTTTGCAGGGCCATCAGCCGTGTCGATGCGCTGACCACCGCTGGCGCCAAAGAAGGAATCCGGCTGCAGGCGACTTTCAAGGAAAGAACTGTCGACGCGGTTGGCATTTTGCTTGCGCTGGCGCATGCGGTAGAAGGCAAAACCGCCCAGTGCCGCAATCAGGGCACCAGCACCCGCCGGAACCAGGGGATCCTCCAGCAACTCGTCCAGCAGGCCAGCGGGTTCAACCGGCACCGGTGCAACAGCTACAGGAGGTTTGGGCTTGGCCACCGCAGATGCCGCAACTTGAGGTGCAGAAGCGGCCACCACAGGAGCTGGCGCCGCGGCAACAGGCGCAGAAGCCACAGCAGTCGGTGCTGGTGCAGCTGCAACCGGGATGGCAGGTGCCGAAGCAGGTTTGGCAGCACTGGCCGCAGCCACAGGTGCAGCCGGCAAGGACTTTGGTGCGCTGGCAGCACTCAGCTTGTTCAGGTCGCTGATATTTTTTGCGATTTCGGCAGCACGTGCCGCTGCCTCCTTGTCCGCCCGTTCCTTTGCCACTTTGGCTTCTTCTGCCTTGGCCTGGGCCGAGCCCTTGGACAAAGTCAATTTGTCGGGTGTGGCGGCAGTTGCCTTTTTGTCCTCTACCTTGGCACCCACGCTTCCGCTGGCAACACGGTCAGCGGGTGCGACATCGGCTTTGGGCGCACTGGAAGCCAGGCTCCGGCGGAAGTCATTGAAGTCTTTGCTTTGTGCAACGACCATCTGGGACGCTTCCTTGGGTGCCACCGCCTGCGCCTGTTCGGCCGACGGCATGTTGATGACGGCACCACTACGCAGTCGATTGAGGTTGTTGTTGACGAAGGCTTCCGGGTTGGAGCGCATCATTGCGACCAGCATCTGGTCAAGGGAAACGCCGCTTGTCAGACCACGTGAGGCAATTTTGCTGGCCGTGTCACCGTTCTTGACAATAAGCTGTTGACCGCCTTCAGCGGCGGCCTTTGGAGTGGTTGAAGGGGATGGGGACGCGGTGGTCGCAGCGCGCGCGGGCCTGGAGGCAGGTGCGACCCGCTGGGGCTCGGTGCCAGTGCCTGCAGATACCGCGCCCGCTGCTGAAGGAACCGACGGTGCCGCAAGTTGCGCCGGTGTTGGTGCCGGCGCCGCCTGACGCAGCACTGGCGGATCAAACAGCATGGTGTAGTCACGCACAATGCGGCCGGAAGACCAGTTGGCTTCCAGAATCATGTCCACATACGGTTCATTGATGGCCCGCTCACTGGACAAACGAATGTAGGCGCGCCCGTCCGGTCGGCGCTGCAGGCTGGTCTGCAGATTCGACATGGCCGGGTTGTATTCCAGACCTGCCGCTACAAAGGTAGCAGGTGAGGCCACACTGGCACGCAGGGATGCTGCCTCTTCGGCATTGATTTCAGGAACATCAATCTCGGCGCGCAGTGGTTCACCCAGCGCTGATAAAACCGTAATCCGGCCGAGCGATAGCGCGAAGGCCCCGGTAGAAGTTAAACCGAGTAGCGCAATGGCGGCGGCCGAAATAGCGGTCTTTTGCCAACGATGTGACTTTGAAATCAATTTATAAGCCTCCGGTGTTCAGGCACGCGGCAAATTCTTCACGGAAATGCAGTCGCGTGGCCTGACTCTCAAAACGTAAAAAGTACCTTAACATCAATGTCTTAGCCTGACAAGCTAAGAAACCTTTTAACTTTGAAAGCCTGACTGGTTCTGGTGTCAAGGCCGTGCCGGATGTTGCCAGACGACAACGACCTGTAACACAGTGTTACGCGTCCAGCAGGATACGCAACATGCGGCGCAGTGGCTCCGCCGCGCCCCACAGCAGTTGGTCGCCAATGGTGAAAGCGCCCACATACTCCGGCCCCATCGCCAGTTTCCGTACCCGGCCCACAGGAATGGTCATGGTGCCGGTGACGGCAACGGGTGTCAGGTCCTGGATGGTGGCTTCACGGGTGTTGGGGACGACCTTGACCCACTGGTTGTCGGCGGCGATCATGGCTTCGATGTCCGCTACGGGGACGTCTTTCTTCAGCTTGAAGGTCAGGGCCTGGCTGTGGCAGCGCATGGCGCCCACGCGCACGCAGAAGCCGTCCACGGGGATGGCGTCAGAGTTGAAGCCTTCGCCTAGCCCGAGAATCTTGTTGGTCTCGGCCATGCCTTTCCACTCTTCCTTGGATTGGCCATTGCCCAGATCCTTGTCGATCCATGGAATCAGCGAACCGCCCAAGGGCACGCCAAAGTTGGCGGTTTCCGCACCGGTCAGCGTGCGCTGTTTGGCGATGACCTTGCGGTCGATTTCCAAAATCGCACTCTTGGGGTCGTCCAGCAGGGCTTTGACCTCTGCGTTCAGGGTGCCGTACTGGGTCAGTAGTTCGCGCATGTGCTGTGCGCCACCGCCGGATGCCGCTTGGTAGGTTTGGGTGCTCATCCACTCGACCAGACCCGCCTTGTAGAGGGCGCCCACGCCCATCAGCATGCAACTGACGGTGCAGTTGCCGCCCACCCAGTTCTTGCCGCCCTTGGCCATGGCATCCTTGATCACGGGCATGTTGACCGGGTCCAGGATGATGACAGCGTCTTTTTCCATGCGCAGGGTGGACGCTGCGTCGATCCAGTGACCATTCCAGCCGGCTGCACGCAGTTTGGGGAAGACTTCGGTGGTGTAGTCGCCACCTTGGGCAGATATGATGATGTCGCAGCGCTTGAGGGCATCCACGTTGTATGCGTCCTGCAGCGTGGTTTCGTTCTTGGCCTGGGCGGGGGCCTTGCCGCCGGAGTTGCTGGTGGAAAAGAAAAGGGGTTCGATCAAGTCGAAATCGCCTTCTTGCACCATGCGATCCATCAATACCGAGCCGACCATGCCGCGCCAGCCGACCAAACCTACCAACTTGCTCATATCAACGCCCTTTCAAATAAACAAACAATGCCTGACCTGACTGTTTGCCCGGCTCGTCTGGCCAGGTGGGCGCACGACGATGCCGGAGCTTTTTCAGCCCTTAATGGTCGTGGTTTTGGTGGTGAATGCGCGCACGCCGGCAGTCGCCATGGCGGCGATTGCGTGGTTCAGGAACACAGGGCGGGCGGCAAACATGAGTGAAATTGTACCGGAGTTGACCTTGGGCCGACCTTACAGCGCCGCTTAACGTTTCAGGCGGGTATTTCCGCTTCGACGCGCTGCTCCCGCAGCACGAGGGACTCCTGCTAACTTGGGGAATAGACTGACACTGGAATCAATGCCGGTGTGCCTTCTGGCGCGCTGTGTACACCTTCAGATGTTTATTGCCAAATCGGCTCACAATGACGCTGTTTTGAATGCGTCAGTAAAGGGCACGCCATGAAAAATCCAGTCGGCTGGTTTGAAATTTACGTTGAGGAAATGCCGCGGGCCAAGGCTTTCTACGAGGCGATGCTGGGAACCTCTTTTTCCAGGCTGGAAAGCCCTGGCATCGATATGTGGGCCTTTGAGATGGACCAGTCCACTTACGGAGCCTCAGGTGCACTGATACACATGCCAGGTTTTCCTTCTGGCGGGAACAGTGTGCTGGTGTACTTCCATAGCGAGGACTGCGCCGTGGAGGCAGACAAGGCTGTGAAGGCCGGTGGTACTTTGCAGAAGGCCAAGATGCCCATAGGACCCTATGGTTTCATCGCACTGGTGATAGACACCGAGGGCAACATGGTTGGCCTGCACTCCATGCAATAGCAGCCGGCCATAAAAAAGCGCGCCCTGGGGCGGGCGCGCTGTGTTGTGTCCGTTAAGTTCGCCTATCGCAACGCTTTCGACACCGCGTCACCCATCTGCGCGGTGCCGACTTTGGTCGTGCCTTCGCTGTAGATATCGGGCGTGCGCAGGCCCTGGGCCAGCACGGACTTGACGGCGGCCTCGATACGGTCAGCAGCCTCGGCATGGTTCAGGCTGAAGCGCAGCATCATGGCGGCGGACAGGATGGTTGCCAGTGGGTTGGCCACGCCCTTGCCGGCGATGTCCGGAGCGCTGCCGTGGCTGGGCTCGTACAGGCCCTGGTTCTGGCTGTTCAGGCTAGCGCTGGGCAGCATGCCGATGGAACCGGTGAGCATGGACGCCTCATCACTGAGGATGTCGCCAAACATATTGCCAGTGACGATCACGTCGAAGGCCTTGGGTGCCTTGACCAGTTGCATGGCGGCGTTGTCTACGTACATGTGCTGCAGTTCCACGTCGGGATATTGGGTATGCACCTCGGTAACCACGTCCTTCCAGAATTGGAAGGTTTCCAGCACGTTGGCCTTGTCCACGCTGGTCACCTTTTTGTTGCGCTTGCGCGCAGCCTGGAAGGCGACATGTGCAATGCGTTCGATTTCAGGACGGCTGTAGCGCATGGTGTCAAACGCTTCTTCCGAACCTGGGAAATGACCATCTGCTGCGGTGCGGCGACCACGGGGCTGGCCAAAATAGATGTCACCGGTGAGTTCTCGGATGATCAGGATGTCCAGACCGGCAATCAACTCGGGCTTGAGGCTCGATGCACCGACGAGTTGTTCATAGCAAATGGCAGGGCGGAAGTTGGCAAACAGGCCCAGGTTCTTGCGCAGACCCAGAATGGCCTGCTCAGGGCGAAGAGGACGGTCCAGCGTGTCGTACTTCCAGTCGCCCACGGCGCCAAACAGCACCGCATCAGCCTCCTTGGCCAGTTTGAGGGTAGATTCAGGCAGAGGGTGGCCGTGGGCCTCGTAGGCGGCACCTCCGACCAGTGCGCTTTCCATCTCCAGTGGCAGGTCCAGCACGTTCAAAACCTTGACGGCTTCGGCCACAATTTCTGTTCCAATGCCGTCGCCTGGCAATACTGCAATTTTCATGGCAATTTCTATTTGCTATTAATTTGGTAGCAACTTACTGTTGCATGCTGTGGGCTAGCCAGGGTTTTTGTGCCAAACGCTGGGCTTCGAAGGCTTTGATTTTGTCGGCGTGGCGCAACGTCAGGCCAATGTCGTCGAAGCCATTGAGCAGGCAGTATTTGCGGAAAGCCTGCACGTCGAAAGGAATCTCGTCGCCGGACGGCTTGACGATGACCTGACGTTCCAGATCGATGGTCAGTGCATAGCCCGGAAACGCCAGCGCTTCATTGAACAGTTGGTCCACCAGCGACTCACTCAAGGCGATGGGCAACAGGCCATTTTTGAAGCTGTTATTGAAGAAGATGTCCGCGTAGCTGGGCGCAATGATGGCGCGAAAGCCGTATTGGTCCAGCGCCCAGGGGGCGTGCTCGCGAGAGGAGCCGCAACCGAAGTTCTTGCGCGCCAGCAGGACGGATGCACCCTGGTAGCGCGGCTGGTTCAGCACAAAGTCCGGATTGGGTTTGCGGCTGGCGGGGTCCTGGCCGGGGAAGCCTGCGTCCAGGTAGCGCCATTCGTCAAACAGGTTCTGTCCAAAACCGGTCTTGCGGATGGACTTGAGAAATTGCTTGGGAATGATGGCGTCGGTGTCGACATTCTCGCGGTCCATCGGAGCCACCAGACCCTTGTGTACGGTAAAGGATTTCATTATTTCTTGACCGAGCTTTCGATTTTTTCACCAGCCTTTTGCAGGTCCTGGCCCATACCTTTGACCGTGTTGCAGCCGGCCAGCAGCGCAAAACCGGTGATGCACATCAGGGTGATCAGAATTTTCATATCAAAGCCTCGGTAGTTGATCAACTGAACTTGCGAATGTCCACAAAATGCCCGTGTATGGCAGCAGCGGCGGCCATGGCCGGGCTCACCAGATGGGTGCGACCACCGGCGCCCTGGCGGCCTTCAAAATTGCGGTTGCTGGTGGAGGCGCAGCGCTCGCCGGGCTCCAGACGATCGGCATTCATCGCCAGGCACATGGAACAACCGGGTTCGCGCCATTCAAAGCCGGCAGCCTTGAAAATCTCGTGCAGACCTTCGCGTTCTGCCTGCTCTTTCACCAGGCCGGAGCCCGGCACCACCATCGCCAGCTTAATGTTCTTGGCAACTTTCTGGCCCAGCTTTTTCACGACGGCAGCAGCGTCGCGCATGTCTTCGATGCGGCTGTTGGTGCAGGAACCGATGAACACCTTGTCAACAAACAGGTCGTTCAGTAACTTGCCAGGCTCCAGCCCCATGTAGACCAGCGCCCGCTCGATGGCACCGCGCTTGTTGGCGTCTTTTTCCTTGTCCGGGTCGGGGACGCGGTCGTTGATGCCCAACACCATTTCTGGGGAGGTTCCCCAAGTAACCTGAGGCTCTATTTGTGCGGCGTCCAATTCAACCACCGTGTCGAACCTGGCATCCAGATCGGAATGCAGTGTCTTCCAGTACGCAACGGCCTGGTCCCATTCGACAGCGGCTGCGCCACCGGCTATGCCGGCATGGCCGGGGGCCAGGGGACGGCCTTTGACGTAGTCAATCGTCTTGTCATCGACCGCCACGAGTCCGGCGCGTGCACCGGCCTCAATGGCCATGTTGCAGACTGTCATGCGGCCTTCCATGCTCAGCGCCCGAATGGTGGAGCCACCGAATTCGATGGTGTATCCGGTGCCGCCGGCCGTGCCGATTTTTCCGATAATGGCCAACACCACGTCTTTGGCAGTGCAGCCTTTGGACAGGGTACCTTCGACCTTGACCAGCATGTTCTTGGACTTCTTGGCCAGCAGCGTTTGCGTGGCCATAACATGCTCGACCTCGCTGGTGCCGATGCCATGGGCCAGCGCGCCGAACGCGCCGTGGGTGGAGGTGTGCGAGTCACCACAGACCACGGTCATGCCCGGGAGCGTTGCGCCATTTTCAGGGCCAATGACATGCACGATGCCCTGGCGTTTGGAGAGGAACGGAAAGTAGGCCGCAGAGCCAAACTCGCGGATATTGCTGTCCAGCGTCGTTACCTGTTCCTTGCTGGTCGGGTCGGTGATGCCGTCATAGCCACGCTCCCAGCCGGTGGTGGGTGTGTTGTGGTCGGCAGTGGCCACGATGGAACTCACGCGCCAGACTTTGCGGCCCGCTTCACGCAAGCCTTCAAAAGCTTGGGGGCTGGTGACTTCATGCACCAGATGGCGATCGATGTAGAGAATGGCAGTGCCATCTTCTTCGGTATGGACAACGTGGTCGTCCCAGAGCTTGTCGTACAGCGTGCGTCCCATGGGGCAATTCCTCAGTAATCCTAGATTTTAGTTCCGAGATGACAAAACAAAACGCCCGCCGGCGTTGCCGTCCGGCGGGCGTATGGGTTGTCAGTGACTTAGCGCTTGGCGAGGGGGGTCACGTCGCGCTTGACTGATCCAGTGAACAACTGACGGGGGCGGCCGATTTTGTATTCGGAGTCGCTGATCATTTCGTTCAGTTGTGCGATCCAGCCGACGGTACGTGCCAGGGCAAAAATGCCGGTGAACAGGTTCACCGGAATGCCGATGGCGCGTTGAACGATGCCGGAGTAGAAGTCCACATTGGGGTAGAGCTTGCGCTGGACGAAGTAGTCGTCTTCCAGTGCAATCTTTTCCAGTTCTTTGGCCAGTTTGAACAAGGGGTCGTTTTCCAGCCCCAGTTCGGCCAGCACTTCATTGCAAGTCTCTTGCATGAGCTTGGCACGGGGGTCGTAGTTTTTGTACACGCGGTGACCGAAGCCCATCAGCTTGACGCCGGAGTTCTTGTCTTTGACCTGTTCCATGAACTCGCCAACCTTGGCTACGCCGCCGCTGCGCTGGATGTCTTCCAGCATGTTCAGACAGGCTTCATTGGCGCCGCCATGGGCAGGACCCCACAGGCAGGCTACGCCTGCAGCAATAGCCGCAAACGGGTTGGTTCCGGAGGAACCGCACAGACGCACCGTGGAGGTGGAGGCGTTTTGCTCATGGTCTGCGTGCAGGATGAAGATGCGGTCCATCGCGCGTTCGATCACGGGGTTGACCTTGTAGTCTTCGCACGGTGTGCCGAACATCATACGCAGGAAGTTGCCCGCGTAGCTCAGGTCATTCTTGGGGTACATGAAGGGCTGACCGACACCGTACTTGTAGGCCATGGCCACGAGAGTGGGCATCTTGGCAATCAGACGGATTGCGGCCACATCACGGTGCTCGGGATTATTGATGTCGGTACTGTCATGGTAGAAGGCAGACAGGGCACCAACCAAGCCGGTCAGCACTGCCATCGGATGCGCATCACGGCGGAAGCCACGCAGGAAGAACTGCATCTGCTCGTTGACCATGGTGTGGTTGATGACCAGCTTGTGAAAATCGCCGCGCTGAGTGACGTTGGGCAACTCACCTTTGAGCAACAGGTAGCAGGTGTCCAGGTAATCGCAGTTGGTGGCCAACTGCTCAATGGGGTAGCCGCGGTACAGCAGTTCGCCCTTGTCACCATCGATGTAGGTAATGCCAGACTGGCAGGAAGCCGTCGACAGAAAGCCGGGGTCATAGGTGAACATGCCAGTCTGCGCATACAGCTTGCGGATATCGATCACGTCCGGACCGATGCTGCCCTGGTAGACGGGCATTTCCACGCTGGGGCTGCCGTTACTGAACGACAGGGTGGCTTTGTTGTCAGCTAGTTTCATCTTTCGCCTTTCTGAGGGGTTATAGCTTCGACATAACTTGCATACAAGTTAGTCTTCTCTGGACACAGGTGTCCTCAACATTTTCAAAACTTCACGCACATCTTCGCGGTCGAGTCGGGCGTCCACCTGGTCGAGCGATTTGCGTGCCAGCTGTATATCCAGCAGGTCGTTGTCGCTGAGATCCATCAAATCTCCCAAGGCCTGCGCCTGCCTGACATTCAGCGTATCGCTGAACCGTTGAAAGAACCGCTCAATGAACAGGTCATTCTCCAGCAAACCACGGCGACACCGCCACCTCAGTTTGCTCAGGTCCCGTTCATCGATCAGTGCTTCACTCACGTGCTCAATTCCGGTCAAGCGTCAAACAGTGCGCAGAACCATCATTTCCTTGATCTTGCCAATGGCCTTGGTGGGGTTCAAGCCCTTGGGGCAGACGTCCACGCAGTTCATGATGGTGTGGCAACGGAACAGGCGGTAGGGGTCTTCTAGGTTGTCCAGACGCTCACCCGTAGCCTGGTCACGGCTGTCGGCAATGAAGCGGTAAGCCTGCAACAAGCCAGCGGGACCGACAAACTTGTCGGGGTTCCACCAGAAGCTAGGGCAAGAGGTGGAGCAACTGGCGCACAGGATGCACTCGTACAGACCGTTGAGCTCTTCACGCTCTTCGGGACTTTGCAGACGCTCTTTCTCGGGTGGCACCGTATCGTTGATCAGGTAGGGCTTGATCGAGTTGTACTGCTTGAAGAATTGCGTCATGTCCACGATCAGGTCGCGGATGACTGGTAGTCCGGGGAGAGGCTTGAGCACGATCTTGCCAGGCAGTGTCAGCATGTTGGTGAGACAAGCCAGTCCGTTTTTGCCGTTGATATTCATGGCATCGGATCCGCACACGCCTTCGCGGCAGGAGCGGCGGAAGGAGATGGAGGGGTCGATGGCCTTGAGTTTCATCAGGGCGTCCAGCAGCATGCGCTCGCTGCCGTCGAGTTCTACCTCGATGTCCTGCATGTAGGGCTTGGCATCCTTGTCCGGATCGTAGCGGTAAATGGAGAAAATGCGTTTGGTCATGGTCAGTATCTCGCTGTAGTATCGCTGAAGGGCTACGGTTTAGAACGTACGGACTTTGAGTTCCACAGAGTCCACCGTCAGGGGCTTCATCTGTACGGGTTTGTAGCTCAGGCGATTGCCTTCGCTGTACCACAGGGTGTGCTTGTGCCATTCAGTGTCGTTGCGGCCGTTGGGGTGCTCGGGCGTATCACCGTAGTCGTTCACCGTGTGTGCACCGCGGCTCTCGTGGCGGGCGGCAGCGGACACGATCGTGGCCTGTGCCGCTTCGATCAGGTTGTCGACTTCCAGGGCTTCGATGCGCGCGGTGTTGAACACCTTGGACTTGTCCTTGAGGCCAATCGCATTGACGCGTTCGCGCATGGCAGCAATCTTGACGACACCTTCGTCCATGCTCTTCTGGGTGCGGAAGACGCCGGCGTGCAACTGCATGGCAGAGCGCAGGTCGTTGGCCACATCCTGGGCGTATTCGCCGTTGGTGGCGCTTTCCAGGCGTGCCAGACGTGCCAGTGTGCGGTCCGCAGCGTCCTTGGGTAACGCTTTGTGCGATTTGGTCTTGCTGGCGAAATCGACAATGTGGTTGCCGGCGGCGCGGCCAAAGACCAGCAGGTCCAGCAGGGAGTTGGTGCCCAGGCGGTTGGCGCCGTGCACGCTCACGCAGGAGCATTCGCCCACGGCGTACAGGCCGTTGACGACCTGGTTGTGCACACCGTTCGCCTGAACGACCACCTGTCCATTCACGTTAGTGGGGATGCCACCCATCTGGTAGTGGATGGTGGGCACCACAGGAATGGGTTCCTTGGTGATATCGACGTTGGCAAAGTTGTGGCCAATCTCGAACACCGAGGGCAGGCGTTTCAGAATGGTGTCGGCACCCAGGTGGGTCATGTCCAGCAGCACATAGTCCTTGTTGGGACCACAGCCACGGCCTTCCTTGATTTCCTGGTCCATGGAGCGGGAAACGAAGTCGCGTGGGGCCAGATCCTTCAGGGTGGGCGCATAGCGCTCCATAAAGCGTTCGCCATTGGCATTGCGCAGAATGGCGCCTTCACCACGGCAACCTTCGGTCAACAGGACGCCGGCACCAGCCACGCCGGTGGGGTGGAATTGCCAGAACTCCATGTCTTCCAACGGAATGCCGGCGCGTGCCGCCATGCCCAGGCCGTCGCCGGTGTTGATGAACGCATTGGTGGAAGCCGCGAAAATGCGGCCAGCACCGCCGGTGGCCAGCAGCACGGTCTTGGCGTGCAGGATATGCACATCGCCGGTTTCCATTTCCAGCGCGGTTACACCGACTACGTCGCCTTCTGCGTCGCGGATCAGGTCCAGCGCCATCCACTCGACGAAAAAGCTGGTCTTGGCCGCCACGTTTTGCTGGTACAGCGTATGCAGCATGGCGTGACCGGTGCGGTCAGCGGCAGCGCAGGCACGTTCCACAGCTTTCTCGCCGTAGTTTGCAGTGTGGCCACCAAACGGGCGCTGGTAAATGGTGCCGTCGGCATTGCGGTCAAAGGGCATACCCATGTGCTCCAGGTCGTACACGACCTTGGGTGCTTCACGGCACATGAATTCGATGGCGTCCTGGTCACCCAGCCAGTCCGAACCCTTGACGGTGTCGTAGAAGTGGTAATGCCAGTTGTCGTCGTTCATGTTGCCCAGAGAGGCACCAATGCCGCCCTGCGCAGCCACGGTGTGGGAGCGTGTGGGGAATACTTTGGACAGGACGGCGACGTTAAGGCCCGCGCGGGCCAGTTGCAGCGATGCACGCATGCCGGAACCGCCGGCGCCTACGATCACAACATCAAATTTGCGTGTGGTTACTGAATTGGACATGTAATAAAACCTGAAGTAGGGGGATCAGAGACGCCACAAAACCTGAACGGCCCAGCCAGCGCAGCTGACCAGCCAGACGATAGTGAATACCTGTAGTGACAGGCGCAGCCAGGTAGGCTTGATGTAGTCCATCCAGATGTCGCGCATGCCGATCCATACGTGGTACAGCAGGGCCAGGATGATGGAGAAGGTGAGGGCCTTCATCCATTGGGCCGAGAAAATGCCAGCCCATTTGTCGTAACCGATGGGACCTTTGGTAAAGATAACCTGTGCTAGCACGATAACGGTGAAAAGTGCCATCAGTGCCGCTGTCACGCGTTGTGCGAGCCAGTCGCGCAGACCGTAATGCGCACCAACGACGATGCGCTTGGATCCGTAATTAACTGCCATGGTGAGGGTTCCTTGTTGTGATTTCTACGCAGTGCAGGGCTTAGTACAAGCCGAACAGCTTTGCACCGAGGATGACCGTGAGCCCCAGGCTCAATACCAGTGTAACGATGGCAGAGCTGCGACCAAACTCCTTGCTGACCGCGTGGTTGATGTCCATCCAGAGGTGACGGATACCCGCAATGAAGTGGTGCAGATAGGCCCAGAGGATGGCCAACGCGACCAGCTTGAAGAACCATCCCGGAACAAAGCCCACGCCAGCACCAAACGCACTGGTGAACCTGGCAAATGAGAACTCCGAGGACAGCGAGGTGTCGAACATCCAGATGATGAAGGGCATCAACAGGAACATCATGGCGCCGCTGACGCGATGCAGGATCGAAACCCAGCCTGCCGGGGGCAGTCGGTACGTGGGCAGATCGCTCAGTGCATTGATATTACGGAATTCGGGCCGCTGTGTGCGAGGGGAGGAAGCAATCTCAGACATGGGGGACTTTCTGGATGTAACCGTTTTGTAATGTGAGGTGCGAAGCAGCGGAATTCTATTGCACTGCACCAATCTGACAATGGACTTGCAAGTCGGTACTCAATTTAGCTCATTTCGGTAGTAGTGGGTGTCGGTCAGGTATAAGCCACGTCGCATTTCCATGGGGATGTCGTTGTAGGTGTAGGCAGTTCGCTCGACGCTGAGTAGCGGGGTATGGGCTGCAATGTGCAGCAAGTCACACTGTTCGGCATCGGGCAGGATGGCGCGAATTTTTTCTTCAGCGCGTACCATGCGCACACCGAATTCGGTTTCGAACAGGGCGTACATGGGGCCATCGTAGTCGCGTAGCCGCTCAGCCGTCAGGCCTTTGAAGGGCGTTCCGGGCAGCCACAGGTCTTCCAGAATTGTGGGTACCTTGGCAAATGACAGCACGCGGCGTACCTGCAGGACCGGATCACCCTGGCGCAGACCCAAAGCACGGGCTATATCGGCGGAAGCTCTGGCACGTTTGCAGTCGATGATCTGGCGCTGGGCAGGGCCTTCACTGTTGCTGTCTCCACTGTCCGGGAACAGGCGAAGGAACCGGTATTGCACATGCTGCTCGGCATGGGTGGCCACAAACGTTCCCTTGCCCTGGCGGCGCACCAGCAGGTTGTCGGCCGCCAGTTCGTCAATGGCTTTTCGCACGGTGCCCTGGCTGACGCGGTAGCGTGCAGCCAGCTCGATTTCACTCGGGATGGCTGCGCTGGGCTTCCATTCGCCGGACTGCAGGCTCTGCAGCATCAGCACCTTGATTTGCTGGTACAAGGGACTGAAGGCCGGTGTCGTTGGTAGGGCGCCCACATCCGCGCTGGCAGGGGCTGCGCTATCGCTGGATGGTAGTGGCTGCGTGATCATGAAAACGTGGGAAAAGTCAGCTTCAAGTCAGACTGGAAATTATCGGCAATCATATCTTATATAAGACATAAGACAAATTGACTTTGCAACCTAATCAAGGGTAAACTCGCATAGATTCTGCAGGGGTCGATCGTCGTGCGTGAACGCCCAGGCAGTTACCGTTTTCACAACCTCCCTGGAGTCATCACCATGAGCAAAAAGCCTGTTCGCGTCGCCGTTACCGGAGCAGCTGGTCAAATCGGATACGCCCTTCTGTTCCGCATCGCTTCGGGCGAAATGCTTGGCAAAGACCAGCCCGTCATTCTGCAATTGCTGGAAATCCCTGACGAGAAAGCCCAGAACGCGCTTAAGGGCGTGATCATGGAGCTCGAAGACTGCGCCTTCCCCCTGCTGGCCGGTATCGAAGCCCACTCTGACCCCATGACCGCATTCAAGGACACGGACTACGCCCTGCTGGTCGGTTCCCGTCCCCGCGGACCCGGCATGGAGCGTGCCGAGCTGCTGTCCATCAACGGCGCCATCTTCACCGCACAGGGCAAGGCCCTGAACGCTGTGGCTTCCCGCAATGTGCGCGTTCTGGTGGTTGGCAATCCCGCCAACACCAACGCCTACATCGCCATGAAGGCCGCTCCCGATCTGCCCGCGAAGAACTTCACCGCCATGCTGCGCCTGGACCACAACCGTGCGGCCAGCCAGTTGGCTGCCAAGACCGGCAAGGCCGTGGCAGACATCGAAAAACTGGCCGTGTGGGGCAACCACTCGCCCACCATGTACGCTGACTACCGTTTCGCCACCATCGGCGGACAGTCGGTCAAGGCCATGATCAACGACGAAACCTGGAACCGCGAAACCTTCCTGCCCACCGTGGGCAAACGTGGCGCTGCCATCATTGCTGCACGCGGTCTGTCGTCTGCCGCTTCTGCTGCCAACGCTGCCATCGACCACATGCGCGACTGGGCCCTGGGCACCAACGGCAAGTGGGTCACCATGGGCATTCCTTCTAACGGCGAATACGGCATTCCCAAGGAAGTCATGTTCGGCTACCCCGTGACTTGCGCCAACGGCGAGTACAAGATCGTCGAAGGTCTGGACATTGATGCGTTCTCGCAAGAGTGCATCAACAAGACCCTGGCTGAGCTGCAAGGCGAACAAGACGGCGTCAAGCACCTGCTGTAAGAAGCAGTTGAAGTGAAACATCCGCGCGAAGTTCTTCTCGGTGCGCAGGGCGCTGCGGGCTTGTTGCCCGTATGCGACCACTACAGTGGTGTCGAGGCGCGGATGGTCAAAAGCCTGCAACTGCAGGCGGACATGATTCAGGAGTTCGGGGCCTGCGTCTTTGACGTCACCCTGGACTGCGAAGATGGCGCCCCTGTGGGAGGCGAGGTAGATCAGGCAAATATGGTTGTAGCCCTCGCCAATCGTGCTCAAGCAGCTCCCGAATTGATAGCAAGTGGCATCTGGCGTCGCGTCGGCGCCCGCCTGCACCAGGTCGATCACTCCGCGTTTGAATCCGATGTCGAAATTGTGGTGGGTGGCGCAGCAGAGTCTCTGAGCTACATCATGGTTCCCAAGGTGGAGTCGGTGGCCGATGTGGAGCGGGCAGTGTCCTGCATAGACCGTGCGGCACGCAGCACGCCGCGCCAGCGTCCCGTTCCTTTGCATGTGCTGATCGAGTCGCCTGCGGCGGTGCACCGCGCGTTTGACATTGCCGCACATCCGCGTGTGGAGTCCGTCAGCTTTGGCTTGATGGATTTTGTTTCTGCACATGGTGGGGCCATTCCCTCCAGTGCCATGACCGTGCGCAAGGACGACACCGGCGATGTACAGGACCAGTTTCACCATCCGCTGGTGGTGCGCGCCAAGCTGGACATTGCCAGCGCCTGCCATGCATTTGGCAAAGTGCCTTCCCACTGTGTGGTCACCGAATTCCGTGATACGGTGGCTCTGAAGGCTGCGGCTAAGGTGGCGGCGTCCCGCTTTGGATTCACCCGCATGTGGAGCATCCATCCCGACCAGATTCGTCCGATTCTGGAGGCATTTGCACCATCACGTGACGAGGTGGAGCTGGCGGCAGAGATTGTGGTGCAGGCCCAGGTCCAGGGTTGGGCGCCTATTTCCGTAGCCGGGAAATTGCATGACCGTGCAAGTTTCCGGTATTTCTGGCAGGTTCTGGAGCGCGCGCACCAAACGGGTGTCGCCATGCCGGAGCAGGCCTGTTTGTATTTTTCAGCAGCGGTGCACTGAGGTGGGCCTTAGGTTTCCCGGTTTACTGAATGCTATGAATTTAATAGCTGGCTGTGCTTGCTACACGCGGGCTAAGCCTCGATTTTGTTTCTTAAAGGAGTAAGTACCATGTTGCAAGCCTACCGTGACCATGTGGCCGAACGCGCCGCGCTGGGCATTCCCCCGTTGCCCCTGACAGCCAGGCAAACTGGCGAGCTCATCGAACTCCTGAAGAACCCGCCCAAAGGTGAAGAAGCCACCTTGGTCGAGCTGATCACGCACCGCGTGCCTGCGGGTGTGGACGATGCCGCCAAGGTCAAAGCCAGCTATCTGGCCGCTGTGGCCCACGGTTCTGAGGCGTGCGCCCTGATTTCCCGCGCCCGCGCCACCGAACTGCTGGGTACCATGCTGGGCGGCTACAACATCAGCCCGATGGTGGATTTGCTGGACGACGCTGCCGTGGCTGCCGAGGCCGCTGAAGGTCTGAAGAAAACCCTGCTGATGTTTGACCAGTTCCATGACGTCAAGGAAAAGGCCGACAAGGGCAATACCTTTGCCAAGGCCGTGCTGCAAAGCTGGGCTGACGCAGAGTGGTTCACCAGCCGCCCCGAAGTGCCCAGGAGCATCACTGTCACCATCCTGAAGGTGACTGGCGAGACCAACACCGACGACCTGTCTCCCGCGCCTGACGCCTGGAGCCGCCCCGACATTCCGCTGCACGCTTTGGCCATGCTGAAGAACAAGCGCGACGGCATCACGCCCGAAGAAGACGGCAAGCGCGGTCCGGTCAAGTTCATCGAAGACCTGCGCGCCCGTGGCAACCTCGTGGCCTATGTGGGTGACGTGGTCGGTACCGGCTCCAGCCGCAAGTCCGCCACCAACTCCGTGCTGTGGTTCACCGGTGAAGACATTCCTTACGTTCCCAACAAGCGTTTCGGCGGCGTGTGCCTGGGCACCAAAATTGCTCCCATCTTCTACAACACCATGGAAGATGCTGGCGCACTCCCCATCGAGTTGGACGTGAACCAGATGAACATGGGCGACGTGGTGGAACTGCGTCCCTACGACGGCAAGGCCTTCAAAGACGGCAAGGAAATCGCGTCCTTTCAGGTCAAGAGCGATGTTCTGTTTGACGAAGTACGCGCCGGTGGCCGTATTCCCCTGATTATTGGCCGTGGCCTGACCGCCAAAGCCCGCGAAGCCCTGGGTCTGAAGCCCTCCACACTGTTCCGCCTGCCGCAGAACCCGGTTGACACCCATAAGGGTTTCAGTCTGGCGCAGAAGATGGTCGGTCGCGCTTGTGGTTTACCAGAGGGCCAGGGCGTGCGCCCCGGTACCTACTGCGAACCCAAGATGACCTCCGTCGGTTCGCAAGACACCACCGGCCCGATGACGCGCGACGAGCTGAAAGACCTGGCTTGCCTGGGCTTCTCCGCTGACTTGGTGATGCAGTCGTTTTGCCACACCGCGGCGTACCCCAAGCCCGTGGACGTGAAGATGCACCACGAGCTGCCCGACTTCATCAGCACCCGTGGTGGCGTGTCCCTGCGTCCTGGTGACGGTGTGATTCACTCGTGGCTCAACCGCATGTTGTTGCCTGACACCGTGGGGACTGGCGGCGACAGCCACACCCGTTTCCCTATCGGTATCAGCTTTCCCGCAGGTTCCGGCTTGGTGGCATTTGCGGCCGCTACCGGCGTGATGCCTTTGGACATGCCTGAATCAGTGTTGGTGCGCTTCAAGGGCAAGATGCAGCCCGGCGTGACCCTGCGTGATCTGGTCAACGCGATTCCGCTGTACGCCATCAAGGCCGGCCTGCTGACGGTTGAGAAGAAGGGCAAGAAGAACATCTTCTCCGGCCGCATCCTCGAAATCGAAGGTTTGCCAGATCTGAAGGTCGAACAGGCGTTTGAGCTGTCCGACGCCTCTGCCGAGCGTTCCGCTGCCGGTTGCACCGTGCACCTGAACAAAGAGCCGATCATTGAGTACATCAATAGCAACATCACCATGATGAAGTGGATGATTGCCAATGGTTATTCTGACGCCCGCACCCTGGCCCGCCGCATTGCGGCCCAGGAAGCCTGGCTCAAGAACCCTGAGTTGCTCAAGGGCGATGCCGATGCGGAATATGCAGCTGTCATCGAAATCGACTTGGCCGACATCCACGAGCCTATCGTGGCATGCCCCAACGATCCGGACGATGTGAAGACATTGGCCGAAGTTGCCGGCGCCAAGATCGATGAAGTGTTCATCGGCTCTTGCATGACCAACATTGGCCACTTCCGTGCAGCGTCCAAGCTGATGGAAGGCAAGCGCGACATTCCGGTCAAGCTGTGGATTGCACCGCCTACCAAGATGGACGCCAAGCAACTGAGCGACGAAGGCCACTATGGTGTGCTGGGTGGTGCCGGTGCCCGCATGGAAATGCCTGGCTGCAGTTTGTGCATGGGCAACCAGGCGCAGGTGAAAGAGGGCGCAACGGTGTTCTCCACCTCCACCCGCAACTTCCCCAACCGTCTGGGCAAAAACAGCAATGTGTATCTGGGTTCTGCCGAACTGGCAGCTATCGCTTCCAAGCTGGGTCGCATTCCTACCAAGGAAGAGTACCTGGCGGACATGGGCGTGCTGACTGCTGCCAGCGACAAGGTGTACCAGTACCTGAACTTCGACAAGATCAGCGACTACACGGACGCTGCTGCGACTATCAAAGCCTGAGCTCGGTAGCAGGCCAAAAGCCAATCAGGGCCCTGCGGCGTGTGCTGCAGGGCCCTTTTTTATGGGCTTATTTGGTGTGATTCACTGTGTGCACAGCTTGTTGACAGGGTTGGGCGGTTAAACTTCCGCGCGATCAAGACAATGTCATATTTTTGACACATTTGAAGGATAGGAGTTCACCATGCTGTTTGGAAAGCTGTTGCCGCGTGAGGGCAATTTTTTTGAAATGTTCAACCAGCATGCGGACCGCATCGTTGAGGCGGCACAGGCATTTTCGAAGCTGGTTGCCAACTATGCCGATCACGACCTGCGCGCCAAATACAACCAGGAAGTCGACGATGCGGAGCGCGCCGCCGACCGAGTGACACATGATGTCAACAAGGCGATTCACATCACCTTCATTACCCCGATTGACCGCGAACAGATCCACTCACTGATCAACACCATGGACGACGTGGCTGACCTGATTCAGGACTCTGCCGAAACCATGGCACTGTACGACGTGCGCCACATGACCGAGGAAATCACCCGGCTGACTGACCTCAGTGTCAAGTGCTGCGAGCGCCTGCGTGATGCAGTCAAATTGCTGAGTCATATTGCAGACCAGTCTACGGCAGAGGCGGCGCTCAAGACCTGTGAAGAAATTGACCGCCTGGAGTCTGATGCGGACCGCGTCATGCGCACCGCCATGAGCAAGCTGTTCCGCGAAGAGCCCGATGTGCGTGAGGTGATTAAGCTCAAGGCGATTTACGAGTTGCTGGAGACCATCACCGACAAATGTGAAGATGTGGCCAATGTGATCGAGGGCATCATCCTCGAGAACTCCTGAGTCCGGCCAGGTAAGTCATTATGGAAAACGTACAGGCAGCCCTCTGGGTGGTGATGTTGCTGGTAGCGCTTGCATTGCTGTTTGACTTCATGAACGGGTTTCATGATGCAGCGAACTCGATTGCGACCGTGGTGTCCACCGGGGTGTTGAAGCCAGGGCAGGCAGTGCTGTTTGCTGCCTTTTTTAACTTCGTCGCAATTTTTGTTTTTCACCTCAGTGTTGCAGCCACCGTGGGTAAGGGCATTGTGCAGCCCGGCGTTGTTGACACCCACGTTGTATTTGGTGCGCTTGTCGGTGCTATTACCTGGAACGTGATTACTTGGTACTACGGTATCCCGAGCAGTTCTTCCCACGCTTTGATCGGCGGCATTGTAGGGGCGGTCATTGCCAAGTCGGGGGCCGGTGCGCTGGTGTCCGCTGGCATCCTCAAGACCGTGGCGTTCATTTTTGTTTCGCCGCTGCTTGGGTTCACACTGGGGTCGGTGATGATGGTTCTGGTTGCATGGATATTCCGACGCACCAGACCTTCGCGGGTTGATAAATGGTTTCGTCGTCTGCAGCTGATTTCTGCGGGTGCTTATAGCCTGGGGCATGGCGGAAATGATGCGCAAAAGACCATCGGCATCATCTGGATGATGCTGATTGCTACGGGTTATGTCGCAGCCGGGGACAAATCGCCCCCCACCTGGACCATTGTTTCCTGCTACATGGCGATCGGCGCCGGAACAATGTTTGGTGGCTGGCGCATTGTGAAGACGATGGGACAGCGCATCACCAAGCTCAAGCCGGTGGGCGGCTTTTGCGCAGAAACAGGTGGGGCCATGACGCTATTTCTGGCAACAGCCCTGGGTATCCCGGTTTCTACAACACACACCATTACCGGTGCCATTGTGGGCGTGGGCTCGACCCAGCGCGCCAGCGCAGTGCGATGGGGCGTGGCGGGCAACATTGTCTGGGCCTGGGTCCTGACGATTCCGGCCAGTGCCTTTGTGGCTGCCGTAGCGTACTGGTTCAGTCTCCAGATTTTTTAGTCCCGTCAGGCTGCGTCTGCATGGCAGCCTCTTCCTGCTGGATTTCAAAGTACCGCTGAAAACTGAAGGCAATGGTGGACATCAATACTGTGGTGCCCAGCAATAACGCGGTCGCAAGCCCAATAACGGTCCCCCAGTGGGTTCGGCCCGCAGGCGCGTCACCTGCCGCTGTCGGGTTGAACAGGTGGTTCCATTTCTCCGTGTCCATCAATCCGTAAACGATGGCATTGAGGGCACAACCGGCCAGTGTGAAACCCAGCAGGGGGATGAGCAACCAGCTCAGCGTGTCATCCACACCGATGTCTCGTGCCCGCAATACACCATAGGTGCCCAGCAGGGTGGGAAGTGGCAGCAGCCAGCCGATGGCGTCCATACGGCCTTTCAGGTAAATGCGGTGCAGTCCCAGAGGGCCTCCCAGAAAAGTGATCCATACCGCTGCAGTTTTGTTTTTCATGTCGCTATTGTGCCGGTGGCGTAGCAGAGCCCATGCCAAGAGCGCGTTCCATCAGGACCACATCGAGCCAACGCTCGAACTTCCAGCCACAGGCACCGAGAACTCCTACATGGCTGAAACCGCAACTGCGGTGTACCCCAATCGAGCCCTGGTTGTCGGAATCGCCAATCACCGCGATGAACTTGCGCACGCCGGCCCGTTCAGCCTGTGCCATGAGTTCCAGCAGCAGCAGCCGTCCCCATCCCTTTCCGCTGGCACGGGGCGCCATATAGATGGAGTCTTCGGCGGAAAAACGGTAAGCGGGGCGGGGTTTGAACCAGTTGCAATAGGCGAATCCTGCGATGCCCAGATCGTCCTCAATAACCAGGTAGGGCAGACCTTTTGAAAGCACATCCGCACGGCGGTTTGTCATGTCTTCGGCCGCGGGCGGGGTGATTTCAAAAGTGCCCGTGCCATGGAGTACATGGTGGGCATAAATGGCAGTGATCGCGGCAATGTCCGCGTCCGTGCTGGGTCGGATTTTGATCATGGGCAATGAAACGTTATAATGGAAGGCTATTCAGAGTGTCACTGGCCGGGTGGCCAGTTGCGTGTCTCAAGCTTTGAATCGAACTTTGAATATATTGGCTGAATTCTCTCAGCTGCCCAAAGGATAAATCATGGTCGTCATTCGACTCGCCCGTGGCGGTGCAAAAGCTCGCCCGTTTTTCAATATTGTTGTAGCTGACAAGCGCACCCGTCGTGACGGCCGCTTCATTGAGCGTATCGGTTTTTACAACCCCATCGCCACAGCCAATGAAGAGAGCATCCGCATTGCCCAGGATCGCCTGACCTACTGGAAGGGTGTTGGCGCACAGGCATCTCCCACCGTGGAACGTCTGATCAACCAGGCTGCCAAAAAAGCAGCTTAATGCTTGGCGGGTGGATTGGCTCCACCTTGCTGGCATACCGCCCCATACGCCATGTTCCCCGGACTGGAACCTGCTGAATTGCCAGCGGATGCCATCGAAGTCGGGCGGGTGGCAGACGCCTGGGGCATCAAGGGCTGGTTCAAAATACTGCCCTACAGCGCCGATCCCGAGGCGCTTTTTTCTTCCAAACGCTGGTACCTGCAGCCTACCGAAAAGGGCGTAAAGACCTTTTCCGGAACCGTAATACTGGCGGTCAAGGAAGTCAAAGAGCATTCCGACTCCGTCGTGGCTTCTGCCCATGAGGTCAATGACCGCAATGCAGCCGAAGCCTTGCGTGGTGCACGCATTTTTGTTTCCCGATCGAGTTTTCCCACAGCTTCGCAGGATGAGTATTACTGGGTCGATCTGATCGGCCTGCAGGTGATCAACCGCGAGGGTGAAGACCTGGGCATGGTGCGCGACCTGCTGTCGACCGGCCCCCAGACGGTGCTGATCATGGAGTATGTGCAGGATGGCAAGGTCTGCGAACGCATGATTCCCTTTGTGTCCGCCTATGTGGATGACGTGAATCTGAAAGAGCGGCGCATTCGCGTGGACTGGCTCACGGATTACTGATCCGGGATTCCCATGCGGTTTGACGTCGTGACCCTGTTTCCTGAGTTGTTTGAGTCGTTTCTGAAGACCGGCATTACCCGACGCGCTTTTGAATCAGCGCAGGTGGATGTGCACCTGACCAACCCCCGCGACTTCGCCACAGGCAATTACCGCCGTGTGGATGACCGTCCTTTTGGCGGTGGTCCTGGCATGGTCATGATGGCGGAACCTCTGGCCAAAGCGGTGGAGTCCATTCGCGTGCAGCGCAATGACGCAGCCCCCGTGGTACTTTTTTCACCCATTGGCGAGCGCATCACCCATGCCGCAGTGCAGGGGTGGGCAAGCAGTACCGGTGCCATCCTGATTTGTGGTCGCTACGAGGGCATCGACCAGCGGTTTATTGACGCCTATGTCGATCATCAGATTAGCCTGGGTGACTTTGTGCTCTCTGGTGGTGAAATTGCGGCCATGGCGCTACTGGATGCGGTGGCCCGCCTTCAGCCCGGCGTGCTGACGGACCAGGATAGCCACCATCAGGACAGCTTCAACCCTGCGCTCGACGGTTTGCTGGATTGCCCGCACTACACGCGCCCCGAAGAGTGGGCAGGGCAGGGTGTGCCTAGTGTGCTGGGCTCCGGCCACCATGAACAGATAGCGCGTTGGCGCCGTGACCAGCGGCTGAAACTGACCGCACAGTATCGTCCCGATTTGCTGGAGGCCGCAAGGCAATCCGGCGCTCTGGACGCCAAAGACGAGAAGTTCTTGTCTGGCAAATGCTGAGCTTGCTATAATGGCGCGCTAACCGATCCTCTGACCGGCCAAGTCGCTTCCCTTCAGGGTGAAGTCGATAGCACCATTGTGGTGCTGGCGCTCTCAAGATCACGAAAGAAGCTATGAACCTGATTCAAATTCTTGAGCAAGAAGAAATTGCTCGCCTGGGTAAAACCATTCCCGATTTCGCACCTGGTGACACCGTTGTCGTTAGCGTCAACGTGGTTGAAGGTACCCGCAAGCGCGTGCAGGCCTACGAAGGCGTTGTGATTGCCAAGCGCAATCGCGGCCTCAACAGCGGCTTCATCGTTCGCAAGATCTCCAGCGGCGAAGGCGTGGAGCGTACGTTCCAGACCTACAGCCCGCTGATCGCCAGCATTGAAGTCAAACGCCGCGGCGATGTCCGCCGCGCCAAGCTGTACTACCTCCGTGACCGTAGCGGCAAGTCTGCACGTATCAAGGAAAAACTGCCAGCCAAGAAGACTGCTGCGTAATATACGCACGCTGTTTTCAGCACAAGCCGCCCCAGCATCTACTGCGGCGGCTTTTTTATCGTCTGAACGTGTCCAACTACCCCATCTTCGATCCCATGCAGGTGCCTGTGACGCAAGTCGACAGCCATCTGCCGCGCGTTGCGGGGGCGGCACTGGAACCTGGGGCGCTCCGGCAGCGCTTTGCTGCACCGCCAGTCTGGGCGCCGGAGGTGATTTCCGAGCCCCGTTTCTCCAGCCGGTCCCCACTTCCTGCTTCGGTACTGGTCCCGCTGGTGATGCGTGACCGCCTGATGGTGCTGCTGACCCAGCGTACCGCCCATCTCTCCAGCCACTCCGGGCAAATCGCGTTTCCGGGCGGCAAGGCTGATCCCGAGGATGCTGATGCCACGGCAACTGCCTTGCGCGAAGCACAGGAGGAAGTGGGGCTGGATCCTGCAGCGGTCGAAGTCCTCGGAACCTTGCCGATTTACACCACGGGAAGTGCTTTTCACATTACCCCGGTGGTGGCGCTGGTTCAGTCTGACATCGTGCTGGAGCCCAACGCCCATGAGGTAGCCGATGTCTTTGAAGTGCCGCTCGAATTCCTGATGGATCCGGCGCACCACCAGCACCATACTGTGGACTGGCAGGGCTCGCGTCGCCACTGGCTGTCCATGCCCTACGAGGATGCGGGGCAGCAGCGTTTTATCTGGGGCGCCACGGCAGGCATGTTGCGTAACTTCTACCGCTTCCTGCTCAGCTGAGCGCCGCTATGATTGGCCCATGAGTTTTATCTCCATCCTCTTTGCGCTGCTGCTGGAGCAGGCTCGCCCGCTGGCGCAGATCAATCCTGTGCACAACACCATTCGCATCTGGGTGCGCTGGGTCATGCGCAATTTCGACGCCGGCAAGCCCCACCATGGCTGGCTGGCATGGGCCCTGTCGGTGTTGGTTCCAGCCTTGCTGGTCTTTGTCGTGCACTGGCTGCTGGTTTGGACCATCGGCTGGATTGCTGCGGTTGTCTGGAACATTGCCATTCTTTACGCCACCCTGGGTTTTCGGCAGTTCAGCCACCATTTCACGGCCATCCGTGACGCCTTGCATGCCGGCGATGAAGACCAGGCGCGCCAGCTTCTGGCGCAATGGATGCGCATTGACGCCAGCACCTTGCCGCGCAGCGAGATCGTTCGCCACGTGATTGAACATTCCATTTTGTCCGCGCATCGCCATGTGTTTGGCGTATTTGGCTGGTACACGCTGCTGGCAGCTTTCGGTATGGGGCCAGCGGGGGCGGTGCTTTACCGGGTGAGTGAGTATGTGACGACCTTTGCGAATCGACCCGCCGAACCAACTGGTCACCCCGTCAGCGCGGCAGTGACCGCCAATGCCAGTGCGGCATGGGCTGCCATCGACTGGTTACCCGCACGTAGTACAGCGCTGGGTTTTGCATTTGTGGGCAGCTTCGAAGAGGCAGTGGAAAGCTGGCGCAAGCATGCGGCCAGCTACCCGAACGACAATGACGGTGTAGTGCTGGCGGCCACGGCTGGCGCGTTGAATGTGAAGCTGGGCCCCAAAGAGTGGGACAGCGCAGGGCAGACGCCTGAGCCCGTGCACCTGCGCGCGGTGGTGGGCCTGGTGTGGCGCACCGTGGTGATGTGGATGGTGTTTCTGGCGCTGCTGTCGCTGGCCCGCCTCATCGGCTAAAGGAAATTACCCCCACGCTCCGCCGCTGCGCGGGTCGCTGCCCCCGAGGGGGGCTAATTCCCCTTGGGGCGGCCCGGCGGGGAATTGCTGCCCCCAGCCTCTGTCGAGACGACGTCAGTAGCGTTTCTGAGAAAGCTCTGCAAACAAATCGCTATATATTTTGTAGCGGTTTGTAGAGATTCCGTGCGGTCTGGAGCTTGATTGGATATGTGAAAGCACGCCGCAGCCTGGCTCATGCAGATGGCTGCAGTTGTAGAACTTGCATTCGCCCGCAAAGGACTTGATGTCAGGCATCAGGCTGGCCAGGTGCATGGGGTCAATATGGTTGAGGCCAAATTCCTGAAAGCCCGGGGAGTCAATGACTGCGGTGGTTTTCGCTGCATCCACCCAGTACAGGCTGGTGCTGGTCGTCGTGTGTTTGCCCGAGTTCAGCGCGGTGGAAATCTCGTTGGTCAAGACCTGCGCGTTGGGCACCAGCCGGTTGATCAGTGTGCTCTTGCCAGCGCCTGAGGGGCCCAGCACCAAGGTGGTTTTTCCCTGAAGCAAGGCACATAGAGCGTCGGTGTCTCCAGCGGCGCCGGATGCCTTGGGTTTGAGCGCCAGCGGCAGCACGGTATAGCCCATATCGCGGTAGATGCCCATGCGTTCCCAGGCGCGACCAAAAGGTTCGATCAGATCGCTTTTATTCAGGGCAATGATGGGGCGAATGTGCTCTGCTTCGGCGGCAATCAGCGCGCGCGACAACTGGCTTTCCGAGAATTCCGGCTCAGCTGCAATCAGCACCAGCACCTGGTCCAGATTGGCGGCAAATGACTTGGTGCGAATCTCGTCCTGGCGGTAGAAGAGATTGCGCCGGGGCTCCACTTTCTCGATGGTGCCCTCGTCCTGGGTAGCCAGCCAGAGAACGTGGTCGCCCACCACGGTCTGGCTTTTCTTGCCGCGCGGGTGGCAGATCAGGCGGCGGCCATCCGGTGTCTCGACCCACACGTGGCGGCCGTGGCCCGCAACGACCAAACCGGGTTCAAGCAGAGGGGCCGCCAACGGGGTGTCTCAGGGCTGCACCAGCGCATCGACCAGCGCAGCACATTCGAAATCGGTTTTGGAGATGCCGTTCACGTCGTGGGTGTTGAAACGCACGCTGCAACTGCCCCATTGCACTAGCATGGCTGGATGGTGGTTCTGCCGTTCAGCAAGATACGCCACCGCATTGGCAAACGCCATGGTCTGCAGGTAGTTGGCGAAGGTGTAGGTCTTCTCGATGGCGACGTCGGCACCGTCTCCATGCAATCGCCAGCCATTCAGCTTGGCCAAGCCTGCTATGACTTGTGTAGCGCTTTGCGCAATGCGCACGGGGGCTGGAGCTGCATTTTCCATAAATCCTCCTGGTCTTCAGGCCTGCGCGGGCTGCACCATGCGGCCCAGGCGCTCCGAGGCTGGCGGGTGTGAGTAATAAAACTTCACGTACACCGGATCGGGGGTGAGCGTGGAGGCGTTGTCCTGGTAGAGTTTGAGCAAAGCGCTCGATAGATCGGACCCGCTGGTTTGCGCCACTGCAAACGCGTCGGCCTCGAATTCATGCTTGCGCGACAGTTGCGCAAACAGCGGGCCAACGAACGTGCCCACGAGTGGCAACACCATCATGAACAGCAGCAGTGCCAGCGCATCGTTGGGGGCGGTCGCGAGTGCCGCCGGGCCGCCCCAAGGCGCGAAGGCCCCCTCGGGGGGCAGCGAGGACGCGGCAGCGCCGAGCGCGGGGGTCCATATATTCGGGGACACGCCCAGGCCGGTATAGAACCAGACCTGCTGGCTCAGCCAGCCCAGCGCAGCAAAGCCCAGCAGGCTCATGCCAAACATCGCCACGATGCGTTTGAGAATATGGCGGTGCTTGAAGTGCCCCAACTCATGGGCCAGCACGGCATCCACTTCGGCCGCATTGAGTTGGGCCAGCAAGGTGTCATAGAACACCACCCGTTTGGAAGCACCAAAGCCGGTGAAGTAGGCGTTGGCATGCGCGCTGCGTCTGGAACCGTCCATCACATAAAAACCTTTGGACTGAAAGCCGCAGCGTGCCATCAGTGCGGTGACCCGGCTTTTCAGTTCCGGGTCTTCGAGTGGTTTGAACTGGTTGAACCAAGGAGCAATCCAGGTCGGGTAGATCAGCAGCACCAGCAGGTTGAAACCCATCCAGACGCCCCAGGTCCACAGCCACCACAGTGCGCCCGTGGCACCCATCATCCACAGCACCAGCGCGGCCAGGGGCAAGCCGATGACGATGGACAGCACCGTGGATTTGAGCAAGTCTTTGAGCCACAACGATGCCGTGGTCTTGTTGAAACCAAAGCGCTGCTCCAGCACAAAAGTGCGGTACAGGGTGAAAGGCAGGTCGATCATTGCGCCGATGACTGCAAACGCCGCCAGCAGGGCGACCTGCTGAGCGATTCCCGGAGCAAGCCATTGCGCCAGCATCTGGTTGAGTGCCGACAGGCCACCCATCAGCGTCCAGCCCAGTGTGAGCGCAGTACCCCAGGCCAGTTCCAGCAGCCCCAGTCGTCCTTGTGCGATGGTGTAGTCAGCGGCTTTCTGGTGCGCAGCCAGCGAGATGCGGTCTGCAAAGGCCGGTGGCACAGCGCCACGGTGCTGGGCTACGTGGCGCATTTGCCGGGTGGCCAGCCAGAACTTGAGCAGCAGACTGGCCACCAGCGCGATGGCAAAGCCAATCGTCAGGGCAGTGGACAGCGCGGAAACGGAGGAGACGTCATGCATGGCGCCCGAGTGTAGCGCTGTCGGCGACAATTGCCCGATGGAAGACACGAACACCCCACTGCGTAAATCCGACAAAAATCTGGTCTGGCTGGACTGCGAAATGACCGGGCTCAACCCCGAAGTGGACCGCATCATTGAAATTGCGGTCATTGTGACCGGCCCCAATTTGGAGAACCGCACCGAGGGCCCGGTACTGGTGATTCACCAGAGCGATGCGCAACTGAACCTGATGGATGCCTGGAACAAGGGCACCCACGGCAAGAGCGGGTTGATTGACAAGGTCAAGGCGTCCAGCATGACCGAAGACGAGGCACAGGAGCAACTGATTGCGTTCCTGAGCCAGTATGTGCCTGCCAATGGCTCGCCCATGTGCGGCAACTCCATCGGGCAGGACCGCCGCTTCCTCGTCAAATACATGCCCAAGCTGGAGGCGTTCTTCCATTACCGCAATCTGGACGTGAGCACACTCAAGGAGCTGTCCAAACGCTGGAAGCCGGAGATTTATGCCGCGTTCAAGAAGCAGCAACGGCACACCGCGCTGGCCGATGTGCATGAATCCATCGACGAGCTGGAGCACTACCGGACCCACTTTCTGAACGTAGATTAGGTAGAAACCCGAATTCATGCCATAATCATCGGCTTCGCTACACAGGGTAGCGATGATTTGTACATCTCCCTTCATTCACCGGGCTCGCCACGTCACTTTTGAACGTGGCGGTAATGGCCCCAAGCGCTGAATAAACCCTTTTACGGGTCAGAGCAGGTTCTGTTTGATGGTTGATGTTTTTTAACCATTGACGGAGCAGCCGCACACCCTGCGGCGCTCGCGTGTGAGAAAAAATATGACTGACGCTTTTGAAGTGACAGGCGAGTTTGCGCCTGCCGAATCCCTTTCCCATTCCGATACCCATTCCATGGAAGCGACCGTAGCCCTTGCTGGCAGCGAGGCTGACTTGGCTGTGTCTGACGCCCCTGAGGCGCCCGAAGTACCCAACGGCTTTGTCGAGCTGGGCCTGGCCCGTGAACTCGTCGCTGCCGTGAAAGACCTGGGCTATACCCAGCCCACCACGGTGCAACAGAAGACCATTCCCCTGGCTCTGCCGACCAGCAGTGCTGCGCAAAAAGAGGGTTATATCGACCTGATGGTGTCCAGTCAGACTGGTAGCGGCAAGACCGCTGCTTTCCTGCTGCCCGTGCTGCACACCTTGCTGGCCCAGCAAGCCGCTGCCGATGCTGCCGAACGTGCCGAGTTCGAAAAAGCCTGTGCCGATGCGGTTGCCAGGGGCGAAGCGCCACCGAAGCGCACCAAGCGTAAGGACCCCACCAACCCCCGCAACTTCAAGGCACCAACTCCGGGCGCCCTGATCGTTTGCCCGACCCGTGAACTGGCACAGCAGGTGGCCCATGACGCTATCGACCTGGTGCAACATTGCCGTGGCCTGCGCATTGCCAACATCGTTGGCGGCATGCCTTACCAGTTGCAAATTGCCAAGCTGCAGAACGCCAACTTGGTGGTGGCTACGCCTGGCCGTTTGCTGGACCTGCAACGCTCCATGCAAATCAAGCTCGACCAGGTGCAATTCCTGGTGGTGGACGAAGCCGACCGCATGCTGGACCTGGGCTTTTCTGACGACTTGGCTGAAATCAACCAGCTCACCATCGCCCGCAAGCAGACCATGATGTTCAGCGCGACCTTCGCGCCGCGCATTCAGCAGCTGGCTGCCCGCGTGATGCGCGAACCCCAGCGCGTGACCATCGACAGTCCGCAGGAAAAACACGCCAACATCAAGCAGGTGCTGTTCTGGGCCGACAACGCCCACCACAAGCGCAAGCTGCTGGACCACTGGTTGCGCGATGCTTCCATCAACCAGGCCATCGTGTTCGCCAGCACCCAGATCGAGTGCGACGGACTGGCTGGTGACCTGCAGCAAGCCGGCTTTGACGCCGTGGCCCTGCACGGTGCCCTGAGCCAGGGTCTGCGCAATCGTCGCCTGATGGCATTGCGCCAGGGGCAGGTGCAGGTGCTGGTCGCCACCGATGTGGCTGCGCGCGGTATCGACGTACCTACCATCACCCACGTGTTCAACTACGGTTTGCCCATGAAGGCCGAGGACTACACCCACCGCATTGGCCGTACCGGCCGTGCAGGGCGTGACGGCATTGCCGTGACCTTTGCCGAGATCCGTGACCGCCGCCGTATTTTCGACATTGAAGCCTATACCCGTCAGCACTTCAAATCCGAAGTGATTCCGGGTCTGGAGCCGCAACAGCGCTTCCCCGAATCCCGTCCCGGTACCGGCGCCAGCTTCGGTGGCCGTGGCAACCATGTGGCCGACCGCCACCCTCCGCGTGACCGCAAGTTCAGCAACGGCCCCCGCGAAGGTGGCTTTGGCGGTGCTCCGCGCGGTGGATTTGGCGACAAGGCACGTGACTTCGGTGGCGCATCGCGCGAGGGTTTCAGCTACGAGCGCAAGGGTGGTTTCAACGACCGCTTTGCCGGTGGCCGTGGTGAAGGCCAGGGCCCACGTGGTGATTTCAATGCGCCCCGTGGCGACTTTGGCGCACCGCGCGGCGAGTTTGCACCGCGCAAACCCACCTTGGGCAAGCCAGCGTTTGGCGGCAAGCCCAGCGGCTTTGCCAAACCGGGCAACGGCGGCAAGGTGTTTGTGCCGCGCGACGCCAAGAAGCGCCCGGCACGCAACGCAGACTGATCCAGCAAAAAGGCTCCGTAAGGAGCCTTTTTTTCGGGCCTGTGTGCCCATGCTGATTACAGCGGATTGTCAGTTGGCGATCCGCGCGCAAACCGCAGCCGTGACTTGTGCCGTCGTGGCCTTGCCGCCCAGATCACCAGTGTGCAGGGAAACGTCCGCAGTGACCTGTTCAATTGCCGCCATGAGTTTTTTCGCAGCGGCTGCTTCGCCGATATGTTCCAGCAGCATGACGCAGCTCCAGAAGGTGCCCACGGGGTTCGCCAATCCTTTGCCCATGATGTCAAACGCCGAGCCATGGATGGGCTCAAACATGGAGGGGTAGCGGTGCTCGGGATCGATATTTCCAGTGGGTGCGATGCCAAGGCTGCCAGCCAGAGCAGCCGCCAGGTCGCTCAGAATGTCGGCGTGCAGATTGGTCGCCACAATGGTGTCCAGTGTGGCGGGGCGGTTGACCATGCGGGCTGTTGCGGCGTCCACAATTTCCTTGTTCCACTTCACATCAGTGAACTCCCTGGAAACCTGCAGGGCGATCTCGTCCCACATCACCATGGCATGGCGTTGGGCGTTGCTTTTGGTGACTACTGTCAGCAGCTTGCGTGGGCGGGACTGGGCCAGCTTGAAGGCAAAACGCATGACACGCTCCACGCCTACGCGCGTCATCATGGTGACATCGGTAGCCACTTCGATCGGATGGCCCTGGTGGACGCGTCCGCCAACACCGGAATATTCACCCTCCGAGTTCTCACGGACGATGACCCAATTCAAATCCTCCGGCTTGCAGCGCTTGAGTGGGGCATCGATACCGGGAAGGATGCGGGTTGGGCGTACATTGGCATACTGATCAAAACCCTGGCAGATTTTCAGGCGCAGGCCCCACAGCGTGATGTGGTCAGGAATTGCCGGGTCGCCCGCAGAGCCGAACAGGATGGCATCTTTGTTGCGCAGGGCGTCGAGTCCATCGGCGGGCATCATTTCGCCATGGGCACGGTACCAGTCTCCCCCCCACCCAAAGTTCTCGAATTCAAACTGGAAACTAGCGCTGGCAGCGGCCAGGGCTTCAAGCACGGTCTGACCCGCGGGTACAACCTCCTTGCCAATGCCATCTCCCGGAATGCAGGCGATTTTGTAAGTCTTCATGGTCTCTCCAGTACGGGTTGCGATGGGAAAGAATGTACCTGTTGCCCAATTCAATGGATCAATTTAAAGTGACTTCATTGTTTACTTAGAGGCAACAATGTCGACACCTTCCACCGCCCCCTCTGAGATGGCGTTCTTCAGTCTGCTCGCACGTCTGGGCAGCTTTTCTTCGGTGGCACGCGAGATGAACATCACCACGCCTGCGGTCAGCAAGCGCCTGAGCCAAATGGAGTCCAGGCTGGGTGTGCAATTGCTCAACCGGACAACCCGACGGGTCAGCCTCACGGCGGAGGGTGAGGTTTACCTGGAGCACGCGCGTCGCATACTGGCTGACATAGACGATATGGAACGTTTGGTAAGCAGTTCATTGGCCGCGCCCAAGGGGCTGGTCAGAGTCAATGCAACTCTGGGATTTGGGCGATCGCATATCGCGCCCCTGATTTCAGGGTTTGTCAAAAAGTACCCGGAGGTGCAGGTCCAACTTCAATTGACGGTCAACCCACCACCGCTGACAGAAGATGCCTTTGATGTCTGCATTCGGTTTGGCGAACCGCCCGATGCCCGGGTCATTGCCAGACGCATCACCGGGAATCGCCGGCTGATTTGCGCCTCGCCAGCGTATCTCAAGGCGCATGGAACACCCAAAACACCGCACGAACTGGCGCAACATAATTGCATCGGTATTCGCCAGGGCGACGAGGCCTACGGCATTTGGCACCTGAGTTCGGGACAAAAAACCGAGACGGTCAAGGTGAGAGGCTCTCTCAGCACCAATGACGGAGAAATCGCCGTGAACTGGGCCTTGGCCGGACACGGCCTTTTGATGCGTGCCGAGTGGGACATCTCCAAATACCTGAACAGCGGACGTTTGCAACAGGTGCTGGAAAACTGGCAAACACCGCCTGCAGACATCTACGCTGTGTACCCCCAACGCCTGCAGATGGCGGCGCGGGTGCGTGCCTTCGTTGATCACATTGTGGAGGCATTCGCAAGCACTTCACCGGCCCAGAAATAGGCAACAAGTCCCCTCTGTTGATTGTTAATTTAAAGAAAATAATGATGTCACTTTGATTTGATCCGTAAAAGGAAGCGATAGGTAAAGTCTCTCGCAATGGCTTTAACCAATGGAGACCACCATGACACGTACACCCGCCCTTTTGTCGAGAGTCGCCAAAATTTCTGTCTTGACCCTCAGCGTCGCCGCAAGCGCGGCAATGGCGCAGGCCTGGCCTTCGAAGGCTATCAGTCTGGTCGTTCCCTTCCCGTCGGGTGGAACAACGGACGTGTTGGCTCGTGCCGTAGGTGTCGAGTTGTCCAAGGCGCTGGGGCAGCCGGTGATCGTGGAAAGCAAGCCTGGGGCTGGAGCCACGCTGGGTGCAGATTTTGTATCCAAATCAAAAGCCGATGGCTACACACTTTTGATGGGTGCCGTGCACCACACCGTCGCAACCAGTGTCTACAGGAAGTTGCCCTATGACTTCCAGAAGGACTTCGCACCGGTAACCACTGTTGCGCTGGTACCCAACGTACTGGTCATCAATCCTGCGCTGACGTCGGCTAAAAATGTGCAGGAATTGCTCGCTCTCGGAAGAGCCAACCCCGGCAAACTGACCTTTGGGTCCAACGGCAATGGCACAGCCCAGCACCTGATTGGTTCGCAGTTTGCAATGATGGGCGGCGTGGACATCCTGCACGTCCCCTACAAAGGTAGCGGGCCCCTGACCACGGATTTGCTGGGTGGGCAGATTACCATGTCCTTTGACACCATCACACCGGTTCTGCCGCACATCAAGGCAGGAAAGCTGAAGGCCTTGGCGGTTACCACTGGAAAACGCTCTTCATCATTGCCCGATATACCGACTGTGGATGAGGCTGGCATGAAGGGTTTCAATATGGGAACATGGTTCGGGGTCCTGGCACCTGCGGCAACGCCCAAAGACGTTGTAACCCGCCTCAATGCCGAGATCGTGAAGATCATTCAATCAGCGGACTTCCGCAAAAAAATGGAAGAAATTGGAGCCGAACCTGTGGGCAATACGTCCGAACAAATGGGGAAGCAAATCAAGGAGGACACCAACCTCTACGCCAAGCTGGTCAAGGAAGCCAAAGTCGTTATCGAATAAATCCGGCAGATTGGATTGGGGCATGGAGTGCGTATTCAGCCAAAACTGCGGGCGCTGGCCAGTGCCCCCAAGCGTTCGGTGATCGCAAAAAACTCCGCCACGGTGTCGTCAATGATCTGTTGGGCCGATTTCACGGAATCGATCAACCCGGCAGACTGCCCGGCCAATGCGGGGGCGGCCTCCATATCGCCACCGAAATAAACCCCCAGAATCCCCTGCAGTGCATCAGCCCCCATCAGCCCTGCGTCATGAATGGCCTGGGTGCGCTGGGACTTCAGCGCACGGATGCAGGGAGTGGACTTGGTGTTGAGCATCCAGGTACCCGTTTCCGTTGCCTGCACGATCGCATTCTTGAAGTTCTGGTGCACCGGGCTTTCTTCGCAACTGACAAAGCGCGTACCCATCTGGATGGCTTCTGCGCCTAGCGCAAACGCGGCGGCCATCCCGCGTCCATCACAAATTCCACCGGCCGCCACCATAGGAATATCAGTGCGTGCGCGGATGGCCTGCAACAGGACGAGGGTGGACACCTCTTCGGGATTCTTGAACCCACCGCCTTCAGCACCCTCGACGATCAGACCATCGACCCCGGCGTCCACACATTTCAGGGCGGCATCCACCGTAGGTACCGCGTGGTACACCGTGATGCCCGCATCTTTGAGTGGCGCTACGAATTTGGCCGGACTGCCGGCGGAGGTGGTGACGAATTTGACGCCCGATTTGCACACAAACCGCAGCATCTGGTCATCACGCAAAAAACGGATTGGCAGATTCACACCAAATGGCAGGCCTAGAGCCGCCATTCTGCTGATCTCGGCCTGGCAGTTCTCAGTCTCGCCAGACGACGTCTCAATAATGCCAAGTCCTCCTGCACGCGACACAGCAGAGGCCAGGGGTGTGCGTGCAATCCAGCCCATGGGAGCCTGAATGATGGGATATCGGGCGCCCGTATGGGCTAGAACGCGGTTCATAGTAGTCCTACATGCAAAACCACCAGACTAACTGAACGCAGCCCCATTTGGCTGCCTCTGCTGTCGCCTCGGTTACGCAGGTGTCAGGTCATGCCGTTGCGGCTGGCCAGCTCCACAAACAGTCCGGAGTGGTCCAGATCGGCCAGACCGTGCTCTACGCCCTGCGCATACAATTGCTCAAACAGCGTGGCGATGGGGGCATCGAAGCCAATTTCCTTTGCCGTGCTGAGCGCGTTGCGCATGTCCTTGAGCTGCACCGTCATCTTGCCGCGTGGGGCAAAGTCGCGGTCCACCATGCGTTGACCATGCACCTGCAGAATACGGCTGTCGGCAAATCCGCCGGTAATGGCTTCTTTCACCCGGGCCATGTCGGCGCCGCCTTTCTCACACATCAGAAGGGCTTCAGCAACCGCGCCGATGGTCACACCCACAATCATCTGGTTTGCCAGTTTGGCCAGTTGACCTGACCCGGTCGGCCCCACGTGCGTGGCGCGACCGAAGACCTTGAATACCGGCAGCGCACGCGCGAAGTTTGGCGCCTTGCCGCCCACCATGATGGCCAGTGTGCCCTGGTCCGCGCCCAGCGTGCCGCCCGACACCGGGGCGTCCAAGTAATCGATCGCCAACTCGCTCAGGCGCGCAGCATGGTCGCGCGCTTCAGCGGGCTTGATGGACGACATGTCAATCAGCAGGCTGCCTTTGGGCATGGCCGCCGCCGCGCCCAATTCAAACAGCACCTGGCCGACCACGGCCCCATGGTCCAGCATGGTGATGGTCACCACGGCCTCTTTCACGGCCTGGGCAGGCGTGGCGTGCACGATGGCGCCAAAGGGCGCAAGCAACTGGGCTTTCGCCGCCGTACGGTTCCATATATGCACCGTGTGGCCCGCCTCGCACAAACGCCGTGCCATAGGAAAACCCATCAGGCCAACACCCAAAACAGCAATTTTCATTGGTACTCCAGCAACTCACACCTACGATAGCGCCGGGCTGCTACTGCGCAAGGGTGCAAGCCCGGTTTTTGCTGTCGTCTGGCTGACTACATCAGCAGGTGTTCGCCGGCGTTGTCACCACCCAGGGTGACGTAGTTCACCTTGCGGATGTCCATGAGCTTCTTGCCACCGGAGTAGCTGATGGAGCTTTGCACATCCTGCTCCATCTCGATCAGCGTGTCGGCCAGCTTGCCCTTGATGGGCTCCAGAATGCGCTTGCCTTCGACGTGCTTGTATTCGCCCTTGTTGAAGTCGCTGGCCGAGCCGTAATATTCCTTATACAGCTTGCCATCCACTTCCACCGTCTGGCCGGGGCTTTCCTCATGGCCGGCGAACAGCGAGCCGATCATGACCATGGTGGCGCCAAAACGTATGCTCTTGGCAATGTCGCCGTGGTCGCGAATGCCGCCATCAGCAATGATGGGCTTGGTGGCCACGCGTGCGCACCACTTCACAGCGGACAACTGCCAACCACCCGTGCCAAAGCCGGTTTTGAGCTTGGTGATGCATACCTTGCCCGGACCAATGCCCACCTTGGTGGCGTCGGCGCCCCAGTTCTCCAGGTCGATCACGGCTTCGGGCGTGGCCACGTTGCCGGCAATGACAAAGGTGGAGGGCATCTTGCCCTTGAGGTAGGTGATCATGTCGCGCACGCTGTCGGCATGGCCATGGGCAATGTCGATGGTGACGAACTCGGGTGTCAGGCCCTGTGCAGCCAGGGTGTCCACCGTGGCGTAGTCCGGCTTTTTCACACCCAGGGAGATGGACGCATACAAGCCCCTGGCCTTCATGTCCTTAACGAACTGCACGTTGTCAAGGTCAAAGCGGTGCATGACGTAGAAGTAGCCGTTCTGTGCCAGCCAGACGCAGATTTTTTCGTCCACCACGGTTTTCATGTTGGCGGGGACGACAGGAAGGCGGAATTTACGGCCGCCTAGCTCTACGCCGGCGTCGCATTCGGATCGGCTTTCCACGCGGCATTTGCGTGGCAGCAAAAGGATGTTGTCGTAGTCAAAAATTTCCATGGCCCAAGCTCCTGTTCCAGTTTCAAGAAAATCGTTTCAAACAAACGCGTGGCGCTTGGACTGGTACCGGCCATAAAAAAACCGGGTGCCAATTGCTTGGGCCCGGTGCCTGATTGTATACAAATTCCATGGGTTTGTGCAGACTGTTGTGGTAGATCAGGGTGGCAGTGCGTTTTGCTCCGTGTCCCCCACCCGCTTCGCGGGCTCCTCCTTTACCTGCGCAATACGCACTGCCACCCTGATCTTGCTTGCGTCATTGGCAGGCTTTCTACAATGGCTCCATGTCTCTTTTCTCCGCCATCGACCACGCGTCACAGTCCCCGTTGCTTGCCAACCTCAACCCCGAGCAAAGCGCGGCAGTCACCCTGCCGGCGGAGCACGCCCTGATTCTGGCGGGTGCGGGCTCGGGCAAGACCCGGGTGCTGACCACCCGCATTGCCTGGCTGCTGCAAAGCGGTTACGTGACGCCAGGCGGAATTCTGGCGGTGACGTTTACCAATAAGGCCGCCAAGGAGATGATGACGCGGCTGTCCGCCATGCTGCCGGTCAATGTGCGCGGGATGTGGATTGGCACCTTCCACGGTCTTTGCAACCGTTTCCTGCGGGTGCATTACAGGATGGCGGGCTTGCCGCAGGCGTTCCAGATTCTCGATACCCAGGATCAGCTCTCCGCTATCAAGCGGCTGTGCAAGCAGTTCAACATCGATGACGAGCGCTTTCCGCCCAAGCAGCTGATGTGGTTTATCTCCGGTTGCAAGGAAGAGGGGCTGCGCCCCAAAGACGTGGTCGCCAGTGACCCGGACACCCGCAAGAAGGTCGAGATTTACCAGCTTTACGAAGACCAGTGCCAGCGCGAAGGCGTGGTGGATTTTGGCGAGCTGATGCTGCGCTCGTATGAACTGCTGCGCGACAACGATGCCATCCGCGAGCACTACCAGCGGCGTTTCCGCCACATCCTGATTGACGAGTTTCAGGACACCAACAAGCTGCAATATGCCTGGATCAAGATGATCGCCGGCCTGGGGGAGGGCGCCAGCCCGGATGGTGCCGGTGGCGCAGTGCTGGCGGTGGGCGATGATGACCAGAGCATTTACGCCTTCCGTGGCGCACGGGTTGGCAATATGGCCGACTTTGTGCGCGAGTTCAAGGTACAACACCAGATCAAGCTGGAGCAGAACTACCGCAGCTTCAGCAATATTCTGGACAGCGCCAACGCACTCATCAGCCACAACAGCAAGCGCCTGGGCAAAAACCTGCGTACCGACCAGGGCGCAGGTGAGCCGGTGCGCGTGTACGAGGCACCGAGCGATTTTGCCGAGGCGCAGTGGATGGTGGATGAGACGAAGCAGCTGGTACGTGATGGCGTGGAGCGCAAAGAGATCGCGGTGCTGTACCGTTCCAACGCGCAAAGCCGGGTGATTGAGACGGCGCTGTTCAATGCGGGTATGCCGTACCGTGTGTATGGTGGTTTGCGCTTTTTTGAGCGGGCAGAAATCAAAAACGCGCTTGCTTACCTGCGCCTTTTGGAGAATCCCAACGATGACACCAGCTTCATGCGGGTGGTCAACTTTCCGGCGCGTGGCATTGGTGCACGCAGCATTGAGCAACTGCAGGACATCGCCAAAGCCACTGGTTGCTCGCTGCATGATGCCGTGAGTGCCCTGAGCGGCCGCGCCGGTGCAGCCATAGGGGGGTTTGTCGCAAAAATTGACGTACTGCGCGAGCAGACCGCCGGCATGAACCTGCGCAACATCATCGAGCTGACCCTTGATCACAGTGGCCTGCTGGAACACTACCGCAAAGAGCGCGAAGGCGAAGACCGGGTCGAGAACCTGGAGGAGCTGGTCAACGCCGCCGAGAGTTTTGTCATGCAGGAAGGCTTTGGCCGCGAAGCGCCAGGCATCACTCCGCAGATGGAAGAAAACTTTGCCGATACCGGCGAAACCCTGTCCCCGCTGGTGGCCTTTCTGACCCACGCTGCATTGGAGGCCGGTGACAACATGGCTGCTGCCGGGCAGGATGCTGTCCAACTGATGACGGTGCACTCGGCCAAAGGGCTGGAGTTTGACTGTGTGTTCATCACCGGCATGGAAGAGGGCCTGTTTCCGCACGAGAATTCGACGAGTGACCACGAAGGGCTGGAAGAAGAACGCCGCCTGGCCTATGTGGCCATCACCCGAGCGCGCAAGCGCCTGTACCTGAGCCACTCGCAAACCCGCATGCTGCACGGCCAGACGCGCTACAACCTCAAGAGCCGGTTCTTTGATGAACTGCCCGAGGAATGTCTCAAATGGTTGACCCCCAGGCAGCCAGCGCCCGGTACTGCGCGTGGGTGGGGTCAGACGTTTGCTCCTGATTCAGGAGCTGCGCATGCATATATCGTGCGGGCTGGAGGCACATTTGGCACTGAAATACCGCGTAAGGAAGCGCCAGCGCATGGTCTCAAAGTGAAGCAGAAGGTGTTCCACGCCAAGTTTGGTGAGGGCACGGTGTTGACGCTGGAGGGGACGGGCGACGATGCCCGTGCCCAGATCAGCTTCCCACGCCATGGAACCAAGTGGCTGGCACTGAGCGTGGCCAAACTCACACCGGTACCATGACCCACTGGGCCATGCTGTCACTGCACCCGTGTGTGAATTGCCGGCAAATTTCTATGCTAAACCCTAGCCGATGTACTGCAGGATTGCGGACCCGGACCCGGAGCTGTGTCTGCTGGGCGGACCAGTAACCTCCAACTGGCGTTTGGTTTTGGCAATCACCAGTGTGCTGGCCTGAGCATTGCTCGGCTGGAAGGCCACATTGCCATCGGCCGCTTTTTACAGCGCTTCCCGCACCACCCGTTGACCGCGCCACCGGCGCGGGGCAGGCGTGCGCGCTTTCGGGGCTTTCTCAAGGCGCCGTTTCTGGAAAAGCAGTGGCGCTCTGGTCTTCCCCATGGCGCTGCGCGATCAGTTGCAGCAGCTTGAACGGACGCAAGCGCCTTGAACCTCGGGTTGCACACGACTGTCACACAGGCTTCATAGGGCACTGCTGTTTCCGGTTTCCACCGGGCAGCCAACACATTGCACCGAGCTGCCTGACCGGCATGCCGGTCGCTGTGGAAACTACTTGCGCAGCAAGCGCAAACCATTCGCCACCACCAACAAGCTGGCGCCTACATCCGCAAACACGGCCATCCACATCGAAGCTCCGTCAAATACGGCCAACACCAGGAATACCGATTTGATGCCCAACGCCAGAGCAATGTTTTGGTACAGCACGGATTGGGCTTTGCCGGATAACACAATCGCTTCGGGGATGCGGCGCAGGTCGTCGTTCATGATGACCACGTCTGCGGCTTCCATGGCAATGTCAGTGCCTGCTGCTCCCATGGCCACGCCAATGTCCGCGCGCGCAAGTGCTGGTGCATCGTTGATGCCATCACCGACCATCGCGCAAACACCGTATTGGTCTTGCAGACGTTCAATGGCGGTCAACTTGTCTTCAGGTAACAAATTACCTCGCACATCGTCAATGCCAGCTTGTGTGGCAATGGTTTGTGCCGTGACCGTGTTGTCTCCTGTCAGCATCACGGTGACCACGCCCAGGCGTTTCAGCTGCATAAGCGCTTCACGGGAGCTTTCTTTAATGGTGTCTGCTACCGCAAAAATGACCAAGACCTGCGTGCCGGACGCCAGCAGTGTGACTGTGCGTCCCATGGCTTCTTGTTTTTTCAAATAAGTTTCAATAGCCGGACTGCACAAGCCGAGTTCTTCGATGAGTCGGTGATTGCCAAGGACCAATTTCTGTCCATCCACGCGCGCCTGCACACCGCGACCGGGAAGAGCCGTAAATTCGTCCAGCCTGCTGTTGCCAGATTCCAGGCTTTGCGAAATGGCTTTGGAGACCGGGTGGTCCGATTGCGCTGCCATGTCCGCCGCCCAGCGCAGGATTTGCCACTCCGGAAGTGTGGAAGTTACGAACTCGGTGTCCACCAGCTTGGGCTTGCCTTCGGTAATCGTTCCCGTTTTGTCCAGCGCAATCGCCTTGATGCGGTGGGCTTTTTCCAGATACACACCACCTTTGATCAAAATGCCCCGACGGGCGGCTGCAGCCAAGCCGCTAACAATGGTCACGGGGGTGGAAATAACCAAGGCACACGGGCAGGCGATGACCAACAGCACCAGCGCTTTGTAGATCCAGGCGAACCAGTCACCACCCATAAGTAGCGGCGGAATGATTGCAATGGCCAGCGCAATGGCAAAAACTACCGGGGTATAGATACGGGCAAACTGGTCTACAAACCGTTGTGTGGGGGCCTTTGTACCTTGCGCCTCTTCCACTGCATGGATGATGCGCGCCAAGGTGCTGTCATACGCGGTGGCGGTTACCAAATATTCGAAAGTGCCAGACATATTGATCGTGCCTGCAAAAACAGGATCGCCTTCAGCTTTTTCCACCGGCATGCTTTCGCCCGTGATAGGCGCCTGGTTCACGGTGGAGCGGCCTTTGACGATCTTGCCGTCCAGCGCAATGCGCTCTCCTGGCTTGACCCGAACCCGTGCGTCCAGCGCGACAGACTTGGCCGCTACGTCCGACCAGTTTCCATCGGCTTGCAACACGGAAGCGCGCTCAGGCGTCAGTTGCAGCAAGCCCTGAATGGCATTGCGGGCGCGGTCCAGGGACTTGGCCTCTATCAGCTCCGCCAGGGTGAACAACACCATGACCATGGCCGCTTCTGGCCACTGGCCCAGCAGCAGGGCGCCTGTCACGGCAATGCTCATCAGGGCGTTGATGTTGAGGTTGCCGTTGGTTATGGCGATCCACCCCTTCTTGTAGGTGGTGAGCCCACTGCCCAGTACAGCAATGACGGCCAGCCCAGCCACCGCCCAGTTTGGCATACCCGCCCATTGCATGGCCTCAGACGCAGCCGCTGCAACACCGGCCAGTGCCAACGGCCACCAAGGCTTTGCAGGCTCTGGCGTGTGCCGCGCCACGGTGGACGTACCGTCCGCGATTTCTGGGGTGAAGCCGAGCGTGCGGATCGCTTGCAAAATGGGCTCGATGGCTCCGGGCGCATGCGTGACTGTCAAGACGCGCTGCATCAAGTTGAACTCCATGCCTGCCACGCCCGTCATGCCGCCCAGTTTGCTGCGCGATAGTGCTTCTTCCGTCGGACAATCCATCTGCAAGATGCGAATGGGCGTCTGTATACCTCTGGCGGTGGAAACGGGTGCCCCCGGTTTGACCAGCGGTGTATCGGTTTCGCTGCCACAACAGTCTGGGATTCCAGGCACAACAGCGGCAACCGGCGTTGCGCCGCATACCGCACCGGCATCGTCATGTGTGTGGGCGTGGGCGTGGGCGTGGGCGTGGGCGTCGTTTTTTGCTGACATGGATATTTCCGGAAGAATTCAGGAAATTAAACAACCTGAAGTTACTATAGAGTCAATCCATTTCTTGCAAAATCTTATGAAAATCGGTGAATTGGCACAGGTCGCTCAAACCACCGTCGAAACGGTACGGTATTACGAGCAAGAAGGGTTGTTACCGAAAACAGTGCGCACGGCCGGCAATTTTCGTGTGTATGGCCCTGCGCACGTGGAGCGCTTGCGTTTTATACGCAATTGCAGGGCACTGGATATGAGCCATGCAGAAATTCATACTTTGCTGGGCTTGGTGGACCTGCCTGCTGGAGATTGTGGCGCAATCAATAGCGTTTTCGATCAGCACATTGCCCATGTCGATGAACGCATTCGGGAACTGGTTCAACTGAAGCAGCAGCTTGGTGAGATACGGCAGCGTTGCCAATCAGAAAATGCTGTGGATGCCTGCGGCATTCTGCGAGGTGTGTCAGCGATGGAAGCGGAGCACAAACCAGGGCGGCATACGCATTTGGGTTGATGGCATTTACGCATAATTTTGAAGGTCTATCACATGAGTTACCTGCATCGTGCGGCTTTGCCCGCGCTTGGCGCTGCTTTCCTTTTTGGAGCCAGCACCCCGTTTGCCAAGCAGCTCGTCGGCAATGGGGCAGGGCTTTCATTCCCGTTCCTCCTGGCGGGCCTGTTGTATCTGGGAAGCGGCTTGGGGCTGACGCTCACCCGCTTGGTACGCGACCGCGGATGGAAAGCCGTGGAAATGCCCGCACACGAGTGGCCCTGGTTGATGGGTGCAATTGCGTTTGGCGGGGTGTTAGGTCCGTTGCTATTGATGGTAGGGCTTTCGCACACCACGGCGGCGACCGCGTCGCTGTTTTTGAACCTGGAGTCGGTGCTGACAGCGGTTCTCGCCTGGATGGTGTTCAAGGAGGGCACCGACCGCCGCATCGTGCTGGGCATGGTGTCCATTGTGGCGGGCGGCGCAGTATTGGCATGGCCTGCGGGTGAGGCAACGGCCTCTGGCATAGGGCCTCTGGCTTTGGCTGGTGCCTGTCTGGCCTGGGCGATAGATAACAACCTTACGCGCAAGGTGTCTGCATCCGATGCAATTTTTATTGCAGGCAGCAAGGGGCTGGTGGCCGGTTGCGTGAATACCGCCTTGGCGTTTGCTCTTGGGGCCTCCTGGCCAGCATTACCGCTACTTTCCACTGCAATGGTGATTGGCTTTATGGGCTATGGCTTGAGTCTGGTGCTTTTTGTGCTGGCACTGCGTGGATTGGGGACGGCACGTACCGGGGCCTACTTCTCTACTGCGCCTTTTGTGGGGGCAGTGATTTCCATCGTCGTGTTTGCTGAACCCACCGGTGTCAGTTTCTGGATTGCAGCTGCCTTGATGGCCGCAGGCGTATGGCTGCATTTAACGGAGCACCACGCACACGAGCACGAACATACCGAGCTAATCCATGGACACGAGCATCGTCATGATGAACACCATCAGCACAGTCACGACTTTGCGTGGGACGGTGTGGAACCTCACACCCATGTGCATCAACACCCTCGGCTCAAACACCGCCACGCACACTTCCCGGACATCCACCACAGACATTCGCATAACTGAAGTTCATTCTTCCCACTCAACCGGGCACTCCGAGAGAACCTATTCATGAAAAAAAGTGACGACTTATATGGCGTCCCTCGCGGGAGCTATTGCGTTGATCGCCATTGGCAGCTGGTGGTATTTTTCTAACCAGGTGAACCAAGAGCAGCCAGCGGCGACGCTGGACCGCGCGTTGCTGGTCCGTGCACACTCACCTAGCGAAGGGCGAGCCGATTCGCCGGTGGTGATTGTTGAGTTTTTTGATCCCGCTTGCGGCACCTGCCGCATGTTTTACCCCATGGTCAAACAACTGATGGTGGAAAACCCCAACCGCATTCGCCTGGTCATGCGCTACGCGCCTTTTCACCAAGGGTCGGACAAAGTAGTCGCTGTACTGGAGGCTGCGCGCCGACAAGGCAAGTTCTGGCAGGCGCTAGAAGCCTTCTTTTGGATTTGAACAACTGAGGCAAATGGTGGTTGAAGAGCTTGCCAAGTCAGATGGACGCAACTCCGACAAGCGCTGAAGCGAACGGCACCGCTCCGTCTTTCTTCCCCTTCTTGCCTGAGATCTGCCAGGCGGTACGCTGGCCGGTCAGGCGGGCAAGAAACTCCAGTTCTTCATCGGTGTGGTTGATGGCTTTGGCGTGTGTCAGCGAATGGCCGTCCCTGGGCTGTACTTCGCCCCAGAAAGCCTCGTGGTAGTCCGACACACTGACGGTGCGGTCCGCACCCGCAGCCATGTCGACGGTGCCGTAGCAGTTGCAGCAGTAGCTGCGGTGGTCCTGCTGGGGAAAAACCTCTGTGTACACGCCGGTGCCCCGGATGCCCGCGGTCAGGGTGGGGGTAACGATCTGGCGGCTGCTGCCCTTGCCCCATACGCTCACCACCGCACCCGTTAGCAGGCGCAGCACACTCACCGCAAACAGCGAGACGCCGCGCTCCACCGTCATCATGGTGTTCTGACGCACATGAAAGGCCGAGTTGCCCAGCACGAAGATGAGCGTGGAGTTGGGGCCGGTGGTAATCTGGTCGCCGGTCTGGATGGACTGCGTGGGCAGCAGGCGTTGGCCATTGACCATGGCATCGCCCACCAGCTGCACGATGTTGCTGCGGCTCTGGGCCAAGGCTGCACCATAGCCACCCATGGCTGTCCAGGTGGCTGCGGTCTGCAGGAAGTTGCGGCGCTGAAACCACAGCACCTCGGTAACGGTGCGGCCCTGCAAGGAATGCTGCGTCATGCGACGTCTCCTGGAGTATCTTCAAAGGAATCACGAAAGCTGAAATACAGCGATGTAAAGAACATGGCCGCCAGCAGCATGGACGCGGGAAACATGATCAGGCCCACCACATCGGGGCTGCCCAGCAACGCTGCAATCGTGGCCACCACCATGCCCATGGCCAGGAAGACACCAACCCAGGCCAGACCGAAGACGGTAAAGGCCCAGAAGTTGCGCATGCAGGCCACGATGCTGAAAAACAGGCTTTTCACGGGCGGTATGCCGTGCCAGTGCACCAGCGGTGGCGCGTGCCAGAACAGCAGGGAGAGCGGCATATACAGTGCCATGGACAGAAGCACTGCCAGCTGGAAGTCCGGTGCCATCAGCACCTCGGCCGACATGGCTCCGCCCACCAGGTACAGCTTTGCGAACTTGCCTCCATCGGCCAGCGCCGAGATCCCAAGTATCAGCATGAAACCGGCGGCGTAGATGGCGCCCAGCAGCAACATGGCGCGAAATTGTTGCCGCCCCGCACGAAACCCGCTGACCAGTACCACGGGCATGGGGAATTTGCCGTTGAGCGTTTCTTTGGTCGCCGCCATCAGACCTAGCGTGGCACCGGGCAGCAGCATCAGCGCCAGAACATTGCCCAGTACCGGTACGATGCTGAGTACAGACATCACCGCCATGAACATGAAAAACAGTCCAGCCAGTGCCAGCGGGTGGCGCCAGAAAGTCTGTATGCCCAGTTTGACCCATTGCACGCCCTGGCGTGCGGGAACGATGTTGAGTTTCATGGGTGGACCAGTGGCTGGTGAACGCGTTGCGACAGCACGCGCTCAAAGTGGGAAGGATCGTGGGCCTGGAGCATGGAGGCTTCGCGTGGCAGGTAAAAGTCCCACAGGCGCGACAGCCAGAAGCGCAGTGCACCGGCGCGTGCCATGGCCGGCAGCAGGGTGCGCTCCTGCGCCTGCAGGGCGCGTACCGCGCCATAGGCTTTCAGGAAAGCTTGGGTGCGATCGGTATCGGTGGCTCCGGTGGCCAGGTCAATACACCAGTCGTTGAGACAGACCGCAATGTCAAACAGCCAGGAGTCCACGCCCGCAAAGTAGAAGTCAAAAAAACCGGTCAGCACCGGTGCCTGGCCAGGGGCAGTGGGCACTTCAAACATCACGTTATCGCGAAACAGGTCGGCATGGATGGGGCCGCGCGGCAGGGCGCCGTAGGCGGACAGGGTGGCCACATGGTTCTGGTAGGCCAGTTCAGCGGAGATCAGGGTCGATTGTGCAGCCGTCAGGAAAGGCAGCACCACCGGCACGGTCTCGTTCCACCAGGGCAGGCCGCGCAGGTTGGGCTGGCGCATCTCGAAGCTGCGCCCCGCCAGGTGCATGCGTGCCAGCATGTCGCCCACCGCCGCGCAGTGGGCAGCGGTGGGCTTGAGTTCGCTTTTGCCCTTGAGGCGGTTCACCACGGCAGCCGGCTTCCCGTTCAGACTGTGCAATACATCGCCATCGCTGTTGGCGGCAGGGTCCGGCACCGGAATGCCGTGCACCGCCAGATGCTTCATCAGCCGCAGGTAAAAGGGCAACTGCTGGGCCGTCAGCCGCTCGAACAGGGTGAGCACATAGGGCGCCTGATCGGTGGTGACAAAGTAGTTGGTGTTCTCAATGCCGCCGGAACAACCCTCCATGCTTTGGAGTGTGCCCAGCTTGAGACTCTGCAAAAAAGTGCTGGCCTCGTCGAAGGAGACCTCTGTGTAAACCGCCATGCCGGGATTGTAGGGCCCCGTTCCCGCGCAGCGGCGGAGCGTGGGGGCACAATTTGCCGCCGGGCCGCCCCAAGGCAAATCAGCCCCCATGGGGGGGCAGCGACCCGCGCAGCGGCTGAGCGTGGGGGCACAATACCTGCCATGACCGAACCCCGCAAAACCCTGCTGCTGATTGATGGCTCGAGCTATCTGTACCGCGCCTTCCATGCCATGCCCGACCTGCGGGCCGTTCCTGGGGATCCGACCAGCGCGCCTACCGGGGCCATACGCGGCATGATCAACATGATGCAGAGCCTGCGCAAGGAGGTGCCTGCGGATTACGTGGCGTGCGTGTTTGATGCCAAGGGCCCCACGTTCCGCGATGAGATCTACCCTGAATACAAGGGCCACCGCGCGCCCATGCCTGACGATTTGCGGACCCAGATTGCACCTATCCACGAAGTGGTGCGTCTGCTGGGCTGGAGGGTGCTGGATGTGCCTGGCGTGGAAGCCGATGATGTGATCGGCACCCTGGCGGTGACGGCGGAAAAGCAGGGTTTTGAGGTCATCGTGAGCAGCGGTGACAAGGACTTGGCGCAGTTGGTCAATGAGCACATCACCATCATCGACACCATGAACGGAAAACGCCGCGACCTGGCGGGCGTGGAAGCTGAATTTGGGGTACCCGCGCGCTTGATGGTTGATTACCAGACCCTGGTGGGTGACGCGGTGGACAACGTGCCGGGCGTGGACAAGGTTGGCCCCAAAACGGCTGCGAAGTGGCTGCAGGAATTCGGTTCGCTGCAGGGGGTGGTGGACAACGCCGCCGCCATCAAGGGCGTGGCCGGTGAAAACCTGCGCAAGGCACTGGATTGGCTGCCTACGGGCCGCCTGCTGCTGACCATCAAGACTGACTGCGATCTGGATGGATGGGTGCCAGGTCTTCCTGCTATGGATTTTGTAGCTGTCTGTGCACAGGACACGGGGGCTCTGGCCACGTTTTATGAGAAATATGGTTTCAAGAGCCTGGCCCGGGCGCTGGGTGGCGGTGATGCGCCAGCCAAACCCGTGGCGGTGCCCAAGGCTGTCAGATCAGCGGAGCCCGGCCTGTTTGATGAAGCGGAAGAACCTGTGGCACCGCGGGCTACGCGTGTCAGCACCGTGGCTTACGACACCATCCTGAGCTGGGAGGTGTTTGACGCCTGGCTGGCCCGGTTGCAGGCGGCCCCACTGGTGGCGCTGGACACCGAGACCACGTCGTTGGACGAAATGCGCGCCGAAATCGTGGGCATATCGTTCAGCGTGACACCGGGCAAGGCCGCCTACATTCCAGTCGCGCACCGCTATGCCGTTGCGCCGGCCCAGTTGCCGCGCGAGGAGGTACTGGCCCGCCTCAAGCCCTGGCTGGAAAACCCAGCCGCCAGGAAACTGGGCCAGCACATCAAGTACGACCGCCATGTATTTGCCAACCACGGCATTGAGGTGCAGGGCTACGCCCATGACACCATGCTGCAGAGCTATGTACTGGAAGTGCACAAGCCGCACGGCCTGGCCAGTCTGGCCGAACGCCACCTTGGGCGCAGCGGCATCAGCTTCGAGGACCTGTGTGGCAAGGGCGCCAGCCAGATCTGCTTTGACCAGGTGGACATTGCCAAGGCGGCCGAATATTCCTGCGAAGACTCGGACCAGACCATGGATGTGCACCTGGCGCTCTGGCCGCAGATTGAGTCCAATGACAAGCTGAAGTTCGTGTACGAACTGGAGATTGCCAGCAGCGAGGCACTGTACCGCGTTGAACGTAATGGCGTGCTGATCGACGCGCCCATGCTGGCAGCGCAAAGCCACGAACTGGGGCAGCGGATCTTGCAGCTGGAGACCGAGGCCCATGCCCTGGCAGGGCAGCCCTTCAACCTGAGCAGCCCCAAGCAGATTGGCGAAATCTTCTTCACCAAACTGGGTCTTCCGGTGGTCAAGAAGACGGCGACCGGTGCGCCCAGCACCGACGAAGAGGTGCTGGAAAAGCTGGCGGAAGACTTTCCCCTGCCCGCCAAGATTCTGGAGCATCGGGGCCTGGCCAAGCTCAAGGGCACCTACACCGACAAACTGGCCCAGCTGGCCCTGCCGCGTACCGGCCGGGTGCACACCCATTACGCGCAGGCGGTGGCGGTGACCGGACGGCTCTCCAGCAACGATCCCAACCTGCAGAACATTCCCATCCGCACGGCCGAGGGCCGGCGCGTGCGCGAAGCCTTTGTGGCACCTGCAGGCTGTGTGATTGCCAGTGCCGACTACAGCCAGATCGAGCTGCGCATCATGGCCCACATCAGCAACGATGCGGCGCTTTTGCGCGCTTTCCATGAGGGGCTGGACGTGCACCGCGCGACTGCGGCTGAAGTGTTCGGGGTGCCGGTGGAGCAAGTCAGCAGCGAGCAGCGCCGTTACGCCAAGGTGATCAACTTCGGGCTCATCTACGGCATGAGTGCCTTTGGCCTGGCGCGCAATCTGGGCATCGACAACACCGCGGCCAGGAACTACATCACCCGCTACTTTGAGCGCTACCCCGGTGTGAAAGAGTACATGGATACCACGCGGCTGGAAGCCAAGAGCAAGGGCTATGTGCAAACCGTGTTTGGGCGCCGCCTGTACCTGCCGGAGATCAATTCGCCCAACGGCCCGCGCCGCGCCGGGGCTGAACGCGCCGCCATCAACGCCCCCATGCAGGGTACGGCGGCCGATCTGATCAAACTGAGCATGGTCAAGGTGCAGCAGGTGCTGGACGCAGAACGGCGGGGCACCAAAATGATCATGCAGGTGCATGACGAACTGGTCTTTGAAGTTCCTGAAAACGAGGTGGAGTGGGTCAGGACCGAAATTCCGCGTCTGATGGCCGGTGTGGCGGATCTCAAGGTGCCGCTGCTGGCCGAAGTCGGTGTGGGTCCCAACTGGGACAAGGCGCATTAAAACGGGTGCAGGTGGTGGCGCCATTCAAACGCGCAGGCGGCGATGACGAATAGGAGACTTTCTGAAAACCCCCTTCGAACAGTCACCCATCGGCTTTTTGCCTACACTGCGCGCTGCGAACAACAACCTATGGAGATACGCATGCACGACAACATGAAAGCCGAATTTGACGCCTTGCTACCCGCGGGCAAGTCTACCGAGCAGGGGGCGAGCCGCCGCACAGCACTGAAAGCGGCCCTGGGGGTGGGTTACGCTGCCACGGCCATGCCCATCATGGCGCAAACCGCCATCAAAACTCCGTCGACGGGGCTGACCACGGGCGAAGGAATCTACGACGTCGATGGCTTTTTGGTGCCGTTTTATTACGCCCAGCCCGAGGGCAAGAAAAACTTGCCCGTGATCCTGGTGATCCAGGAAATTTTTGGCGTGCACGAATACATTGCCGATACCTGCCGCCGCTTTGCCAAAGCGGGTTATCTGGCCATTGCCCCCGAGCTGTTTGCACGCCAGGGTGACCCTTCCAAATACGGAGAAATGGCCAAGCTGCTGTCAGAGGTGGTTTCCAAAGTACCGGACGCGCAGGTCATGGCGGATCTGGATGGCGCAGTGAAGTGGGCGGGCGAAAACGGGGGCAACCTTAAAAAGGTAGGCATTACCGGCTTCTGCTGGGGTGGCCGCATTACCTGGCTGTACGCCGAGCACAGCAAAAACGTGAAGGCTGGCGTGGCCTGGTACGGCCGGCTGGTAGGCACACCCTCGGCCCTGACTCCCAAGCATCCGTTGCAGTTGGCTGCCACGCTGAAAGCGCCTGTGCTCGGCTTGTACGGTGGCCAGGACGGTGGCATTCCACTGACCACCGTCAACGAGATGAAAGACGCGTTGGCAGCCGCCAAGGGCAATGCGGCGGCAAAGGCTTCGGAGTTCGTGGTCTACCCCGAGGCTCCCCACGCCTTCCACGCGGACTACCGCCCCAGCTATCGCAAGGACGCGGCTGAGGATGGTTTCAAGCGTGCACTGGAGTGGTTCAAAGCCAAAGGCGTCGCCTGAGTCCCCCCTGCACGGCCTCCGGGAATAAAGCCGCCGCAAGGCGGTTTTGTCGTTGTGGGGCACAATGACTGTATTGCGTTTATGAATGAAATGTGGCGTTTGCCCGCATACCAATTGCACAAGAAGCTATGATTTTGATAGCAATTTTGTTGGGAACCCTGGCCGCTGGCATTGGCAGCGTCTGGCTGGCTGCGGCCTTGAGCTTTGGCGCACTGGCGCGCTACACCCAGCACATGCTCAGTCTGGCCGCCGGAGCCCTGTTGTCTACCGCCTTCATGCACCTGTTGCCTGAGGCCTTTGAGAGCCACGCGAGTGCCCATGACCTGTTCATGACGCTGCTGATTGGCGTGGTGTTTTTCTTCCTGCTGGACAAGGCCGAACTCTGGCACCATGGCCATGAGCATCACCATGCCGATGAAGCGCCACACCATCACGCCCACCACCATGGCGACAGCCATGCGCACACCACCGCCCATGCGCCGGGTAGCTGGGCGGTGCTGACCGGGGACAGCGTGCATTGCTTTGGAGATGGTGTTCTGATTGCCTCGGCCTTTATGGCCGACATGCGTCTGGGGGTCATTGCATCCCTTGCCGTGCTGGCCCACGAAGTGCCGCACCACATGGGCGACCTGATGGTGCTGCGATCCGGCACGGCCAACAGGCGCGCGGCCTTGGTCAAGGTGTCACTGGCCGGTGCGGTCACGGCCCTGGGCGGGCTGACCGGATTCTGGCTGGTGGACCAATTGCAGGGCTATCTGCCGTACTTTCTGGTGGTGGCTTCCAGCAGCTTTATCTATGTGGCGCTGGCGGACCTGATCCCGCAGCTGCAAAAGCACCTCAGTGCGCGCGAGACCGCGGCCCAGGTGGCCTGGCTGGCCGCCGGCATTGCGCTGGTGGTGATGGTCAGCAGTGTGGCCCACGCGCACTAGCGCAAGCTGCCAAATCGGGAATGGCCACTGATCCTGCGAACGCCAGAGCTGTGTCTTGACCGCAGCCCATTCCAGACGCTGTTTTTTTTGTTACTTTCTGCCCACACCACGACCATGCATTTGCCATATTCCCGACGCATTCCTGGGCTGGCCACACTGTCTGTCCTGTCCCTGGCGCTAACCGGTTGTGCCATCACCATGCCCGCCACCCTGGTGGATGTGGCGGTGGCACCGCAATGGCAGGCACCGCTGCCGCACCAGGGGACAGTGGGTGCCTTGAGCCAGTGGTGGCAGCAACAGGGTGATCCGCTGCTGGTAGAACTGATCGAAGCTGCCCAGGAGGTCAGCCCTTCGGTGGCACAGGCGATGGCGCGGGTTGAGTCTGCGCGTGCCCAGCGCACCACGGCAAGCGCCGCGCTGTTACCCCAGGTGGATGCGTCCGTCGCTGCCAGCCGCGGCGTGAGCCAGCCCACTGTGCCTGTGGCCACCACCCAGACCGTGGGTCTGCAAGCCGCCTGGGAGTTGGATCTGGTGGGCGCCAACCGCACCGCGAGTAAAGCGGCCGATGCCCAGCTGCAAGGCACACAGGCCCAATGGCATGACGCCCGCGTGGCCGTGGCTGCCGAGGTAGCCAACACCTACTTCAGCCTGTCCACCTGCTACCAGCTGCTGGACGTGGCGCGCAAAGATGTGGCCTCGCGTCAGGAAACTGCACGCCTGGCCGACATCAGTGCCAGGGCCGGCTTCACTGCGCCCTCGGTGGCGGCCCTTGCCCGCGCCAGCGCGGCGGATGGTGGAAGTCGGGTCACCCAGCAGGCTGCCGCCTGCGATATCGACACCAAGGCCCTGGTGGCGCTGACCGGCCTGGCAGAGGCTGATGTAAGAAGAAAATTGGCCCTAGCCCTCGCCAAACCTGCGCAAGCAGCTCCTGTTTCGATAGCAATTGTGCCCGCCCAAACGCTCACCCAACGGCCCGATGTGTTTGCCGCCGAGCGCGATGTGGTGGTGGCCAGTGCCCGAGTGGGCAGCGCCAAGGCCCAACGCTATCCACGCCTCACCCTCAACGGCAATGTGGGCGCCATGCGCTACAGCAGCATGGGCACCGAAACGAATCTGGACACCTGGTCGTTTGGCCCCTTGGCGCTGACGCTGCCCATTTTTGACGGCGGCAAACGCAAGGCCAATGTGGTGGCCGCCGAGGCCAACTACACCCAGGCCGTGGCCGTGTACCGCGCCAAGGTGCGCCAGGCCGTGCGCGAGGTGGAAGAGGCCCTGGTCAACCTGCACAGCACCGATGCGCGCAAACAGGATGCCGAAGTGTCCACCCGCGGTTATGCCGAATCGCTGGCCGCCACCCAAGGCCGTTATGGCCAGGGCCTGGCCAGCCTGGTGGAACTGGAAGACGCCCGCCGCTTGGCACTGGCATCGCAGTCGGCCCAGCTTTCATTGGCACTCGAGCGCAACCGCGCCTGGGTGTCGCTGTACCGCGCTCTGGGCGGTGGCTTTGAGGCCGGCAACTGACCGAAGTTGATCCCATTGTTGTCTGATTGATTTGTAGCGAGACCCTCACCATGAACCGTCTTATGAACCGCCTCTCACTTCCACCCCTGACCCTGGGCCTGGTGGCCGCTGGCCTGCTGACCCTGGCCGGTTTGGGTATGTTTGCCACACGCAGCCAGGCCACCGACGCCCCCAAGCCCGGTGCCAGCACGGCAACCAAGCCCTCGCTCACCGTGACTATCACCCAGGCCCAGAGCGGCATGCTGCCCATCAAGCTGGCGGCCAACGGCAGCGTAGCGGCCTGGCAGGAGGCCAGCGTGGGGACCGAAGTCAGCGGGCTGCGCGTGCAGGAACTGCACGCTGCGGTGGGTGACACCGTGCGCAAGGGCCAGGTGCTGGCCACCTTTGCGGCCGAGAGCGTGCAGGCCGATGTGGCCCTGGCCCGCGCCGCTGTGTCTGAAGCGCAAGCCAATGCGGCCGAGGCCCTGGCCAACGCCGACCGGGCCCGCGCCGTGCAGGGAACGGGCGCACTGAGCGCCCAGCAGGTCAGCCAGTACCTGACTGCTGAACTCACCGCCAAGGCGCGTGTGGAGTCGGCCCGGGCGCAGCTCGATGCGCAGCTGTTGCGCCTCAAGCACACCCAACTGCTGGCACCAGACAGCGGCACCATCTCGTCGCGCACCGCTTCGGTGGGGTCGGTGGTGGGCGCGGGCACCGAGATGTTCAGGCTGATCCGCCAGAGCCGCCTGGAGTGGCGTGGTGAAGTGACCTCGGCTGAGCTGGGGCGCATTGCTGTAGGCACGAATGTGGTGGTCACTTCGCCCAGCGGTACACAACGTAAGGGCCGCGTGCGCATGCTGGCGCCCACGGTGGACGTCGCCTCGCGCAATGGCACGGTCTACGTAGACCTGCTGCCAGGCGGCAACGCAGCACGCGCAGCGGCAAGCATGGGGGCTATGTTCAAGCCCGGCATGTATGCGCGCGGTGAGTTCGAATTGGGCAGCTCGGGTGCGCTGACCGTGCCGCAGACTGCGGTGGTGGTGCGTGATGGCTTCAGCTATGTGTACCGTGTGGGGGCGGACAACCGCATTACCCAGCTCAAGGTCCAGACCGGCCGTGTGGTGGGACACCAGATCGAAGTCCAGAGCGGCGTGAAGCCCGAGGACAGGCTGGTGGCCATAGGCGGCAGTTTCCTGAGCGATGGTGACCTGGTCAAGGTAGTGGATGCGCCCAAAGTGGATTCCAAGACAAAAGAGGCTGTAACGCCTGCCGATACTGCACAAGCCGCTACCAAATAAGGAGCAGATATGAGCCCCCACATGCACATGCGTTCATTGCCCTCCAAGGGGGCGCGTGCCACCTTTGAGGCGGCCCGGCAGGAGGCACGATGAACGTTTCCGCTTGGTCTATCAAGAACCCCATCCCGGCGGTCATGCTATTTGTGCTGCTGACGCTGGCGGGGATCATGTCCTTCAACGCCATGAAGGTGCAGCAGTTTCCTGACCTGGAACTTCCCACCGTCACCGTATCGGCCAGCCTGCCAGGCGCCGCACCGGCCCAGATGGAAACCGAAGTGGCCCGCAAGCTGGAGAACGCCATTGCGTCGCTGCAGGGTCTTAAGAACATCTACACCAATGTGCAGGACGGCAATGTCACCGTGACTGCCGAGTTCCGCCTGGAAAAGCCCACGCAGGAAGCGCTCGACGATGTGCGCAGCGCGGTGCAGCAGGTGCGCAGTGACCTGCCCAGCGACTTGCGCGACCCCATCGTCAGCAAGATGAACCTGTCCGGCTCGCCCATCCTGGCCTTTACGGTCCGATCAGGCCAGATGGATGACGAAGCCCTGAGCTGGTTTGTGGACAACACCATTGCACGCGCGCTCCTGGGTGTGCGCGGCGTGGGCTCGGTGGTCCGCGTCGGTGGCGTGACCCGTGAAGTGCAGGTGGCGCTGGACCCACTCAAGCTGCAAAGCCTCGGTGCCACGGCCGCTGATGTCTCGCGCCAGCTCAAACAGGTGCAGACCGAGAGCGCAGGTGGCCGTGCCGACCTGGGTGGCTCCGAACAGCCCATGCGCACGCTGGCCACCGTGGCCACGGTGGACGAACTTGCCCGGCTGGAGTTGTCCCTTTCCAGCGGCAAGCGCGTGCGCCTGGACGAGATAGCCAGTGTCAAAGACACTGTGGCCGAACAGCGCAGCTTTGCGACGCTCAACGGCAAGTCAGTCGTCGGTTTTGAGATTACCCGCAGCAAGGGCGCCAGCGAAGTCGAAGTGGGCGCCGCGGTACAAAAAGCACTGGTTGAACTCAAAGCCAAGCACCCCGATCTGGAGCTGACCCAGGCTTTCGATTTCGTGACCCCGGTGCAGGAGGAGTTCGATGCCTCCATGACCATGCTGTTTGAAGGCGCCTTGCTGGCGGTCATCGTGGTGTGGTTCTTTTTGCGCAACTGGCGCGCCACCTTTGTGTCCGCCGTGGCGCTGCCGCTGTCCGCCATTCCGGCCTTCATCGGCATGCACTACATGGGCTTCACTACCAACATCGTGACGCTGCTGGCGCTTTCGCTGGTGATCGGTATCCTGGTGGACGATGCGATTGTCGAAGTAGAAAACATCGAGCGCCACTTGCGCATGGGCAAGACACCCTACCAGGCCGCGATGGAAGCAGCGGACGAAATCGGCATGGCTGTGATTGCCACCACCTTTGCGCTGATTGCAGTTTTTCTGCCCACTGCCTTCATGAGTGGTGTGGTCGGCAAGTTTTTCAAGCAGTTTGGCTGGACAGCGGTGTTCGCGGTGTTCGCCTCGCTGGTCGTGGCGCGGGTGCTCACACCCATGATGGCGGCCTATGTGATGAAGCCCTCTACCCATGTGCACGAAGAGCCGATGTGGATGCCGCTGTACCTGAAGATCACGCGCTGGACCCTGCACCACCGCTGGACCACGATGTTCGCGGCTATCGCTTTCTTCATAGCATCGCTGATGCTGGTGCCGCTGATTCCCAGTGGCTTTATTCCGCCGGATGACAACTCCCAGACCCAGGTTTACCTGGAGCTGCCCCCGGGCACCACGCTGGCGCAGACCCGTGCAGCGTCGGAGCGCGCTCGCGAACTGATAGGCAAAGTGCCGCATGTGAAGAGCGTCTACACCACCGCCGGGGGGGGCAGCGTGGGCTCGGACCCCTTCATGGGTGGCGTCAGCACCGAGGTGCGCAAAGCCACGCTGACCGTGCTACTGGACGAGCGTGGCAAACGTCCGCGCAAACAGGCGATCGAGAGTGACATGCGCACCGCGCTGTCCGAACTGCCCGGTGCCCGCTTCAAGGTTGGTCTGGGTGGTTCGGGCGAGAAATACATGCTGGCCCTCAAGGGCGAAGACCCGGTGGCTCTGGCGCAAGCTGCAGCGGCGGTGGAAAAGGATCTGCGCAAGATTCCCGGTCTGGGCAATATTTCATCGAGTGCCAGTCTGACCCGCGCCGAAGTGGCCATTCGCCCCGACTTTGGCCGTGCGGCCGACCTGGGCGTAACCAGCGCAGCGATTGCCGAGACGCTGCGCATCGCTACGGTGGGCGATTATGAATCGGCGCTGCCCAAGCTCAACCTGAGCCAGCGCCAGGTGCCCATCGTCGTCAAGCTGGCCACCGATGCCCGCCAGGACCTGGAGCTGCTGGGCCGCCTGATGGTGCCTGGCGTCAAAGGCCCGGTCATGCTGAGCCAGGTGGCTTCGTTCGAAATGTCTGGCGGGCCTGCCGTGGTCAGCCGCCTGAACCGGGTGCGCAATGTCAACTTCGAGGTGGAATTGTCCGGCGTGCCCCTGGGCGAAGTCACCGATGCGGTGGCCAAGCTGCCCAGCATCGTCAACTTGCCTGCGGGCGTGCAGCAGCTGAAGATTGGCGATGCCGAAGTACAGGCCGAGATGGTGGCCGGTTTCGGCATGGCGATGATGACCGGTGTGCTGTGCATCTACATCGTGCTGGTGTTGCTGTTCAGGGACTTTCTGCACCCGATCTCGATTTTGCCGTCGGTGATCCTGTCCTTTGGTGGTGCCTTCATTGGCCTGCTGGTGACAGGCAAGATGCTGTCCATGCCATCCTTCATCGGGCTGGTAATGTTGATTGGCGTGTCGACCAAGAACTCCATCCTGCTGGTGGACTACGCCATCATGGCCCGCCGTGACCACGGGTTGAGCCGCTTTGACGCGCTGATAGACGCTTGTCACAAGCGTGCACGTCCGATCATCATGACCACCATTGCCATGGTGGCGGGCATGTTGCCACTGGTGATGGGCCTTGGCAGTGCGGACAACAGCTTTCGTGCACCCATGGCGGCGGCGGTGATTGGCGGCCTGGTCACCTCCACACTGCTGAGTCTGCTGGTGACGCCGAGCTTCTTCTCCATCGTCGATGACATCGAGCACTTCGCGGGGCGCATCAAGCGCCAGGTACTGCGCCAGCCTGCAGAGCCGGCGCCAGGCCCGGTAGCGTGATTTAGCCTTGCGCGACCGGGCGCGTGGGCTCACTGCACCACTCGCTCCAGCTGCCCGCAAACAGCGCCGTGCCGCCCAGGCCGGCAATCTCCATGGCCAGCACATTGGGCACGGCGCTCACGCCACTGCCGCAGTGGTGCACCACCTGCGCTGGGTCGCGTCCGGCCAGCAGTGCTTCAAACTCGGCGCGCAAAACGGCAGCGGGTTTGAACTGGCCGTCTGTTCCCAGGTTGCTGCTGAAAACGCGATTGAGTGCGCCGGGAATATGGCCGGCCACGGGGTCGATGGGCTCCATCTCGCCGCGAAAGCGGGGTGCGCCACGGGCGTCGATGATGTGCTGCGCGCCTTTGTTGAGGTTGCGCATCACGGTGTCTGCACCCACCAGCGTTACCAGCGGGTCGCCCACTGCAAAGGTGGCGGTGGCACGTGGCGCCTCGGCACCGCTGGCTACGGCGCACCCTGCGGCCTGCCAGGCCTGAAAACCACCGTCTAGCACGGCCACATTCGCATGGCCCAGCCACTTGAGCATCCACCACAGGCGGCCGCAGTAGTTGGCACCCTGGCGGTCATAGACCACCACCTGGTCGGTGTTCTGCAGGCCCACGCTGCCCAGCCAGCGGGCAAAGGCCGCGCGTGCGGGCAGGGGATGGCGCCCGCCCGAAGCGGCACCGGTCAGCGCCGGGTCGCCTTTGGTGCTGAGGTGTTTGTCGAGGTGCGCATACAGGGCGCCTGCAATATGGCTTTCGGCGTACTGCGCAGGGCCCTGTTCTGGTTGCATCAGGTCGCAGCTGCAATCAAAAACCACTGCGGGTTTGGCACTCGCCTGCAGGGCCTGGAGCTGGGCAACAGAAATCAGGGTGGTGTAGGTCATGGTGTTGCGATTATGTATTCGCTTGTGTACCGTTGTTTGCACTCGCCGGGCTATGTGGCGTGTAGCCGGTAGCCTCATCAGGCCGCCGTAGCACACGGGCTGACTTGGCCTGTGAAGTTGATTCACCTCGGTGTTGTCGAGCAAGACAGGGGGCATTTGGCAGTGCCGATGCGCCAGTCACAGAAGCCGATGGCTAATATTACCCGGATATTATTGACGCATTAATTTAATCCGGGTATTATTCGCCAACTTAATTCAAGACCGATCTCACTGTGACTGATTCCGCTACTCCGTCCTATACCAGCTTCAACGGCTACCAGCGCATTGCCTCAGGCAGCTTGCCGGTCAATGCATTGGCGGTGAAACGTGCTATGGCGTCAGGTGTACCCAGTCCACTGCTGACCTTTTGCGACCAGACTGGCCAGGTTGTCGAAATTGACATTCGAGGAAGCGATGCCGAGATGTTGGCTCGTCTGCCTCCAGAGGGGCATCAGCTTCAAGGAAATGGATCGGCATTGATCGATTCCGAAGAATCTGGTGAGCCCCGTGGCCGCGGTCGGCCAAAGCTTGGGGTTGTCGCGCGCGAAGTCACGCTACTGCCGCGCCATTGGGATTGGTTGGCCGCACAGCGAGGCGGTGCATCGGTGACTTTGCGGAAACTGGTTGAGGACGCACGCCGCGCCAACGTGGACCGAGACCGGCAACGCCAGGCCAATGAATGTGCGTACCACTTCATGTCAACCATGGCTGGTGATATGGCTGGCTTTGAAGAGGCCTCGCGTGCGCTATTCGCAAACGACCCGGCAAAGTTCCGCCAACTGACCGAAGCTTGGCCGTCCGACGTTCGCGACTACGTCAGGACCCTGGCCTGTGCGCTGCCGCTGACAGAAGTGCCATCGCTTGCACCGTGACGCAATTGAGACAAACAGGATTAATGATGACAAACAGAAAAGCGCTGAAACGACAGTATCTGGAGACGAAAACCCGAGCTGGTGTCTATGCGATTCGCAACCAGATCACGGGCCGGGCGCTGGTAGCCGGAAGCACGAACGTACAGGGCACACTCAACCGGCATCGTTTTGAACTGCAGCATGGACTGCATCGCAATGCGAGGCTTGCGCAGGATTGGGTCGAACATGGCGAGACCCACTTTCTCTTCGAAGTGCTCGATAGGGTCAAACCCAGCGAAGACCCAGCGTTCAATGCCGCAAGAGAATTGGAAACACTGATTAGCCTGTGGCGCCAGGAAATCCCCTGCCTCGGCGAACTCGGCTACGACGACCCCAGGAGCGAACCGTGATGAACACGCATCTCGACTTCTGTTTGGCGCTACACCGTGCCCACGCCAGCCTGCAACGCAAGCTTGACGACGAGTTGGGCCTACACCATGGCATCAATTTCGATGACTTTGCGTTATTGAATTTGCTTGCGCAAGCGGACGGTGGTCGGGTAGGCATTGCGGAACTTGTGCGTCCGATGGGTCAGCCTCAATCGGCTGTGCTGCGTCAGTTGATCGTGCTGGAGAAGATAGGCCTCGTGGTGCGCGAGGGTGCGAATCGAGACCGTCAGGCCGTGCTTCGTCCAGCCGGGCGTGCGCTGGTGAACGCTGCGCGCGAGACTGCAGACAGCCTTTGCACCGAAGCCGTCGAATCCATCACCCCCGCAGGGCTTGCGACAGTTTCCGAGGCACTGGTAACGCTTGCAAGAACCACATGCCATGCCCAAGATCGCATGTCCAACCCCGTGAATCGTCCCGACGCCACTAGACCTTCTGCCGCCTAATTTGGTTAAAGAGGCTACTGAATTTGAATTTGGGGGCGAATAGCAACTGGTCTCCTGTGCTCCTTTGGTCGAAAGAAATACAACATTGCAGACAGTCGGTTCGCATTTGCTAATGCTGGATATCAGGGAGTTTTTTGAATTTCTGTTGCCCCGCTCAGCGTCTGAACCTGTCAGTGTTCTTCAGCAGGGGTATTGGGCATGGCCCGCGACCGCAGAATGGTCGCCAGCACGCCGCTGGCCACAATGACCACAATGCCGGCCCAGCCCATCGCAGGGATTTTGTCGCCAAATATCAGCAGGCTGAACAGCGCGGCAAACACAATGCCTGAATATTGCATGCTGGCCACGACCAGTGTGGAACCTTTGCGATAGGCCCGCGTCATGCTCCATTGGCCGAGGGACGCCAGCACGCCAATCGGAATGACCCAGGCCGCGTCCTGCCAGCGTACCGAGGCCCAGGGGGTCACGTCGGTAAACAGCATGCCCACGGCACCGACGACCGTGGTGCCGGCGGAAAAATAAAACACGGTGCGCTCCTCGGGCTCACCTGCCTTGCCAAGGGCCGTGACCTGCATGTAGGCCAGCGCTGCGCCCATGCCGGAGAGCAGGCCCACTACACCAGCAAACAGCTGGTTCTGGTCGATGGTGGGTCGCAGGGTCATGATGACGCCCACAAAACCCAGAAGCACCGTGCCCAGCAAGGGGCCTTGTTTTTCAGGGTGGCCGTAGAGCAAGGCGCCGCCCACAATGAAGGCCGCCACCCAGACGCCGCTCATGTAGTTCAGCGTCATGGCCGTGGCTACAGGGAGGTGCGCAATAGCATAGAACCAGGAGCTGAGCGAGACCACGCCGATGGTACTGCGCCACAGGTGCATCATGGGCACCGGGGTGCGCAGGCTAGCGCCGCGTGCCCGTACCACCACCGCCATAAAGATGACGCTGACAACGCCCCGGTAAAAAATCAGCTCAAAAGTGCCAAAACTGTTGGACGCGAACTTGATGCCCACCGCCATGGTGGCAAACAAAAACGACGCCAGCACCATCCATAAGGCTTGCATATCAGGCCCCCACGCTCACCCGCTGCGCGGGTCGCTGCCCCCCAAGGGGGCTAACACGCCTTGGGGCGGCCCTACGGCGAGTTGCTTGCACTAGACCGTGCCCATCTTGTGACGGTACCACTCATGGAAGTGCTGCATGCCGTCTTCCATGGGGCTCTGGTAGGGGCCGACCTCATTGTCGCCGCGCGCCAGCAGGGCCGCGCGGCCGGCGTCCATGCGCTCGCCGATTTCGTCGTCCTCGATGCAGGTCTCCATGTACGCGGCCTGCTGGGCTTCGACAAATTCGCGCTCGAAGGCGGCAATTTCCTCGGGGTAGTAGAACTCCACCATGTTCAGGGTCTTGTTCACGCCCATGGGGTGCAGCGTGGAGACGGTGAGCACGTGCGGGTACCACTCCACCATGATGTGCGGGTAGTAGGTCAGCCAGATGGCGCCCTGTTTCGGGGGCACGCCACCACGGTAGTTCAGCAGGGCTTTCTGCCAGCGCTCATATACGGGCGACCCGCCAGTGGCATCGGCCTTGCCTAGGCGATTGGCCACGCCAACGGTTTGTACTGAGTGGTGGTCGCCAAACTCCCAGCGCAGGTCGTCGCAGGTGACAAAGTGGCCCAGACCCGGGTGGAATGGGCCTACGTGGTAGTCCTCCAGATAGACCTCTATGAAGGTCTTCCAGTTGTAGTTGCACTCATGCAGTTCCACCTTGTCGAGCACATAGCCATCAAATCTCAGGTCGGTGCGTGGCCCCAGGGCAGCCAGTTGCCGGGCCACATCGACGCCATTGCGCTCGAACAGCAGGCCGTTCCATTCCTGCAGCGGGTAGTTGTTCAGGTTCAGGCAGGGGTCATGGGCAAAGTGGGGCGCACCAATGAGCGTGCCGCTTTGTGTGCCACCCTGGCCTGCGTGGGCGCCGCTGTAGGTCCAGCGGTGCAGTGGGCAGACGATGTTGCCGCCCGCCGAAGTACCCTGGCCGGAGTGGGTCAACGAGCCGCGCCCCTTGAGCATGACGGCCTGGCGGTGCCGGCAGATGTTGGAGACGAGCTCTACCCCACCGGCATTGCGCACCAGAGCGCGTCCGCCGTTTTCCTGGGGCAGGGCGTAATAGTCCCCGACGTTGGGAACGGCCAGAGAGTGCCCCACATAACGGGGCCCTTGCTGAAAGATGCTTTGCATCTCGCGCGCATAGAGCGCCGGGTCAAAATAACTGGTTACGGGCAGCTGGCTGACGGGCTGCCGCAGCGAAAGGCTCAAATCAGACATGGTAGTCCTGACCTGCACTTTGGGGGGTGGTTTTGCACATAGGTTGCACAACTCGGTCCTGAAAAGATACAAAACCCCTCAAAAGAGGGGCATGAATGGCAGCTACCTCGAGAGCTGCGGGAGGCAGCATTGTACTTCCTGCGCCCGGCTTCAGGATAAGGCCCCGGCAGGGGCACATATTTGTACCCCTTGAACCGCCTAAAATCGGCGATTCAATCCACAGTGCTCCATTCCATGCCCAAGGCCACCGCTTCATCCCCCACTACCGATGCTTCCAGCGCGGCCATGCCCGCCACTTATGAGGCTGCCATGGGCGAACTGGAGGCATTGGTGGCGCGCATGGAGTCCGGAGACATGCCGCTGGAGCAGTTGCTGTCCGGCTACCAGCGGGGCGCAACGCTGCTGCAGTTCTGCCGCGACCGCCTGCAGGCAGTGGAGGATCAGATCAAGGTGCTGGACGACGGTGCTCTCAAGCCCTGGAAAGCCCAATGACGGCGCCAAGCTTTGACCTCAACGGCTGGAACCGTGAGCGACTGGCGCAGGTGGAGCGGGCGCTGGAGGGCTGGGTCACGGCCGACGCACCCCAAGGCCTGGACCATGGCGCTCCCGCCGAACTGGTCGAAGCCATGCGTTACGCGGTGCTCGACGGTGGCAAACGCCTGCGTCCACTGCTGGTGATGGCGGCGTTTGAAGCGGTCGCTTTGCCTACGGACCCGACGGGTGCGCCTGCGGCACTTCGCGCCGCGTGTGCGGTGGAGCTGATTCACGCCTATTCGCTGGTGCACGACGACATGCCCTGCATGGACAACGATGTACTGCGCCGTGGCAAGCCTACGGTGCATGTGCAATACGGCGAGGCCAGCGCGCTGCTGGCGGGCGACGCGCTGCAGGCACTGGCGTTCGAGTTGCTCACGCCCATGGATGGCTCCGTAGCACCTGCCACGCAGGCACGCCTGTGTGCGTTGCTGGCTCGCGCTGCGGGCAGCGCCGGTATGGCGGGCGGCCAGGCCATTGATCTGGCCAGTGTGGGGCAGCATTTGAATGAGCGCCAATTGCGCGAAATGCACCAGCTCAAGACCGGCGCCCTGTTGCAGGGCAGCGTGGTGATGGGCGCCCAGTGCGGCACACCGGATGCCAGGGCACTGCATGCGCTGGAGGTGTATGGTGCGGCCATCGGGTTGGCGTTCCAGGTGGTGGACGATATTCTGGATGTAACAGCCGACTCAGCCACCCTGGGCAAGACCGCTGGCAAAGACGCCGAGAACGACAAGCCCACCTATGTATCCCTGATGGGGCTGGAGCCTAGCAAAGCCTATGCACAGCAACTGCTGGCCGAAGCGCTGGCGGCGCTCGATGCCAGTGGTCTGGCCCACACACAGGCATTGCGCGGTCTGGCCGACATGGTGGTCAATCGGGCCAGCTAGGCCGGTGATTTGGTACAAAAAAGGCCTCCAGCCCGCATACAACAAGCACAAGCAGCTACAAAAAACAGAGCATATGACGAAACACGCCTACCCCCTGCTGCATACCATCAACCACCCCGAAGACCTGCGCAAGGTGCCGCGTGCCCAGCTCAAGACGCTGGCCGATGAGTTGCGCGCTTACCTGTTGCACAGCGTCGCTAAAACGGGTGGTCACCTGAGCTCCAACTTGGGCACGGTGGAACTGACGGTTGCGCTGCACTATGTTTTCAGCACGCCGCAGGACCGCCTGGTGTGGGATGTGGGCCACCAGACCTATCCGCACAAAATCCTGACCGGCCGGCGCGACCGCATGGAAACGCTGCGCCAGCTCGGTGGCCTGTCAGGCTTTCCACAGCGCACCGAGAGCGAGTTTGACGCTTTTGGTACCGCCCATTCCAGCACCTCTATCTCGGCCGCACTGGGCATGGCACTGGCCGCAAAAATCAAGGGCGAAGAGCGCCACGCGGTGGCCATCATTGGTGATGGCGCGCTGACCGCAGGCATGGCTTTTGAAGCCCTGAACAACGCGGGTGTGGCAGAAGCCAACCTGCTGGTCATCCTGAACGACAACGACATGAGCATCAGCCCGCCGGTGGGTGCACTTAACCGCTATCTGGCCCAGCTGATGAGCGGCCAGTTCTATGCGGCGGCCAAAAGCGTGGGCAAAACCGTGCTCAAGGGTGCACCACCCCTGTTCGAGCTGGCCAAGCGTTTTGAAGAGCATGCCAAGGGCATGGTGGTACCGGCTACGCTGTTTGAAAAGTTCGGCTTCAACTACGTGGGACCGATTGATGGCCACGATCTGGATTCGCTCATTCCCACGCTGGAAAACGTGCGCAAGCTCAAGGGTCCGCAGTTCCTGCATGTGGTGACCAAAAAAGGCCAGGGCTACAAGCTGGCCGAGGCGGACCCGGTGGCCTACCACGGCCCCGGCAAGTTTGACCCGGCCGTGGGTTTGCAAAAGCCCGGTCTCGCGGGCAAGACCACGTTTACCCAGGTGTTTGGCCAGTGGCTGTGCGACATGGCGGCGGCCGATCCGCGGCTGGTCGGCATTACCCCCGCCATGCGCGAAGGCTCCGGCATGGTGGAGTTTGAAAAGCGCTTTCCCGCACGCTACTTTGACGTGGGCATTGCCGAACAGCACGCGGTCACTTTTGCGGGGGGCCTGGCCGCCGAGGGTCTCAAACCGGTGGTGGCCATTTATTCCACCTTTCTGCAGCGTGCCTACGACCAGTTGATCCACGACGTAGCCATTCAAAACCTGCCGGTGGTGTTTGCACTGGACCGCGCCGGTCTGGTGGGTGCGGATGGTGCGACCCACGCCGGTGCTTACGACATTCCATTTTTGCGTTGCATCCCCAACGTGAGCGTGGCCTGCCCGGCCGATGAAAACGAATGCCGGCAACTGCTCAGCACCGCCTTTGCGCAGGCGCATCCGGTAGCCGTGCGCTACCCCCGTGGAGCCGGTGCGGGTGTGGCCGTGCTGAGTGGACTGGAGCCCTTGCCATTTGCCAAAGGTGAAATCCGCCTGCAGGGCAGTGGCATTGCCATTCTGGCGTTTGGCACGCTGTTGTATCCGGCGCTGCAAGCCGCAAACGCTTTGGGCGCCACGGTGGTCAACATGCGCTGGGCCAAGCCATTGGACACCGAATTGCTTTTGCAGGTGGCACGCAGCCACCGGGCGTTGGTCACAGTGGAAGAAGGTGTGGTGATGGGCGGCGCTGGCAGCGCAGTCACCGAGGCGCTGCATGCTGCTGGTGTGTTGGTGCCGGTACTGCAACTCGGTTTGCCAGACGCATTTATCGAGCATGGCGACCCCGCCAAGTTGCTGGCTATGCAGGGGCTGGATGCTGCAGGCATTCAGGCCTCCATCGAGCGCCGTTTTGAAGCGATGTTGCCACCAGTGGAACGCGCCGCCTGAATTGCTTGCAGTTCGCTGAAGGCATTTACCAGATGGGACCTTTCGAGGGAAAACCCCCACGAAAGTGACCTGTCTCCTTTCTACAATCGCCACTGACTCATCGCAGTCCTCGCGCGTGGGCATGCGCCACAGGCGAGATTGTCATAAAACCAACAGGAGTACCTTTTATGGATCGTCGTTCAATACTGAAAAACGCGGGCATTGCCGGTGTTTTGGCTGCTGGTGCCGCACCTGCGGTTCACGCACAGCAAGCTGTGCGCTGGCGTCTGGCATCGAGCTTTCCCAAGGCGTTGGATACGATTTTTGGGGCTGCAGAGACCTTTGCCAAGCATGTGAAAGAAATGTCGGGAGGCAAGTTCGAAATTTCGGTACACGCTGCCGGCGAAATCGCCCCTGCATTGGGTGTGGTTGATGCCGTGCAACAAGGCTCAATGGAGTGTGCTCACACTGCTCCTTACTACTTTTTTGGCAAGAACGAAGCGTTCGCTTTGGGTTGTGCCATTCCTTTTGGCCTGAATAGCCGTCAGATGACAGCGTGGATGTACCAGGGCAATGGCCTGACACTGATGCGCGAGTTTTATGCCAAGTACAGCATGATCAATTTCCCTATGGGCAACACAGGTGCCCAAATGGGTGGCTGGTTCCGCAAGGAAATCAAATCGGTGAAAGACCTTAAAGGATTGAAATTCCGCACAGGTGGGTTTCCTGGAAAAGCCATTGAGCGTTTGGGCGTGATTCCCCAGAACATTCCTGGCGGCGAGATTTACACGGCATTGGAAAAGGGAACTATCGATGCTTGCGAGTGGGTTGGTCCCTACGACGACCAGAAGCTCGGTTTCAACAAGGTTGCGCCTTACTACTACTACCCCGGATGGTGGGAAGGTGGTCCTCAACTGGACCTGTTCATCAACCAGAAAGCATTTGATGCCTTGTCTTCCGAGAACAAGGCCATCGTGCAGAATGCAGCTGCCTATGCGCACACCGATATGCAGGCTAAATACGATGCCAAGAACCCCGCTGCCCTCAAGCAGTTGGTAGGTTCCGGAACCAAACTGCGCCCTTTCCCCAAAGATGTGATGGCGGCGGCTTTCAAAGAGGCCATGGCGCTGTACTCCGAATTGAACGCCAAGAACGAAGACTGGAAAAAAATCTACGCCGACTTCTCGAAGTTCCGCGCCGACTCCAACCTCTGGTTCCGCTTCACCGAAGCAAACTTTGACAAGTTCATGCAGGAACAAAAACTGTAACGAGAGTCGCACACAAAAAAACCGCGCATTGCGCGGTTTTTTTTCGTTTCGGCGGAAACATTTATTGCTGTTTCGCAGCCTGTAACGCAGTTTCAAGGCGCTGAAATTCGACCAGCATATGTGGCCCAGCGGCATAAAAAACGGTCAACTTGTTGGAGAACGTCTTGGTGTACAGCCGCGGGGCCAACAACCATTCCAGGCCACGTATGCGAATCAGCTTGGCATAGGCAAGGTCTTGCATTGCAACGCGCTTGTTCCACACCCAGGATTGCTCGATGGCATCTTTGTTCAGTTTGGTAGTGCCCCGCAGGATGTACCACTCTGTCACCAGCATCATGCAAAGAGCGGCACCCAACCAGCCACTGGAAGCCCAGGAAAGCAGCAGCAGCCCGTTGGACCACATCTGCCATGCCCATCCGATGGCCAGTGTGACCACAACCACTGCCAGCATTTTGAACGTGGCTGAAAAAGCGCTGCACTCAATGCGTTCATCGTTGGGGGTGAACACAAAAGGAGCCGGGACAGTCATTGCGGGTACTTCTTACTTCTTAAAGAGGTCGTCAATTTTCTTCTGCTCATCAGCAGCAGCTTTTTCGTCTGCCGCAGCACTGTCCGGGGACTCTTCTTTGGGCTTAGGCAGTTCGCCCGGTTTGAGCTCAACGGTGGGCCCGGCTTCTTCCGCTGGCATTTCGATGGTGACCTTGTCGATGTCGATTTCCACCTTCTTATCAAGGAACATAGTCACTGACTGGGGCAGGAAAATGACGACGACGACCAGAATAATCTGCATCATCACCCAGGGGATGGCCCCCATGTAAATGTCATTCGATTTGACCGGCACAGGGATACGCTTGTCCTTGAACAAGGTGTCAGCAATACCGCGCAAATAGAACAGGGCAAAACCAAAGGGCGGGTGCATAAAACTGGTTTGCAGATTCACGCACAACAGTACACCAAACCAGATCAGATCAATGCCCATCTTGTCGGCCACAGGAGCCAGCATGGGCACGATAATGAACGCGATTTCAAAAAAGTCGAGAAAGAACGCCAGGAAGAACACAAACACGTTGACCACAATCAGGAAGCCGACTTGGCCTCCAGGTAGACCGGTCAGCAGGTGTTCAACCCACATAGAACCATCGACGCCCTGGAACACTTGGCTGAACACCCTGGAGCCAATCAGGATGAATACGACCATCGCAGTCAAGCGCATGGTGCCGGACATAGCTTCCCAGATCAGTGCCGTTGTGAGTCGCTTGGACATGGCTGCCAGAATCAGGGCGCCAACGACACCCATGGCGCCCGCTTCTGTAGGGGTTGCAATGGCGCTATCCTGCATTGGCAGGCCGCCCATAGAACCCAACACGGTAAAAATAAGGACGGCAGAAGGAACAATGCCACGCAAGCATTTTTTCCACAGGGACCAGCCCTGCAAAGTGCGTTCTGTGATGGGTATCGGCGGCAAATAATCTGGTTTGATGCGTGTGAGTGCGAAGGTATAAATCGCAAACATTGCTACCTGCAAAATCGATGGACCCCAGGCCCCCTTGTACATGTCACCGACCGGGCGACCCAATTGGTCCGCCAGAACCACCAGTACCAAAGATGGCGGAACCAACTGCGTGATGGTTCCCGATGCCGCCAGCACACCCGTGGCGTAGCGCATGTTGTAGTTGTATTTCATCATCACTGGCAATGAAATCAATGCCATGGCGATAACCTGACCCGCGACGGTACCGGTGATTGCACCCAGGATGAAGCCGACGATGATGACCGAGTAGCCAATACCACCACGGCGTGGGCCAAACAACTGGCCCATGGAATCCAGCATGTCTTCGGCCAGGCCACACTTCTCCAGAATGGTTCCCATGAAAGTGAAGAACGGAATGGCCAGTAGCAACTCGTTGTTGAGAATCGAGAAGATCGAGATGGGCAGATTGCCCATAAAGGCGGCCGGAAACCATCCCATTTCAATAGCAAAGAAGCCACTGGCCAGGCCCAACGCAGCCAGTGAAAAGGCAACGGGAAATCCGATCAACATGAAGAGGACTAGCCCCGCAAACATGATGGGGGGAAATTGGTCCATGGTCATAGCGTGGTCCTGATTCTCAAAACGGGTGTTGTATTGGGGTGCGGTGGCAGCTGGAATACAGCGCGATTACTGCAGTGGCTTTTCGTAGTGCGTGTCCATCTGGAACTTGCCTTGCAAATACGCAATGCGCTTGATGATTTCCGCCAGACCTTGGAGCAGCACCATGCCGAACCCGAGAGGCATGGACAGCACGACGGGCCAGCGAATTAATCCACCTGCGTTTTGGGACATTTCACCCGATGTATAGGTATTTGCGAAGTAGCCCCATGACAGATACATGAGCAGTGCGATGACGGGGAGAAGAAACACGATCAGTCCGAACAGGTCGATGTAAACGGGGCCATTGCCTTTGAGCTTCCCGTAGAACAGGTCCACACGAACGTGTTCATTGAGTTTGAGCACATGGGGCGCACCGACCATGACCATGTAGGCGAACAGATACCACTGGATTTCAATCATGGAGTTGGAGCTCCAGTCCAGGCCATAGCGAATGAACGCGTTGCCAGCACTGATCAAAGCTGCAAACAAAACGGTCCAGGAGGCGAGAACGCCGAACTTTTCGCTGATCCAGTCCATGCCGAGGGCAAACTTGAGTAGTGCGGACACGATGTTCTCCATTAGTGATTTCATGCCTACTAGGCACAGTCCCCGGAGGATACGCGCAAGCCATGTCTAAGCCCTGTAGAAATGCTGACAACACGGCTCAGTGTTTACCCTAGATGGCATGGTGCAACCGGATTTTGATGTGCATCATATTGGTCGACTGGCAGTTTGCCTACACTGCATCGCAATAATCGCAGTTCCAACGAATTACAGGGCCACCATGTTTAAACACATTCTCATTTCTACAGATGGATCTGAAGTTTCCAAGCGCGCTTTGGACAAGGGCGCAGCACTGGCTAAAGCATTGGGGGCCGAGGTCACTCTGGTGACGGCTATTGAAAAGTACCCGGTCGGCATGATGGGTGACGCTTACCGTGCTGAAGACAACCCCATGCACCAGGCCGCGCGCGACGCTGCCGCACACTGGCTGGGCGAAGCACAGACGCTAGTTGAAAAACACGGTATCAAAGCGCGGCAGCATATCTCGGAAAACCGGAGCATTCACCAGGGCATTCTGGAAGCTGCCAAGACGTCAGGCGCCGATCTGATCGTGATGGGAACCCATGGCGCCGGTGCGCTGGAACGTCTGATCGTGGGCAGCCAGACGCAGCGTGTTCTGGCCCACACCGACATTCCGGTGTTGGTGGTGCACTGACGCCTGCTGAGCCTTGGTCAGTGCAGTAGTCGGAACTGCACGATGTAGAGGATTGCGCCGCTGAAGTAGCCAGCCAGTGCCAGCCATGATATTTTTTTGACGTACCAGATGAAGTCGATTTTCTCCAGTCCCATGGCTGCCACACCCGCGGCAGAGCCGATGATCAGGATGGAGCCACCGGTGCCTGCGCAATAGGCCATGAACTCCCACAGGAAGCTGTCTGCAGGGTATTGCTGCAGGCTGTACATGCCCATGCTGGCGGCCACCAGGGGCACGTTGTCAACCACGGCACTCACCAGGCCTATCAGCACCACGATGATGTCCTGGCGGCCCACGGTTGTGTCCAGCCACTGAGCGATGCTGGAGAGGATATGGGTGTGTTCCAGTACGGCAACGCTCAGCAGAATGCCGATGAAGAACACGATGGAACTCATGTCGATGCGGGTTAGGGCACGTGCCAGCGTCAGGCGCTGTTTACGCAGGCCTTCTTCCTTGCGGTGCACCAGGTCACCCACCATCCACAGGACACCCAGACCCAGCAGAATGCCCATGAAGGGGGGCAGGTGGGTGACGGTTTTGAACACCGGAACCAGCACCAGAATCGCCAGGCCCATGAAGAACATCAGGTTGCGCTCGAATGCCGTGGTTTCGAACAGTTCGTCGCTGTTGTAGTGATGTGGCGCAATCACGGGACGGCTGCCTAGCATCCAGGCGGTAATGCCCAAAGGCACCAGCAGGTTGGCCAGTGAGGGGATGAACAGGCCCTTCATGATTTCCACGGCGGTGATCTGACCGCCAATCCACAGCATGGTGGTGGTCACGTCACCAATTGGCGTCCAGGCGCCACCCGCGTTGGCCGCAATGACGATGATGCCGGCAAAGAACAGGCGGTCCTCGCGCTTGTCCAGCAGTTTCTTCATCAGCGACACCATCACGATGGTGGTGGTCAGGTTGTCCAGAATCGAACTCAGGAAGAACGAGACAAAACCCACCATCCACATCAGGGAGGAAAGCTGGGTGGTCTTGATGCGCGAGGTGATGACTTCAAAGCCGTTGTGCGCGTCCACCACTTCCACAATCGTCATGGCGCCCATCAGGAAGAACACAATCTGCGCTGTGCCCATCAGGGACTCGTTCAACTGCTCGCCCACCAGGTGGGCATCGCCTTGCCCCAATGCATAGATCGTCCAAAGCAGGCCCGCACCGAGCAGGGCGCTGGCCGATTTGTTGACCTTGAGCGGGTGCTCCAGAGCAATGGCCGCATAGACCAGTACAAAAATCAGGGTGAGCGCAGTGAGCATAGGAATGACCAGGAGAGCTCGGTTGGTATGCATGAAATTGGCATATGGCCCCCGTCAATCATGCACGGCTAGCTATGAAAAACGTAGCGGTTCGTAAACCCGCCACGGTCAGCAACAGTGAGCCACACAGGTGCAGGGTGGTCGTGCCCAGTGCCAGTGCGTAGCGCTGTTGGCCCAGCATGGCCACTACCTCGGCAGAAAAGCTGGAAAACGTGGTGAGCGCGCCCAGAAAGCCGGTAACGAGTGCCAGGCGCCACGCCGGGTCCAGTTGCGGCAGGGCCTGAAAGACGGCGACGCATACGCCAATCAGGTAGCCACCAATCAGGTTGGCGGCCAGGGTTCCCAAGGGCAGGGCGGAGCCTGCGGCTACGCCAACGGGATTGAGCCACAGCCCCAGACCCCAGCGGGACAGGGCTCCAACGCAGGCCCCCAGACAGATTGCAAAGACAGACAGCATGTGACCGAGTTTCCCATCTTTTTGCCAGGCCCAGAAGCAAAAAACCCGCCTGTGCGGGTTTTTGGGGAGTGAAGCGGATTACTTCTTGGCAGCGCTGGCGGCGGCTTTGGGGGCTTCGGCTTTCGCGTCCTTCTTGTCAGCCTTGGCCTGCTTTGCAGCTTCCTTCTTAGCTTTGGCTTCTTCAGCCTTCTTGGCCTTTTCTTCTGCCTTGGCCTTTTTAGCCTCAGCCTTGGCGTCCTTTTTTTCCTCTTTGGCAGTAGGTGCCGCAGCAGGCGCTGGAGCGGCCGGTGTTGCTGCCTTGGCAGCTGGAGCACCCTTGTAGGTGGCTCCGTTGACAGTCAGGCCTTCGGCGGAAAACTTGGCGGCATTGCCTTCGCCCACGCCTTTGGTCCGATCGATGAAGTCGTTCCAGTCCTTGAAGTTCCCCTTCTTGCGCTCATCCAGAATCTTGGTGGAAATGCCGGGGCCGATGCCCTTTATGCCATCCAGTTCGGCAGCGGACGCTTTGTTGACGTCGACGGCAGCAAAAGATACGGCGGCATACATCATGGTAACGATGGCCAGAATTTTCTTCAGCATAGGTAACTCCCTTGGGTTGAGTTGGGGTTGGGTTGGGGATGCGACACACTTATTGAAAAGTGTAGCTAGCTAACGGATGCCAAACACCGTGCGTTGACAGGGTTGTTGGCGATTACTTTTGCCCCGCAAGATTGCGCACATAGCTTTGCACACCGCTTTGCACGTCGGCAAAGACGTGGTCGCAGCCGGTGGCGCGCAGTGCCGTCAGGTCGGCCTGGGTGTAGGCCTGGTACTTGCCACGCAGGGCATCTGGGAAGGCTATGTATTCGATCAGTCCCTGGGTCGTGGCCTCCTGCAGCGACAGAGCCGACTTGCCCTCTTTCTCGCGCAGGGTGTTTACCACCGCAATGGCCACATCGTTGAAGGGTTGGGCCCGGCCTGTACCCAGGTTGTAGATTCCGGACTGCCCGGGATGGTCGAAGAACCACAGGTTCACCGCTACCACGTCGTCAATGAAAACAAAGTCGCGCATCTGGCCGCCTGCCGGGTAGCCGCCATATTCCCCAAAAAGCTTGACTCTGCCTTCGGTTGTGTATTGGTGGAACTGGTGGAATGCCACGCTGGCCATGCGCCCCTTGTGCTGTTCCCGCGGGCCGTAGACGTTGAAATACCGGAAGCCGACCACCTGCATGGTTTTACCGGCTTTGGTGCGATGGAAGTCAGTGCCGCATTCGCGGCGCATGCGCTGGTCAAATAGCAGCTTGGAGTAGCCGTAGACGTTGAGCGGAAGTTCAAACGCCGGATCTTCACGGAAAGTGTCTGAACCGCCATAGGTGGCTGCACTGGAGGCATACAGCAGGCGCGCCCCGCGCTTCTGGCAGGCCTGAAACAGGTGCCAGGACAGCGTGTAGTTGTTGGCCATCATGTATTTGCCATCCAGTTCCATGGTGTCGCTGCAGGCGCCTTCGTGGAACACCGCTTCGATCTGGCCATAGTGGCCAGATGCGAATTCGTCGTAGAAGGTGTCAGCGTCCACATAGTCGGCAATTTTCAGATCAGCCAGATTGCGAAACTTGTCACCCTGCTTGAGATCGTCCACCGCAATGATGTCGTCCATGCCGCGGGCATTGAGACCCGCAATAATGTTGCTGCCAATAAAACCAGCCGCGCCAGTTACAACGATACGGGTCATGCAAACAACTCCTCATAGGAAACGGTAGCGGTACCAAATTTACCCACGACCACACCACCAGCCCGGTTGGCCAGGGGCAGGGCTTGCCGCAGGCTCATGCCGGCGCCCACCAGCGCGGCCATGGTGGCGATGACGGTGTCACCAGCACCGGTGACGTCAAACACCTCGCGTGCCTGCGCGCTCACATGCAACTGACCTTGCGCATCAAACAATGTCATACCTTCTTCGCTGCGGGTCAGCAGTACGGCATCCAGATGCAGCGCATTGCGCAGGTTGTGCACCTTGGTACGCAATTCATCTTCGGTATTCCAGGCGCCAATGACCTGCTGCAGTTCGGCCCGGTTGGGGGTGATGACGCTGGCGCGCTGGTAGCGTGAAAAGTCGTTGCCCTTGGGGTCGATCAGGATCGGCTTGGACAGAGCCCGGGCTTGCGCAATCATGTCGCTCACATGGGCCAGGCCACCTTTGCCGTAGTCTGAAAACAGCACTGCGTCATGCTGTGGAAGCAGTTCCGTGAACGTGGCCGTCTGGGACGCCAGTATCTCGCTCTTGGGGGTGTTCTCGAAGTCCAGGCGCAGCAACTGCTGCTGGCGTCCGATAACCCGCAGCTTCACGGTGGTCTTGAGGTCGGCATCACGACCGAAATGGGTGCGGATGCCGGTCTTGGCCACCAGTGCCTCCAGCTTGTGGCTGGCCTCGTCATCGCCCACGACGGTGAGCAGGGTGGCTTGTGCGCCCAGGGACGCGGCGTTAAAGGCCACGTTGGCAGCACCGCCGCAGCGCTCTTCTTCCCGCGTAATGCGTACCACGGGTACCGGGGCCTCGGGGCTGATGCGGTCTACCGCACCATACCAGTAGCGGTCCAGCATGACGTCGCCAACCACCAGCACGCGGGCCTTGGCCAATTGTTCTTTTGAAATCGTCATGGTGTTCATAGTTCTTCGACACGGCGCGCCGGGTAACTGTCCCAGGCCTGGCAGCCCGGGCATTGCCAGAAATGCTGCTTGGCTTCAAAGCCGCAGGCGGCACAGCGGTAGCGCGTAAGGGGTTTGACGGCATGGTCCAGTGCGCGTTGGACCTGGGGGTGAAACTGTTCGTGCTCGAGCTTTTCTCCCGCAATCCATTTGGCAGCGGCCACCAGGGATGGCTCTTTCTCGAGGTGGCGTGCGTACCAGTCGCGCGCGCTGGCCGTGGCATCGCCAGACGCGGCTTCCAGCGCTACGATGGCGTCAAGCAGGTCGAGAGATCTAACCTCGGAATAGAGGGACTTGAGGTGCTCCAGTGCGGCGCCACCCTGCCCGGAGTTCACTGCATACTGGACCAGCGGTGCGGCCATGAGGGCTATGGCGGCGGGTGCGGCGGTGATGGCGTCCATCAGGGTGGCAAAGGCTTCAGCCGCGTGCCCCTGCTGGTATTGCAGGCGTGCCAGATCCATGCGGGGGCGCGCGGCATGCGGTGCGGTGGAGATCGCATGTTCCAGCAATGATTGGGCTTTCGCTTCGTCTTTGGCAGTGCAGGCATCTGCCGCCTGTTCGCAGAGGTAGTGTGACAGGCGCCCCTTGAAGCTGCCCTGGCCCGAGGTTTCGAGTTTTTGCGCAATGATGGCAGCGTTGGGCCAGTCGCGGGAACGCTCGTAGTTGGCCAGCAGTGCCAGGCGGGACTGGGCTTCAAAGCGGGAGCCTTCGAGCTTGAGCAGGGCGTCCTCGGCGCGATCCAGCAGACCGGCCTTCAGGTAGTCGAGAGCCAGCGCGTGCTGCGCACGGTGGCGGTCGTCCTGGCTCAGGTCGCCACGGGAGAGCAAGTGCTGGTGCACCCGCACAGCACGCTCGTATTCACCACGGCGGCGGAACAGGTTGCCCAGTGCGAAGTGCAGTTCCGAGGTGTCCGGGTCGTTTTGCACGGCCTCAATGAACGCGTCAATGGCCTGGTCCTGTTGTTCGTTGAGCAAAAAGTTCAGGCCCTTGAAGTAGGCCTTCGGGGCCTGGCGGTTTTCCAGGCGCAGCTGGCGCAGGTCCATGCGTGACGCCACCCAGCCCAGCACGAACGCCACGGGCAGGCCCAGCAGGATCAGGGTGATATCAAAGTCCATCGGGTCGAGGGGGAGTTCCCTGTTTGCTGGCTTCGGCACTCAATGCATTGGTGGCTTCGCGCGCGGCAAAACGCGCCTGCAGCGCTTCGCGGCGGTGGCGCCACCAGCGCGGCACCATGCCCAGTACACCAATCACCAGTCCAGTTGCGAAGGCGACCAGCACCACCAGAACCATAGGTGCTGTCCAGTGGTAGCCAAAGAAAAAGTGCACCGTCGTGTCGCCCTGGTTGTTCAGTGCGAAAGCGAACAGGGTAAAAAAAATGGCCGCTTTAAGTAACCACTTAAAGAGCCATGCGATCTGTTTCATTCATCTCCTCGGTGAGGGAGTGATTCTAATAGCGCCGCTTCAGGGCTTGGCCTTGGACTCCAGTTCGGCGGTGCGCTGGTCTACAGCTTCACGCAGGGCCTTGCCTGGCTTGAAGTGCGGTACCCGTTTTTCCGGAATGGCAACACTCTCGCCACTGCGTGGATTGCGTCCCATGCGGGGAGGGCGTCGATTGATGGAGAAGCTGCCAAAGCCGCGAATTTCAATGCGGTGCCCACGCACCAGCGCATCGTTCATGGCATCCAGAATGGCCTTGACCGCGTATTCTGCATCGCGATGGGTCAGCTGGCTGAAACGGTTTGCCAGTTCTTCAACGAGGTCGGAGCGAGTCATGCTGGAAGAGAGTATTCAATGAAAAACGGCCGACACCCAAAGAACACTCAGGGTGGCCGGCCGTTTGATCAGGTCAACAACAGGGCTTAGTTGTTGTCGAGCTTGGCACGCAGCAAAGCGCCCAGGCTGGTAGTACCAGCGTTTTCACGGGCAGATTGCTGGCTCAGGGATTGCATGGCTTCGTTCTGGTCAGCCATGTCCTTGGCCTTGATGGACAACTGGATGTTGCGGGTCTTGCGATCCACGTTCACCACCACAGCAGTCACTTCATCGCCTTCTTTCAGCACGTTGCGAGCGTCTTCCACGCGGTCGCGGCTGATTTCTGAAGCGCGCAGGTAGCCGATGATGTCTTCGCCCAGGTCGATTTCAGCGCCCTTGGCATCCACAGTCTTGACCTTGCCGGTAACGGTCTGGCCCTTGTCGTTGATCGACACGAAGGTCGTGAACGGGTCGGAATCGAGCTGCTTGATACCCAGGGAGATGCGCTCGCGGTCCACGTCCACGGCCAGGACCAAAGCTTCGACTTCCTGGCCTTTTTTGTATTCGCGCACAGCGGTTTCGCCGGGCTCATTCCAGGACAGGTCAGACAGGTGCACCAGGCCGTCAATACCAGCAGCCAGACCGACGAACACGCCGAAGTCGGTGATGGATTTGATCGGGCCCTTCACGCGGTCGCCGCGCTTGGTGTTCTGCGCAAACTCTTGCCATGGGTTGGCCTTGCACTGCTTCATGCCTAGGGAGATGCGACGCTTGTCTTCGTCGATTTCCAGAACCATGACTTCGACTTCGTCGCCCAGGGCAACGATCTTCGAAGGAGCCACGTTCTTGTTGGTCCAGTCCATTTCGGACACGTGCACCAAACCTTCGATTCCGGGTTCGAGTTCCACAAACGCGCCGTAGTCGGCGATGTTGGTGATCTTGCCGAACATGCGGGTACCTTGTGGGTAGCGGCGGTTCACGCCCATCCATGGGTCGTCGCCCATTTGCTTCAGACCCAGAGACACGCGGTTCTTTTCGGTGTCGAACTTCAGGATCTTGGCAGTGATTTCTTGCCCTGCGGTCACCACTTCAGAGGGGTGACGGACGCGGCGCCATGCCATGTCGGTGATGTGCAGCAGGCCATCGATACCGCCCAGGTCCACGAACGCACCGTATTCGGTGATGTTCTTGACCACGCCTTGCACCACAGAGCCTTCTTTGAGGGTGTGCATCAGCTTGGCGCGCTCTTCGCCCATGGAGGCTTCCACCACGGCACGGCGAGACAACACGACGTTGTTGCGCTTGCGGTCCAGCTTGATGACCTTGAATTCCAGGGTCTTGTTTTCGTACGGAGACAGGTCCTTGGTAGGACGGGTGTCGACCAGCGAACCGGGCAGGAATGCGCGGATGCCGTTGACCAGAACGGTCAGACCGCCCTTGACCTTGCCGCTGGTGGTACCAGTGACAAACTCGCCGGATTCCAGGGCCTTTTCCAGGCTCATCCAGGAAGCCAGACGCTTGGCTTTGTCGCGGGACAGGATGGTGTCGCCATAGCCGTTTTCTACGGAGTCGATGGCCACGGACACGAAATCGCCAACTTGGACTTCGAGTTCGCCCTTGTCGCTCTTGAATTCTTCGATTGGCACGTAGGCTTCAGACTTGAGGCCAGCGTTGACCACAACAAAGCTGTGCTCTATGCGGACAACTTCAGCGGTGATAACTTCACCGGTGCGCATTTCCGAGCGTTGTAGCGATTCTTCAAATAGGGCTGCGAAAGATTCAGACATGTGTTTATGCGGTTTTAACCGCAGGTTAATTCGCGTTTTATCGCGGGGTTAAGTTATTGAACCCCATGGCGCTTGGTGTTAACCGGTGCGCTGACGCGCGAGAAGAGCTATGGGGACCAGGTTGCCTCTCTGGCCGAAGCTAAAAAGGCTGTTTGCTTTGCCACCAGGCCAACACCGTTTCAACAGACGATTCGACTGTCAAATCCGAGTTGTCCAGCAACTGGGCATCTTGTGCGGGCTTCAAAGGCGCAACGTCGCGGGAAGAATCCCTGGCGTCGCGCGCCTCAAGGTCTGCGCGAAGACTGTCGAGTATAGCGGGAATTTCCTTTGAAATCAACTGCTTATAGCGTCTCTCGGCACGCCGGGCGGCGCTGGCCGTGAGGTACACCTTCAGCGGCGCATCAGGGAAGATGACGGTGCCCATGTCGCGACCGTCTGCCACCAAGCCAGGGAGTCTGCGAAAACCGCGTTGCAAGTCAATAAGCGCCCCGCGTACCGCCGGGAAGGCAGAGACTCTGGAGGCATTCATGCCCGCTTCTTCGGTGCGGATCGCCTCGCTTACATCTTCTTGCGCCAGCCAGATATGGCTACCCTCAAAGTGGATGGGCAGTGTGCGCAGCAGGTTCACGATGGCCTTTTCGTTGGAAGGCTCCAGTGCAATGCCGGCACGCGTGGCTGCTAGTCCGGTAATGCGGTACAACGAACCCGAGTCCAGGAAGTGGTAACCGAGCCGTTGCGCAATGACCGCCGCCAGCGTGCCTTTGCCGGAAGCCGTGGGGCCGTCCACACAAATGACTGGAATCGAGCCAGGCTGCGCCTGGGCTACGGAAAACAGCGTTTCGAAATAATCCGGAAAGGTTTTGGCAACGCATTTCGGGTCTTCAATCCGCACCGGAATACGGGCAGGATTGAACGCCGCCAGCGAGAAACACATCGCCACGCGGTGGTCGTCATAGGTATGGATGCTGGCGGCCTGCCATGCAGCGTCTGTTGCCGGCGGCGTCACCTGGATGAAATCGGCGCCTTCAACCACGGTGGCGCCCAGTTTGCGCAGCTCGGTGGCCATGGCCGCAATACGGTCGGTTTCCTTGACCCGCCAGCTGGCAATATTGCGCAGGGTGGTGGTGCCGTCGGCGTACAGCGCCATGACGGCCAGTGTCATCGCCGCATCGGGAATATGGTTGCAGTCCAGTTCGATAGCTTTTAGTGGCCAGGCGCCGCGCTGGATGCGCAGCCAGTTCGGGCCGCTCTCAATCCGGGCGCCCATGGCCTGTGCCGCTTCCATGAAGCGGATGTCACCCTGGATGGAATCTGCACCGACTCCGATGATTTTTATGCCATTTTGAGCGCTAGCCCCCGTCGCAATTGCACCAAGTGCTATGAAATAGCTAGCAGACGAGGCGTCGGCCTCGACATGGATTTCGCCGGGCGACTGCAACTGGCTGCCTGCGGGAATTGTGAAGCGCTGCCAGCCTTCCCGTCGCACCCGCACGCCAAAACGCTCCAGCAGGTTCAGGGTAATTTCGATGTAGGGGCGCGAAATCAACTCACCGACCACGTCGATCACGATGTCTTGTGTCGCCACCAACGGCAGCGCCATCAGCAAGGCGGTCAGGAACTGGCTGGACACATCGCCGCGCACTTGGATGGGCGCGCCCAGTGTCAGATGGGCCTGGCCGATGCGCAGGGGAGGGTAGCCTTCGTTGCCCAAATAGTCAATGTGGCAACCCAGCTGGCGCAGCGCATCCACCAGGTCGCCAATCGGGCGCTCGTGCATGCGGGGGATGCCGCTGAGTTCAAAGTTTCCACCCAACACCGCCAGCGCTGCCGTGAGCGGGCGCATCGCGGTGCCGGCGTTTCCTAAAAACAGCTTGGCGCCAATCGAAGAAAGCTCCCCGGCAACACCGGTGATTTGCACGGTCGCGCCATCCTGAACAATGACGCAGCCCAGTTGTTTGAGGGCCACCAGCATGACGCGGGTGTCATCCGAGTCCAGCAGGTCATGGATGGTGGTGGTGCCCTGGCACATGGCGGCCAGCAGCAGCACGCGGTTGGAGATGCTTTTGGAGCCGGGGAGGGTGACTTCACCGCTGGCGCTGGCCAGTGGTGGCAAATCCAGGAACGCAGTGGAAAACATTTACTTGTTGAGCTTGGAGGTCATGGTCCAGTTGGACCGCGTTTCACTGGCCTGCTCGATCAGGCCTTCCAGGGCCTCGGAGTTTCCGCTGGAAATCATGAGCTCCAGGGCCTGCAGATTGCGCTGGAAGATCTTGCTCTGCGCCAGTAACTCTTCCCGGTTGGAAACCATGATGTCGCGCCAGACCTTGGGGTCACTCGCTGCGATGCGGGTGAAATCCCTAAAACCGGGGCCGGCCAGCGACAGGTAGTCCTTGCCCTGGGGTTGTCCGGAAATGGCATTCATCAGGGAGAACGCAATCAGGTGCGGAAGGTGGCTGATGGCGGCGAATGCCGAATCATGCTGTTCGGGGGACATCTTGAGCACCCGGCAGCCCAGGGCGGTCCAGACATCCACTGCCTTTTGTAACTGCGCAGTCTGGGTGCGCTCAATAGGGGTCAGAATGATCTGGCGCCCGGCATAGAGGTCGGCATCGGCGTGTTCCACGCCGGAGAGTTCCTTACCGGCAATCGGATGGGCAGGGACAAACAGCCCAATGTGCTCACGCAGGGCACGTCGTCCTGCATCGATCACATCGCGCTTGGTGGAGCCCACGTCCATGATGAGCATATTGGGTGTGACAAGGTGCTTGATGGCCTTGAAGGTAGCTTCGGTGGCAGCAACCGGCACAGCGATCAGCACGATGTCGGCGCCGGACACTGCCAGCAGGGCCGATGGGGCCTCCACATCAATGACGCCCATCTGGCGCGCACGCTCGGTGGTACTGGGTGACTTGCTGTACCCAACGACGCGTTTGACCAGACCGGCGCGCTTGAGTGCCAGCGCAAACGAGCCGCCCATCAGGCCGCAGCCAATCAGACCTAGTTGTTCAAACATAAGACTCCTGCGGACCCAACGTTAATTATTCAGTGACCGGGTAGGCGCCCAACACCTTGTAGAAGGCGCACAGGCCCTGTAACTCTTTCAGTGCTGCGGCAACATGCGGCTGCGAAGGATGGCCTGCAATGTCGATATAGAAATAGTATTCCCACTGGCCAGACTTGGCTGGACGCGATTCAAACCGGGTCATGGACACGCCGTTGTTCTTCAGCGGGACCAGCAGGTCATGCACCGCACCGGGCCGGTTGGGTACCGATACCACCAGGCTGGTGCAGTCCCTGGCGGAGGCGGGCGGCATGGCCAGGGTTTGTGGCAGGCAGATGATGGCGAAGCGGGTGCGGTTGTAGGCCTCGTCCTGAATGGCGTGGGCCACGATATGCAGGCCAAACTGCGACGCAGCACGTTCGCTGGCCAGGCTGGCCCAGGTCGGGTTGCTGGCGCACAGGCGCGCGCCTTCTGCATTGCTGGAGACTGCACGGCGTTCGGCGTTCGGAAGGTATTGGGTTAGCCAACCCTGGCACTGTGCGAGGGCTTGAGGATGGGCAAGCACCACTTCAATGCCTTCGAGTGAATTGGTCTGGCGCAGCAAATTGTGGCGCACCAGGAGGCTCACTTCGCCCACCACATGAACCGGCGAGCGCAGGAACAGATCAAGGGACCGGGCTACAACGCCTTCGGTGGAGTTTTCCATGCCGACCACGCCGAACTGGGCCGTGCCAGCAGCCGTAGCGTGAAACACCTCGTCAAAATTGGCACAGTAAATCAGATCGGCTGCGCTGCCGAAAAATTCGATGGCTGCCTGTTCGCAGAACGTGCCCTGGGGCCCGAGCACCGCCACCCGTTGTGGCGCTTCCAGTGCCAGACAGGCCGACATGATTTCGCGCCAGATGGCACCAACATGCTGGTTCAGCAAAGGGCCCTGGTTGGCAGCCTGGATCTTTTCAATGACCTGCGCAACGCGGTCGGGGCGGAAGAAGGGCGAACCCTCCCTGCGCTTGAGTTCGCCCACTTTCTCCGCAACCAGTGCGCGTTGGTTGAGCAGGGACAGCAGTTTCTGGTCCAGGGAGTCGATCTGGGTGCGCAGCACGGCCAGATCAGTTGACTGTTGTGGTTGGCTCATGGAAGGTTGTCTCAGGCCTGTTTTTGTTCAAATTCTCGCATGTAGGACACCAGAGTCTGAACACCTTCAATAGGCATCGCGTTGTAAATGCTGGCGCGCATGCCGCCGACCGACTTGTGACCCTTGAGCTGCAGGAGTCCTGCGTCCTTGGCGCCGTCCAGAAACGCCTGGTTGCGGGATTCATCGCGGAGAAAGAACGGCACGTTCATGCGGGAACGGCAGTCTTTATGCACCTTGTTGTAGAAGAAGTCCGACGCATCCAGTGCCGCGTACAGCAGTTCTGCCTTGGCCATATTGCGCGCCTCCATGGCAGCAATGCCACCCTGGCGTTTGAGCCACTTGAACACCAGACCTGCCATGTAGATGGCATAGGTGGGGGGCGTGTTGTACATGGACTGGTTGTCTGCCACGGTCTTGTAGTCAAAGGCGCTGGGGCAGATCGACGCAGAGTAGCCCAGCAGGTCTTCGCGCACCACCACCATGGTCAGGCCCGCTGGCCCCAGGTTTTTCTGGGCGCCGCCGAAAGCGAGCCCCACTTTGTTCCAGTCGACAGGTCGCGATGCCACGTGCGACGAAAAATCGATGACCAGCGCCGCGCCCGATCCCAGCGCCTTGAGGTCCGGCAGGGAGTGGAACTCTACACCGTTGATGGTTTCGTTGGTGCAGAGGTGCACGTAGCTGGCAGAGGGATCCAGCTTCCAGGAGGGGGGTGCGGGAATGGCAGTGAATCCGCCTCCTTTGGTGTTGGCGGCAACATTGGCCTGGCAGTACTTGCCGGCCTCCTTGAGTGACTTCTCGCTCCAGCTGCCGGTGACCACAAAGTCTGCAGAGCCTTGCGTTCCCGGTGCGGCACGCATGCCGGCCAGGTTCAGCGGAATGATGGCGTTTTCGGCGAGTCCACCACCCTGCATGAACAGAATTTTGAAGTTTGCAGGAACGGCCAGCAGTTCGCGGATATCGGCTTCGGCCGCTTCGTAGATGGACTGAAACTCCTTGCCCCGATGGCTCATCTCCATCACGCCCATGCCACTGGGCTTGCCACTGGCATCGGGCCAGTCCAGCATCTCGGCGGCAGCCTGCGCCAGCACTTCGGCGGGCATGGTGGCCGGTCCGGCCGAAAAGTTGTAAGGGCGTTGCATCAGGCGGATTTATGTATCAAATAGGGCTTTAGCCCGCATGGGATTTGCACAAGCAGCTACTGAATTGATAGCGTTCAGATGTCCTCGCCAGCGTCACCCGACTCTTCGGCGGCGTCGGTATCGGTGGTATTGGCGTCGTTTTCCACGATGCGCTGCAGGCCGCTGAGCTTGGAGCCTTCGTCCAGACCGATCAGGGTCACGCCCTGGGTGGCGCGGCCTAGTTCTCGGATTTCACTAACGCGGGTGCGCACCAACACACCCTTGTCGGTGATGAGCATGATTTCGTCTTCGGCGTGCACCAGCGTGGCGGCCACCACCTTGCCGTTGCGCTCGGATTGCTGGATCGCAATCATGCCCTTGGTGCCGCGGCCATGGCGGGTGTATTCGGTGATGTTGGTGCGTTTGCCGTAGCCATTTTCGGTGGCGGTCAGCACGCTTTGCTGCTCGTCTTCGGCCACCAGCATGGCAATCACGCTTTGGCCAGCTTCCAGCGACATGCCGCGCACACCACGGGCATTGCGGCCCAGGGGACGCACATCGTCTTCGTCAAAGCGCACGGCCTTGCCACCGTCGCTGAACAGCATCACGTCATGCTTGCCATCGGTCAGCGCAGCGCCAATCAGGTAGTCGCCCTCATCCAGGTTCACGGCAATGATGCCGCCCTTGCGCGGGTTGCTGAATTCGTCCAGCGCGGTCTTCTTGACCGTACCCATGCTGGTCGCCATGAACACATACTGATCAGCCGGGAATGTGCGTTTTTCGCCTGTCAGTGCCAGCACCACGGTGATTTTTTCACCGTCCTGCAGCGGGAACATGTTGACGATAGGCCGGCCGCGCGAACCGCGCGAACCCTGTGGCACTTCCCAGACCTTGAGCCAGTACAGGCGGCCGCGGTTGGAGAAGCACAGGATGTAGTCGTGGGTGTTGGCCACAAACAGCTGATCGACCCAGTCATCTTCTTTGGTGGCGGTGGCCTGCTTGCCGCGCCCACCGCGCTTCTGGGCGCGGTATTCATTGAGCGGCTGGCTTTTGATATAGCCGCTGTGACTCATGGTCACCACCATGTCGGTCGGCGTAATCAGGTCTTCGGTGGACAGGTCGAACGAGCTGTGCTCCACCAGGCTGCGGCGCGCGCCGACCTTGCTCTGGCCGAATTCCTGCTTCACATGGCCCAGTTCTTCGCCAATGATGGTGGAGACGCGCTCTGGTTTGGCCAGAATGTCCAGGAGATCCTCGATCTCTGCCATGACTTCCTTGTACTCGCCGACGATCTTGTCCTGCTCCAGACCGGTCAGGCGTTGCAGACGCATTTGCAAAATTTCCTGTGCCTGCGTATCCGACAGGCGGTACAGGCCATCCTGACCCATGCCAAATTCTTTCTCCAGCCCATCCGGACGGTAGTCATCGGCGTTGACGACACCCCCATCAGCGCGGGTACGGGTGAGCATTTCGCGCACCAGTTTGCTGTCCCAGGGGCGGTTCATCAACTCCACTTTAGCCACGGGTGGTGTGGGTGATTCGCGGATGATGCGGATGAATTCGTCGATGTTGGCCAGCGCGACAGCCAGGCCTTCGAGCACATGACCGCGCTCGCGGGCCTTGCGCAGGTTGAACACGGTGCGACGTGTCACCACTTCGCGGCGGTGGTTCAGGAAAACCGAGATCAGATCCTTCAGATTGCACAGCTTGGGCTGGCCGTTGACCAGGGCCACCATATTGATGCCAAAGGTGTCCTGCAACTGGGTCTGCTTGTACAGGTTGTTCAGCACCACTTCGGGCACTTCGCCACGCTTGAGTTCGATCACCAGACGCATGCCCGACTTGTCAGACTCATCCTGGATGTGGCTGATGCCCTCGATCTTTTTTTCGTGCACCAGTTCGGCCATGCGTTCTTGCAGGGTCTTTTTGTTGACCTGGTAGGGCAGCTCGTCGACGATGATGGCCTGGCGTTGGCCCTTGTCGATGTCTTCAAAGTGGCATTTGGCGCGCATGACCACACGGCCGCGGCCGGTGCGGTAACCGTCTTTCACGCCGTTGATGCCGTAAATGATGCCCGCGGTGGGAAAGTCCGGCGCCGGAATGATCTCCATCAGGTCGTCAATCGATGCGTCCGGGTTGCGCAGCATGTGCAGGCAGGCGTCCACCACCTCATTGAGGTTATGGGGCGGGATGTTGGTGGCCATACCCACCGCAATACCGCCGGAGCCGTTGACCAGCAGGTTGGGAATGCGGGTGGGCATTACCAGTGGTTCTTTTTCGGAGCCGTCGTAGTTGGGCCCAAAGTCGACCGTTTCCTTGTCCAGATCGGCCAGCAGCTCGTGGGCGATCTTGGCCAGGCGGATTTCGGTGTACCGCATGGCAGCAGCACTGTCACCGTCCACGGAGCCGAAGTTGCCCTGGCCATCCACCAACATGTGGCGCATGGAGAAGTCCTGCGCCATGCGTACGATGGTGTCGTACACCGACTGGTCACCGTGCGGGTGGTATTTACCGATGACATCGCCAACGATACGCGCCGACTTCTTGTAGGCGCGGTTCCAGTCGTTGTTGAGTTCGTGCATCGCGAACAGCACGCGCCGGTGCACCGGCTTCAGGCCGTCCCGCGCATCGGGCAGGGCACGGCCCACAATCACGCTCATGGCGTAATCGAGGTAGCTGCGCCGCATTTCCTCTTCAAGGCTGATGGGCAGGGTTTCTTTGGCGAACTGGGTCATGGAAGGAAGATGGCTATGTCAGGGACAACCAGCGATTCTACGGCTCGGGCGGTGTCGCATGCTTGCAACAATTTGTTGCACTCTTGTTCCTGCGCACGTCCAGCCGGTTACTGCGACAGTGAAAGGTGTTTCCGCTGTGGCACAATATGGTGACCGTCCTAAATGGTGTTTACCATGCAGGGCGTCAAAGAACTAGTCGCAGCGCTGCTGCAGTTTGCTCCGATCAAAGAAGGAAAGTCATGAAACAACTGAATAAAGTAGCACTCCTTGTCGCTGCCGCAGCACTCGCTACTGCTGCTGGTGCCCAGGAAATTCACAACTGGCGCAGCACCGCTGGCGACGTCTGGAAAAACGCTTCCGGCCAGTGCTGGCGTGATGTCAGCTGGACTCCCGCTACAGCTGCTGCTGGTTGCGATGGTGCCATCGTTGCACCCGCTCCTGCACCCGCTCCCGTAGCTGCACCTGCTCCTGCACCCGCTCCCGTAGCTGCACCTGCGCCCGCTCCTGCACCCGCTGCAGCCGCTGCCAAGGTGACCTACGCCGCTGACGCTTTCTTTGACTTTGACAAGTATGTCTTGAAGCCTGAAGGCAAGGCCAAGTTGGATGATCTGGTTGGCAAAGTTAAGAGTATCAATTTGGAAGTAATCATCGCTGTGGGTCACACAGACTCTATCGGAACCGATGCTTACAACCAAAAGCTTTCTGTAAATCGTGCTGAAGCCGTGAAGGCTTATCTGGTGTCCAAGGGCATCGAAAAGAATCGCGTGTACACCGAAGGCAAGGGCAAGAAGCAGCCTGTTGCTGACAACAAGACCAAAGAAGGTCGGGCCAAGAACCGCCACGTCGAGATCGAAGTGGTCGGAACCCGCGCTGCCAAGTAATCTCTTTTTGAGATACAGCGAGAAACCCGCTTCGGCGGGTTTTTTATTGCCCCGATAATCCCGTTATGACAACTCTACTGAATGCTGACCCGGCCGAACTGGCCAAGTTTTCTGAACTGGCCCACCGCTGGTGGGATATGGACAGTGAGTTCCGCCCACTGCACCAGATCAACCCGTTGCGGCTGGAATGGGTCAATGGTTTGTGCCCCGTGGCCGGATTGCAGGCGTTGGACGTGGGTTGTGGTGGCGGAATTCTGGCGGATTCCATGGCGCGCAAGGGGGCAAATGTGCTGGGCATCGATTTGTCCACCAAGGCACTCAGGGTTGCCCAGTTGCATGCCCTTGAGGCGCAGACGCCCAATATCACCTATCGCGAAGTCAGTGCCGAGGCACTGGCTTGCGAAGCCTCCGGGCAATTTGACGTAGTGACCTGCATGGAAATGCTGGAACATGTGCCAGACCCCGCATCGGTGGTTATGGCCTGTGCGAAATTGGTCAAACCAGGTGGCTGGGTGTTTTTTTCAACTATCAATCGCAGTGCGAAGGCCTTTCTGTTTGCGATTGTGGGGGCGGAATACGTCCTGAATATGCTGCCCCGCGGCACCCACGAGTACGCCAAGATGATTCGCCCAAGTGAGTTGGCGGCCTACTGCCGTAGCGCAGGACTTGATTTGCGCCACACCCGGGGCATGGAATACAACCCCTTGACGCAGCGCTATTGGCTAAGTGGCGACACCAGCGTGAACTATCTGTTTGCTACCCAGAAGCCCTCTACCAGCGCATGAGCATCACATTCCCGAACATTGCTGCGGTCCTGTTTGATCTGGATGGAACACTGATTGATAGTGCACCCGACCTGGGTACCGCGGCCGACCAAATGCGTGTGGCGCGCGGATTGCCATCGTTGCCGCTGGATGTTTACCGACCCATGGCAGGAGCGGGAGCCCGGGGTATGCTGGGAGTTGCCTTTGGTATCACGCCCGAAGCACCCGACTACGATGTGCTGCGCGAAGAGTTCTTTGCCAACTATTCAGCATGCATGACCCAGCGAACCTACGCGTTTGATGGTGTTCACCAACTGATAGAGGCCATTGGGGCACGGGGTCTGCGCTGGGGTGTGGTGACCAACAAATCTGCCCGATTTACCGAACCTTTGACAGAGGCCATGCCCCTGTTCAGCACCGCGGAGGCCATCGTCAGTGGGGACACCACGCCGTTTGCCAAGCCCCACCCCGCGCCCTTGCTGGAAGCAGCGAGGCGCATGGCACTGGCTCCAGCGCAATGCCTGTATGTAGGGGATGACGAGCGGGATGTTGTGGCCGGCCTAGCCGCGGGCATGGGCACGGTGGCCGCCACTTATGGATATTTGGGGGTCAAAGCCGATACCAAAGCCTGGGGCGCCCATGCCGAGATAAATACTCCCTTGGACCTCTTGAAATTGCTGGCGGACGCCTAAAATAGGTGCTGAGGGGCTGCACTGGTTTCGACGTGGATTCGGACGCGCAGCAGGGCATGTCGAGCTGAGTGCGCTCGTAAAACAGATTCAAACAAACTAACTGCAAACGACGAACGTTTCGCACTCGCTGCTTAATTGCACGTGAGGCTCACAACAGCAAGCCGATAGGCTGGGCAAGGGTGGCGCAAGCTATCCAGGCTGTGGGCTAATTTCATTCGGCTGGTCCTGCCTTGGGTAACTTAGGGTGGGTCGAGACAATAGGTTGCTGGCGTCTTGTATAGCGTGCCACTGCGCGATGCAAGGAGCGAGATCTAAATCAGATGGCTACACATGTAGAACTGTTCGAAGAAGGTTTGCGGACGGGGGTTCAAATCCCCCCAGCTCCACCATACATAGGTTAAAGGTCGTTTCCTTGAGTAGAGGAAACGGCCTTTTTCATTGGGGAATTCATAACAGGTTGCCCCTATGGACCCATGTGGGTAAACTTGTTTCCAAACAAAAAACGGGGAACAAATGGGGGAACAAATCGAGTTTTTACCCCGGTTTAGTCGAATGTTCCCCGGTTTCGGCAGGTTCCGAAGGAGGATCACCACATGCTTACTGATGCCCAATGTCGCAACGCTATTTGTCACCCTGAAAAGAAGCGTGCTCGGTTCACCGATGCTGGGGGCTTGTACCTGGAGGTAAGCCCGGCTGGTTCAAAGCGCTGGTTTTGGAAGACTTACCAAGACGGCAAAGAGGGGCGCATGGCGCTGGGTAGCTATCCAGATACACCACTTACTGCGGCAAGAAAGGCCCGCGATGCGGCAAAGCTGCAAAAGTCTTCCGGCGTGAACCCTGTGCAGGCCCGCAAGATTGAAAAGCTAAAGGCGGGGCGGACTGAGGGCGACACATTCAAGGCGATAGCTTTGGAGTGGTACGCCAAGCAAGCCCCCCAATGGAGTGAAGGTCACGCCGATAGACAACTTGCGCAGCTTGAGCGCGACATATTCCCATGGATCGGGGAACGACCTATTGCGCAGATTCACGCCATGGAACTATTGGCAGTGCTGCA
>JAGWUS010000006.1 GCA_028868305.1 Burkholderiales bacterium | reverse complement strand
GCTGGCGATCTGATTGGCTTGCCCACCGAGACGGTGTATGGCCTGGGCGCAGATGCCGACAATGCCAGCGCCGTGGCCAAGGTGTTTGCCGCCAAGGGCCGCCCGGCCGACCACCCGCTGATCGTGCATGTGGCGGCGTTCGACGGTGGCATGGCTGGTGTGTCGCACTATGCGCAGCAGGTGCCGGCCTTTGCACAGCAACTCATGTCGGCCTTCTGGCCTGGCCCGCTCACCTTGATCCTCAAGCGCCGTGACGGCGTGGGCACCGCTGCGGCGGGCGGACAGGCCAGCATTGGCCTGCGCTGCCCGGACCATCCGGTCGCCCAGGCGGTGCTATCCGCCCTGCGCAAGCCGGCTGCCGGGCAAAGCGTGGTGTGGGGTGTCGCTGCCCCCAGCGCCAACCGCTTTGGCCGCGTCAGCCCCACCACCGCAGCCCATGTGCAGAGCGAGTTGGGCGATGTGTTGAAGGGTGCCTTGCTGATTCTGGACGGCGGCCCGTGTGAAGTGGGCATCGAGTCCACCATCATTGACTGCACCCGGGGCGCGCCGGTGTTGCTGCGTCCCGGTGCCATCACCGGCGCGCAGGTAGAGGCCGCGTGTGGTCGCAAATTGCTATCAAACGAGGAGCTGCTTGTGCAGGACCCGCAAGGGCTGGAGGCGCAAAAGGCTTCAAAAGTCCCCAAGGCATCGGGCACCCTGGAGTCGCACTACGCGCCCAGCGCAACCGTGCGCTTGATGGATGCCAAGGCACTGCAGTCGGCACTGGACATGTTGGGCAATGTGCTGCCTGCAGGAGAATCCCGCGCCACCATCGCGGTCTACACCCGTACGGCCCTCAAGACCAAATCCAAACAAGTTCTGCTGCGCCCCATGCCCGGTGACGCGGCAGTAACGGCCCATGAGTTGTTCTCGGTACTCAGGGAGTTCGACGACGCCGGTGTCAAACTGATCTGGGTAGAAACGCCCCCCGATGATGGTTCCTGGGACGGCGTGCGCGACCGCCTGCAAAGGGCCAGCGCTTAAGGTCAGCGCCCGAGATATCCCGGAGCGTATGGCGCCAGCGGATTGGGGTATGCGGGGAGGCCGATTTCTGCGTACCCGCAGCATGAGGCCGCCCCGCATACCCCAACCCGCCCCCAGCCAAACGCGTAGCGAGCGAACAGACGCAGCGAGATCACTCTCCCTCGTGGTACCGCAACTTCATCACCAGAATCGAAGCCGCCAGTGAGGTGGTGATCAGGTTGGCAATGATGATGGGCCAGGCGCCCATCAGGATGCCGTAGACCAGCCAGAGCGCGACACCCAGAGTAAATGCGCTGTACATGCCCAGCGAGATGCCGCGTACATCCTTGGTACGGAAGGTGTGAAGTGCCTGCGGCACAAAACTGGCGGTGGTCAGAAAGGCGGCGATGGAGCCGACGAAGTCAACGATTTGCATAGTGAGATTCTCGATGGGGGGCCCAAGCTGGTGTTCAAGGCGCCTTGGCGGTCCATTCCACCAGCGCGTCCAGCGCAGGACGTGCGGCGTTGGCATTGGGGTGGTTGACGATGGCCACCAGCACGCTGTGTTTGCCACTGGCGCTGTGCACATAGCCGGCCAGGGCCACCACGTTGCTCAGCGACCCGGTTTTCAGATGTGCACTGCCCAGTGCGCGGGATTTCATCCGGCGCAGCGTACCGTCCACGCCGCTGATGGGCAACGAGGCCATTAGCTCGGGCATGACTGGTGAACGGTAGGCGGTCTGCAGCAGTTTGCCCAGGGCTTGCGCCGTAATGCGCTCCTGGCGCGACAGGCCCGAGCCGTTGTCCAGCACCGGCAGGTCGTCGGTGGCTATGCGTTCTTTCCACCAGTGCAGGACCTGCGCGCGGGAGGCGGTGAAGCTGCCATTACTCAAAGCAGGGCCCGATGCATCCAAGGTCGTTGTTGGCGTGGTTGCTGGCAGTACGCGGCCAAGGGTGAGGAACAGCTGCTGCGCCATCACGTTGTTGCTGAACTTGTTGATGTCGCGAATGACTTCGGGCAAAGGGGCGGAGTTCACTTCAAAGGCTGGTTTGCCGGCCGCAATGGGTGCGGGCACGGTGCCGTAGCGCACGCTGCCAGAGAGCTTGCCGCCCATGTCCAGCCACAGACCCTGCACTGCGCGCACGCCGTAGCTCTTGGGGTCGGCATAGGCCACCGGCCAGACCTTTTCGCCACAACTGGCGCTGTAGCTGCCCAGAAAACGGATGCGGTTGGCGTCTGAAAAATCGGCCTTGAGTGTGCCACGGTAGTCGCCGCAGTCCCCGGTGGACAGCGGCACGGTGGCCTGTGTCTGCACGCCGTACAGGGGCGGATCAAACTGCACCTGCGCCAGGTTGGCCGTGCGGTCGGGCGTGAAGGTCATCACCACCGATTTGAAGTTGATCAGCAGCGCATCGGGCGCGGCGTTGTAGGGGCGCAGCGGCTCGCCATCGAAACTGGCGGGGTCGGCCTCGGGCACGTCGAGCGCGCTGCGGTCCAGCACGATGTCCCCGGCAATGGCGTGGATGCCCAGACCCTGCACCCGGCGCAGCAGCAGCCACAGGCGCTCCAGCACCAACTTGGGGTCTCCTTGGCCCTTGATGTACAGGTTGCCGTACAGCGTGCCCTCACGCACCGTGCCTTCCATGTACACCGGCGTGGACCAGGTGTACGCCGGGCCCAGCAGGTCGAGCGCGGCGAAGGTCGTGACCAGCTTCATGACCGACGCCGGATTCATGGCCACGCTGGTGCGGTGGGCCACTCGCGGGGCGCTTGTACCCAGCGCATCAATCACCAGCACGGACACCGCGTCGCGTGGCACTTTGGCGCGTGCCAGTGCTGCATCGACTTCAGGCGGCAGGCCTTGCGCTGCACTGGACAGGGGCAGGCAGCCCAGCAGGGCTAGAAGAACCAGAGGGAGCATGAAGACCTGCAGGAGGCGGGGGCGGAGCATGGCTGCATTATCCCGTGGCAGTGGCCTGCCATGCGCCAGCGCCGATAATCGCCCCATGCCCCATTCGCCCTCTGTACCCCGCTTCTCTCCTCGCACCATCGGGCTTGCAGCGGCCGTGGTAACCGTGCTGATCTGGACCTCCTTCATCGTGATTGCCCGTGCCTCGGCAGACCCGGCGCGTGGCGGCGTGCTCAACCCGTTTGACATCGTCTACGCACGCCTGTGGGGTGCCAGCCTCATCCTGCTGCCCTGGGGGCTGTGGCTCACCGCGCGGGACCGGGCCCGCGCACAGGAGGCGGGTACCTCCACGCCGGGCACCAGCTCCAACTCCAGCTCCTTGTGGGGTCTGTCGCCATTGCCACTGGCCATGACGGTCAAGGTGGGTTTCTTTGGTGGTCTCCTCTACGCCATGCTGGCCTACAGCGGCTTTGTGTACGCGCCCGCGGCGCACGCTTCGGTGCTGATGCCGGGCAGCCTGCCGCTGTGGACGGCGTTGCTGGCGGTGTGGATTCTGGGTGACCGCATCACCACCACGCGCGCCATCGGCCTGGTGCTGATCGTCGGCGGCGATCTGCTGGTGGGCGGTGCCAGCCTGCTGCATGCGCTGGACGGCAGTGGCATCTGGCGCGGCGATGTGCTGTTCATGGCGGCATCGTTCGTCTGGTCGACCTACAGCGTGCTGGCACGCCGCCATGCGCTCGATGCGGTGCGGGCGACGATTGCCATCACCGCGTTCGCGTTTGTCACTTATGTCCCGGTCTACACCGTGCTGTTGCTGCTGCACTGGGTGCCGGGGCAGGTGCTGGTGGCGCCCTGGCGGGATGTGGTGTTCCAGATGGTGTTTCAGGGCATGGGGTCGGTGGTGATCTCGGGCATCACTTTCACCAAGATGATCCAGCACTTCGGCCCGGTGCGCTCCACCATGATCACCGCGCTGGTGCCGGGGCTGTCGGCCATTTCGGCCACCATCTTTCTGGGCGAGCCCTTGCACTGGAACCTGCTGGCCGGGCTGGCGCTGGTGACGCTGGGTATCTTCTTTGGTGTGCGTGCTGCAGTTGCTCCTAAAATAATAGCTGCTCGTGCAAATTCCACGAGGGCTTGAGCCTGATTTTGCTTAAAACCATGAACCTTCTGGCGTTTGATACCAGTACCGAAACCATGTCCATCGGCGTGTCCTGCTCGGTGGATGGCATGGCACAGCAGTGGCTGCACACAGGCGCCGGTGGCGCCCAGGCCTCGACCGGGCTGATTGCCGGCCTGATGGAACTGCTGCAGCAGGCCGGCCTGGTGCTGGCCGACCTGGACGCCATCTGCTTTGGTGCCGGGCCGGGCTCGTTCACCGGGCTGCGCACCGCCTGTGCCGTGGCGCAGGGGCTGGCCTTTGGTGCCGATGTGCCGGTGTTGCCGGTAGACACCTTGCTGGCGGTGGCCGAAGACGCGCGCCATGCTGCGTCGACTGCGCTGGCCGGCGCAGCGCCTTTGCGCATCAGCGCCCTGCTGGACGCCCGCATGGACGAGATGTACGCCGCCACCTACGACTTTGACGGCGCGCTGTGGCACGAAGTGCAGGGCAGCCATCTGGTGCGTCCGGAGGGTTTTTCGCTGGCGCCCGCCGGGGCGCTGCAGGTGCTGGCAGGCAATGTTTTTGCGGTGTACGGCGACCGGCTGACCGGGGTGACTGAACCGGGCGTGCAGCGCATTGGCGCCCTGCCCACGGCAGCGGCCATGCTGCGGCTGGCGCCGGCGCTGCTGGCGGCGGGCAAGGCGGTGCCGGCTGCGCAGGCGTTGCCGAGCTACATCCGCGACAAAGTGGCCAAGACCACCGCCGAGCGCATGGCGGAAAAAGCGGCCAGCCTGGCTGTAACGGCACAATAGGCGCCCATGAACGCACGCCTTGAGTCCACCGAAGCCCTGTTCGAGCCCCTGCTGGCCGACCGGCTGGACGAGGTTTTGCGCGTCGAGCAGCGCGCCTATGCGCACCCCTGGACACGCGCCAACTTTCTGGACGCCTTGCACTCGGGCTACGAGGCGCAGATGCTGGTGGCGGACGGCACGGTGCTGGGCTATTTTGTGGCCATGAAGGGCGTGGACGAAGTACACCTGCTCAACATTACCGTCGCACCCGAGTACCAGGGTCAGGGCTGGGCCCGCATCATGCTCGACGCCCTGGCGATCTGGGCGCGTGGTCAATCGGCGGTGTGGTTGTGGCTGGAAGTGCGCGTGGGCAATGGGCGTGCCATCGCGGTTTACGAGGCCCACGGCTACCGGCGTGTGGGCCAGCGCAAGAATTACTACCCTGCAGGGCACGGCCAGCGCGAAGACGCGATCGTCATGAGCTTGCGCCTGTAAACAAATCTCCCATGGCACTTGAACTGGACTCCCGCCAACGCGCCATGCTGCTGGAGATGGGCGTGCACGTCTGGCTGCCAGGCGCGGCATTTGCCCCTGCTGTGCCCGCGCGGGCACCGGAGCCTGTGGCACCTTTGGCAGCAACCGCCGTACCGCGCGTTGCGCTCAGGCCCAAACTGGGCACGACGCCGGTTGCTACGCCGGGTGCGGCTCCTGTGGCTGCCACGCCAAGCACGGTTGCGCAGGCGGTGGATGCGTCGGCTTTGGGCTGGGATGCTCTGGCGCAGACCGTAGCCGCCTGCCAGGCCTGCGCCCTGTGTGGCAGCCGCAAGACCACCACGCTGCGCGCACCCGCGCAGGCCCAGATGGACTGGATGGTGGTGGGCGACCCCCCTGATGAAGACGAAGACCGCGAAGGCCAGCCCTTTGCGCAGGCCCAGGGGCAACTGCTGGACAACATGCTCAAGGCGGTGGGCGCTAGTCGCACCGGCAGTGGGGCAAGCGGCGCTTACCTGACCAATATCGTCAAATGCCGCCCGCCGCATGGCCGCATTCCACAAGCCGCCGAATTGGCCCAGTGCGCAGCCTACCTGCAGCAGGAGATTGCACTGGTGCGACCCCGGATGATTTTGGCTATGGGCCGCTTTGCCATGCAGGTGCTGCTGGGCGAACAGCCCCAATGGGCCACGCAACCGCTGGGCAAACTGCGCGGTGCGGTCTACCAGTACCGTGGGGTGCCGGTGGTGGTGACGTATGCGCCCAAGGTGCTGCTGCGCGCCCCTGCCGACAAGGCCAAGGCCTGGGCCGACCTGTGCCTGGCCATGGACACACTGGAGGCGTCCTGACACATGGCCACCTCTGCAGACCCTGTGACGCCCCCGGTGGCATTGGCCGATGAGCCCGGCCACCTGATTCGCCGTGCGCAGCAGATGGCGGTGTCCACCTTTCACGAAGTGCATGGCCGCCATGTCACCCCCATCCAGTACGCCATTCTGCGCACCCTGCACGAGACGCCCGGCATCGACCAGGTGACGCTGGCGCAGATGATTGCGCTGGACACCTCCACAGCCGCCGACATTGCCGCGCGGCTGGAAACCAAGGGCTGGATCGTGCGCGAGGTGCTGCCCCGACGCCAACGCAGCCTGTCGCTGACCGACGAAGGCCAGGCCGTGCTGGCCGCCTTGCGTCCCGGCGCGCAGGCCATGCAAAGCACCCTGATGGGTCACCTGGAGCCCGCCGAGCAGGCGGAGTTCCTGCGGCTGCTGCGCAAGTTTGTGCACTTTCAGGGCTGACCAAGGCATCGACTTTTGTTGCGCTGGGTCTCGCAAAACCGCATACCGTTGGCCGCCGACGGTTTTTCTTTATTGCTTGTCCCACAGGTTACATGGGCGATAGCTTTCCTCTTGCTTCATGGGTAAGCTGGCCCGAGTTGCATCTGGGAATTGAAATAAGGAGCTCTATGGCAAACGTCTTCGTTACCTTGGGAATGGCAATTTTCGTGACGCTGTCGGGATCTGCGATAGCCGTTGAAAACCGTATCGATACCATCCGTTCCGATGCGCCGGAGTTGGCACCCTATGGCAAGTTCTCGGTTGGGGTCAAAACCGTTCAGTTCAGCAATCCGGACCAGTTGGATATTGTGAAATTCAAAGCGGGTCAGCCCATGCCGACCTATGACCGACCGCTTACCGTGGAAGTATGGTATCCCGCCCTGCTTGCTGCCGGCCAGGCTGCGTTGGGCCAGTACAAGGTATTTGGCAGGGATGGGAAGCTGGAAGTCACGCTCAATGGGCGCGCTGTGCGCGATGCCCAGGCAGACACAACAGGTGGACCGTATCCGCTATTGATCATCTCCCACGGTTATCCGGGCAACCGGTTCCTGCTGAGTCATCTGGCCGAAAACCTGGCCAGCAAGGGCTACGTGGTTGCATCGATTGACCACACCGACAGCACCTACAGCGATCAGGCTGCCTTTGGAAGCACCCTGCTTAACCGTTCGCTGGACCAGCTGTTTGTTCTCAACCAGATGGCACGTCTCAATGCAGACGATTCCTCGGGCACGCTCAAAGGCATGGTCAATGCGGACAACACTGGCCTGATCGGCTATTCGATGGGCGGCTATGGGGTGGTCAATACCATTGGTGGCGGCGTGACTGCAGCCAGCGTGGGCTTCAGTTGGGGTACACCCAATGGCGCACTGGCTGCAAGGCAGGCGGGAACTTCGGCCTATGTTGCAACGCTGGACAAGCGCATCAAGGCAGCGGTTGCTTTTGCTCCCTGGGGCTGGAACACGGGATTTTGGGACGCGGCTGGTCTGGCGGCCATCAAGACACCGGTATTTTTCATTGCGGGTAACGCCGACAGCGTCTCCGGGTACGCACCAGGTGTACGCAATATTTACGAGAACAGCGTGAACGCGCCGCGCTATTTGCTGACCTACGAGAACGCGGGACACAATGCCGGTGCGCCCATGCCATCCCCTACCGAGATGTTTGACCGCAAGTGTGGTGATAGCTCCAGAGCCTGCTCGGAGCATTACACCGATCCAGTGTGGGACAACGTGCGCATGAACAATATTGCGCAGCATTTTGTGACCGCATTTTTAGCCCGGTACTTGCGAAAAGAAGTAACTATGGATGCCTACCTGAATCTGGTTGAAAACGCCAAAGATGGCAAGTGGTCCGCCGAGACCAGTGGCAGCTTCAAGAGTGACCACACCTACTGGAAGGGGTTCCCGAAAGGAACCGCACTGGGTCTGAAGCTGGAGCAACGCCAGCCCTGAATCTGTCAGCTGGCTTCAATGTGCATCAGCATTGCCGCATGAAGTAACTGCAAGCGCTGTCTTTGGTGATTGCGTTTGCGGCGGCGTAGATAAAGGGTAAACCCTTACTTTTATGGGCTTTCCTTGCTTGAGCGGGATCAATACAATGCATTCATTCAGCATACTGAATGTAAATTCAGCAAACCTTCCCAACCCATTAACTGCCCCGAGGTGATCATGACTTTTCCCAAAAACACCTGGTACGTGGCTGCGACGCCCAATGAGATCGACGAGAAGCCGCTGGGTCGCACCATCTGTGGCGAGCGCATCGCCTTCTACCGCGGGGTAGACAACAAAGTGGCTGCGGTGCAGGACTTCTGCCCGCACCGTGGTGCGCCGCTCTCGCTGGGGTACGTGAGCGAAGGCAAGCTGGTGTGTGGCTACCACGGCCTGGAGATGGGCTGCAACGGCAAAACCATTGCCATGCCCGGCCAGCGTGTGGGGGGCTTCCCCGCCATCAAGGCCTACGCGGTGGAGGAGCGCTATGGCTTCATCTGGGTCTGGCCGGGCGACACGGCGCTGGCCGATGCGGCCCTGATTCCGCACCAGGAGTGGTACGACAACCCTGAGTGGGCCTATGGCGGCGGCCTGTACTACATCAAATGTGACTACCGCCTGATGGTCGACAACCTGATGGATCTGACGCACGAGACCTATGTGCACTCCACCAGCATCGGCCAGAAGGAAATCGACGAGACCCCGTGCAAGACTACGGTGGACGGCGACATGGTGACCACCGCCCGTTACATGAGCGGCATCACACCGCCGCCCTTCTGGAAGGCCGCGTTGCGCAGCCACGGCCTGCCCGATGATGTTACGGTCGACCGCTGGCAGATTTGCCGCTTCACGCCGCCGAGCCACGTCATCATCGAAGTGGGCGTGGCACTGGAAGGCCAGGGCGGCTACGACGCGCCCAACGACAAAAAGGTCTACAGCAAGGTGATCGACTTCATCACGCCCGAGACCGAAACGTCCATCCACTACTTCTGGGGCATGGCGCGCAAGTTCAACCCCAAAGACAAGGCACTCACCGCAACCATCCGCGATGGCCAGGGCAAGATCTTTGGCGAAGACCTGGAGATGCTGGAACGCCAGCAGCGCAACCTGATCGATTACCCCGAGAAAAAGCTGCTGCTGCTCAACATCGACGCCGGTGGTGTGCAGTCGCGCAAGATCATCGACCGTCTGATAGCGGCCGAGCAAGGTGCCAGTGTGGCGTCCGCCTGAGGAAAACACCATGAGCACTGCCCAGACCCTGCAGGTGCGCGTGGCGGCCAAATCCGTTGAAGCGCTGGATATCGTCACACTGGAACTGGTCGCTGTGGATGGCAAGCCTCTGCCCGCGTTCTCGGCCGGCTCGCATGTGGATGTGATGCTGCCGGGCGGGCAAGGTGGGCCGGGCATCACGCGCCAATATTCGCTATGCAACGACCCTGCCGAGGCGCACCGTTACCAGATCGCCGTGCTGCGCGACCCGGCCTCGCGTGGTGGTTCGGTGGCGGTGCATGACCGGGTGAATGAAGGCGACCTGCTGCAGATCAGCGCGCCCAAGAACCACTTCGCACTGGCACACGATGCCAAAAAGCACTTGCTGCTGGCCGGTGGCATTGGCGTCACCCCCATCCTGTGCATGGCCGAGCGGCTGGCCCAGACGGGCGCAGACTTCCAGATGCACTACGCCACGCGCGCACCGGAACGCACCGCTTTCCGGTCACGCATTGCGGCCTCGGGTTTTGCGGATCGTGTGCAGTTCCATTACGACAACGCAGAGGCTTCGCAAAAGCTGGATCTGCAGCAGTTGCTGGCAAAACCGCAGCAGGGCACCCACCTGTACGTTTGCGGCCCCAAGGGCTTCATGGATGCGGTGCTGGGCTCTGCGCGTGCGCAAGGCTGGCCCGAGGGTCAGTTGCACTATGAGTTCTTCGGTGCGGCGGTGGCGTCTTCAGACAGTGACGCAGGCTTTGAAGTGAAGCTCGCCAGTTCAGGCCGCATCATTCAGATCGCCAAAGACAAGACCGTGACCAAGGCGCTGGCCGAGGCGGGCGTGGACATCATGATGTCGTGCGAGCAGGGCGTGTGCGGCACCTGCCTGACCCGTGTTCTGGAAGGCACGCCGGACCACAAAGACAGCTACCTGACCCCTGAAGAGCGTGCGGCCAACGACCAGTTCCTGCCCTGCTGCTCGCGCGCCAAAACGCCGATGCTGGTGCTGGACCTGTAGGCTCCCGCATCAGCCTGCGCGTCTTGGCGTAGCCGCTAAACTTGCGCCATGACCTTTCTCGACATGCTGGGCGCAGCCGAGCGCCAAAACCAATCCATGCTGTGTGTGGGGCTGGACCCAGAGCCTGCCAAATTCCCCGGGGCCTTCAAGGGCGAAGCCAGCAGGATCTATGACTTCTGCGCGGCCATCGTGGATGCCACGGCGGATCTGGTCATCGCCTTCAAACCCCAGATTGCCTACTTTGCCGCGTACCGCGCCGAGGACCAACTGGAAAAGCTGATGGAGCACATGCGTCGCACCGCACCCCAGGTGCCCATCATTCTGGATGCCAAGCGCGGCGACATCGGCAGCACCGCCGAGCAGTACGCCAAGGAAGCCTTTGAGCGCTATGGTGCCGATGCGGTGACCCTCTCGCCCTTCATGGGCTTTGACTCGGTGCAGCCCTACCTCAAGTACCACGGCAAGGGCGCTTTCCTGCTGTGCCGCACCTCCAACCCCGGTGGCGACGACTTCCAGCCGCAGCGCCTGCAGGATGTTCCGGGTCAGCCACGGCTGTACGAACACATCGCCGCTCTGACCCAGGGGCCTTGGAACCTGAACGGCCAGCTCGGCCTGGTGGTGGGTGCTACCTATCCTGCGGAGATAGAGCGCGTGCGTTCGGTGGCGCCCACCGTGCCCCTGCTGATTCCCGGTGTGGGCGCACAGGGTGGCGACGCCGTGGCCACCGTGAAGGCAGGCTACCGTAGCGCAGGGGGAAAGACCACGGCACCCATCGTGGTGAATTCTTCCCGCGCGGTGCTGTACGCCTCTAGTGGCGCAGACTTTGTGCAGGCGGCCCGGGCCGCAGCGCTTGCCACGCGTGACCAGCTGCAGGCGGCAAAACCGTAGTTGCAATTGCTATAAAGTTAATAGCATTTAATGCATATGACACACGGGCTGAAGGCCAGTTTTAATCAGATTCCGGAAGGACGACCGCATGATTGACCTCTATACCGCCGCCACCCCCAATGGGCACAAAGTCTCCATTGCCCTGGAAGAACTGGCACTGCCGTACACACTCAAAGTGCTCGACCTGGCCAAGGGGGAGCAGAAGCAGCCAGAGTTTCTGGCCATCAACCCCAATGGCCGCATCCCGGCCATCGTGGACCGGGACGAAGACGACTTTGCGGTGTTCGAGTCCGGCGCCTGTCTGATGTACCTGGCCGAGAAGACCGGACGGCTGATGCCCTCGGATGTGAAGGGGCGCTCGCGCGTGGTGCAATGGCTGATGTTCCAGATGGGCGGCATTGGTCCCATGATGGGCCAGGCCAATGTGTTCTACCGTTACTTCCCCGAAAAAATCCAGCCCGCCATCGACCGCTACCAGGGCGAAAGCAAGCGCCTGTTTCGCGTGCTCGACGGGCATCTGAAAGACCACGAATACCTGGCGGGTGATTACTCCATCGCCGACATTGCCAACTGGGCCTGGGTACGCACCCATCGCTGGTCCGGGGTGGAGGTGGACGACTTGCCGCATCTGCAGCGTTGGCTGGCAGTCATCCGTGCGCGGCCCGCGGTGCAAAAAGGCATAGCGATGCCTCCGTCCAGAATGGACCTGACCCGTGATGGCGAAGAACAGGCGAAGAAGTTTTCAGAGCAGGCCCGTACCATGGTGGAAATGGGCCAGTCCCGCAAGGAAGGAGTCTGAGCATGAAGCTGTATGTATCCCCCCGGGCGCCCAGCCCGCGCCGCGTAACTATGTTCATGGTGGAGAAGAACATCACCGGAATGGACCTGATCAATGTAGACCTCAACGCGCAGGAGCACAAAGGCAAGGTCTACCGCGCCAAGAGCCCGCTGGCCAAGGTGCCGGCGCTGGAGCTGGACGATGGCCGCGTGCTGACCGAAACCCGTGCTATCTGTACTTACCTTGAGGGTCTTTACCCCGAGCCCAACCTGATGGGCGTGGATTTTGAGGAGCGCGCCTTCATCGAGATGGCCGACCGGCGCGTGGAACACTACCTGCTGGCGGGCATTGCCAACACCATTCGGCACACGCATCCCGGTCTGGCGCCACTGGAGCAGCCACAGTTTCCCGAATATGGGCACTCCCAGGCCCAGAAAGTGCGCGAGATTGCCGCCTGGTTTGACCATGTGCTGGAGCGCCAGCCCTGGATGGCGGGCGAGCGCTTCACTATTGCCGACATCACCGCTTTTTGCGCCATCGAATTCGCCAAACTGATGAAGTTCAGCCCGGGCCATGAGGGTATGCCTGCCCTGCAAGCCTGGCGCGACCGGGTGGCCGACCGACCCAGTGCCAAGGTGCAGTAGCCGCCGCTGGTAAGTTGTCTGTCAACCGGGTAACTAACCCGGTTACGTGGGGTAATTCTTTGTAAGACCGCTTGGAGCAAAGCTGCCACCTCAGTAACCTCCGCCGCACTGGCCCACGTTGGTGTTGGGCTGGCTATGAGGGCAGGCAAGGTGGAAACAGAGCTACTGGAAAAAACAGAAACGCAGACGCCGGTCGCAGATGGCTCGCCGCAAGCGCTGGCAGAGGCATTCTCGCCAGCACGGCTGACTTCGGTGGCCGCGGCGGCTGCACTGACGGCTTGCGGCGGCGGTGGTGGCGATTCCGGAGTCGCGCCCTACGTCGCAGTGCCGATACCCGGCCGCAACGTCAATCTGTCCACTGCGGGATATGCCAACACGGCGGCGACAACCGATGCAGAAGCGTCCCGCTTCCTGCTACATGCCCAGTTTGCCGCCACCGATGCGGATATCGCCGCAGTCAGGAGCCTGGGTTATGCGGGCTGGCTGGAACGCCAGATTGCCACTTCCTGGACGACGGGCTGGGATTGGCTCAACATCCAGGGCTACGGCGACGTGCAGAGCAGCAACAACTATTACGACAACAGCTACCAGACGGATTACATGATCTGGAACCAGCTGATGACTGCGCCTGATCCTCTGCGCAAGCGGGCCGCTCTGGCCCTGTCTGAGTTTTTTGTGGTGTCGCTCAATGGCGTGACTGCCACCTGGGTCAGCCACATCATGGCGCACTATTGGGATACCCTGTGCCGGCATGCCCTGGGAAACTACCGCGATCTGCTGGAGGCCATCACCCTGAATGTGGCCATGGGCTATTACCTCAACACCAAGGGCAATCTGAAGGAAAACAGCTCGGGCCGTCAGCCGGACGAAAACTATGCACGCGAGGTGATGCAACTCTTCAGCCTGGGGCTGGTGCTGCTTAATCCTGATGGCACACCACAACTAGATGCTTCCAGCAACCCGATCGACACTTACAGTGCCAGCGACGTCAGCAATCTGGCGCGGGTGTTTACCGGCTACGACCTGGACCAGAGTCAGAACGTCAACACCGTGGTAGGTACACGTACCGTGGGCAGTACCCACTTCGCTCGCTTGCCGATGAAGCAGGTGGGAAGCAACCACTCCATGCTGGAAGTGAAACTCTTCGACGGCAAGTCTTATGGTGTCACGATTCCGGCGAACACGCCTGCGCTGGCGGCTCTCAAAACCGCGCTGGATACCCTGTTCAACCACCCCAACACGGCCCCCTTCTTCTGCAAGCAGATGATCCAGCGCCTGGTCACCAGCAATCCCAGCCCAGCCTATGTGCAGCGCGTGGCCGACAAATTCATCAACAATGGCCAGGGCGTCAGGGGTGATCTGGCCTACGTCTTTGCGGCCATTCTGATGGATGATGAAGCGCGAGGCGTTCCGGGACTGATCGACCCTGAGTTCGGTAAATTGCGCGAGCCCATGCTGCGGCTGGTGCAGTGGGTACGGACCTTTGGCGTGACTTCCACCAGTGGAGCCTGGAAGATTGGTGATTTGAGCGATGCGGGCTCGCGTATCGGACAGAGCCCCTTGCGTGCGCCTTCAGTTTTCAACTACTTCCGTCCGGGCTACGTGGCGCCCGGAACGACACTTGCCACTGGCAAGGTGGCACCCGAGTTCCAGCTGGTCAATGAAAGCAGTGTGGGTGGTTATCTCAATTTCATGATGGGCGTGATCACCAATGGTGTGGGCAATATCGCCAACGACGCAAAAGCAACCTATGTTGTCGAAATTGCGCTGGCGACCAGCCCTTCCGCCGCCAGCCCCAGCGACTTGGTGAATCGCTTGAACCTGCTGCTGTGCGCCGGGCAGCTGTCCGCAGCCACTGTGAATACCATCACCGCTGCCGTGGGAACCATGTCCTCCACCAGCGCTGACAACAAGCGCAACCGCGTGTGTGCAACCGTGCTGCTGATCATGGCTTGCGCGGAATACCTGATCCAGAAATAGCGAGTCCAACCATGCATTCTTCTGATTCCAACTTGCAGTCACGGCGCGCCTTTTTGCGCCGTTCGGGTGAGCTGGCACTGACTGGCACGGCATTGCCATTCGCACTCAACCTGGCTGCCATGGGCGAGGCCGCGGCCTTCAATGCACCAGGCACGGACTACAAGGCACTGGTCTGCGTTTTCATGTTTGGTGGTAATGACTATGGCAACACGGTCATTCCGTATGACGATGTCAGCTATGACAAGTACCACGCCATTCGTGGCGGTGGTGCTACGGGGCGCGGCGGCGCAGGTATTGCGATTGCGCAGGCAGACTTGACGCCCACGCTTCTTGTGCCCAACGCTGCGCCACTGGATGTGCTGGGTCAACCCCGTCAGTACGCACTGCACCCGTCCATGACCGGTCTGGCTGGGTTGTTCAATGCCGGCAAAGCGGCCGTGCAGCTCAATGTGGGGCCGTTAATCAAACCGCTGACCCGTACCCAGTACAACAACTCCAACCGCGCACTCTATCCCCGTCCCCCGCAGCTTTTCTCACACAACGATCAACAGTCCATCTGGCAGTCATCCAGACCTGAAGGTTCAAAAATTGGCTGGGGCGGCAATATGGGGGACCTGGTGGTTCCGCCCAACCCGAGCCTGAATTCCAACTCGCTTTTTACCGGCATCTCGGTATCTGGTAATGCAGTGTTCCTGTCGGGTGACACTGCCCTGCAATACCAGGTGAGCACCAATGGAGCCATCAAGATTCGTCCGGCGACCGACAACACGGTCTACGGATCCACCACGGTGCGTTCCACACTCAACACGCTGATCCAGCAGGTTGCTGGAACTCACAAACTAGAGAACGACTACAACACCGTGACCAAGCGTGCCCTGGCGTCTGAGGCCGCCATTACTTCGGCCCTGGCTTTGAGCGACCCCACAAAGGGCGGGGCCGCACTGACGACCACGTTTGGAACGGACAGCCTTTCGCAACAGATGAAGATGGTGGCGCGGCTGATCAACGGGCGCGCATTGCTGGGTAATCGCAGGCAGGTATTCTTTGTGTCTATTGGCGGCTTTGACCTGCATGACAACCTGATCTCCCAGCACCCCACCATTCTGGGGCGGGTCAGCGCTGCCATGACATCGCTTTACAACGCAACAGTTGAGATGGGTGTGGCGACGCAGGTCACTAGTTTTACGGCATCGGACTTTGGCCGCACACTGGTATCGAATGGTGATGGCGCTGACCACGGATGGGGTAGCCACCATCTGGTGGTGGGCGGCGCGGTCAATGGCAAAGCTTTCTACGGCTTTCCACCTCCGGTCAATGTGACTGATGGCACCGTCGTCAATGGGGTCAGGACTTATATGCCTGAGGAGCAGTGGCATGTGGGCCAGGGTCGCCTGCTGCCGACCACTTCGGTGGATCAATATGCGGCAACGATGGCCAAATGGTTTGGTGTGGATGTGGCAGAGATGCCCGGCGTGTTGCCCAACATCAGCAACTTTGGTGCCGCCGCAGCAGGCAGTGCTGCGGCGCTAGTCCTCAACCCGGGCAACCCCGGCGCAGCTTACCCCCAGGATCTGGGCTTCATGGTTTAATGCTACTAAAATAATAGCTAATCGTTTAGTTCGCATGCGGGCTGGAGGCGTATTTGACTTGCAGTAGTCGCCGCAAATAGCGTCCGGTGTGGCTGGCTGGATTGGCCGCGATGTCCTCGGGCGTACCCACACCCACCACAGTGCCGCCGCCAGAGCCGCCTTCGGGGCCCATGTCGATCAGCCAGTCGGCCGTCTTGATGACATCGAGGTTGTGCTCAATCACGACGATGGTGTTGCCTGCATCACGCAGCTGGTGCAGCACCTTGAGGAGCAGCGCAATGTCGGCAAAGTGCAGCCCCGTGGTGGGCTCGTCCAGGATGTAGAGCGTTCGCCCTGTATCCTTTTTCGAGAGTTCCAGTGCCAGTTTGACGCGCTGCGCCTCGCCGCCCGACAGGGTGGTGGCGGCTTGTCCCAGGCGGATGTAGGACAGGCCCACATCCAGCAGCGTCTGCAGCTTGCGGGCGATGGTCGGCACTGCCTGCAGGAATGCGTAGGCAGCCTCCACCGTCATGTCCAGAATCTGCGCGATGTTCTTGCCCTTGTAGAGTACCTCCAATGTCTCGCGGTTGTAGCGCTGGCCGGCGCACACGTCGCAAGGCACATACACATCGGGTAGAAAGTGCATTTCCACTTTCACCATGCCATCGCCCTGACAGGCCTCGCAGCGGCCACCGGCCACGTTGAAGCTGAAGCGCCCCGGGCCGTAGCCCCGTTCGCGCGCCGTGGGCACTTCGGCCATCAGCTCGCGGATGGGAGTGAACAGGCCGGTGTAGGTGGCCGGGTTGGAGCGCGGTGTACGGCCAATCGGCGACTGGTCCACATTGATGACCTTGTCGAAGTGCTCAATGCCTTCGATGGCTTCGTGCGCGGCGGGTTCGTCATGGGCGCGGTAAATCTGGCGTGCTACCGCGGCATACAGGGTGTCGTTGACCAGGGTGGATTTGCCAGAGCCGGATACGCCTGTCACACAGGTGAACAGCCCCACCGGAAATTCCACGCTCACGCCTTTGAGGTTGTGCCCGGTGGCGTTCACCACCCGCAGCGCCTGCAGGTCGCCCTGTGTGGCCAGGTGGGCCGTTTGTCGCTCTGCCCAGGCCAGTGCGGCTTTGCTGGGCGCCCCTTTGGCAGTCGGCTTTTTCTCGGGTGCTTTGGGCTGCACCGTTGGGAGCCAGGGGGTGCGGCGTTTCGGCACCTCAATTCTGAGGGTGTGCGCCAGGTATTGGCCGGTGAGCGAGTCGGGGTTGGCCTTGACATCGTCAAACGAACCTTGGGCAATCACGCGTCCGCCGTGCACGCCGGCGCCCAGGCCCATGTCGATCACATGGTCGGCGGCGCGCATCATGTCTTCGTCGTGCTCCACCACCAGCACGCTGTTGCCAATGTCGCGCAGGTGCTGCAGCGTGCCGATCAGGCGGTCGTTGTCCCTCTGGTGCAGGCCGATGCTGGGTTCGTCCAGCACATACATCACGCCGGTCAGGCCCGAACCGATTTGCGATGCCAGGCGGATGCGCTGGCTTTCGCCGCCGCTGAGCGTTTCGGCGCTGCGGTCCAGGCTGAGGTAGTTCAGGCCCACGTCGTTCAAAAATTTGAGGCGCAGACCAATCTCGCGGATCACCTTGGAGGCAATTTCGCCGCGCGCGCCCGGCATCTGCAGGGTATTGAAATAGTCAAAACTCTCGCGCAGGGTGGCGTGGCTGATCTCAAAGATGGCACGTGCCTGCGTGCCTTCGCCCACCTTTACATGGCGCGCTTCCTTGCGCAGGCGTGAGCCATGGCAATCGGGGCAAGGCTGGGTGCTGCGCAGGCGCCCCAGGTCTTCGCGTACCAGGGCCGAGTCGGTCTCGCGGTAGCGCCGCTGCATGTTGGGGATGATGCCCTCAAATGGATGTTTCTTGCTGACCTTCTTGCCCTGCGCGACACTGATGTCGCCCGCGGCTCTACCGGAGTCCATGACATAGCTGAATTTGATTTCTTCTTCGCCCGAGCCATGCAGGATGGCATTCTGCACGGCCTCGGGCAGGGACTCAAACGCGGCATCAATGTCGAACTTGTAGTGTTTGGCCAGACTCTCCAGCATGGCAAAGTAGTAGCCGTTGCGCCGGTCCCATCCCTTGATGGCACCGCTGGCCAGGCTGAGGGTGGGAAACGCTACCACGCGCGTCGGGTCAAAAAATTCATGGTTTCCCAGGCCGTCGCAGCTTGGGCAGGCACCTACCGGTGAGTTGAAAGAGAACAGCCGCGGCTCCAGTTCGCTGATGGAGTAGCTGCACACCGGGCAGGCGAACTTGGCGTTGAATAAGTGTTCTTTTGGCCTTTGGCCCGCGTCCGTCAAAGATAAGCTGCTATCATTTTTGGAGTGGCTCGGGTCTTCCATCTCCAGCGCGATGGCACGCCCGTCGGCCAGCTTGAGCGCGGCTTCAAAGCTTTCGGCCAGCCGCTGTCTCAGACCGGGTGCCGGGCCACTCCCAAACCCGGGCTGCACCCCCTCGGGGGGCCGGGGCGAAGCACCTTGGGGGCTACGTACTTCCGGGCGCACCTTGATGCGGTCGATCACCACATCGATATCGTGCTTCTCGGTCTTCTTGAGCTTGGGCAGCATGTCGGCATCAAAAGCTACGCCATTGATGCGAAAGCGCACATAGCCCTGGGCCTGCATGTCGGCAAACACGTCCAGAAACTCGCCTTTTTTCTCGCGGGCGATGGGCGCCAGAATCATCAGCCGGGTGTCTTCGGGCAGCGCCAGCACGGCGTCCACCATCTGGCTGACCGTCTGGCTTTGCAGCGGCAGCCCGTGGTCCGGGCAATAGGGTGTTCCGGCACGGGCGAAGAGCAGACGCAGGTAGTCGTGGATCTCGGTCACCGTGCCCACGGTGGAGCGCGGGTTGTGGCTGGTGGCCTTCTGCTCGATGGATATGGCGGGTGAGAGTCCCTCGATCATGTCCACATCTGGCTTGTCCATCATTTGCAGGAACTGCCGGGCGTAGGTGGACAGGCTTTCCACGTAGCGGCGCTGGCCTTCGGCATACAGCGTGTCAAAGGCCAGGCTGGATTTGCCTGAGCCCGACAGGCCGGTGATGACAACGAGTTGGTTGCGCGGTATGTCGAGGTCGATGTTCTTGAGGTTGTGGGTGCGTGCCCCGCGAATGCTGATGTTTTGCTGCTGCAGGGCACGGCCAAGGTACTTGCCTTCTGGTGCGCTGTCGAGGTGCTTGCCGTCGGTGTCTGGATTCAAAATCGTGGCCGGTTAAGGGAAACCCGCCATGATAGTAAAGATGCGGGACAATTGCACACTGCTGCATGATGTGGCAGCCAATCCATTCTTTGTGAGTCGTAATCTTGTCCGCTTCCCCTGATACCGCGCCTCTGGCAAGTTCCATGACCCCGCTGGAGCTGCGTTCCAGCCTGTCACTAGCAGCTATTTTTGCCTTGCGCATGCTGGGCTTGTTTCTGGTGCTGCCCGTCTTCGCCCTGGAGGCTGCCAGGTACCCTGGAGGCGATGACCCCTCCCGCGTCGGGCTGGCTATGGGCATCTACGGTTTGACCCAAGGACTGCTGCAAATTCCGTTTGGTGTGGCCTCCGATCGGTTTGGCCGCAAGCGGATGATCGTGTTGGGGTTGCTGATTTTTGCGGCGGGTAGCGTGCTGGCGGCTTTGGCCAACAGCCTCAATGGGCTGCTCATTGGCCGCTCGCTGCAAGGCGCAGGCGCCGTGTCGGCCGCAGTCACAGCCTTGCTGGCAGATCAGACACGGGACGAGGTGCGCACCAAGGCCATGGCCCTGGTGGGCGCGAGTATTGCACTCATGTTTGCGCTGTCCCTGGTACTGGCGCCGGCACTTGTGTCGGTGATCGGCTTGAGCGGCTTATTTGGCCTGACCGGCACGCTGGCGCTGGCAGGCTCGGCGGTCGTGATATGGGTGGTTCCACCGGAACCTCTTCAGCACAAGGATACCCCGCGGGGGCGACTGGCCGATGTGCTGACCCATGCAGGACTGTTGCGCCTGGATTTTGGCGTGTTTGTGCTCCACGCGGTCCAAGTGGCGATGTGGGTCGCGATTCCTGCCTTGCTGGTGCAGGCCGGTCTGGACAAGGCGCACCACTGGTGGATTTATCTTCCGGCCGTGCTGGCGTCATTTGTGGTGATGGGTGGCACCCTGTTTCCGCTAGAGAAGCGGGGCTATCTGCGGGCAGTATTCCTGAGCGCCATTGGGTTGATCGGGCTGGTCCAGCTCGGGCTGCTGTGGGTCGTTTCAGCAGGGCCCAGCATCGGAGCGCTGGCGTTGGTGCTGTTTGTATTTTTTTGCGGCTTCAATGTGCTGGAAGCCAGTCAGCCGAGTCTGGCCTCGCGCGTGGCCCCATCCCATGCACGGGGTGCGGCTCTGGGCGTGTACAACACCCTGCAGTCCCTGGGTTTTTTTGCCGGTGGCGCGGTGGGCGGCTGGCTGATCAAGAACACTGGAATGCATGGGCTGTTCATGGCCTGCACGGTTGGTGTGGCGCTCTGGCTGGCAGTGGCCTGGCCCATGACGGCGCCGGCCAAAGTGGCTGGCAAGGCGCCATAATCACCCCCAAATCACTGGAATCTGGAGTAATTTCACATGGCCTCTGTCAATAAAGTCATCCTCGTCGGCAATTGCGGCCGCGATCCTGAAATCCGTTACCTGCCCTCTGGTCAGGCAGTGGCCAATGTCAGCGTAGCCACCAGCAGCCGCCGCAAGGACAAGAACACCGGTGAGAGCATTGAGGACACGCAGTGGCACCGAGTCACCTTTTATGACCGGCTGGCAGAGATTGCTGGCGAATATGTCAAGAAAGGCCGCCCTATCTACGTTGAAGGCCGTTTGAAATACGGCAAGTACACCGATCAGGCTGGTGTAGAAAAAAACACGGTGGATATTGTTGCCACTGAACTGCAGTTGTTGGGTGGCCGTGAAGGCATGGGAGGCCCCAGCGATGGCGACGAAGGCGGCACACCCGCCCCTCGCCGCATGGCCCCCCAGGCGCCCCGTGCCGCTGTACCTGCACCCCGTCAGGCGCCGGCCCCCCGCACCGCCAGTGGCTTTGACGACATGGACGATGACATTCCGTTCTAAAAGGTGCGGCCTTTGGTCACGGTTTCACGCAGAATCTTCCAGCTGCCGTCCACTTGCTCTAGGGAGAGTGTCTTTTCAACACTGTCGCGGTAGTCAACAGAGCCATACTCCTGCTTGAATGCGACATCTGCAGTTTTGCCGTTGCAGGCCAGCGGTTTGATATCGCTGATGACGGCCTTGATATCGCCCTGCTTGCTGATGCGTTTTTTGCGCAAGGTTTCCCAGGCAGTACGGCTCATGCCGAGTGCTGGCGTGAAGTTGCTGGCGTAATAGCCCAGATAGTCGCTGGTCTTCTTGCCGTTCCAGGCGGCAATCCAGCTCTCGACCACTTGGGGCAGCTGAGCACATTGATTGGCAGGCGCTTGCGCCGGCTGGGGCGCAGGTGCCGGTAAGGGTGCAGCCACTGGTAGTGGCGCAGGGACGGGTGCCTCTACGGCTACGGGTCTGGGTTCCACGGTGCGATCAAGCACTTGCATGACGGGCATGTGGTTGTTGCAGAGCATGAGGCTGTCTTCTTCCGCTCCACCGGACGGGGCAGATTCTGCGTCAGCCATGGGGCGCAGCTTCATGGCATTGAGCAGGGAACCTTCGGTTGCAAGCAAACGGATCTGTGACAGTTTCTGGTCGTATTCGGCGTTGGCCAGTGCCCTGCGCGCCTGGTACAACTCGTTTTCCGTGTCTAGCAAGTCCAGCAGCGAGCGTTGCCCGATGTCAAATTGCTGCTGATAGGCTTGGCGCGCCTTGGACGTGGACAACTCATGTTGCGCCAGCAATGGGATCTGTTTGGCTAGGCGGACCGAGTCGTTGAAGGCAATTTGGCCGGTTTGCCAAAGGTCCCGGCAGGTCTTGTCCCGCAGATCAAAAGCGCTGTCTAGTTTGGCGAGGTACTGTTTGATACGTGCCTTGTCGGAGCCGCCCCGGTACAGGTTGAAGTTGAGCACCAGTTCCAGAGCGGAGTCACGGTAGTCACCGGTCACACCACTCTGGTTGGTCTCGAAGCTCTGTCGGGCCCGAAATTCCAGTGTGGGCGAGTAGGCAGAGCGCCTGAGTTGGCTGTCGGCACGGTAGGCGCGCAAGGTGGATACGGCGCCCAGAAATTCGGGGTTTTTCTTGACCCCGGCGCTCAAGAATGCTTGGCCGGTAACGATCGAAGCTTTTAGCGGATCTGCTGGAGCCAGGGAAGGTGCAGGCAGTTCACCGACCAATCGCTGGTATCGTGCAGACACATCGTGCAGATTGCTGGCCTCGGTCAGCCAGTTGGACTCTGCCAGTGCGAGTCGCCCCGATGCTTGCTCCAGATCCACACGCCGCCCGACACCAGCTTTGGTTTTTTGCTCAAGGCGGTCATGCACTTCCAGGTGCGTCGTGTAATTTGTTGCAGCCAGCGCCACCAGGTCCCTGTAGCGCATTACATCAAGGTAAGCCCTGGCAGTTTCCAAGGCAGTCTGGTTACTGGCAGCCAGCAGATCGAAATACGCGGCTTGCTGGCTGTAGCTTAGACGGCGTACATCGTTGGAGGTGGCGAAGCCATCGAACAGCGTCTGACGCAGTTGGATGGAAGCACGGTTTCCCGAGTAATCCAGCGCAGAAGAAAGAGATGGGCGCAGGGTGTTGTAGGTGCCCGTCGCAGCCTCCAGATCGACCCGTGGCAGCCATCCCCCCTCGGCAACCTTGCGCTCTTGCTGGACCGCTTCCAGATTGTGAAAGCGAAGCTTGACTTCCGGATTCTGGAGAATGGCCTGCTCGACAGCGCTTTTCAGAGTTGCCGGTGCTTGCGCAAATGCGGTGACGGACCCCAAGGTCGTGGCAATCAACAAGAAGACTTTGCCTGAAATTTTCATTTGAACTTATTCCCTGACGGCTTCTGTCGCGCCTTGCATTTTCAACGTTTACGCTCAACCATGGCTGTGCTAACCTCAACGGCAATTGGATGGTCGGTCATTGTCGCTCCATTTCGAAAAGACTCAGCTTGCAAATGGTTTCAGGAGAGTCGGGCTAAGTGCGACCTAAATCACGTTTTTCACCAAAAGTATGCCAGGTCGAATGCGCACGCCCTCCCTAGTGCCAAAGCTCTTCTGACTTAACCAGATGCGTTACAGGCGTCCAGTCTTGGGGCTTATCGCATGTTTGATTGCATGCTGGATGGCCACGGTTGCCCACAGCAGCATTGACTTTGACCGACTTTTGTTCACGGCGACGCAGCGCTGGGGTGCTGGCATAGTTCCCAAATTCAATGGTTGGCGGAATCTGGTTTCTGGCATGCAGGCGGCTCCGGACTCCGAGCGCATCAAGCGGGCCAATGATTTCTTCAATCGTCAAATTCAGTTTGGCGACGATCTCACCATCTGGGGGCAGCCGGACTATTGGGCCACACCCATGGAAACACTGGGAAAAGGCGCAGGCGATTGCGAGGACTTTGCAATCGCCAAGTACTTTACGCTAAAGGCGATGGGAACCGCGCCCGAAAAGCTGCGCCTGATATATGTGCGTGCCAAAACCGGGGCCTCAGACGCATCGCCCACCCAGGCACATATGGTGTTGGCATATTACCCGCTGCCCGATGCCGAGCCACTGGTGCTTGACAACCTGGTCGGCGAAATCCGCCCGGCATCTCGTAGGCCTGATTTGGTGCCTGTATTTAGTTTTAACAGTGAAGGTGTGTTTACAGGCACCTTGGGTCGCGATGGCACCCCGACAGCTGGCGTGGCGCGATTGTCTCGCTGGGAAGACCTGCTTAAGCGTGCTTACGCCGAGGGGTTTGAGTGAAATGCTGCAGATTGAAGGAATCAACTATGTCAATGTACCGTCAACTTTGGCTCGCCATCATCACCAGCATGCTGCTGGCGCTGGCGGGAAGCATGCTGGCGTCGTTGTTGAGCGCGCGTGGCTATCTGGAGTCGCAACTGTCCATCAAGAATACGGACAATGCTGCGGCGCTGGCATTGTCACTGAGCCAGGGCAACCCCGACCCCGTCATGGTTGAGCTGGCGGTGTCTTCCCTGTTCGATCAGGGGCACTATGAGTTGATCCGTGTGGCTGATCCATCCGGTCGCATGATGGTGGAGCGCGTGTCCACCGTTTCCGAATGGGATGCACCAGCATGGTTTGCGCATGCCTTGCCCATCAAGGCTGAGCCAGGTGTTGCGCAAATCACCAGTGGATGGAAGCAGTTTGGCACGGTGACATTGGTAAGCCACAGTCGTTTTGCCTATGGTGCTTTATGGAAAAGTGCCTATGAAATGGTGCTGGCCCTGACGGTCGCTGGATTGGTTGGAGGCTACCTTGGCTCTTTGGTATTGCGTCGCCTCAAAGTTCCATTGAATGCTGTCATTGAGCAGGCTAGAGCTATTACGCTTCGGCGGTTCGTCACCATTGAAGAACCCACGGTCCCGGAATTGAGGCAACTTGCGGTTGCAATGAACACGACGGTGGGCAGACTGAAGTCCATGTTTGACGAGGAAGCGGACCGCTTGGAAAGAGTGCGTCAGCAAGCCAATTGCGATACGTTGACCGGGCTTGCCAACCGAAGCTATTTCATGGCTCGACTCCGTGAGATGGTCACTGCAGATGACTCGACTGGCGGCACCGTCATGATCGCGAGGTTGGCCAATCTGGCGACGGTGAATCAGGTGCTGGGGCGAAACGCGACCGATGATTTGCTCAGAGCCTACGGCAATGAAATGGCGAAGGCTGCGAGGGTTCATCCGGAAGCACTGGCGGCGCGACTCAACGGCGCAGATTTTGCGCTGTTGATTCCCTCTCTGGGCAACCCGGAGGGGCAGGCGACGGCATTGCTGGATGCGCTCTCCAGAACTGCCTCAGCATTTTTGCCGGATCAGGCGAACACGTGGCTTGGGTGTGGCTATTTCCCGCGAGGGGTAGAGGTTGAAAATATCCTGTCTCAGGTGGATGCAGCGCTGGCCTCAGCGGAGGCTGATGGGCACAACGGACTGCGCATGGTGGAGTTGCACCAGGGGGAAGATTCCCCTCGGAGCACAGAAGAGTGGTCCACATTGATTCGGCGCGCGTTGGCGCAGGGTTGGGTTCGCCTGGTGTCTTTCCCCGTGGTAACGCTGGGCGGGGTGTTGATGCACGGTGAGTGTCCCTTGCGCCTCATGTTTGATGAACACGGCGAATGGCTCCCCGCCGGGCGTTTTTTGCCCGTCGCTGAGCGACTGCGGTTGACGCCGCAGCTAGATTTGGCGGCGGTGCGTTTGGGGCTAGACGAACTGGAAGGAAGCCCTGGACTTGCCGGCCTGGCGATTAATCTGTCAGCGAGCTCACTTGAACTCCCGGAATTTCGCAGTGAATTGACGCAGTTGCTTACACGCAGAGCAGGCACTAAACGACTCTGGCTGGAGGTTTCCGAATCTGGTGCTTTGGCGCATTTTGCGGCGTTCCGCGCTCTGTGTGCCGAAATACGGGATGTCGGGTGTCAAATCGGGCTGGAGCACTTCGGGCGACAATTCAGTGAAATTGGACGCCTGCATGATCTGGGGTTGGATTACATCAAGGTGGATGCAAGTTTTATCCGCGGACTGGATGGAAACGACGGCAACCAGGCATTCCTGAAGGGGCTTTCAACGATTGCACATGGCATCGGCTTGAAGGTCATCGCCGAAGGCGTGGCAACCGACGCCGAGTTGAAAGTACTCGGCGCCGTGGGATTCGATGGAGCAACCGGACCGGCCATCAAAGCGCCAATCTGAAACGCATCGCTTAGTCCGTGTACAGCTTGTGGTTGTTGAGCAGGGTTTGAATAATCTGCTGGTCGTTACCATTGGCTGGTGTCACCAGATCGACACCTTGCAGCACGATCACCTGGTCTTCCGCGGAAGATTGGTATCCAGCTACAAAGCCACCTTTGGTGCTGACGTGAACTGTGGTGTCGCTACCCGTTTTCTCGAAGTGCAGAAAGCTGGTCAGATTGCCTGTCGGGCCCGCGGTCTGATTTTCACCGGAGAGCAGATCACGCAAATCCAGCACGTCGGTTAGCGGGGCTGCCAGTGTTCCACCGTTTGCTGTTGTGTCAAAGCCAACGACGGTATCGATGGCCGGGCTGCCCTTGTTTCCGGCGTCGCTGAGCGACCAGCGCAGAACATCCGCACCTGCACCGCCATTGAGCAAATCATTGCCTGCACCGCCATTGAGCAAGTCATTGCCTGCACCGCCCATAAGGATGTCATTTCCGCTGCCTCCATTGAGCGTGTCGTTGCCTGCACCGCCATTGAGCGTATCGTTACCTGCACCGCCATCCAGCATATTTTCTGTTGTGCCTGCACCAGTCACATTGAGTGTGTCGTCGCCTGCACCGCCCAACACAATGTCGTTGCCTCCATTGGTGTTCAAAATGTCATTGCCCGCGCCACCATCGATGTAGTCATTGCCCGTCGTACCGGTCAGGGTTTCTCCGGCTATGGTGCCCACCACGGAATTGGCGATTACATTCAGTGTGAGTCCGGCACTGGCTGCATCGCCTGTACTGTCGGTCAGTGTGTACACCACGTGTTCGGGAGCGACAGGTGTATCAATAGTGTCGCTAATCGGGGTAAATGACAGGTTGGTAATGTCTGCGATGGTGACTCCTGAGAAAGAGTCACTGGCGGTGATCACAACAGATCCGATACTGCTGAAGCCACGGGATGTGGCCAACAGGCCGCCATTTCCGTTGTCCAGATTCAGGTCGACAACCCCTTCGGTTACGCTGCTGAACTGTCCCAGCAAATTGCCGCCGATATCGTAGACAGCGTAAGTCAGCGCATTGGAGTCGCTGCCTGTGCTGGCCAGGTTGCTGTTTGCGGCATTGACTGTCACTTTGATGTCCTGTACGCCGTGAGCGTAGTTGGCATGATCGAAAGAAATTTTCAATGCCTCAAGGTGGTCGAGGTAGGTGCTGGTAGATGTTCCCCCGTTGATATTGACGCCATTGGCATTGAATGTGACGGCTGATGCAGAAGGCGTGTCATAGAAAGACACGTCACGCACCATGGCCAGGGCGGTGCTGCTGCCCGTTACGTGGATGGAAGCGACGCCAGAGTAAGGCAACATGGTGACTGCATTTTCCAGGCCGTTTGTCATCGTGCCCAACACATTGCCGCTGGCGTCGTACATCGTATAGGTCAGCGACGGGGATCCGGCTGCAGCGCCAGAAAGATTGCTTGAGGTTGCTGTGATCGTGAGCCGAATGTCGGACACGCCATTGGGGTGGGTTGCCGCAGAGAAATTCAGCACCAGCGTTTCGGTTCCGTTGATGGCGGCTTGATTTGCCGCGGTTTCTCCACCGGTAGCAACGCCTACACCGTTGGTGGCGTTGAATACGGGGGCCAGCGCCGCTGTGCCGGCAGCAGTCAGGCCGGAAACAGACAGATGGTTGCCTGCAGTTGCGTTGGCGGCACTGGTCAAAGTGACGGTGGTCGCTACCCAGTTCTCAGCAGTGACCGTCAAATGACCGGCTGTAACGTTTGCCGCGCTGGTCAATGCCACTGCTACGGACGCTCCCAAGGTTGGTGCAGGGAGGTCGGCTGTCAGTGGCGTGTATTTGTAGTAACCGCCGTCGTCAAACACCAGCTTCTGGCCGCCGGTGGTCGCCGTCCAAGTGAGCGTTCCGTTGGCAACGGTGTAGGTGTATCCTGCGCCGCTGCCACTGCTGGACGCCGCGGTATACATTCCGCTACTCCATGTGCCAAGCACGAAGTTCATGCCATGGAAATTAATCGACGTAACTTTGGCGTTGTCCACGATGGTGTCCACGCCACCTCCTTGTGCGGAAAACGCCGTAATCTGGGCTGCGCCTACGCCGCCATCGGTGCCCAGACCAGAAACGACGTTGCCTTCCAGAAAGGTGGCTTTTGCAAACAAGGTATCCGTGTCGTCACGGGCAATGGGTTTGCCATTGATCACAGACACGGTTTGCACGGCAGAGGCAATATCGCCGTCATTGTCAGTGGCAGTGAAACCTATATCAAATTGGGTGCCAGGAGTGGCTAAGCCTTTGGTGTAGTACTTGTAGTTGCCGGTAGAGAAATCAAAGCGCAACTCACCCAGGGTAAATCCTGTTCCAGCGTTGAGCGTCAGAAGATTTCCGGCCAGCGGGTATCCGGTCAAGAACGAACTGTTCTGGGAAATTTGATTGGTAATGTGGTTATAGGTGAATGTTACGTCTTGGTCCAGGGTTCCGTTGCCATCGCTGTCCAGTTTGACCGTGATAGCGCTGATATAACCACCGTCTGCACCAAAATTAACGCCTTGCATATTGGCAGACGTCAGAACGCTCCCTCCGAACGCGTTGGGGACTGTAGATAACAAGGTAGAGTCAAGCTGGCTGAGGTCAGGAACAACAAGGGCCGGATCTTTTACGCCATCGCCTAGCGCATCCACGTTATGAATGGCATTGAGGTTGGTCAGATCAACAATGCCAGTACCAATGCCGACAGCGTAGGATTGAACCGACGGATTGGCGGTGAGGTAGTTCTGGTAGTTGGTCAAACCTGTGGCGGTAGTTCCAGTGGTGGGTACGCCATCGGAAAGGAAGTAGACGATATTCTGTCGCGTCGCATCTGCTGTTGTGCCCAGACCTTGCGCAGAGCGGACCATGTCCAGTGCGGCCTGGTAATTGGTGCTTCCCGTCGCAACAATGGTTGGTGACGTGATCGCCGCTATGGCGGCTCCTTCTGTTGTGTAAGACCCCAGGAACGTAGCGCCCGTGCTGAAGTCAATAAGTTTGACGATGACGTCGGAGGCTTGAACGTAGTACTCGCTAATCAATGACGCCAGGGCTGCTTTGGCCATATCCAGGCGAGTTGTTAGGCCATCCGCCGAAACGGCTGCTGCCATACTGCCTGAAATGTCCAGCACCACGGCGATGGTGTACTTCGGCAGGACACTTTGTGGCACTTCTATCAACTGACTGACAGCGGTGGGCTTGTCATCAACGATGGTGACGTTCAGGTTGGCCGACGCTCCATTGCCGACATAGCTGTAAATGTCGGTGATACCGGTGTCAGTTGCTGAACCTGAGGCGCCGTTGGCGGCAGCACTACTCAAGGTGTAGGTGTATGCGCCCCCTGCTGCCGTTACCACCAGCGTGCCGTGTGCACCGGTCGCCGTGTCCGGTATCGTAATGACGCCACCTACGGCGGTATATGTGGTCCCGCCGAAGGTGATGCTGTTAACGGTGGTGTTAACACCTCCATCATTGGTAAAAAGATTGCCTGTGGTTGTGGCAACACCGCCTCCAGAACCGTGCAGCAAAGCGGATTCGTTCACGGTTGCCAAATCGTCCCTGGTGGCGTATGTCTTGATGGATACCGTTGCGGTGCTGGTTTGTCCGTCGTCATCCTTCAGTTGGTATGTGAACGTGGTTGTGCCGGCGATGCTTGGCGTGTAGCTGTAGGTTCCATTGCCCAAGTCAACCAGTGTTCCACTGGATGCGGGGCCGGTTAATACGATGGTCGCGTGGTCTGGTAGCGTGTCATTTCCCATCAGTGCAGCCTTGCTGATGATGATGGACGTGCCCAGTACGGTGCTGAATGAATCGTTTACAGCGACTGGAGTTCCATCATTGACGGCGGTAACGTCAATGGTCGCCGTGGCCACATTTGAAATCGTTCCGGAATTGTCGGTTGCGGTGTAGTTGAATGTTGGCAAGACCGGGCTGGTTGTCGGAAGTCCTGTCGCTGCATCAATCGGGTGGCTGTTCCAGTCAGCATTTGGCTTGAAATATAGAGTCAAGGCATTCCCGGATGCCGACAAAACGGTGCCAATCGGCGCCAATTGTGTCATCGCTGCATCCAGATACAAACGACCGTTCTTGGGCAGGCTGGACAGCGCAAAACTTGCAACAACTCCGTCGATATCGGTGCCACTGATCGTGACCGGAATCAAGCTGTCTTCGTTTCCAGTCGCCGTGGCGGCCACGGCCACGGGGGCGTCGTTGGTGCCGGTGACGGTGATCGTGATGGTGGTGCTCGAAGTTGCGCCTGCGGTATCACGCACCGTGTAGGTGAAAACATCGTTGGCGGTGGCGCCTGCGGCCAGGGCATTGGCAGCTGCGGTATTGGCGCTGTAGCTGTAGGAGCCATCGGCATTGAGCGTGAGGGCGCCGTAGGTGCCGCTGAGCGCTGAGCCCACGGTGCCGGTGGTGGCGCCAAAGGACACGCCCGAGACGGTCTTGGTGTCAGCGGTATCGACATCGGAGTCGTTGGCCAGCACGCCGGTGGCGGCGGTGGTGGAGAGGGTGGCGTTCTCGGCCACAGCCCCTGTGTCCACGGTAGCGACAGGAGCGTCATTGGCGCCCTGGATGGTGACGGTCAGCGTAGTGCTCGAAGTGGCACCGGCGGCATCGCTCACGGTGTATGTGAAAGTATCGGTCAGCGTGTTGGCGCTGGTGCGCAGCGCCTGCACGGTGGCATTGGTGTTGTCGACGGTGTAGGTATAGCCCCCGGAGCTGTTGAGCACCAGCGTGCCGTACTGGCCAGCGGTGTTGCCACCGACCGTGCCGGCGGCCACGCCGGTGACGGCTGAGACGGTCTTGGTGTCAGCGGTATCGACATCGGTATCGTTGGCCAGCACATTGCCTGTGGGGTTGGTGCCGGCCGTGCCGTTGGCCACGCCACCGGCTTCAGAAGCGGTGGCCCCATCGGCCACGGCCACGGGGGCGTCGTTGGTGCCGGTGACGGTGATGTCCAGGACGGCAGTGGTGGTTGAGCCGTCGCCATCGGTCAGCGTATAGGTGTAGGTGTCGTGCAGTGGCGTGCTGCTGTTGAGCGCGTTGACCGTCGCGTTGGTGTTGTCCAGCGTGTAGGTGTAGGTGCCATTGCTGTTCAAGACCAGAGCGCCGTAGGTCAGCGTGACGCTGGCAGCGGTTACGGGATTGGCGTTGAGGTCAGCGCCCACGGTGTCGTTGGTCAGCACGGTGCCGTTGGCCACCAGTGCGGTGTCTTCGGTGATGGCGTTGGAGTCATTGACGGCCGTTGGGGTGCTGTCGGTAATGGAGATATCGAGGCTGCCCGAGCCGGTGACGCCATTGGCATCGGTGATGGTCAGAGGCACGTGATCGACGATGGGCGCCGAGCCGGTGTGGGTGAGCACATTGGGGTCGTAGGAGTAGCTGACCTTGCCGGTTGCTGCATCAAAACCGGTGAGCACCAGGGTGCCGTCGGGCGTGGTGATGGTCACCGGGGTGGTGCCCAGGGCGCCGAGCTGGGCCAGTGTGAGGGGTGTGCCGCCCACATTAATGCTGGCAATGCCTGCAGGCGCATCAATGATGAAGTCCCCCAGAGTGGGTCCGGCCGTCTCGGCCACGGTCATGTCGGGTGCGCTGGTGGCGCCATTGGGGCCAGGTACGGTGATGCTGGGAGTGCCCGCAGCTGGTAATATGTCTAGCGTTAGCGTACTGGTAACTGCAACAATGCCATCTGAAATCGTATATGTTGCGACTGGGACTGGACCGTTGTAACCATTTGCAGGTATGAATGCATAGCTGCCATCCGCTTCGATGATGAGGTCACCAACGCCGACCAGACTGGCGGTGCTTCCTGCAGGGTAGATGAATCCACCCACCGAATACTGCGTGACATGGAGTACTGTGCCAGCATCAACATCGGAATCATTAGAAAGTACATTGCCTGCAATCGGTGTGTTTTCATTCGTTGTGCCCACATCTGCAACGGTGAACGGTGCATCGTTGGCGCCGTTGATGGTGATGACCAATTGGGCCGTCGATGAGGCGCCATTCACGTTTTTGATCGTGTAGACGAAAACGTCTTTCAGGCTCTGGCCTACGCCAAGTGCGTTGACAAATGGATCAATGTTGTTCAGTGTGTACGTGTAAGTCCCGTCCGATCGGAGATCCAGCGAACCATGTTGGCCTGCGTAGGTGCCTGCGCTAAAAGGCGTAGCATTTGGATTGCTGCCCAAGCTGTCATTTGCCAGAATCGCACCAGTGACGGTGTTAGGCGTTGCATCTTCCTGGATAGAGGCAGAGTCATTCACTGCCAGCAAACGACCCGCATCTACTGTCTGATTTCCTTCTTGCAATGGCTGATCGGTGGTTGTCTGATCAGCAGCGCGATCAATACCTAACGGAGCTAAAGCTTCCTGAATGCGCAATAACCGTACAAAGCTGTGAGACTCACTGTTGCCTCCTCCGGTCAGGCCTGCTGCAGTAGGGTCCAATTCTGCGGAGAGATCTCCGCCCGTGGAAATAATTCGGCTGACTTCAGCTGAGCCGCTGTTCAGGTCTTTGAGTGCCGCCTCGGTTTTGTCAGTGGACGCCGTACCGAGTAGATTTTCATCAATCAGCAATTCGCGACCGGAAGTGACTATCAATGGCTGGCCGTTAGGTAGCGCCAGTTCAAGACGGGTGCCATCTTCAGTGACAACTTGCTGGCCTTCCTGTACTTCATCATCCACCTGCAGCGGTTTGCGAATTCCGCCTTCACTAACAACCCAAGCTTTGCCCTGCAAAACGACAACAACGCCGCGTGCCTGGGAGGAGATTTGATTGGTGGCCATAGAGATACCCGTAAGTTCAGCAAATTTGGATTTGCCAACTTTAGGGGATCTACCAGTAGCCGCCTATTGTCCTTAAGTACAATGTCCGGCCACGCAATAGTCAACTGATTCCATGGACTCTGAGAGCCAACTGCAAGCGGTCTGTGATATTTAGCTTGCTAAATACAGAGGTTAAATGGGCTTTGACCGTTCGCTCTGAAATGCCGCAGTCTGCCGCTATAGCCTGATTTGACGCCCCATTGGCTGCCAGAATGGCGACTTCTCGCTCCCGTTGGGATAGTGTCATACCCCAGTCCTGAATTTCTCCGCGGGCAGCACCTGCTATCCGGCTGGTGCCGTGCAACAGACGACCCATCAAATTCTTGCCAATCCAGACTTGACCCGCCTCAATGACCTGTTCTACTTGACGCAACGTTGCCGCGTCAGCATAGGCGTGGCAGTAACCCGCACAACCTGCATCCAGTGCTTCTATCGCCTTGTCATCACCGGGGTTGGAACTGGCTGCGACCACCCGCACATGAGGAATGCTGAGCAGGCTCTGCCATTCTTCGCTCCGCCAGTCTGGGGGTGACGACAGGGAATCGTCAACCCATAGGATGGCATCTGCGTCTCTTTGGCGTTTGGAAAGATCATTCAAACCGTTTGCCACGCGTGAGCGGCTCTTGCCAAAAACACGCTGCCAATGGGCTATCAAGCCCTCATCTTGAGAAACCAGAATCAGCTGCCGCTTACCTGTCATCGCTCGGTCATTGCCTTTGATTTGGCTCGGAGAATGGGCTTCAGCAAATAACTGAGGACGGACTTCTTGCCAGTAAGAATGTCGACTTCGGCCACCATACCTGGAATGATGGGGAATTGCTGCGCTCCGATGCTCGTTGCAAGCGTTCTTACGCGAACCAAGAAGAATGCATTCCCTTTTTCATCTACCACGGTGTCTGCACTGATGTGTTCCAAGGTAGCTTCAAGTCCGCCGTATGTCGCAAAGTCATAAGCCGTGAACTTGACAAGCGCTTTCTGACCGGCGCGAAGAAATGCTATATCACGCGGCAAAACGCGTGCCTCCAATACAAGTGCGTCATCGGAGGGAACCACCTCGATGACATCTTTCCCTGGCTGAACGACGCCACCCACCGTGTTGATCTTGAGTTGTTTCACTGTACCGTTGACCGGAGAGCGAATTTCGGTTTGCTTGACACGATCTTCGAGGGCTGCACTTCCTTCCGATAGCGCACTAAGTTTTGCATTGGTTTCGCTTAGTTCAGAGCGTGCCACATTACGGAAGGTCAATTCAACCTCCTGCATTTTGCGTGTCGCTTCGGAGATTGCTGATTCCAATCGCGGAATGTCTGAATTGGCGCTATCGCGTTCACCCCTGTACCTTGCAACATCCCGTTCCAGTCGCAAAAGTTCTACGTCAGAAATGGCGCCACTCTTGGCCAAAGGACGCGTCATCTCCAGTTCGCGTGCCGTCAGGTTGTAGCTTTGTGTCGCCTGTTCCCTCTTTGCGCGCACGGAGACTAACTCCTGAGTTCGTTGGGAAAGCTGTTGGCGCGCTACTCCGATAGTGGCATCGAGTTCGGCACGTCGAGACTCATATAGAGCACGCTCCTGTTCGGCAATCTCAGGGGCTTCACGTGTGACATCTTGAGGGGGAATAAACCGAGCACCCTCCGCCAATGCACGCAAGCGAGCACCTTTAGCCAAGAGTGATAAGTACTGCGAACGATTTTCACGCAGGGACGAAACCATGCGCGTAGGATCCACTTTCAACAGCAAATCGCCAGTGTGAACGGTTTGGCCTTCTTTAACCAAAATTTCAGAAACAATGCCGCCGTCCATGCTTTGTAGAACCTGAACTTGCCGTGAGGGGATAACCTTGCCTTCCCCACGTGTCACTTCGTCGAGCACGGCAAAATTTGCCCATACCAAAAGTATGAGGATTGCTCCGCAACTAAACCATACGAACCTGCGGGCACCATGTGGTGTTTGTTCAGCGATAGCCCAGTCAGCGTTGGCATCAAAGTCTTGATCTTCTTTCTGCTGGTGTTGGACCAGCTTTTTGAAGGCGTCATCGATCCGCGTGGAACACCAAGCGTAAAAAAGCCTCCATGCAGAGATGATGTGTTTTTGAATGGAGGCAGGCTTTTCCATCAATTGGCCCTGCCTACGCGTCCACTTTGCAGCGCTTCAACGACTTGCGCTTTGGGGCCATCGGCCATGATTTGCCCGTTGTCTATAACTATCAAGCGATCCACCAGTTCCAGTAGCGAGGTTCTGTGGGTTACCAAAATCACCGACTTTCCGGCCGAAAAACGGCGCAACCTGGCTTTCAGTGCATCTTCGCTTTGGTGATCCATGGCACTGCTGGGTTCGTCGAGCAGCAATATGGGCGAGTCATTGAGTACGGCGCGTGCAATTCCAACGGATTGCCGTTGACCGCCCGACAGCGACTCACCTCTTTCCCCGATCAACATATCAAAGCCGCGCGGATGGCGATTGGCAAACTCTGAGACACCTGCAATTTCTGCTGCTGCGATAATGTCTTGATCGTCGGCAAAAGGTGCTCCTATGGCAATGTTGTCCTTGAGACTGCCATAGAAAAGGCTTACATCCTGCGAAACAAATCCTGCAGCTCGCCGCAGTTCTGCCGGGTCAATTTGCCGAAGGTCAATGCCATCGATCAAGATCGAACCTTTTGTAGGCTGATGTAACCCCAGAATCAGTCGTTGGATCGTTGACTTTCCGGAGCCAACACGCCCAATGAAGGCGACTTTCTCGCCGGCCTGAATGGTAAATGAAACCTTGTTGAGTACCGATTGTTCTTGTCCGGGATAAGTGAAGCTGACGTTCTTGAATTCGATGGTGCCCTGGAATCCGTCACGACGCAGAAAAGTCGCCTCGTCAGGCCTCTCCGGCTGTGTTTGCATGTGTTTTTCCACAGAACCCAATCCGCTTTTTGCGTGGTGATACTGCATGATCAACCCAGCGACCTGGCCAAATGGAGCCATGGCGCGCCCAGCGAGCATGGATGCAGCGATGATGCCACCCATGCTGGTCTGGTTGTTCATCAGTAAATACACACCAACGATGACAGTCGTGACTGATACCAATTGCTGAAGCATTTGCGCCAGGTTTGTCATGCTGGAAGACAAGAGTTTCAGTTTGGTGTTGTTTTGAGCCAGAAACACAGTGGACTGTTCCCATTTACGCTGGAAGCTGCTCTCGGCCACCATGAATTTGATTGTTTCAATGCCCACCAGGCTTTCCACCAGTGTCGCGTTGCGCTGCGACGAGGCGCGTTGCGTAACTTCGACCAACTCCTGCATCTTTTGCTGGACAACCAAAGAGGCAATTACCAACGCGAGAATACAAAATAGCGGGGGCAGTATTAGCCAGGGCGAAATCCATGCAATGGCGAGAAAAAACACCAACACGAATGGAAGATCGACAAGTGTGGTGATGGTGGCTGATGCGACAAAGTCACGCACTGAGTCAAATGCCCGTAGGTTGGCTGCAAAGGATCCTACGGATGCAGGCCGGTCTGCCATCCGCAGACCCAGCACCCGCTCCATGATCCGGGACGACAAGGTGACATCAATGCGTTTGCTTGCGGTATCGAGGATATAGGCGCGCATGATGCGAAGCGCCATATCCAGGCCCATCATGAGCAAAATTCCAATTGACAGAACCCAAAGAGTTTCCTCTGCACGGTTGGGAACCACACGGTCATAGACGGTCATGGAAAACATGGGCATTGCAAGTGCAAATATGTTTACCAGAAAAGCGGCGATCAGGCTGTCGCGGTAAAGGCGCCAATTTTGGAAGACGACACTCCAGAACCAGTGCTCGGATTTGATTGTTCCGGTTTCCGGAGTGCGTGGATCAAATCGGAAGACTGGCTTGACAAAGAACACAACACCTGAAAAAAGAGATTCCAGCTCTGCCCGCGTCAAGTTATCCGCAGACTCCCCCCCCTCAGGAAACCGGACCCTGGCGTCACCGTTCGGCTGCCATTCCAAAAGCAGGCAAGCCTGCTTTTCCTTCAGCAGCAGGATGACCGGTAGAAGCCCTGGGCGAAGATCGTCAATGGAGCGGCGAGCAAGCTTCGCGGTCAACCCTGCTCTGGCTGCGGCGCGAGGCAATAGCGCGGGGGTAAGCAGGTTGTTTTCCAGTGGAAGACCCGCTGACAACGCTTCCCGCGTGGTTGAAATCCCATAAATCCGGGCTGCGGCAACGACACTGTTCAATAAGGGATCAAAGTGGACATGGTGCTCACCCAGGCGCCAACTACTGGATTTTTGTGCGCTCAGGTTTTCAGGGGAGATGGTGGTCATTGCCTGTTTCAAATAACCTGACCGTCCCCGCCGAGCAGGTCTAGTGCACCTTGCATGCGATTGCGCATGCCCTTGCGTTTGACCAGCTTCTGCTGCGCAGCTGGTGGCAGATCGGTATGGCGTATAACGTTCTTCGAGATGAGTGTGTCAATCAGGTCTTCCAGAACGCGCACGAACTCCGCATCTGCTGCATCAAAACCTGGTGGCGTCAGCCCACCATTGAAGAACCGGATGAGCTCGGGATCATTCTCTTCCATGGGTGCACTGTTAGGGATCGCCTGCCTGGCAATAGCCTGAATGACGCCATCAGCGCTTCGGATGACATGAAACATATTGGACGGTTGTGGCGGACTATTTGGCAAAAATGTGCGAATTGGGCTCGTAGGATGTTAGCAGTCTGCCGTACTGTGTTGTCTGGATTTGACATTTTTGTATACCCCTGGTAGTATTTGAAAATGCTCGGTACAGTATTTGGAAACACAATGAAATCGTTGCAAACTATCCTATCCAGTTCTCGGTGGACGCGGCCGTATCTGGTTGCACTTGGCGCTTTCGTCAGTGTGATCTTGACGCATCAGGTGGCTCTGGCTCAGGCGCCGCCAGTACCCACCGTAGCTGTGCTTTCAAAAGTGAGTGGCGTCATGGTGATGCTGGATGGGGTCATTGAGCCCGTTAAGCAGAGTACGGTGTCAGCGCAGGCCTCGGGGCGAATTGTGATCTTGGCGGTGAAAGCGGGTGATAAGGTGCGTGCTGGTCAAACCTTGGCAAGCATTGATGACCGTGAAGCCAGCGTTGGTGTTCAGCGCAGTAAGGCCCTAGTCAACCAAGCAGAGGCGGAATTGCGCAATGCGCAGGCTTCACTGGAACGAACTAGGGATCTTCAAACCAAGGGATTTGTCAGCATGGCCGCGCTGGACAGCGCCAATGCGCAGTACCAGAGCGCTCTTGCTATGCGTGAGCAGGCGGTAGCTGGTGCGCGGCAGTCAGGAATTGCGCAGGGTTTTACTCGGGTGACGGCGCCTTTTGATGGTTGGATCCTTCAAACCCACGCGCAGGCCGGCGATCTTGCGGTGCCCGGAAAGCCGCTGGTGACCGTATATGCGCCACAACCGTTGCGTGCGGTCGTGCAGGTGCCCGCATCTCGGACGCAGAGTGTGCAGGCGGCGATGCAGACCCGCATCAAAGTGGATGGACCTCACGACAAGCCGCTGTGGATCAGTCCCACTGCCCGTACAGCCATTCCTTCTGCAGACCCGGTATCACAAACAACAGAGTGGCGGCTCGATTTGCCTGCGAAAGAAGCTGCCAATCTGGTTCCAGGGCAGCAAGTGCAGGTGCAGTTTTTGCAGGCTCAGACTGGGTCGGTGTTACGTTTGACTGTACCGCGGGCGGCTGTCGTACGCCGGGGTGAGTTGACCGCCGTATATGTGTCCACTGGGCAGGGGTTTTCGCTGCGCGCGGTGCGCTTGGGTGCTCAGCAAGGAGATGAATCTGTCGAAGTCCTTGCAGGGTTGAAAGCGGGGGACGAAGTGGCGCTGGACCCCGTTCGGGGCGGGGCAGTGGGTGCGCGGGCTGCTCAACCTGCTAAGTGAGCAAATCATCATGAGCGATCAAAGAATGTTAGGTATTTCGGGGCGTATTGCGGCGGCCTTTCAGGCCAACGCTCTGACGCCACTGCTTGCCTTGGTTGCATTGTTGTTGGGTTTGTTTGCAGTGCTGGTGACGCCGCGTGAAGAAGAGCCGCAGATCAACGTAACCATGGCCAATGTGCTGATACCCTTTCCGGGAGCCAGTAGTGCTGACGTGCAAAATATGGTGGCCCGCCCAGCGGAACAGGTGCTCGGTCAGATCGCTGGCATCGAGCATACCTATTCGGTAGCACGTCCGGGCATGGCTGTATTGACCATTCAGTTCAAGGTGGGTGTGCCCCGTACCGAGGCATTGGTGCGACTCTACGATGTACTGAATGCCAATCAGGACTGGGTTCCGAGTGAACTTGGAACTTTGACGCCCATCGTAAAGCCGAAGGGCATTGACGACGTCCCCGTAGTTGCAGTGACGCTTTGGAGCAAGGAAGGATTGCCCGCGGTGGATTTGGAGACGGTAGCCCATTCGGTGGAAGCCGAATTGAAAGCGGCTCCGGGAGTGCGTGAGGTTAAAACCCTGGGGGGGCCTGGCCGTGCCGTGCATGTGTTCCTTGACCCTGCACGTTTGCGCGCCCGTGGTGTTGATGTGCTGGCTTTGCGCAAGATGCTAGGGGCGGCCAATTTCGGCATGCCGGCCGGCACGGTGCTGGAGATTTCCAAATCGAGCCCCAGCGGGCAGATGCTTACCGTGGACGCGGGTGAATTTCTCCGTTCAGCGGAAGATGTGGGCGATATGGTCGTAGGTGTCAGTGGTGGCAAACCCGTGTTCCTGCGCGATGTAGCACGCATTGATGAGGGCACCCAGCAGGCACAACGCTATGTCGCATTCACTCCGGCGGGCGGTCAAAGCACTCCAGCGGTGACCATCAGTGTCACCAAAAAGCCTGGCGAAAACGCTGTAGAGGTGTCACGGGCAGTACGTGCGCGTTTGGATGCTTTGAAGAATACGGTGATCCCCGAGAACCTCGAAGTCACAGTTACGCGAGACTACGGTGAAACAGCGGCGGAAAAAGCCAATAAACTGATCCAAAAACTCGCTTTTGCGACGGGCTCAGTGATTCTGCTGGTCGGCTTCGCCTTGGGGCGTCGCGAAGCTGTAATCGTTGGTGCCGCCGTGATACTGACGCTAACCGCCACGCTGTTTGCCTCTTGGGCTTGGGGGTTCACGCTCAACCGTGTATCGTTGTTTGCGCTGATTTTTTCCATCGGTATCCTGGTGGACGACGCCATTGTTGTGGTAGAGAACATCCACCGGCACCAGCAACTCACTCCGGATGCAGCCCTGAAAGATATTATTCCCCGCGCGGTGGACGAAGTCGGTGGCCCGACTATTCTGGCTACCCTCACCGTGATTGCAGCCTTGTTGCCCATGGCATTTGTGTCTGGACTGATGGGGCCCTACATGAGCCCCATTCCGATTAACTCCAGTCTTGGCATGGCACTGTCTTTGACTATTGCCTTTACTGTGACTCCTTGGCTCGCATTGAAGTTCATGCGCGAACACGGCACTGTTGGCGAGAGCGATGGCCATCATGGGGTGCCTGAGTCTGGAACGAAAGTTCAAAGGCTTTTCAAGATGGTACTTACGCCGCTGCTCGAGAGTGCTCGCAAGCGTTGGTTGCTGCTAGGAGGGATCGTTGTGGCCCTGCTTCTGTCCGTGGGTTTGACGTTAGTGCAGTGGGTCGTCCTGAAAATGCTGCCATTTGATAACAAAAGCGAATTTCAGGTGGTTGTCGACATGCCGGCTGGCACGGCACTCGAAGACACGGCAGCTACCTTGCAGGATCTGGGTGTCTTTCTGGCCAAACAGCCGGAAGTGCTTAATCTGCAATCCTACGCTGGCACTGCGTCCCCAATTACCTTCAATGGGCTGGTGCGCCAATACTATATGCGTGCCGAGGCTGAGCAGGGCGACCTGCAGGTGAATCTGGTCGACAAGCACCAACGTAGCGAGAAAAGTCACGTCATTGCCCAGCGTTTGCGACCGGATTTGGAGGCCATTGGTCGTAAGCACAATGCACGGATCAAAGTGGTTGAAGTTCCGCCGGGTCCACCTGTAATGTCACCGCTGGTAGCAGAAGTATATGGGCCTGAAGAAGCGGGGCGCCAAAAGCTGGCACTGGAGGTTGCTAAATCCTTTGGCGCCACAGCAGATATCGTGGGAGTAGATACCACTTTGCGGGAGGATGCTCCACGCGCATTTTTGAAAGTACGCCGTCAACGCGCGGAGACTCTGGGCATTCCGGTGATTTCTGTTGCTCAAACGGTATCCGACGCGTTGGCTGGTGCAGACGCCGCCTATCTGCATGACCAGCAAGCCAAATATCCGGTACCTGTGCGCATTCAGTTACCGCCAGAGAGCCAAGTGGGGCTGGACGCAATTCTTGCACTGCCTATGCGCGCTGCCAACGGCGAACTAGTGCCATTGTCGGAATTGGTGCAGGTGGAGCGAGGCATCATTGACAAGCCCCTGTACACCAAAGACATGATGAACGTGAGTTATGTCATTGGTGATATGGCTGGCAAGCTTGATTCGCCACTTTATGGCCTTTTTGCGATTCGTGGCCATTTGGCTGACGCCAGCAAGGCGCGTGGGGAGACTACTGGTGAGTACTGGATTCATCAGCCGAACGACCCTTATCGACAGTACGCTATCAAATGGGATGGCGAATGGCAAATCACTTACGAGACCTTCCGTGATATGGGGGCTGCCTATGCAGTAGGGCTGGTCCTGATTTACCTGTTGGTGGTAGCCCAGTTCAAGAGCTATTTAACGCCATTGGTCATCATGGCCCCCATTCCACTGACCATTATTGGTGTAATGCCAGGACACGCCTTACTGGGCGCTCAGTTCACGGCAACCTCCATGATCGGCATGATTGCACTGGCCGGCATCATCGTGCGCAACTCCATTCTGTTGGTGGACTTTATTGAGTTGCAAGTTCGTAATGGCATGGTGTTCAAGGAAGCGGTGCTGCAATCTGCCACTGTACGGGCGCAGCCCATTGCCTTGACCGGTTTGGCTGCCATGATTGGCGCATTCTTCATTCTGGATGACCCGATCTTCAATGGTCTGGCTGTCGCACTGATTTTTGGAATTCTGGTGTCGACTGTACTGACACTGGTAGTGATTCCCGTACTGTATTACGCGCTGTTCAGGCGCCGAATGGAATCGCGCACAGATGCGAATGGTTTTTGAGTTAGCGTGACAAATACCCAAACTTAGAAGGAGACAATTCCATGGCCCATATCGTTATCGTCGGTGCTGGCATCGGCGGCATGCCCGCTGCCTATGAGATTCGCGAACTGCTCGGCAAGGCGCATCGCATTACGGTAGTCAATTCGACGGACTATTTTCAATTTGTTCCGAGTAACCCCTGGATCGCAGTGGGTTGGCGTGAACGCGAGCAGATCACGCTCCCAATAGCCCCTTATCTGGAGCGCAAAGGCATCAACTTCATCGCCAAGCCCGTGACGGCCATTGACGCTACGGCGAACCGCATTACGGTGGGCGGTGACCAGGCAGTCGATTACGACTATCTAGTTATTACCACCGGTCCCAAACTGTCATTCAGCGAAGTGCCAGGCGCGGGCCCAGTGTCTTCTGGCGGTGGTGGTTTTACGCACTCGGTGTGCAGCGTGGATCATGCTCAGGAATTCTTTGCCGATTACCAGAAATTTCTGGAAAATCCTGGTCCAGTGGTCATTGGTGCGATGCCGGGTGCGAGCTGTTTTGGCCCAGCATATGAATTTGCGTTCATTCTGGACACCGATTTGCGCAAGCGCAAGCTGCGTCATAAAGTGCCAATTACTTATGTCACCAGTGAGCCATACATTGGCCACCTCGGTTTGGGCGGCGTGGGCGACAGCAAATCCATGCTGGAGTCCGAAATGCGCAACCGCGACATGAAGTGGATCACCAACGCCAAAACCACCAAGGTGGAAGCGGGTAAATTGTTTGTGTCCGAACTGGACGACTTGGGCAATGTACGCAAGGAGCACGAAGTCGGATTTAAGCTGTCCATGATGCTGCCTGCCTTCAAAGGCGTGGATGCTGTGGCGGCGGTGCCCAACCTGTGCAATCCCCGAGGCTTTGTCATCATTGACGAATTCCAGCGCAGCAAAGCCTACAAGAACATCTTCTCGGCTGGCGTGTGCGTTGCTATTCCTCCTGTAGAGGTGACGCCAGTGGCCACGGGTACGCCAAAAACCGGCTACATGATTGAAAGCATGGTGGGAGCCATTGCCCACAATATTGCGGATGAATTGGCAGGCAAGCCAGCAGAGGCCAAAGGCACCTGGAATGCCATCTGTCTGGCGGATATGGGAGATACCGGAGCCGCCTTTGTGGCGCTTCCACAAATTCCTCCCCGCAATGTGAACTGGTTCAAAAAGGGCAAGTGGGTCCATCTGGCCAAAATAGCCTTCGAGAAATATTTCTTGCGCAAAATTCGCAAAGGGAACTCCGAGCCCGTGTACGAAAAATATGTACTAAAGGCACTTGGCATTGTGCGGTTGGCCCAAAAAGACCGCCCGTAAATTTTGATTTTTTAACTAGGGGTGTTGTAATGACTGTTGAGCGCTATATCCGTGTGCTGGCTGGTTTCTTTGTGATCCTGTCACTGGCCCTTGGTGTGGAGGGAAGCCCGATCTTCTTCAGCAAGTGGGCATTGGCGTTTACCGCATTTGTGGGGCTGAATTTGTTCCAGTCCGGCTTCACTAACTTTTGCCTGCCTGGCATTCTGTTGCGCAAACTGGGTGTGCCCGATAACGGTCCATCCTGCAGTCGCTAGAACACGTTGCAGAGCCAACCGCGATGAGTTCACCCAAACCTCCCAGCGATGCGCAATGTACAGTAACGGTGCTGTCCGATAGGCAGGCAAGGACCGATGTGCTGAACCGATTGCGCCGCGCCGAAGGGCAGATTCGGGGGATTCAGCGCATGGTCGAAGCGGGAGAAGACTGCCTCAAGATCGGGCAGCAGTTTTCTGCCGTGCGCAAGGCGCTTGACAGCACTTATCTGCGCATGACGGTGTGCTTTATGGAGCAGGAGTTATCCACCCGGATGCAACCCGATGCCAACCAGAAAGCTGATCTGGACGATATGCTCAAGGATATGGAGACACTACTCGCCCGTATGGGCTGAGGCGATCACCCCGCCGCCCAGGCACACCTCGCCGTCGTAAACGACGGCCGACTGGCCGGGTGTGACGGCCCATTGCTTCTCAGTGAATCTCAAGGCAAAGCTGTCTGCAGTGACGGCATGGAGGCTGCAGGGCGCATCTGCCTGCCGATAGCGGGTTTTGGCAGCCAGAACGGCGTCTGGCGGTGCTACACCAGAAACCCAGCTCGCATCCCGTGCCTCCAGCGACATGCTTTGCAGCCAAGAATGACCATGCCCTTGCACCACCCACAGCGTGTTATTCTGCATTTCCTTGCGCGCCACAAACCAAGGCGTGTGCTCTCCTCCGTCTTTTTGGGCGCCTCTGGCTTTGAGCCCACCAATCCCCAAACCTTGTCGTTGTCCCAGGGTGTAGAACGACAGTCCCACATGTTGCCCTATAGTGTGCCCCCTGGGATCTTTGATAGGGCCAGGTTCTCTGGAGATGTAACGGTTCAGGAATTCTCGAAACGGTCGCTCACCAATAAAGCAGATGCCGGTGGAGTCTTTCTTCTTGGCGTTGGGCAGGCCAATCTCGGTAGCAATGCGCCGCACTTCGGTTTTGTACAACTCGCCCACCGGGAAAAGTGTTTTTGACAACTGTGCCTGGTTCAGGCGATGCAGGAAGTAGCTCTGGTCCTTGGAGGGATCCAGACCTTTGAGTAGTTCATACAGTCCCGTTGTTTCGTTTTGGCGCACGCGTGCATAGTGGCCGGTGGCGATTTTCTCCGCTCCTAGGCGTATGGAGTGGTCCAGAAATGCCTTGAATTTGATTTCCGCGTTGCACAGAATGTCCGGGTTGGGTGTACGGCCCGCTTGGTACTCGCGCAGAAATTCAGAAAAAACCCGGTCCCTGTAATTTGTCGCAAAGTTGACGTGTTCTATCTCGATGCCCAAAACATCTGCTACAGCCGCCGCATCCACAAAGTCGATGTTGGAAGAGCAGTATTCGCTGTCGTCGTCATCCTCCCAGTTTTTCATGAAGACGCCGACGACCTCATGTCCCTGTCGTTTCAGCAGGTACGCAGTGACAGCAGAGTCCACCCCACCGCTCAATCCGACGACAACGCGATTCTTTTGCATAGTGGGGGATTATCCCAGCGGGTTTTTCATCTCAACAACCGAGGCGTCGGTAGTGATCAATTCCAACGGGAAGCGCCGCCCAAGCAAATAGTCCTCCATGCAGCGCACTACCAATGGGCTACGGTGCTGCGCTACCGATGCGCGCACCTCCTCGGGCGTAAGCCACACTGTACGAACAATTCCCGTATCCAGCGCCCGACTGGCATCAAAGGCTCCCAGGGTGCCGCAAAAAGCAAACCTTAGGTAGGTAATGTCTTCGGCTGTGCCACCAGTTCCGGTCGGTCGCTGGAAGCGCGAAAGGTAAATACCCACCAGCGCTGACGGCTGGAATTGGTAGGCGGTCTCTTCCAGCGTCTCCCGTGCGCATCCACTGGCCGGAGACTCTCCTGGATCGAGATGTCCCGCAGGATTGTTGAGGCGTAAACCATCTGGGGTATGCTCTTCAACGAGCAAAAAGTGGCCGTCCCGTTCAATGACAGCGGCTACTGTTGCGCTGGGTTTCCATCGGATATTCATGGCCAATTATGAGGATAGAATCCCGCGCCCCGTATGCGTCTACGGTGGTGCTGAGTTGCCGATTGGTTATCGAAAAGCATCGAATTTCAGTTAAAGTTGCCGCAGACCTGTCTTGAAGCTTACTGCTCTGGATGGGGTGCAAAAATTCAAGAATATAAACGAGGAGTCGATCAATGCAGACCGATATTGCCGCCGGACCTGGACAACGTATTGGGGTTCCCAAGGAGATTTTCGCTGGTGAAAAACGGGTTGCAACCGTTCCCGCCATGGTCGAAAAGCTCATCAAGCTGGGCTTTCGGGTCAGTGTGGAGTGTGGTGCAGGCGCGCAGGCAAGCTTTGGTGATGACGCCTATCGGTCGGTTGGCGCAGAAGTAGTCGAATCTGCAGCGGAGCTCTGGGCACAGTCCGACATTGTTTTCAAAGTACGAGCCCCTTCCGTGGACGAAGTAGCACTGATGCGTGCGGGTAGCACGCTGATCAGTTTCATCTGGCCGGCGCAAAATCCAGAGGTGATGCAACAACTGGCCGCCCGTAAGGTAACCGTGCTGGCCATTGACGCACTTCCACGCATGCTGAGCCGCGCCCAGAAGATGGATGCATTGACCTCCATGGCTGGTGTGACCGGTTACCGCGCTGTCATTGAGGCGGCCAACGCTTTTGGCCGCTTCTTTAACGGCCAGATTACGGCTGCGGGCAAGGTCCCCCCCGCCAAGGTGTTCATCGCCGGTGCTGGTGTGGCGGGGCTGGCTGCGATCGGTACCGCCGCTGGCCTGGGTGCCATCGTGCGTGCCAACGACACCCGCGCTGAAGTGGCGGACCAGGTCAAATCTTTGGGTGGCGAGTTTGTGAAGGTTGAATACGAGGAGGAAGGCGGCGGCGGCGGCGGCTACGCCAAGGTAATGAGCGAGGGCTTCCAGCAAGCCCAACGCGAGATGTACGCCAAGCAGGCCCAGGAGGTGGATGTCATCATCACCACTGCGCTGATTCCCGGCAAGCCCGCGCCCAAGCTGATTACTGCCGAAATGGTGAAGAGCATGAAGCCCGGCAGCGTCATCGTCGACATGGCGGCCGAGCAGGGCGGCAATTGCGAACTGACCGAGCCCGGTCAAGCAGTCGTCAAACACGGTGTGACCATTGTTGGTTACACCGATCTGGCCTCGCGCCTGGCAACGCAATCTTCGACGCTGTATGCCACCAACCTGTTTCGCCTGGCTGAAGAGCTTTGCAAAACCAAGGATGGCACCATCAACGTAAACATGGAAGACGATGCCATCCGCGGTTTGACCGTGGTGAAGGAAGGCGCCATTACCTGGCCAGCGCCTGCACCCAAGTTGCCGCCGGTTCCCACTGCTGCCACTGCCAAGCCGGTTGCTGCAGCTGCAGCCAAAAAGGGCCACGGCGCACCGAGCGAACCCATGTCGGGCAACAAGCTGGCGGTGATGTTTGGTGTGGCGGCTGTGCTGTTCTGGCTGATTGGCACCAACGCGCCCAAAGAATTCATGTCGCACTTCACGGTGTTTGTGCTGGCCTGTTTTGTGGGCTACATGGTGGTGTGGAATGTCAAGCCTGCCTTGCACACTCCGCTGATGAGTGTGACAAATGCGATCAGCAGCATCATCGCCATTGGCGCGTTGGTGCAAATCTCGCCTGTGGCAGACGCCCTCAGCCGTCCCAACAGCCTGATCACCTGGGTGGCTGCTGCTGCCGTGGTACTGACCGCCATCAACATGTTCGGCGGCTTTGCCGTAACCCAGCGCATGCTGGCCATGTTCCGCAAATAAGGGAGACGAGCAATGTCTGAATTAGTTACCGTCTCATATATCGGGGCGACCATTCTTTTTGTGTTGAGCCTTGGGGGCTTGTCTGATCAAAAGACGGCGCTGCGGGGCAATCTCTATGGCATGGTGGGCATGACGCTGGCGGTGCTGGCCACGGTGCTGGGTCCGAAAGTCAGCGCTGCAGGCATTCCGTGGGTTGCAGGTGCGATGGCGGTCGGCGGCCTGATTGGCGTGTATGCAGCGCGTACCGTGCAGATGACACAAATGCCCGAGCTGGTTGCATTGATGCACAGCATGGTGGGTATGGCGGCAGTCCTGGTAGGTGTGGCCACCTTTATCGATCCGGAAGCGTCCAAAGGTCTGAGTGGTGCGGCCAAGTCTATCCACGAGATGGAAATTTATGTGGGCGTGTTTATTGGTGCAGTGACGTTTTCCGGATCTGTCATCGCATTTGGCAAGCTCTCAGGCCGCATAGGCGGCAGCCCGATGCTGTTGCCCGGCAGGCACTGGATGAACCTGGCCGGCCTATTGGTCGTGATCTGGTTTGGCCATGCCTTCATGAACGCACACACCGTGGACGAAGCGATGGTGCCCATGGTCGTCATGACGGTCGTGGCGTTGCTATTCGGTATCCACATGGTTATGGCCATTGGTGGTGCCGATATGCCGGTGGTGGTGTCCATGCTCAACAGCTACTCCGGCTGGGCTGCGGCCGCTACAGGCTTCATGCTGAACAACGACTTGTTGATCGTGGTGGGTGCGCTGGTGGGTTCTAGCGGCGCGATTCTGTCGTACATCATGTGCAACGCGATGAACCGCAGTTTCATCAGTGTGATTGCCGGGGGCTTTGGTACCACCAGTGCGGCCCCCAAGGTTGCGGGCGGTGCAGCCCAGCCTGCAGGCGAGGTGGTTCCGGTGAATGCCTCTGAGACAGCCGAGTTGCTGCGCGAAGCCAAAAACGTCATCATCGTGCCCGGCTACGGCATGGCGGTGGCGCAGGCCCAGCACACGGTGTTCGAGATCACCCGCACATTGCGTGAACGCGGCGTCAATGTGCGCTTTGGCATTCACCCCGTGGCGGGGCGTATGCCGGGCCACATGAATGTGCTGCTGGCCGAGGCCAAAGTCCCTTACGACATCGTCTTTGAGATGGAAGAAATCAACGAAGATTTTGAAAAAACCGACGTGGTGATGGTCATTGGCGCCAACGACATCGTCAACCCGTCGGCCCAGGATGATCCCGGTAGCCCGATTGCGGGCATGCCTGTGCTGGAAGTCTGGCACGCCAAGACTACCATCGTCATGAAGCGCAGCATGGCCTCGGGGTATGCGGGGGTGGACAACCCGCTGTTTTACAAAGAAAACAATCGCATGCTGTTTGGTGATGCCAAGAAAATGCTCGATGAAGTATTGGGTGCACTCAAGACCTGAGTGCAGCGGTAGCTATCCCTTTAACAATGTGTGATCGGCATTGCGCCACGGAGACAAGACATGACAGAACGCATTTGGCTGAAGAGTTACCCCCCCGGGGTGCCATCGGATATTGATACCAGCCAATACACATCGCTGGTGGATCTGGTGGAAGAGAGCTTTCGCAAGAACGCCAAAAAGGTGGCTTACAGCTTCATGGGCAAGGACATTACCTATGCCCAGACCGACAGCCTGAGTCAGGCTTTCGCCGCTTACCTGCAGAGTCTGGGTCTGGTCAAGGGTGACCGCGTCGCCATCATGATGCTCAACATGCCCCAGTACCCTGTAGCGGTGGCGGGCATCCTGCGTGCGGGCATGGTGGTGGTTAACGTCAATCCGCTTTACACGCCGCGTGAACTGGAGCACCAGCTCAAGGATTCCGGGGCCAAGGCCATTGTGGTGATTGAAACCTTTGCCACCACACTGGAAAAATGCATTGCAGCAACGCCCGTCAAACACGTTGTGTTGTGCGCCATGGGCGATCAATTGGGTTTGCTAAAGGGTTCTCTGGTCAATTACGTGGTGCGCAACGTTAAGAAGATGGTGCCTGCCTACAACCTGCCAAATGCGGTGCGTTTCAATGCGGCCATTGCCATGGGCACCAAGGCACCGTTCAAGAAGCAAACGACCAGGGCCGACGATGTTGCGGTCCTGCAGTACACCGGCGGCACCACAGGCGTGTCCAAAGGCGCTGTGCTTTTGCATCGCAATGTGATTGCCAATGTGCTGCAGTCCGAGGCCTGGAACGAGCCTGTGATGAAGAAGGTGCCTGCCAATGAGCAGCCTACGAGTGTGTGCGCCATTCCGCTATACCACATATTCGCCTTTACCGTTGGCATGATGCTGTCCATGCGCACGGGCGGCAAGATGATTCTGATAGCCAATCCGAGGGATATTCCTGGCGTGCTCAAGGAGCTTGCCAAGCACAAGATCCACAGCTTCCCTGCAGTGAACACCTTGTTCAACGGACTGGCAAACCATCCCGATTTTAGCAAGGTGGACTGGAGCCATCTGAAGGTTTCCGTCGGAGGTGGGTCTGCCGTGCAGAGCAGTGTCGCCAAACTCTGGTTTGAAAAGACGGGTTGCCCCATTTGCGAGGGGTATGGCTTGAGCGAAACCTCGCCCTCGGCAAGCTGCAATGTGGTGACTGCCACCGCCTACACCGGAACGATTGGTGTACCACTGCCCAGCACCTATATGAAGTTACTGGACGATGATGGCAAGGAAGTGCCGCCTGGGCAGTCGGGCGAAATTGCCATTAAGGGCCCGCAGGTCATGGCGGGCTATTGGCAGCGTCCTGACGAAACCGCCAAAGTCATGACCACCGACGGCTACTTCAAGACCGGTGACGTCGGCATGGTGGATGACAAGGGCTTTTTCCGCATCGTGGACCGCAAAAAGGACATGATTCTGGTGAGTGGTTTCAACGTGTTTCCCACCGAGTTGGAAGACGTCGTTGCGCAAATTCCTGGCGTACTGGAATGCGCCTGCGTGGGCGTGCCGGATGCCAAGTCGGGTGAAGCCGTCAAGCTGGTTATCGTGAAGAAGGATCCCAATTTGAGCGAAGCAGATGTTCGCGCCTTCTGCAAGGACAACTTGACGGGGTACAAGCAGCCCAAGGTCATTGAGTTCCGCGCCGATCTGCCCAAGACACCGGTGGGCAAGATTCTGCGCCGCGAACTGCGCGTCAAGTGACCCGCCCGGCGCCGCTGGCCGTTCTCAGTGCTCTGGCAGAGGAGCAGCAGGGTCTGGTTGGCGCGCTGCTGGACGCGCAATGTGTTCGTTATGCCGGTCGTGACTTCTGGGTGGGGCGGATGCATGGCGTTCCCGTCGTGCTGGCGCTCTCCCGTATTGGCAAGGTGGCTGCTGCCACCACCACTGCGGCTTTGATTGAACGCTTTGGCGCCCAACGTATGGTCTTTACCGGCGTGGCGGGCGGTGTCGGCGACGGTGTGGAAGTGGGCGATGTGGTCGTCGGTACGGGTTTTGTCCAACATGACATGGATGCCTCGCCCCTTTTTCCCCGCTACCAGATACCTCTGACGGGTCAGTCGGTATTTGCCGGTGATGCCGATTTGACCGCAAGGTTGATGGACGCCGCACAGCTTGCGCTGGTTGACGGCGGGCCTCGGGGTGGGGCGCGGCTGCATACCGGTCTGATTGCCAGTGGTGACCGATTTGTCAGTGGGGTGCAGGAGGCGGCGGCATTGGTGGCCGCTTTGCGTTCAGCCGGACATATGCCGCTTGCGGTGGAGATGGAAGGCGCTGCCGTGGCCCAGGTGTGCGCCGACCACGGCGTTGCCTTTGCGGCCGTTCGCACCATTTCAGACCGGGCTGACGACACGGCGCACGTTGATTTTCCGCGCTTTGTGCGCGAAGTTGCCAGCCTCTATGCCGTGAAAATCGTGGATGGACTGGTCAAATCGCTATAAAAATAATAGCTATCCATTAAGTTTCCGTAAAGGCTAGAAGGTGATTTCTTTAAAATCAACTGAGCCAGCCGCGCCGTCGGAAATACCACATGGGCACCATTGCGCTGGCCGCCATGACCGCCACAGTGTAGGGATAGCTCCATCCCCCGAGGAATTCCAGTTCTGGAAACTTGAGGTTCATCCCGTAGACACTGGCCACCAGTGTCGGTGGCAATAATGCAACGCTTGCAACAGAAAAGATCTTGATGATCTTGTTCTGGTTGATGTTGATGAAACCGACCGTCGCGTCCATCAGGAAGTTGATCTTGTCAAACAGAAAGGCAGTATGACTGTCAAGTGAGTCAATGTCGCGCAGAATCTGGCGTGCTTCGTCGAATTGTTCGGCATTGAGCATCTTGCTGCGCATCATGAAGCTCACCGCGCGGCGGGTGTCCATGACATTGCGACGGATACGACCACTCAAGTCTTCGTGGCGCGCTATGGCACCGAGCGCTTCCCCAGCGATGGCATCGGTGACGTTGCCAGAAAGAACTTTCTTGCTGACATTTTCAAGCTCATCGTAGATGCCTTCCAGTGTATCGGCAGAGTACTCTGCGTCAGCATCAAAAAGTTTGAGCAGAACTTCCTTGGCGTCTTCAATCAGCCCTGGTGCCCTGCGTGCGCGCATGCGTAGCAGCCGAAATACTGGCACATCCTCATCGTGAATGGAGAACAGCACCCCTTTGCTCTTCAACTCGTCGTTCACCAAATTCAGAATAAAGGCTGCGCGTACCGTTCTGGGTTCTTCCTCGTCGGCGATCAAAAAGTCGCTGCGGATATGCAGTTCGCCATTGTCTTCGGCATAAAACCGTGCGGACTCCTCGATGTCCTCGTCCATCGCATCCTCCGGGATGGACAGACCGTAATACTGCTTGACCCAGCGCTTTTCTTCCACAGTGGGGGACTCCAGGTCCACCCAGATAGGTTGAAAGCGGGATAGCTCTTCCAGGGACTCGATCTCTTCCTGGAAGAGTCGGCCATTGGCAAGCGTAAAGATGTTGAGCATGGCTCACTCCCAATTAAGTTGGCTTCTGCAAGGGCGGTGTGGTGTTGCTTTCAACCCCGATGCAGTGGTGGGAGTTGAAAGCTACCGACTGGGGTAGTTTTCCAAGGAGCCTTCTCCAAAAGTTTTCAGGCGCCAATTATCGCACCGCGCCGGTACTTCGTTGGCAGTAAGTGCCTGCTCAGGACGGGTGAGCCCTTTATTTGCTGCAGTGCATCAGCAAAAGGCATTGCAAACAAAAATAATCGGGCGCATAGTGAAGACGACAACTTGGCCAGATATGGTGAATAGTGTGTCGGTCCGCCGCTGTAAGTGGCAGACTTTTTCAACCTGAGAGCAACTGGAGGCTATTTATGAATTTGACGATCAGCGGTCATCACCTTGAAGTTACCCCGGCCCTGCGCAGTTACGTTACGACCAAGCTTGATCGCATCATGCGCCACTTCGATCAGGTCGTAGACGTCAAGGTTTTGCTAACCGTTGAGAAGCAAAAAGAAAAGGAGCGACGGCAGCGTGCCGAGTGCAATATTCACGTGAAAGGCAGTGACATGTTTGCAGAAAGTTCCCATGAAGATCTCTATGCCGCGGTGGATGAACTTGTCGACAAACTGGACCGCCAGGTCGTGCGCCACAAGGACCGTGTGCAGAATCATCACCATGAGGCACCCAAGCGCCTGATGTAGTCGCCGTCCTTGACAAAAAGCCAAAACCGCCCGTCACTGGGCGGTTTTTTTGTGTGCATAATCGCCTCAAATCATGAACCGACTATCCAATATCCTGCCTCCCTCGCAAGTGCTTGCGCAGGTTGATGTCACCAGCAAGAAGCGCGCATTTGAAGAGGCCGGGTTGCTGTTCGAGAATCTGCATGGCCTCAGCCGAGCCTTGGTAACGGATAGCCTTTTCTCCCGGGAGCGGCTGGGCTCGACGGGTTTGGGGCATGGCGTGGCCATTCCGCACGGCCGAATCAAGGGGTTGAAGGCACCGCTGGCGGCGGTATTCCAGTTGCTGAGTCCTGTCGGTTTCGATGCCCCCGACGACCAGCCGGTGAGCCTGTTGATCTTCCTGCTGGTGCCAGAGGCAGCAACACAGAAGCACCTCGAAATTTTGTCGGAAATCGCAGAACTGCTCAGCGACGCTTCTTTGCGCACGAAGCTCACAGAGTGCAGAGACGCCCTGCAGCTTCATGGCCTGGTCGCAGGCTGGCAGTCTGCCCAGGTCGGTTAAGACCGGTGCAGCGTGGCTGAGTAGCAATGAAACCGACCGTTGTCAGTGCTGACGTCCTGTTTGAAGAATTTCGTGGTCTCCTGCATTGGGAATGGGTTGCCGGTCTGGGCGCATCTGAGCGCCGTTTCGACGAGGTCGCGGTGCGCGCCGCGCGTTCGGGTGCGGATCTGGTCGGTTACCTGAACTACATCCACCCCTACCGTGTCCAGATTCTGGGTGAGCGTGAAGTCGCCTACATCACCAACGCCACCCCGGAAGACTGTGCCCGCAGAATCGCGCGCATCGTGACGCTGGAGCCGCCAGTATTGGTGCTTGCCGATGGCCAGACGGCCCCTGAGGCCCTGCTCTCCATGTGTGAGCGTGCGCAAATTCCCATGTTTGCGACCGAAGAGTCGTCCGCGTTTGTTATCGATGTGTTGCGGGCCTATCTGTCCAAGCACTTTGCCGATCGCACCACCATGCATGGCGTGTTCATGGACATCCTGGGACTGGGCGTGCTGATTACGGGCGAGTCCGGTCTGGGCAAGAGCGAGTTGGGGCTGGAATTGATCTCCCGTGGCAATGGTTTGGTGGCTGACGATGCCGTTGATCTGTTTCGCATCAACCAGACGACCATTGAGGGGCGTTGCCCGGAACTGCTGCAAAACCTGCTGGAAGTCCGTGGCATTGGACTGCTGGATATCCGCGGCATCTTTGGGGAAACTGCGGTTCGGCGAAAGATGCGCTTGAAGTTGATCGTGCACCTGGTTCGGCGAGAAACCATGGAGCGCGAGTACGAACGTATTCCCTATGAACCTTTGACTCAGGATGTGCTGGGTGTGCCGGTGCGCAAGGTGGTGATTCAGGTGGTCGCCGGACGCAACATCGCGGTGCTGGTGGAAGCGGCAGTGCGTAACACCATCCTTCAGTTGCGTGGTATCGATACCTACAAGGAATTCGTCGAACGCCATCGCAAGGCCATGGCGCAGGGAAATTAGGCTTCGCCGGGACGATTCCGGTTAGGGCAATTGTCCTTGGTGCATGTGGCGTAAAGACTCAGTGCGTGGTCGGCAATGGAAAAGCCTTTGGCCCTGGCGACGGCGTTCTGGCGTTTTTCGATTTCCACATCGTAAAACTCCTCCACCTTGCCGCAATCCAGGCACACCAGATGGTCATGGTGCTGCCCTTCATTGAGTTCATAGACGGCCTTGCCGCTCTCAAACTGGCTGCGTGTCAGCAACCCGGCCTGCTCAAACTGCGTGAGCACCCTGTAAACCGTAGCCAAACCCACATCTGAGCGCTCCTGCAGGAGCACCCGAAAGACGTCTTCGGCGGTCATGTGGCGCAGTATGCCGCGTTGAAATACTTCCAGTATCTTCAGACGCGGAACGGTGGCTTTCAGGCCAGTGCTTTTGAGTTCTTCGATATTGGTCATGGGCCTCTTCCTGCGCAGCGACAAGGGCGGTCAGCATAGCCTCAACCGCTACAATCGTCGCATCATATCGCTCCCTGACTGTTCTCATGCCTGTTGCCCTGCATCGTCCTACCGCATCCTTGCTGACTGCACTTGTATTGCTGGCTGTCGCAGGTTGCGGCAGCTTGCCGGACTCCCGCAAGGTCGCCACAACGGTTTCGCCCTACAAAATTGATGTGGTTCAGGGCAATGTTGTGACGCGGGAGCAACTGGCGGTGCTCAAGCTTGGCATGCCCCGCGCCGCCGTGCGCGATGTGTTGGGCACGCCACTGTTATCCAGTGTGTTCCATGCTGACCGCTGGGACTATGTCTTTACCCTGAAGCGTCAGGGTGCGGAACCACAGTCGCGCAAGGTCACCCTGTTCTTCAAGGATGACCTGCTTAACCGTATGGAAGCCGATGAACTGCCGAGTGAAGCCGAGTTTGTGTCAACCCTGAAGTCGCCGGTATCAATTGGGGCGCTACCACCCCTCGAAGCATCTGCAGAAAGCCTTCGCAAGTATTCGCCCGCCTCCACCGGGGCAGCACCGCCACTGCCACCGGTTACCACCGGTCCCGTCAACTACCCTCCCCTGGAGCCCGCGGGCAACTAGGGCTGCACCCACCGAACCGAATAGCGACCATGATCCACAAAATAGCCATTGCTGGCGCTTCAGGCCGCATGGGTCAGATGTTGATCGATGCGGTGCGTACCGCGGACGATTGCATGTTGTCCGGCGCACTGGACATCCCTGCCAGTCCAGCCGTAGGACAGGATGCTGGGGCGTTTGCGGGCCAGACTACAGGCGTACTGATCTGCTCCGACTTGCACCAGGGCCTCAAGGACAGCCAGGTATTGATTGACTTCACACGACCCGAGGGTACGCTGGAGCATCTCAAGGTTTGCCGTGAGTTGGGTGTCGCAGCAGTGATTGGTACCACAGGTTTTACCGATGCCCAGAAGGCCGAGATTGCCGATGTGGCCAGGTACATCCCCATCGTCATGGCGCCCAACATGAGCGTGGGCGTAAATGTGACCTTGAAGCTGTTGGAAATGGCCGCCAGGGCGCTATCTACCGGTTACGACATAGAGATCATTGAGGCGCACCACCGCCACAAGGTCGATGCGCCCTCCGGCACCGCACTCAAGATGGGAGAGGTCATTGCCGGGGCCTTGGGCCGCGACCTGAAGGATTGCGCGGTGTACGCCCGGGAAGGCGTGACTGGCGAGCGGGATCCTTCCAGCATTGGATTCGCGACCATCCGCGGCGGCGACATTGTGGGAGACCACACCGTGTTGTTTGCGGGTATCGGTGAGCGTATTGAAATTTCCCACAAGTCATCGAGTCGCGCGACCTACGCGCAGGGCAGTTTGCGTGCAGTGCGCTTCCTTGCGGGAAAGAAAACCGGTTTATATGACATGTTTGATGTACTGAATCTGAAATGAGCGTGCCCGACCTGCTGTTCAAAGGCGATGCCGTCAGTATCGGCGTCGCACTGCTGTTGCTGGCCATGTCGGTCGGCAGCTGGGTGGTGATCGTCTGGAAGGGCTGGATGCTGGCGCGCGCGCGCCAGGACGTGGCACGCAGCACGGCCGTTTTTTGGCAGGCCGCCTCTGTGACCGAGGCACAGTCCCGGCTGGCTGCGTTTGACCGCGATGGCCTGGTCAGCCCGCTGGTGGCAGCGACACAAGCCCAGGCCACTGGCACTCTTGCCGCCGCCGGTGATCATTCCCAGCAGTTGACGCGTGTACTGCGCGATGCGCTACACAGTGTGTTGCACAAATTGCAGGCCGGGCAGGTGCTGCTTGCCACTGTAGGCTCAACGGCCCCGTTTGTTGGACTGCTCGGGACCGTTTGGGGCATCTACCATGCACTCATTGGCATCGCGGGGGCCGGGCAGGTCGGCATTGACAAAATCGCCGGCCCGGTGGGCGAGGCACTCATCATGACCGCCGCAGGGCTGGCAGTGGCAATTCCTGCCGTGCTGGGCTACAACATTCTGGGGCGCCTGATCGGGCGCATTGAGGCGGACCTGGAAGGTTTCGCACGGGATCTGCGCGAGTTGTTGCTGACGTCAAAGCCATGAGTAAAGCAACTCACTGCTGGGCTGCATAGTATGTCATTCGGCCGACTCGAACGTACACCGGGCGCACAGCCCATGAGCGAGATCAACATGACGCCATTGATTGACGTGATGCTGGTGCTGCTTGTGATCTTCATCATCACTGCGCCCATGATGGTCAGCGCTGTCAAGGTGGAATTGCCCAAGGCAGAGGGTGGCAAGTCAGCGGATGTGCCGAAATTCGTGGCGCTGGCCATCAACAAGTCCGGCCAAGTGTTTGTGGACGACAGACCCCACACGCTGGAAGAACTGGCCCAGCGCCTGCAAAAGGCTGCCCAGCAAAACCCTGATACTGAAGTGCAGTTGCGGGCCGATACCTCCGTGCCCTACGGCCGTGTGGTCGAAGTGATGGGGGTGGCTCAAAAGGCCGGTCTGAACCGCATCGGGTTTGTGGCCGAGGCCCCTGCACCGGCCGCCCGCTGACCAGCGCCTAAAATCCACTCCAGGCGTTTCTATTGGCAGCCTGTGCGCTGCCCACCCATTCATGCAAGACAAATACCAACACCTCGACGTTGAAAAAGCGGCCCATGCCCATTGGGCACAACCTCTGTGGAACGGCCGCACCGCCTACCGCGTGATTGAGGATGCGTCGAAGAAGAAGTTCTACGCCTGCTCCATGCTGCCCTACCCCAGTGGCAAGCTGCATATGGGCCATGTACGCAACTACACCATCAACGACATGCTCACGCGCTACCTGCGCATGAACAGCTACAACGTGCTGATGCCCATGGGTTGGGACGCGTTCGGCCTGCCCGCCGAGAACGCAGCGCTGAAGAATGGCGTGCCCCCGGCCAAGTGGACCTACGAGAACATCGCCTACATGAAGGGCCAGATGCAGGCCATGGGCCTGGCCATCGACTGGAGCCGCGAGGTTGCTACCTGTGATCCCAGCTACTACAAGTGGAACCAGTGGTTGTTCCTCAAGATGTTGGAAAAGGGCATTGCTTACCGCAAGACCCAGATCGTCAACTGGGACCCGGTGGACCAGACCGTGCTGGCCAACGAGCAGGTGATCGACGGCAAGGGCTGGCGAACGGGCGCGACCGTCGAGAAGCGTGAGATTCCCGGCTACTACCTGAAGATCACCGACTACGCGCAGGAGTTGCTGGAGCAGGTGCAGACAGGTCTTGCCGGCTGGCCTGAACGCGTCAAGCTGATGCAGGAGAACTGGATTGGCAAGAGCGAGGGCGTGCGCTTTGCGTTCACCCACGACGTCAAGGACAGCAGTGGCCGGTTGATTGGTGATGGGCGCATGTACGTGTTCACCACCCGGGCCGACACCATCATGGGGGTGACGTTCTGCGCCATTGCGCCCGAGCATCCGCTGGCAGTGCATGCAGCGCAGTCCAACCGGAAGCTGGCCGCCTTCATCGAAGAATGCAAGGCCGGCGGCACCACCGAGGCTGAGCTGGCGGTCAAGGAAAAGCTGGGCATGCCTACCGGTCTGCAGGTGACACACCCGCTCACGGGCCGCCATGTGGACGTGTGGGTTGGCAACTACGTGCTGATGGGCTATGGCGATGGCGCGGTCATGGGCGTTCCGGCGCATGACGAGCGCGACTTTGCCTTCGCCAAGAAATACGGCTTCCCTATCCACGATGTGGTGCATGTGGATGGGTTGACCTATGACCACAGCCAGTGGCAGGACTGGTATGGTGACAAGCAGCGCGGCGTTACCGTCAATTCCGACGTGTTCAGCGGCCTGAACTATAAGGAGGCGGTGGACGCTGTTGCCAAGGCACTGGCAGCCAAAGGCCTGGGCGAGAAGAAAACCACCTGGCGATTGCGCGACTGGGGCGTGAGCCGCCAGCGCTACTGGGGCACGCCGATCCCGATCATCCATTGCGACGAACATGGCACCGTGCCGGTGCCCGAGAAAGACCTGCCCGTAGTGCTGCCGCAAGACTGCGTGCCCGATGGCTCTGGCAACCCGCTGCACAAGCACGAAGGTTTTCACGCGGGCGTGGTGTGCCCGGTGTGCGGCAAGCCTGCGCGCCGCGAAACTGACACCATGGACACCTTTGTGGACAGCTCGTGGTACTTCATGCGCTACTGCGATCCGCACAACGCGGACGCCATGGTGGCCGGTGGTACTGAATACTGGATGCGGGATCAGAAATCCGCTACCGGTGGTAGCGGCATGGACCAGTACATCGGTGGCATCGAGCACGCCATCCTGCACCTGCTGTATGCGCGCTTCTGGACCAAAGTCATGCGCGACCTGGGGCTGGTGAAGGTGGATGAACCTTTCACCAAGCTGCTGACGCAGGGCATGGTGCTTAACCACATTTACTCCCGCAAGGGCGACAAGGGTGGCAAGGAGTATTTCTGGCCGCATGATGTGGAACATGTGCTTGACGACGCTGGCAAGGTCATTGGCGCCAAGTTGAAAAACGCCGTGGGTGATTTGCCCGTGGGTACGGCCATCGACTACGAGGGCGTGGGCACCATGTCCAAGTCCAAGAACAATGGCGTCGACCCGCAGGACCTGATCGAGCGCTACGGCGCCGACACCGCGCGCCTCTACACCATGTTCACCGCTCCGCCCGAGGCCACACTGGAGTGGAACGATGCCGCCGTGGAAGGCAGCTACCGCTTCCTGCGCCGCGTGTGGAATTTTGGCGTCAAGCTGTCTGCTATGGATTCTGTAGCTGCTCACGCAAGCGTGGCGGGGGTTGGTAGCCTGAAAGACGTCAATTTTGGCAAGGAAGCCAAGGCGTTGCGGCTGGAGATGCACACCGTGCTCAAGCAGGTGGACTATGACTACCAGCGCATGCAATACAACACCGTGGTGTCTGGCGCCATGAAGATGATCAACGCTTTGGAAGACTTCAAGGCGGCTGACTGCGCGGGTGCACAGGTTGCTCTGATCGAAGGCTTTGGCATCCTGCTGCGCTGCCTGTACCCGGCAACCCCTCACCTGGCCCACGCGCTGTGGTCCGATCTGGGCTATGCCAACCACCTGGGCGACATCCTGGATGCACCCTGGCCGCAGGTCGATGCATCGGCCCTGGTGCAGGATGAAATCGAGCTGGTGTTGCAGGTCAACGGCAAGTTGCGCGGTTCGGTCACCGTGCCCTCAGGGGCTTCCAAAGAGACCATTGAGGCCGCTGCCCTGGCGTGCGACGCTTTCATGACCTTCGCCGCAGGCGCGCCCGCCAAGAAGGTGATCGTGGTGCCTGGCCGCCTGGTCAACGTGGTGATCTGAACGCCATGACGATGCGCCGCCGATCCGTTGCCGCAGGTGTGGCTGGCCTGGGCGCAGCGATCCTGCTGACCGGCTGTGGCTTCAAATTGCGCAGCAGCCAGAACTTTGCGTTCCAGACCGTGGCGGTGACGCCGGAAGCTGGTGGTGGAGTGGCTGCGGAACTCGCGCGTTATTTTGGGGCTTCCATTCGCCCCGTGGCGCCCCGTGCGGGGGAACAGCCACCGCAAGTGATTGTGGACATTCTGCAGGAGCTGCGCGAGAAGACCGTGGTGGGTGTCAATGCCTCCGGCCAGGTGCGCGAATTTCAATTGCGCATCAAGGTGAAGTTCCGCATGCGCACGCCCAAAGGTGTCGAGTTGATTGCCCCCACCGAGATCGTGCAGCAGCGCGACATCAGCTTCAACGAATCTGCCGTGCTGGCCAAAGAGGCCGAAGAAGTCTTGTTGTACCGTGATATGCAGTCCGACATCGTGCAGCAACTCCTGCGTCGCATTGCGGCGGTGAAGTCGATCGACTGAACATTCCATGCAGCTTGCGGCCAACCAGCTCGGCAACCACCTGCAGCGCGGGCTCAAAAGCCTGTACACACTGCATGGCGATGAGCCACTGTTGCAGCAGGAAGCGCTGGACGCGATCCGTGCCACGGCCCGTGCGCAGGGCTACACCGAACGCACCTCGCACACCGTCGCGGGTGCGCACTTTGACTGGAGTGAGGTGCTGGCCGCAGGCGGTTCGCTGAGCCTGTTCGCCGACAAACAGATCGTGGAAATCCGCATCCCCAGCGGCAAGCCCGGCAAGGACGGCAGCGTGGCCTTGCAGCAGCTGGCCGAAGGCGCGCAGGGCAATGACTCCACGCTCACCATCGTGCTGCTGCCTCGGTTGGACAAGATGACCAAATCCAGCGCCTGGTTTGGCGCACTGGACAGCTGCGGCGTCACGCTGCAGGTGGACCCGGTAGAACGCAATGCCCTGCCGCAGTGGATTGCCCAGCGCCTGGCCGCCCAGGGCCAGCGCGTGGCCGCAGGTGAAGAGGGGCAGCGCACGCTGCAGTTTTTTGCCGACCGGGTGGAAGGCAATCTGCTGGCCGCGCACCAAGAAATCCAGAAACTGGGGCTCTTGTTCCCTGCCAGCGCAAATGCCGGAGAGCTGAGTTTCGAGCAGGTAGAAAGCGCAGTGCTGAACGTGGCGCGCTACGACGTGTTCAAGCTCAGCGAAGCGGTACTGGCCGGGCAGGCGGTGCGCGTACAGCGCATGCTCGACGGCCTGCAAGCCGAAGGCGAAGCCGAGGTGCTGGTGCACTACACGCTGGCCGAAGACATTCGTGCCCTCAAACGCGTGAAAGACGCCATGGGTCAGGGCCGCCCGCTACCCATGGCCCTGCGCGAGAACCGCATCTGGGGTGTGAAGGAGCGCCTGTTCGAGCGCGTGCTGCCCAAACTTTCAGAGGCCAAACTGGCCGAACTGCTGCAGTCCGCCCATGTGGTGGACGGCATTGTCAAAGGTCTGAAGCAGCCGGATTGGCCCGCCAGCCCGTGGCAGGCTCTGCATCGCTTGGCGCTGCAGTTGTGTGGTCTGTGTGCGGCGGGGACTGCGGTGGGACAAGCCAGACGTTGATGCACCAGTGGCGTTGCGTTTTTGTAGTAACACTAAAGATTGACGCACTGCAAAAGTGTTACTACATTTTGCTAAATGCGACTCGATTTTGACGCTCATAAAAACGAGACCAACATCCGTGACCGGGGACTTTCGTTTGAGCGGGCGGTGGAGATGGCCGCTTGCATGCACTGGTGTTCACTGAAACCGCTAAAGGTATTCGCGTTATCAGTTTTCGCAAGGCCAACAAGCGTGAGGTATTGATGTATGACCAAGAAACCAAAACCTGAACCCATCGACAGTGAGAATCCTGAGTGGACAACCCAGGACATCAAAACCGCCACGCCCTTCAGCAGCTTGCCTGCAACTTTGCAAACCAAGCTTCGTAGGCGTGGACCTCAAAAGACACCACCCAAGGTGTCCACCACCATCCGGTTGTCCCCTGATGTGGTGCAAGCATTTCGGGCGGCCGGAGACGGTTGGCAGACGCGTATTGATGCGGCGCTAAAAGACTGGTTACGCACCCACTCGCCGGTGTAACTGGCGCGTCGAATGAAAAGGAAAAGCGGCCAGGCCAGCTTAATGCCGGCCAAACTGCTGTGCTCGGCGCATGTGGTCGACGGGATTGTCAACCACCTGAAACAACCCGATTGGCCCGCCACGGGCTGGCGCTGCAGTTGTGTGTTTGTGTGCGGCGGTGACAGCAGCAGGACGAGTGCTACGCTAAGTCGCTATAAAAATAGTAGCTAGTTGTGCATTCTCCATGGGGGTTTAAAGTCGTTTTTCTACTTGGGACGCGGGATGAGAAGCGACTTTAGACCGCTATCGGGCAAACAACGGGTTTGAGGTAAGCGGATGCTGCGGACAATCCGCGCTTGGTGTGTTCTAGGGCCTGCACCACTGCTCTTCACAGGGAATTCCATCGTTGTCGCCATCCATCTTCACGCCGGGACAGTGGGCGAGGAAGTACTTGGATTCTGCACATGATGTCATTTGGGAGCAGTATTTCCGCCCGTCGCAGCGGAAGCTGCCGGATACTGCAGTTGGCACAGTAGAGGCCTCTCTGGGGAGTGGCGCCCTAGACGAGGCCGCTTCGGCACGTCGCTTCCTTTCAGCGGCGTTCAGTTCCTCGAGCGTGGGATCTTTTCGCGCTTGTGTCGAAGGGCATGGCTCTTGCTGATACGTGACGCTGCCATTGATGACGCACTTGTTGATTGGCGCAGCATGAACTCCGGATGCGATGGAGACAAGTGCCGCGAACGCATAGAGCGGCAGTGAGATATTGCGCATGGTCTTGTGGCCTATCCTGACGAAAAGTGCGGAATAACGTGCACAGGTATTCATGGTCTGCGCCTCCTTTGCTGCAGATAGCTGGTTGTTTCATATTGTTTTTTGGCACTATATAGCGATATCTTTGCCCACAAACACGCTTTGATGTGGATCTTGCGGGCGTGTTTTCAGTAAGCGCGGAACAACTTAGGGTTACCCGTTACGCCCGCCAGCCAATCCAGCCCGGTGGACGATAATTGGAGGACCGCAAGTTGCGGCGCTGGCGCGTTGCACAAAAAATTCAACTTTGTACCCACTGAGGGGTGTTCCCATGCCTGTCTACCGTTCCAAAACCTCCACCGCCGGCCGCAACATGGCAGGTGCCCGTTCGCTATGGCGTGCCACTGGCATGAAGGACGACGACTTTGCAAAGCCCATCATCGCCGTGGTGAATTCCTTCACCCAGTTCGTGCCGGGCCACGTGCACCTGAAAGACCTAGGCCAGTTGGTGGCGCGTGAGATTGAGGCGGCAGGTGGTGTGGCCAAGGAGTTCAACACCATTGCCGTGGACGATGGCATTGCCATGGGGCATGACGGCATGCTGTATTCGCTGCCCAGCCGCGACATCATTGCCGACTCGGTCGAGTACATGGTCAACGCCCATTGCGCGGATGCGATGGTGTGCATCTCCAACTGCGACAAGATCACCCCCGGCATGTTGATGGCCGCCATGCGCCTGAACATCCCTGTGGTGTTTGTCTCCGGTGGCCCGATGGAGGCCGGCAAGGTCAAGCTGCTCAACCCCACGACCCAGAAGATCGAGTTCAAGAAACTTGACCTGATCGACGCGATGGTGATGGCTGCGGACGACAAGGTCAGCGACGCCGACGTAGCCGAAGTGGAGCGCTCGGCCTGCCCCACCTGCGGCTCCTGCTCCGGCATGTTCACCGCCAATTCCATGAACTGCCTGACCGAAGCACTGGGCCTGTCTTTGCCCGGCAACGGCACGGTGGTCGCCACCCACGCCGACCGCGAACAACTGTTCAAGCGCGCCGGGCATCTGGCCGTGGAACTCTGCAAGCGCTACTACGAGCAGGACGATGCAACCGTGCTGCCGCGCTCCATGGGCTTCAAGGCGTTTGAGAACGCGATTGCGCTGGACATCGCCATGGGCGGCTCCACCAACACCATCCTGCACATTCTGGCGATTGCCCAGGAAGCCGAAATCGACTTCACCATGGCAGACATCGACCGCATGTCGAAGATCGTGCCCCAGCTGTGCAAGGTCGCGCCCAACACCAACAAGTACCACATTGAAGACGTGCACCGCGCAGGCGGCATCATGGGCATTCTGGGTGAACTGGACCGCGCTGGCCGCCTGCACACCGACGTGCCCACCGTGCACGCCAAGACCATGAAGGACGCGCTCGACCAGTGGGACATTGCCCGCAATCCATCGGACGCGGTCAAGACCTTCTACATGGCAGGCCCCGGTGGCATTCCTACGCAAGTGGCATTCAGCCAGGCGGCCCGTTGGCCCAGCCTGGATACTGACCGCGCTGAAGGCTGCATCCGCTCTGTGGACCATGCTTTCAGCCAACAAGGTGGCTTGGCCGTGCTGGTCGGCAACATTGCACTCGACGGCTGTGTGGTCAAGACCGCCGGCGTGGACGACGCGCTGCTGGTGTTTGAAGGCCCCGCCCATGTGGTGGAAAGCCAGGACGAAGCGGTTGCCAACATCCTGGCCGACAAGGTGGTGGCCGGTGACGTGGTGATCGTGCGCTACGAAGGCCCCAAGGGCGGCCCCGGCATGCAGGAAATGCTTTACCCCACCAGCTACATCAAGTCCAAAGGCCTGGGCAAAGCCTGTGCGCTGCTGACCGATGGCCGCTTCTCGGGCGGAACCTCGGGCCTGTCCATCGGCCACGCCTCGCCCGAAGCGGCAGCCGGTGGCGCCATTGGCCTGGTGCGCAATGGCGACCGCATTCGCATCGACATTCCCAACCGCAGCATCAACGTGCTGGTTAGCGACGAAGAGCTGGCCAAGCGCCGCGCCGCGCAGGACAAGCTGGGCTGGAAGCCCGCCCAGCCGCGTCCCCGCAAGGTGTCGGCCGCACTTAAGGCCTATGCCAAGCTGGTGATGTCGGCCGACAAGGGCGCGGTGCGCGACTTGTCGCTGCTGGACTGACAGGAGGGGGCATGAACGCGACCAGCATCACCGAATACACCAACACACTGGGTGTACAGGCCAAAGCGGCCTCGGCCCTTATGGCACGTGCGCAGACGGCTACTAAAAACATAGCACTTCGCAAGCTGGCTGCACTCCTGCGCGAGAACACCCAGGCCCTGCAGGTGGAAAACGCCAAAGACATTGAGCGCGCCGTGGCCGCCGGTCTGGCTGCGCCCATGGTGGATCGGCTCAAACTTACGCCCAAAGTGCTGGAAACCTGCGCCGAGGGCTGCGAGCAACTCGCCAGCATGGCGGATGTGATTGGCGAAATCATCGGCATGAAGCAGCAACCCAGCGGCATCCGCGTGGGCCAAATGCGGGTGCCCATCGGCGTGTTCGGCATGATTTTCGAGAGCCGCCCGAACGTGACGATTGAAGCGGCGTCCCTGAGCATCAAGAGCGGCAACGCCTGCATTCTGCGCGGTGGCTCGGAGGCGATTGACTCCAACAAGGCGCTGGCCAAACTGGTCCAGCAGGCGCTGCAAGAGAGCGGTTTGCCCGCAGACGCGGTGCAACTGGTGCAGACCACCGACCGCGAGGTAGTGGGTCAGCTCATCACCATGCCGCAGTATGTGGACGTAATCATTCCGCGCGGCGGCAAGGGCCTGATCGAGCGCATCAGCCGCGATGCCAAGGTACCCGTCATCAAGCACCTGGACGGCAACTGCCACACCTATGTGGACGACCCCTGCGACATCGCCATGGCCGTCAAAGTGGCCGACAATGCCAAGACCAACAAGTACAGCCCCTGCAATGCGACCGAGAGCCTGTTGGTGGCACGCGGCGTGGCAGCGGAGTTTTTGCCGCTGATCGGCAAGGTGTATGCCGCCAAGGGCGTGGAGATGCGCTGCGACCCCGAGGCGCTGGCTATCTTGAAGGAAAATCTGCCTGCGACCCCCGTGGATCGTGCACATGCAGCTATCAATTCAATAGCAAACCTGGTGCCCGCCACCGAGCAGGACTGGTACGAGGAATACCTGGCGCCCATCGTCAGTGTGAAGGTGGTGGTTGGCGTGGACGAAGCCATTGCCCACATCAACCAGTATTCCAGCCACCATACCGATGCGATCCTCACCCGCGACCACATGCACGCCCAGCGCTTTCTGCGTGAGGTGGACTCGGCCAGTGTGATGGTCAACACCAGCACCCGGTTTGCCGACGGCTTTGAATACGGACTGGGTGCCGAGATTGGCATCAGCACCGACAAATTCCATGCGCGTGGCCCGGTCGGTATTGAAGGGTTGACATCGCTGAAGTACGTGGTGCTTGGCGAAGGCGAAGTGCGTGGCTGAGGGCTACTGGGCAGGCTGCGGTTACACGTACCTGGGCTTGATGCCGGATGGCTCGCTGGAGGTGACCGATGCCTTTTTGGCCGGGTTGCTGCAGCGTCCTGAACTGGCCCCGGTGGCCGAGTCCTGCCCGGCCGAGCTGGCGCTGCATGCGCAGCTGGTACAAACTCCTCGTCGTGAAGTTACCGCGCAGGAACTGGCTGCGCTGGCGGACCGTGATGCAGCCGACAACTACGCCGTGTGGCTGCGCTTTCGCGCGCGCCTGCTGTCGCACCCCAGTTTGCAGTCTGCCTATATGGCGCTGTTTCAGGGCGAGGGCGTGGATGTGGCGCCGGTGCTGGTGCAACAGTTGACTCAGGTGCTGCTGCGCCATGTGCTGGGCGCCGACGCCACTGCGCTGGAGGCCCGCGCCGCAGAGATGCTGTTTCGTACGCAAAAGGTTTCGGTGCTGGAAGACGGTGCGGTCATGGCGGCTGATGACGAAACGGTGGAGCACCATGCGATCTCCGGCACCTTTGGCACGCTGGGTGAACTGCTCAGGCAGGGGGGCATTCCGCTGCGCAGCGTCGACCTCGACGTGTTGGGTGCCGACAATGCCGACGCCTACTGGCAGCGCGAAGAACATTTCGACATGGTGATCAGCCTCAACCATGGCCAGCCCGCGCTGGATGCGCTGTGCCGGGTGTTGGAGCGCTGGGTCGCGCATTTTCTGAAGGTGGAGGTGCGCATTCAGACCGACCGGGAAATTGTGGACGAACACTGGGTCTGGCATGTGGGGCTGGACGCCCAGGCCAGCAGCATTTTGAACGATCTGTACACCGGTGTGGCAGTGGATGAAGAGCGCATGCGCCGCCTGATGTGCCTGTTCCGGCTGGTGTTCGCCAACCCGGCGGATATGCTGGCCGATGTGGCGGGCAGGCCTGTGTACCTGGCCATGGCCATGGACGAAAAAAACCGGCTCAAGCTCAAGCCCCAGAACCTGTTGTTGAACTTACCATTGGCACGGCGATCTTGAAATAGTGGGAATCCCCACCATCTCTGTCACCGACCCTGTCACTCCGTTGCAAAGGCCCCATGGTTCCTCACCTCATTACTGCCTTGACCGGCCCCATCAGCGAACTTGAACAGCGTGTGCTCGACTCCATGCCAGCCATTGAGCGCTGGTTTCGCTTGGAGTGGATGGAGCACACGCCGCCGTTTTACTCGTCCGTGGACGTGCGCAATGCGGGCTTCAAGCTCGCGCCGGTCGATACCGACCTGTTTCCGGCCAGCTGGCACAACCTGACACCGTCCATGCTGCCGCTGGCGGTCCAGGCGGCCATGGCGGCGATCGAAAAGATCTGCCCCGAGGCGCGCAACCTGCTGATCATTCCGGAAAATAACGTTCGCAACACCTTCTATCTGAGCAACCTGGCGCAGTTGCGCCGCGTGTTTCACATGGCTGGCCTGAATGTGCGCATTGGCTCCATCAGCCCTGACGTGAAGAAAGCCACCAAAATTGAATTGCCCGATGGCGAAAGCATCACCCTGGAGCCGGTGATTCGGACCCGGGGCCGCCTGGGGGTCAAGGATTTTGACCCCTGCACCATCCTGCTCAATACCGATCTGAGTGCCGGTGTCCCCGGCATTCTGGAAGACCTCAATGAGCAGTACCTGCTGCCGCCCTTGCACGCAAGCTGGACCACGCGGCGCAAGAGCATGCACTTCAAGTGCTACGAAGAGGTCTGCAAACGCTTTGGCAAGCTCATCGGCGTGGACCCCTGGCTCATCAATCCGATGTTCGACAAGTGTGGCGCTGTGGATCTGGACAGCGAAGAAGGCCTGCAGACATTGACCACCCATGTCGATGCCCTGCTGACCAAGATCCGCAAGAAGTACAAGGAATACGGCATCAAGGAAAAGCCCTTTGTCATCGTCAAGGCGGACAACAGCAGCAGCGGCATGGGCATTCTCACGGTGCGCGATATCAATGATCTGGCTGCCTTCAAGGTCAAGGCCCGCGGCGGCGCAGCAGCCTTAACCGGCGTACAGGAACTCATCCTCCAGGAAGGCGTGCTGACCAACGAGCGCATGAACGATGCGGTGGCCGAACCCGTGGTCTACATGATGGACCGCTACGTGGTGGGTGGTTTCTATCGCATTCACGCCGACCGCGGGGTAGACGAGGCGCTTAACGCGCCTGGCTCCAGCTATGTTCCACTGGCCTTCGTTGAGAGTACGCACTTACCTCAACCAGGTGTGCGACCCGGTGCCAGTGCCCCCAACCGCTTTTATATGTACGGGGTGATCGGCCGCCTGGCCATGCTGGCGGCCAGTTATGAACTGGAAGCCACCGACCCCGATGCAGAGCACTACGAGTGATTTTTGGCAAGTGCCTGGCTGACTCGAAGTTGCTGCATTGCAACATAGCTTCGAAAAGCTAAAAATTTGCGCTTGGGCTGCTTACGGCCCTTCGCCACAGGCGCAAAATGGCAATCCCCATTGGAATGGACTTCGGCAGCAACGTATGGCCGGGGAAATTTGTGTCAGCATCAAAATCGTCTCTCCCTGCACTCACGTTAGGTGCAATCGGTGTCGTCTACGGCGACATTGGCACCAGCGTTCTTTATGCGTTCAAAGAGGTATTTGTAAGTGGGCATGTTCCCATTACCACTAACAATATTCTGGGTGTATTGTCGCTATTCGTCTGGGCCATGACGATTATCGTGTCGGTAAAGTATGTCGTGTTGGTCATGCGTGCCGATAACAACGGCGAAGGCGGCTTGATGGCGCTGCTGGCGCTTGCCTCCATGTCTACTAAAGACAATCCCCGAATGCGTAATATTTTGGTCGTTCTCGGGGTATTTGGTGTAGCGCTTTTCTTTGGAGATGGTGTTATTACGCCAGCTATATCAGTGCTGTCGGCCGTGGAGGGAATCGAAATCGTTACTCCTGCAGCCAAGCCCTATGTGGTGCCGATTTCCCTCGTAGTACTGGTTTGTTTGTTCCTTGTTCAGCGACGAGGAACTGGAGATATTGGGAAATTTTTCGGACCAATTACCGTTTTGTGGTTCTTGTGTATTGGCGTGGCCGGGGCGATGCAAATTGCACAAAATCCGAGTGTTTTGTGGGCACTGTTGCCCATACACGCTGTCCGATTTGCAGTTGACCATTACGCAATAGCATTCATTACGTTGGGGGCCGTTTTTTTGTGTCTTACCGGGGCGGAAGCCCTCTATGCAGACATGGGGCATTTTGGGAAAACACCCATTCGACTGGCCTGGTTTGGACTGGTCATGCCCTCGTTAATATTGAACTACCTGGGGCAAGGGGCGCTGGTGCTGGCTCAGCCGTCAACAGTAAATAATCCTTTTTTCAAGATGACACCGGACTGGGCACTGATTCCTATGGTGATGCTGGCAACTGCAGCCACTGTAATTGCGTCCCAGGCCTTGATCTCAGGGGCCTACTCTGCAACTAAACAGACCATTCAGTTGGGCTTCCTACCCCGCTTGTCCATTTTGCATACGTCCATCAAGGACACAGGGCAAATCTATATCCCGGTCGTCAACTGGACTTTACTGGGTGGTGTGGTGCTTGCGGTTGGCATGTTTGGATCGTCGTCTGCCCTGGCTGCTGCATACGGCATTTCGGTAAGCTTGGTCATGATCATTACCACCGGCATGACGTTTTTCGTGATTCGGTATGGATGGGGATATCCCTTGTGGCTATGCGTTGCTTCTACCGGGCTGTTCTTTCTTATTGATGCAGCATTCTTTGCCTCCAATTCTTTGAAAATTGCACAGGGTGGATGGTTCCCACTGGCAATGGCGGTAGCGCTGTATCTGGTTATGGCGACGTGGAAAGACGGCAGGCGCCTGCTCAACAAAAAATTGCGTGCTGACGCGCTTGACTTGCCCAGTTTCCTTGAAGCGATATTTGTCAGCCCACCAGTTCGGGTAGACGGAACTGCCGTCTTTCTAACGGCCGATGTGGGCACAGTGCCCAACGCAATCCTGCACAATCTCAAACACAATAAGGTGTTGCATGCCATTAACTTGTTTGTTACGGTGCGCAACCATGAGGTACCTTGGATCGGTATGGACAAGCGCATCGAGATCGATTCGCTGGGCCACGACTGCTGGCAGGTGGTTATTCATTATGGTTTCAAGAATGACCCCGACGTGCCCAAGGCCTTGCAGCAGATCAAGGGGCGCGGTTGCGACCTCGACCCCATGAGCACCAGTTACTTCCTGTCGCGCGACACGGTGGTGCCCACCTTGGGCGAAGGCATGGCGCCATGGCGCGAAAAGCTGTTTGCGCAAATGCACCACAACGCCAGCGGGGCGGCCGACTTCCTGAACCTGCCCAATAACTCGGTTGTGGAGCTCGGTTCCAAGATCGAAATCTAGTAAAAACCTGATCATGGATATCCTGTTTGTTGCCGATCCGCTGGAGTCGTTCAAGATCTATAAAGACACCACCTTTTCCATGATGCGCGAGGCCCAGCGCCGGGGCCACAGCATCATTGCGTGTGAGCCCAGACATCTGATCTGGCAGCGTGGTGGACGGGTGCAGGCGCACGTGCGCCACATCACCCTGACAGGGCATGAGGATCGCTGGTTCCATGAAACGCCCTTGCCACCACAAAGCCGCCTCAGGGATTTGCGCGACTTTGGTGCAATCCTTATGCGTAAGGATCCGCCCTTTGACAGCGAATTTTTTTACGCCACGCATCTGCTGGAGCAGGCCGAACGTGAGGGCGCCAGGGTGTTCAACAAGCCGCGCGCCCTGCGCGACCACCCCGAAAAGCTCGCAATTCTTGAGTTTCCCCAGTTCATTGGCCCCACCCTCGTGACCCGCGATGCGGATGCGGTGCGGGCGTTCCATACCGCACATCGCGACATCATCCTCAAGCCGCTTGACGGTATGGGCGGTATGGGCATATTCCGCGTCCGCGACGATGGCCTGAACCTGGGTGGCATCATCGAAACCCTGAACAAGGATGGCGCACAGACTCTGATGGTGCAGAAGTTCCTGCCGGCGATTGCCCAGGGTGACAAACGGGTTCTGGTCATTGGTGGCAAGCCGGCACCGTATTGCCTGGCGCGCATCCCGCAGGGCGGTGAAGTGCGTGGCAACCTGGCTGCCGGTGGCAAGGGGGTGGCCCAGGCGCTGAGTGATACCGATCGCGCCATTGCGGAAGCGTTAGGTCCGGTGCTGGCGGCGCGTGGCCTCCTGCTGGTGGGGTTGGACATCATTGGTGACAGCCTCACAGAAATCAACGTCACCAGTCCAACCTGTTTCCAGGAAATCTCGGATCAGACCGGGTTTGACGTGCCAGCCATGTTCATCGATGCGCTGGAAACGGCCGCCGGAGGCTAGCGGATAGTTACGAATTTCTGGAGTGTTGCCGCCACACCATGCTGCAATTGGGTGTTGTTTGACTTTCATCAAACATGGGCGGGCTTTTGGACGCGACTCCGGGAATTGTGCCAACATGGGCGTTTGGCAAAATGCCATGCCAAAGTCACTTTTTCTCACCAAAGGAGTTTTTATGAAAAAAGCACTACTGCTCGCCGCTTCGGTTGCATTCATCGCCCCCCAAGCGTTTGCACAGGCCAAGAGTTTTGAAGGTTTTAGCGTCGGTGCCAACTTGGCAGTGGCCAAGTCGACGACTGAGCCCACTGGTGTTGCTTCTGACAGTGGCAACACCACCAGTCTGGACCTGCAAGCCCAGTACTCTCTGGCGCTGGCCCCCCAAGTTGTGTTGGGTCTGGGCCTCACCCTGGGTACCGGCAACAACAAGGCCGGCACTTTCACCACCGGTCAAGAATTCGTCACCAAGAACCGCATGGCATTTGACATTGTTCCTGGCTACGCCATCTCCAGCAACATGATGTTGTTTGGCAAGGTGTCTTCGTTGAGCGCAGACGGCGCGTTCACTCTGGCCGGCGTGGAAACCAAGAAGAGCCTGTCGGGTGTGGGTTATGGTTTTGGCTTACGTGGCCTGATCGACAAGAACATGTTCTACCAGGTCGGGTACGACATCAACAAGTACAACGACGTGGACTACGGTGGCGGTTCAGTAAAGGAATCCTCCAGTGTCTTCTCGTTGGGCGTTGGCTACAAGTTCTGATTGCATCAGACCTTGCAAAGGCCCACTTCGGTGGGCTTTTTTGTCCGCAGCAGGCTGTCAACAGCCTGTGTCGCGATGGCGTTAACCAACTGGAGGTATCAACATGAAATTTAAATTTCTAATGGCTGCGCTTGCCGTGGCGTCTCTTTCCACACTGTCCGTTCAGGCGCAGGTCTTGGGGGCAATTACCGCTGCGCCCATGACTGCCAAGACTGGGGAGGCCGTGACGATCACGGCCAACATCGATGTCATCAACAGCAACTACTGCGGCTTCGTCGTGGGGTTTGGTGACGGCACATTCCAGGATGCCGTGAGTGACATCAGCAATGCCACTCCGCTGCTGCTGACCCATAGCTACGCCAAAGCGGGTACCTACCATGTGACCCTGGGCGGAAAAAATGTGCAAAGCCATCCCAACTGCGGTGGCAATGAGCGGGCCGTGGACATCAGCGTCACGGATGCGGGTAAGCCTGCTGCCGCCGCCAAGCCTGGCGCCATGAAGGCAGTGGATGTTTGCGGCACCGGCTGGAAGCTCTCAGGCAAGCTCAACGCCAAAACGGGTGCTTTCACTTGCACCGCAAAAGCCGGAACCGCACTGCCATCGGCCAAGCCCGAGTGCAAAGGTGACTTGAGCTACTTCGAAAATGTCAAGAAGGGCCAGTACGGCTGCAAGCCTTAATCCAACGCGGGTGTACTGCCCGCTGACGTTTTAAGCTAACAAAGAGGCTGCCTGGGTTGCGACTTTGGCAGCCTCTTCTGCTTCGCGCTGGGCTGCGGCCGCTGCGGCGGCGGCAATCAGTGTGGCCTTGCACACCGCGCGGGTGAGGGGGCGCCCATCCACAAAGGCCTGCAGCTCGCCCGGCTCCATGGCCACCCAGGCCTCGTTGGTGGTCAGCGGTTCGGTGACCACGATCACCTGGCGGTCCTGTGGGCCGTTGAGGTCGGAGAGATCGACCGTGATGTCTTCATCCGCGAGGCAGACCTCCGGGAACGGGTGTTGGCGCAGCACGTAGTGCAGCTTGGTGCTGGCGTGCGCCCACAGCGCCTGCCCGTTGCTGAGCAGGAAGTTGAAAGTGCCGTGCCGGGCGATGCGTGGCACCAGTTCAGACAATGTGCGTGTGAGCTCTTCGACCGTTGGCACATTGACGTGCGACTTGTTGAGTTCCTGGAGCAGCCAGCAGAACGCCAGCTCGCTGTCAGTACTGCCCACGGGCTTGAAGCTGCCGTGCAGGGGCGGGTTGAATTCCTTGAGGTCGCCATTGTGGGCAAACACCCAGTAGCGGCCCCAGAGCTCACGGGTAAACGGGTGGCAGTTTTCCAGCGTGACCGCACCGACGGTCGCCTTGCGCACATGCGCCACCACGTTGTGGCTTTTTATCGGGTAGGACTTGAGCATCTTCGCAATCGGTGAGGTCGATGCGCTTTCCTTGTCCACAAAGTGCCGGGCGGCTTTGCCTGGTTGATCGCCTTCGCTCTCAAAGAATGCAATGCCCCAGCCATCGGAATGGTGGTCGGTGCAGCCGCCGCGCTGCGAGAAGCCGGTAAAGCTCAGCGTCAGGCTGGCTGGCAGATAACTGTTCATTCCAAGCAGTTGGCACATGAAAGCAGTTTAATCCTGCGACCCGAAAATTCTCCCTCATCCCGTTGCTTCGGGACAAAAAACAGCGTTGGGCGTGCTTTAACTGCGGGGTTCTGACCACAGTTTTCCGCCGGTAGCCCAGTTCTCGCGCCGGACCTCGTCGATCAGTACGTGCACGCTGTCGGGGCTGCCACCCAGCACTTGCACGCTGACGCGGGTGATTTCTTCGGCCAGTTTCTGTTTTTGTTCGAGTGTGCGACCTTCGAGCATTTCAACGCGGTAGATGGGCATGGGAGTCCTGGAGTGGGCAAGAGTGAATGCTTTGCAGTTTAGACTGTGAGGATTGCCGTTTTGGATCGACTTTTGCTGCCCACTGCCCCTCAATTGCTACCTACCTCACCTGGATTGCGCCTGCTCTTGCTGGCCGTGTTCGTGTTGCATGGGGTTCTGGGCGCCGCGATAGGGCTATCTGTCGATGAGGCGCACTACGCTCTGTATGCCGCGCACCCCGCACTAAGCTATTTTGACCATCCGCCGCTGGTGGGCTGGGTGCAGTGGCCACTGGTGGCTGTGCAGGCGCCCGAGGGGATCCTGCGTCTGGTACCGGGTCTGCTCTGGCTCGTCACCGTGGCAGGCGTATATCGCCTGACTTTGCGCCTGACCCCGCGTCTGCAGGGTGCCGGCGCAGGCCGTGAAGTGGCAGGTCTGTGGGCCATGCTGACACTGCTGCTGGCGCCGCTTCTTCATATCCTGGGCATCGGCTTGCTGCCCGATACTTTGCTGATCGCGCTGACAGTAGCCCTGATGCACCAGACGCTGACCTTGATGGAGTCTGCCAACCCGACGTCGATCCGCCAGTGGTTGCTGCTGGGCCTGTTGCTGGGCCTGGCGGGCTTGAGCAAATACACCGCCATATTCACTGCACTGGCAGTGGCCCTGTGTCTGCTTCAGACGCATGGCATGCGATTGCTGCGTGCGCCGGGCGTGTGGCTGGCCGTGCTGGTGGCCTTGCTGATGATCAGCCCAGTACTGCTGTGGAATGCGCAGAACCAGTGGGTCTCGTTCCGATACCAGACCCAACACGGCGCGGGCGGTGTCTGGCAACTGCAGCATGTGCTGCGCTTCCTGCTGGTGCAGCTCGTGGTTTTTGGTCCGATGCTGCTGTGGGGGCTGGCTGGGGTGCGGCTGCATGCAGAAAATGGTCACCGGTGGCTGGTACTGTTCTTTGCCATGCCCTTTGCCGTGCTGGCCTATCTGTCCGGTGGCGGTACCAGTCTGCCGCACTGGACCGCTCCTGCCTGGGTGGCATTGGCGCCTTTTGCTGGCCTTGCGCTGGAGCGATTCACGCAAACGCGCTGGCGGCGGCCCATCGTGGGTCTTGCAATCCTGCAGGGCCTGCTGTGCATTGCCTTGCCGGCATTGATGCTCACGGGCGGCATCCCTTTTGTGGAAGCCAAGGCGCCCGCCAGCAACCGGGCCCCCAACCCTTTTGCCGATTTGCATGGTTGGGACCAGGCTGGTGCGCACGCACGCACACTCGCGAGCCAGCACAATCTGTCCAGCGTGTCGGTGCAGAACTGGACACTGGCCAGCCGGCTGGGCTGGTACGCCCGGCCTCTGAAAGTGCATGTGCTGGAGGACCGGTTTGATCAGTTTGCTCTGTGGGCCGGTGACCTGCCTAAAGGGGGCGACACGCTGCTGGTGGACTGGTCCGAAATGGCGTACGCTTTACCTTTGGGGGCGCATGGTTTTGCGAACTGCCAGTTGCTGGAGACGCTACCCGTCCTGCGATTGGGCCGTCCCCTGTCCGAATTCCGTTTTTATGCTTGCCAGGGCTGGTCGGGCGCACCACAGCCCCGTCTGTTGTCCGAGGTGACTGCGCCATGAGCCTGCCCCATGCCCGAGCAACTGAAGTCCCGCACTGGGTCTGGTTGGTTCCCTTTGTGCTTTTTGGTGTGACAGCCCCGTTGTGGCTGCACTGGTGGGAGCCGGCCATGTTTGTGGCCATCAACACCGCCTGCATGCCGGTGGCGGCGCAGGTGTGGACGGGCCTGTCGCTTCTGGGCAATGGATGGGGCGTGCTGGGGGTGACGGCGCCCCTGCTGGTGCTGGCGCCGCGTCTTATGTGGGCCTGGCTGTGTGCAGCACCCTTTGCCATTGCCTTTGCGCGCACGGGCAAGTTCTTTTTGGAAAGCCCGCGCCCCGCTGCGGTGGTGGACAACGCGCAGATGCGCATCGTTGGCGAGATGCTGCACAACGTGTCCATGCCTTCGGGCCACACGTTGACGGCGTTTGCCGTGGCCAGCGGTATCTACTTTGCGCTGCCGCGCGCTACCCGCTGGCGGCACGCGTGGCTGCTGGTGCTGGCATTGGGTACTGGGCTGTCGCGCATTGCCGTGGGGGCTCACTGGCCGGGCGACGTGGCAGTCGGTACCAGCCTGGGCCTGCTGGCCGGGCTGCTGGGCAAGCAACTGCTGGAGCGCATGACGCCTGTGCATTGCCAGCCCACCCACTGGAGTCTGCGGCTGGTGGCAGTTCTGGTGGCGGTGGCGGTATACCACCTGCTGACCGAGGAACTGGACTTTGCAGAGAACCTGCCGCTTCAGCGGGTGGTTGCCGTGGTGGCGATGGTGTCCTTGCTGGCGTTTGCCATGCGCAACGCCAGGGTGCTCAAAGCCTCGTAGGCCGCGCCCGCCTGCGGATCCCACTGGCGAACCACGTCGGCCTGGCGCGTAATGGCGGCCACATCGCCGCGGGCCGCCGGTCCGGTGAGTGCACCCTGGGGGCCCAGGCGGTTGATGTTGGCTACGGCGTTGGACAGAAGGGACGTGCGCAGCGAGGGGATCAATGCGTCCGGCACCCCGGTGGCCTGCCAGGCACGCTCTGCCAGGGCTTGCAGCACCGGCAAGAAGTTGGTCGCAAGCACGGCAGCGGCGTGGTACAGCACCTTGTCTTCGCTGGCCACGGCAAAGCAGTGCGCACCGATGTCGCTGAACGCAGCGTGCAGCAGGGAACAGGCCTGCGCATCGCCTTCCAGCGCACAGGCTGTGCCCGGAAATTGCTGCACTGCGCCCGCCGGCGTTGCAAAACTCAGGATGCAGTGCGCACTGGCGACCTGCCAGCCCAGCGCTGACAGCGGGGCCATGTGCGCGGCGGTGAGCGCGCCGCTGCAGTGGAACACCACGGCCGGGGCCCACTGCGTGTCTCTGGCATGGGCGGTCAGGTCGGCCGCAGCCTGTGCAATGGCGGCATCCGGCACAGCCAGCATCCAGACATCTGCGGGCGCCATGGCGTGCAATGCTGTCGCCGGTGCTCCGGCTCCGATGAAATGGCAGGCGCCCTGGGCACTGGCGGCGCTTCGCGTCAGGACTTGTTGGACGCAGAATACCTGCCGCGCGTGCCACAAGTGCGCAAGCGTCTGGCCGACCCGTCCGGCGCCGATCAGGTTGAGGGTTTTCATGCTCATACGATCAAGGGGTCTTCCTGCATGGCCTCGCATTGTTCCTCCAGCATCTGCACCTGGCCCTGCCAGTAGTCGCTGCTGCCGAACCATGGAAAGTTCACCGGAAAGGTCGGGTCGCTCCAGCGCCGCGCCAGCCAGGCGCTGTAGTGGATCAGGCGCAGGGTGCGCAGCGGCTCGATGAGGGCCAGTTCATCGCGGTTGAATTCGCGGAACTGTTCGTAGCCATCCACCAGTGCGCCCAGTTGGCGTGTGCGCTGCTGGCGGTCACCGCTGAGCAGCATCCAGAAGTCCTGTACCGCCGGGCCCATGCGGGCATCGTCTAGGTCGACAAAATGTGGTCCGGGCCCTGCGGTGGGTGCGGCGTCGGCAGGGGTCCAAAGGATGTTCCCGGGGTGGCAGTCCCCATGCAGGCGCAGCAGGCGTATGCCCGATGAATTTATGCCGTTTGGGCCTGAAGCCCCCGTCAATGTTGTACAAGCAGCTATGGAATCAATAGCATTCTGGCAGGTCCGGGTCCAGACGGACTGCACGTCCAGGGGTACCCTGTCGTGTTCCAGCAGCCACTGCATGGGTTCGATGCCAAAGGTTTCGAGGTCCAGCGCGGGGCGATGCACAAATGGGCGCTGGGCGCCAACGGTGTGGATGCGCGCCAGAAAACGGCCAATCCATTCCAGCACCTCGCCATCGTCCAGTTCAGGAGCGCGGCCACCCCGACGCGGGCTGACGCTGAACGCAAAGCCGCCAAAACGGTGAAGGCTGGCACCCAGCAGCTGTGTGGGGCCGATGACGGGGATTTCGGCAGCCATCAGCTCGGCAGAAAAATCGTGCTCTTCCTGTATCTGCGCATCGCTCCAGCGCCCGGGCCGGTAGAACTTGGCAACCACGGCGCTGGCGTCTTCCAGTTGCACCTGGTACACCCGGTTTTCGTAGGAGGAGAGGGCAGTCAGGCGGCCGTCGCCACGCAGGCCAACGCTGTCGAGTGCGTCAAGGACCAGGTCAGGCGTCAGGGATTCGAAGGCATGGGTCATGCCCTGATTGTCAACCTATCCTGACGGGAGCCAATCAGCCTAGCGGCCCGAGGTCGTCGCCGAACACCGATGGACTTTCAGTGTCCGAGTCGGAGTAACCTGAGTTGGCCGACTTTTCTCGTTCGGACTGCTGGCCCAGGTGTTCAAACGGCAGGGACTGCTTGACCAGAATGACTGTGCAGGGGGCGTCCATGGCAACCTTGATGGGTACTGTGGCAATGAAGCGCTGGGTCTTGAGGCCATGGGTGGCAGCGCCCATCACGATCACGCTGACGTTGTTGCCGCGGGCATAGTCCAGCAGGGCCTGGGCCGGGTCACCCGACTCGAGTACGTGGCAGGAAGTCTGGTGGCCCGGGTGGTCCAGCGGTTGCGCCCACTGGTGCAGGGCCGTGAGGTAACGCCGGTGCACATTGGTTTCGCTTTTTTCTTCGTTGGACGTACTGGTTTGTCCGGAAGAAATGACGGTGACGCAGGCCAGCCGAGCACCCGGGCGCGTGCCCAGCGAGCGGACGACCGCCTGGCGCAGGGAGTACAGCGTGGCGTCGGTCACGTCTTTGTGCGGCACAGCCACCATCACGATAGGCACTTCATCAATCTGCTGCGATGGTACCGGGCTGGGCTGGTAGTGCATGCCGGCGGCCTTGATCCAGCGCTTGAAATGGGTTGTGAACTTGGTACCAGTGACGTTGGTGCCGCGCTCGGTGATCTGCACCTGCGTGGGGTGCATCAAGTCAAAGGCCAGGTGCGCGGCTGAAGGGTAGCGTCTGGCGGCCTCGGGTTCCAGGCAGCGCAGGATTACTTCCTGCAGCCAGGTGGGCACCTCAGGATTGAGCTTGCGCGGCGGTGGGGGATCCATCCACAGGCGCTGGCGTATGCCCGCAGTGGTTTGTGGTTCACCAAAAGGCAACGCGTGCGTGACCAGCTGGTACAGCATGACGCCAATGGCAAAGATGTCGCTGCGCGGGTCACCGCGCACACCGACCACCTGCTCAGGCGCGATCCATGCAGGAGACCCTACGGCCTTGCGCAATTGTTCGGCGAGCAAGTCAGGGTAATGGGCGTGCCAAGACAGGCCAAAGTCCAGCAACACTGCGCTGCCGTCTTCGCGAAACAGCACGTTGGCAGGCTTGAGATCCAGGTGCACGGCGTTTTGCTGGTGCAGGGCGTGGGCGGCCTGCGCCATGGAGGCCCCCAGCTTGACCACCTCTTCAGTGCTGGGGGGCAGCTCGGAATCCAGCCAATGCTGCAGGGTCTTGCCATGCACATATTCCATGACCAGGTAGGGCACACGGTCCAGGTCGCCGGTGGCCACGAAGCGGGGGACATGGCTGCCCGTCAGCACCTGCATGATCTGACTTTCCACTTCAAAACTCACGATGTTCTCGGCACCGTCACCCGCCGTCATGCGCGGGATTTTCATGGCCATGGGGAAACCAACGCTGAAACGGCTGTCGGTGTAGCGCACCTGGTAGATGTGCGCCATGCCACCGGAGTGGATGCATTCCTCGATGGTGAAGCCATCAAGGACGGTGCCTGGATCCAGCAGTTTCATCGCCCCTTCTCCAGTCGTTCAGCAAAAAATTCCGGCAAGCCGGCCTTGCGGATGGCATTGGCGGCTGCGGCGTGGTTGTAGGGTACCCGGTGGAAAGTCAGCTGTGCACGGTCAGTGTCAAACACGGCATACATGCTGTCGGGTTTGCCGTCGCGCGGCTGGCCGACGGAACCCACGGTACCCAGCCACTGGCGGTGGCGCGGTACCGGGATGGCCACGCCCGGCTGGGGGATGAACTTCATCAAGCTGGATGTAACACCCCGGTAATACAGCGATTGCTCGTGCACATGTCCGCCAAAAACGTAGCGCACTGCCGGGTTGGCGCAGGCGGCATCCAGGCTCGCGGATGCCCCGCGCTCGTCATACACATAACGCCACAGTTCCGGCCTGTCGGCGCTGGCGTGTACCAGCAGCACATTGTCAAAGTTAGCTGTCAGGGGCAGTTGGTCGATCCACTCGCGCTGGGCTTTGTCGAGTTGCCGGCTGGTCCATCCGGCCGTGCTTTCGCCAATGGTTTTTGCTTCAGCGGGTGGGTTGATGGCCAGAGCATCGTGGTTGCCCTTGAGCACGATGGCGCCTTCCTCCGTAAGCAGCATGATGCGGTCCACTACGGCACTGGGGTCGGCACCGTAGCCCACCAGGTCTCCCAGAAAGGCGAAGCGTTGGACTTTCTGCGCGCGCGCGTGCGACATGCAGGCGTCAAGCGCCTGCAGGTTGCCGTGGATGTCCGACAGCAATGCCAGTCTCATGGTGTCTCTCGATCTTTGTTTTTGTACATCATGTCCCTTGGGACTGACGCCAAGTTTGCAGATTACCCGGGAGTCACAAATTGATGCAAGTCAAAAAATATCAAAACACCATGCCCGAGAGCAAACGCTCTCGGAACTAGACCACCGTCAGGGTCACTTCGATATTGCCGCGTGTGGCATTGGAATATGGACACACCGCATGGGCCTTTTGTACCAGTACCTCGGCGGCAGCGCGATCCATGCCGGGGACATGAATCTGCATTTGCACTTCAATGCCGAAGCCCTGGGGGATCTGGCCAATGCCTACGGTGGCTTCAATGCTGGTGTCGGCGGGTAAGACCATTTTTTGCGTACCAGCGACAAATTTCATGGCGCCGATAAAACAGGCGCTGTAGCCCGCGGCAAACAGCTGTTCAGGGTTGACGCCGCCGCCGGCACCACCCATTTCTTTGGGTACAGTGAGTTTCAGGTCGATCAGCCCGTCTGGCGTGCGGGTGCTGCCATCGCGTCCGCCAGTGGATTTGGCGTGGGCCTGGTAAACGACTTTCTCGATTTTGGTGGACATAGTGCTTCCTTGGGTTATGCCTGGCTGGGCAGGCGGGTTAGTAAATAGGTGCAATGGCAAGGGTCAGTTGCTGGTGAGGCGATCGCGCAGGGCCTGCACCTGCTGTGTGAGGAACATCAGGTCCGCAATAGGGCAGCCTGAAGCGCTTACCAGGCAGGCAGGCACGCTGACCGCTTTGGCTTTGAGCTTTCTGCCTGCAGCCGTGAGGGTGACCTCCACCTTGCGTTCATCCTGTGCCGAACGCTGGCGCAGCAGCAGGTCGGCCTGCTCCATGCGCTTGAGCAGAGGCGTCAGGGTGCCAGAATCGAGATGCAAGCGCTCGCCCAATGCAGACACGGTCAGACCGTCCTGCTCCCACAAGACCAGCAATACGAGGTACTGCGGGTAGGTCAGGCCCAAGTCCTCCAGCAGGGGCTTGTAGAGCTTGGTCATCGCCAGCGAAGCCGAGTACAGCGCGAAGCACAACTGGTTGTCGAGCAGCAGGGCCGGGTTCGGGGCGGTGGATTCTGCATTTGTCATGCCGTAATTATTGCAGTCAATTAAATTGTGTGCAATTTAATTTGAAAAGACCTTTGAAATTCAAAGGACAAAGGAGCCGTTGGGACGGCTGACTTTACTTCGCGAAGCGCTTTCGGGTCAGTGACAGGGCAACCCAGAACGACACGGTCGCGTACACCACCAGCACCAGTGCATGGTGCAGCACCCCCGTAGGCCACTGGTCCATGAACAGCGGTCGTACCAAGGCCACCGCATTGGACAGCGGCAGCCAGTCGGCGACGGTGCGCACGACAGCAGGCAGCTGGTCCAGAGGGAAAAAGATGCCACTAAGGAACATCATGGGAGTGAGAAACAAGGTGAAGTAATAGGTAAAGAAGTCGTAGCCTTTGGCCAAGGCGTTAAACACCAGCGCCATGCAGCTGAAGGTGATGCCCACACCCAGCAGGATCGGCCAGGCCAGCAGTAGCTTGGGGCTGTGGCTGATGCCCAGGCCCAGCATTACGCCCAGAATGGCGGTCACGGCAAACAGCGACTTGAAGGCGGCCCACAGCATCTCGGCCAGTACGATGTCGTCCAGTCCTACCGGCGCATTCATGATGCCGTCCCAGGTCTTTTGCACATGCATGCGGCTGAATGCAGAGTACAGCGCCTCAAACGAGGCCGCCTGCATGGCGCTCATGCAGATGGAGCCACTGGCCAGGAACAGGATGTAGGGCACCTGCGCACCATTTACGGTGACCTGACCGACCAGTGCACCCATGCCATAGCCGAAGGCGACCAGCCACATCAGCGGCTCCGCAATGTTGCCCACCAGACTGGGAATGGCCAGCTTGCGCCACACCAGCAGATTACGCTGGAATACGGGCCAGAAACGCCAGGACAGGCGCGGTGCGCGCCACACAGACTGGGCCATCATGCATCCTCCCGAATCTGGCGACCCGTCAACTTAAGGAACAAATCCTCCAGATTGGCTGGTCGATGCAGCGTCCGCAGTTGCGGATAAGCAGCCAGTGCCACCGACAGGGCTCCGGCATTGCTCGTGTAGAAAAATACCGTCTCGCCGCTCACCTCTATCCGTGAGGCCAGTGCGCGCAAAGGGCTGTCCACCAGCCCCAGCGCGCCATTGCCATACACCTCCACCACATCCGGTTCCAGATGCTGCGCAATCAGATCGCGCGGGGCACCCTCGGCAATTTTCTTGCCATGGTCCAGCACCAGCAGGCGGTTGCACAAGCGCTCGGCTTCGTCCATAAAGTGGGTGGTTAGCAAAATCGATTTGCCCTGCTGTAGCAGCAGTTGCAGGCGTTCCCACATCAGGTGGCGTGCCTGCGGGTCCAGGCCGGTGGTGGGTTCGTCGAGCATCAGCAGGCGCGGATCGTTGACCAATGCGCGTGCGAGGGACAGGCGTCGCTTCATGCCGCCTGACAGTTCGCCGGGTTTGGCACCCGCCTTGCTGGTCAGTGAGGCAAATTCCAGCAATGTCGGAATGCGGGCCCGAATGGCGGAATCGCGCAACCCGAAATAGCGGCCATACACCAGCAGGTTCTCGGCACAGGTGAAGTCCGGGTCCAATGTGTCCATCTGGCTCACCACGCCCAACTGCGCCTTGATGGCCCGAGCGTCACTGGGCATTTGCATACCCAGCGCTTCAATGCTTCCGCCGTCAGGCGTTGTCAGCCCCAGGCACATGCGAATGGTCGTCGTCTTGCCGGCACCATTGGGGCCAATCACGCCAAGGCATTCGCCCGGGCCGATTTCAAAAGACAGGTCCTTGACGACCTCGGTTTCACCGTAGCGTTTATGCAGGTGATGTACGCGCAAGAGAAGTGTGGACATGGTGCTGATTGCCGCGCAAGGAAATTATCACGTCAAACGTCAACTTCCAGACGTCCGCGCCCCGCTTCTTTCGCCCGGTAAAGTGCACGGTCGGCCCTGGCGAGAAATGCCGTTAGCGCAGTATCGACCTCGCGCAAACTCGCCAATCCTGCGCTGAAGTTAACCATCAGCAATGGATCGCGCTCACAGTTCCTCAGGAAGGCGCTGCGTAGCCGTGCCTCAAACTGGCGAGCGGCCTGCTGGTCGGTTTGTGGTAGTAGGATGACGAACTCTTCACCCCCGATACGCGCAGCGAGATCACTGCTTCTCAAATTCTCCAATATCGTTTGTCCAAACAGAGTCAGCACCTGGTCACCCTCGTCATGGCCGTGGGTGTCGTTGATGCGTTTGAAAAAATCGAGATCTAGCGCCAGCAGGGAGAGGTCATTGCCGTGGCGGATCGCCGCGTCGAACACCGCAGGGGCACGCAGTTCCCAGTGGTGGCGGTTATGCAAGCCTGTAAGGGCATCTGTGTAGGCGTGGTTACGTAACTGGGCTTCTGCTTCCTCGCGCCACGCCACGAGTACCGCCAGGTTGACCAGCACCAGGGACACATTGGTAGCAAGCAACGCGAGCACGTTGACCGGGTGCGGCGTGGTGAAGCTGGGGTATTCCTGGGTGTAAAAAGCGCCCAGAATGCCGCGCGCTGCCGTAAATCCTGCCATGACCAGGGCGCACAGGAAAATCACCCAGCGCCAACCGCCGGCCCGATCAGACGATGGGCGCAAGGTGGCAATACACACTATGAGCAGTTGCATTGCAAGCAAGGTGTTGGACCAGCCCACACGCACTGGGTAATTGTCATAGGCCAATGCATAGCCCAGCGGAGTCAGGATCGCCAGTGACAGCATGGTCCAATTCCCGTGTCGAGGTCCCAGCCACCCCTGCAGGGCACGAAACATCAGCCAGATACTCACACTGGTGCATGCCACCGAAAATGTGGGTATCCACCAAAGGCCTAGAGCGTGGTACACATGGAAAATTCCCTCCGGAAGGGCCTCACTCCAGCGCGCACCCCAAATGCTCGTCACCATGAAGACGGCCCAGCCAATAGCCTGAACCACCAGTGAGGCGCGCGCGCTCGCAGCGGCAGCGCTAACGGGGTTGCGCATGATGGCCCCCAATACGAACGCCATCAGTATCAGGTTGACAGCGTTAACAACCAGGAGGGTCTTGAAATCCAGGGCCATGGAGTTACTGAAATGCCACTTCCGCAAAGCTGCGCAGCTTGCGGCTGTGCAACTGGTCCACGCCCTGGGCACGCAGCAATTCCACCGCGCGCATGCCAATGCGCAGGTGTTGGTCTACGCGTTCGCGGTAGAAATGGTTGGCCATGCCGGGCAGCTTAATTTCGCCGTGAAGCGGCTTGTCGCTCACGCACAGCAGGGTTCCGTAGGGAACCCGGAAGCGGAATCCGTTCGCAGCAATGGTGGCGCTTTCCATGTCCAGTGCCACCGCACGGCTCTGGCTGAAGCGTCGCTGGGGCTGGTTGTCGGGCAGAAGTTCCCAGTTGCGGTTGTCGGTGCTGGCCACGGTGCCGGTGCGCATGATGCTTTTGAGCGCAGCGCCCTGGACCTGGGTGACGTCCGCCACGGCCTGCTCCAATGCCACCTGAATTTCGGCCAGTGCCGGAATCGGTACCCATAGCGGCAGCTCTTCGTCCAGCACATGGTCTTCGCGCACATAGCCATGGGCCAGCACATAGTCACCCAACTGCTGCGTGTTGCGCAAACCGGCGCAGTGGCCCAGCATGATCCAGGCGTGTGGGCGCAGTACGGCAATGTGGTCGGTGATGTTCTTGGCGTTGGCAGGGCCGACTCCGATGTTGACCATGGTGATGCCTGTGCGGTCGGCGCGCACTAGGTGGTAACCAGGCATCTGGGGTAGTCGGGGGGGCTCCTTGCCCAGCGAATCCTTGGCCTCAGCGGACAGCCCCGCACGGCGGGTGACCACATTGCCGGGCTCCACGAATGCGATGTATTCACTCGCAGGGTCCGCCATGGCGGCGCGGCCCAGCGCAATAAACTCGTCAACGTAGAACTGGTAGTTGGTAAACAACACAAAGTTCTGGAAATGGTCCGGCCCGGTACCTGTGTAGTGCCGCAGGCGGTGCAGCGAGTAGTCCACCCGTGGCGCGGTGAACAGCGAGAGCGGTTGCGGTTCGCCGGGTTTTGCAGCAAATGTGCCATTGGCAATGCCATCGTCCATGGCGGCGAGGTCGGGCAGGTCGAACGCATCGCGCATCAGCATGCGGCGTTCAGCCCCCATATTGCCTTCCACGTGGTCGTGCTCGGCAAAGGAAAAATGCACGGGTATCGGCTGGGTGCTGGTGCCAATCTCCAGTTCCACCGCGTGGTTTTGCAGCAGCAGGCTGAACTGCTCCAGGTAGTAATCGCAGTACAGGTCGGGGCGCGTGAGTGTGGTCTCAAAGCGACCCGGGCCGGCCACAAAGCCGTAGCTCAGGCGCGCAATGTCGGGCGACACCTTGCGCGACACGGTATCGGTGTGGATGCGCACCAGCGGGTAGCAGGCCCGAACATGGCCGGCAATGTCGTCGCCGGCAACGAAGCGCGCCATGGCCTGGCGCAGATGGGAGATGCTGGCATCGTAAATACACGCGACCTGAGCCAGGGCTGCAACCGGGTCGGTAAAGCGCATGGGCGCAATGAACGGGGGAAGTAGGGACATGACGCCATGGTAGCGCGTTGCACATCAGGTAGAGTGACATGGGGTCGGGCTATCCGACTCAGACTCAGGAAGTGCAATGGAAACGAACTTTTTCAAACGGGTGGCGTGGGTGCTGCTGGCCGGGTTGCTGACGCTGGGGGTACTGGTATTCGGTGTGCTGGCCTACTATGGCATTCCCGCCAATGCCGCAGGCATGGCCGCCAAAGGGGTCTGTTCAGCCGCATTTGTGGCCGGGCGACCTGCTCAGGATCTGTTTGCCCAGGATGTGCTGCCTGCCAATCCCATTCTTGCCAGCATCCGTATTGATGCGGTTGACCAGTCAGAGCACAGTGTGACGGCCAGTTTTCTGGGGCTGGTGTCTCGCCGTGCCGTACTGGTGCGTGACCGCGGTTGCGTACTGGATCTTCCTGTGGACACCACCGCACAGGCGTACAAGCCTGCCACAAATGCCGCGCAGCCCTGGCCGCAGGGCGATGCGACCTTGCCTGTGGCCGATTGGGGGGCAGGGGTAGATGCCCAAAAGTTGCAGCATGTCGTTGATGCTGCGTTCGAAGGCGCTGGAAATCCGCTGGCAGCCAACGCGCGCGGCCTGGCAGTGGTACACCAGGGGCGCTTGCTGGTCATGCGCGAAGCGCCCGGATTTGCACCGGGCACTGGTTTGCATGGCTGGTCCATGACCAAAACAGTGACTGGCATGTTGACCTACAAGCTGTCGACAGAGGCCGGGCTACCATTGGATGCGCTGGTGGTGGATGCTTTTCCTGCGGGGCGCGAACCCGACTGGGTGGATGCCTGGCGCAGGGACGCGCGAAAGAACATCAGGGTGTCCGATTTGCTCACTATGCGTGATGGGCTGGCCATGAACGAGGGGTACGGACCGCTGGACGCCGTGCCGCAAATGCTGTGGGGGGCGCCGGACATCCCCGCGTGGGCAGCGCGCCACCCGGCAGAGGCTGCCCCGGCTGCGCGCTGGAACTACCTCAGCGCATCTACCAATCTGCTGGCAGGTGTGGCACGTGCCCGGTTTGCCACCGATGCCGATTATTGGGCCTATCCGCGCAAGGCGCTTTTTGATCCGCTTGGTGCGCGCTCAGCCGTGTTGGAAACCGACAGCGCAGGCAACTGGGTCGGTTCATCGTACCTCTGGGCCAGCGTAGGTGACTGGGCGCGTTTAGGGCAGTTGATGCTGCAGGACGGCAAATGGGGCAACACCGAGGTGCTCCCCGCAGGTTGGCTCAAGTTCGCCAGCACACCGTCGATGAAGCAGGGGGAAGGTCAGGGCTACGGGGCGCAGAGCTGGCTGTTCGGGAATCCCGCAGCCGGCCGGTGCAGGGCGTATCCCGGGGTGCCAGCGGATACGATTGCCATGGGCGGGCATTGGGGCCAGATGGTGGCCATGGTGCCGTCCCGCAATGCAGTGGTGGTGCGCCTTGGCTGGACCTTCAGGCGCAAGCAGTTCGATGAGTGTCAGCTTCTGTCTGAAGTTCTGGCAGCCTTGCCGCACTGAGGCTATATTCAGGTCAGTTGACATTTGCAGGACAAAGCTTTGCAGGACCCCAAGGACAACTCCCGGTACCAGGCAACCGGTTTCCCCTCATTGAGTTGGGAGGAAGATGACTTGCCTACGCGTCCCACACCCCTGCATGAGCGGCCTTTGCAGGCTCGCATCGACAGCGAGATGGAAGTCATCGCCCAGCACCATGTGCGCATTGCTTTGGCCATAGAAAAGTTCTGGGGCCACCACGATTGCGTGGAATACATCCAGAAGCTGATCCTTAATGGGGACAACGATGGGCAAAAGCGCGTCGGTTTCAAGCCCGAAGTGATATCGGCCCTGATGAATCTGGCAGCGTTGCACAGACGGCTGTAACGGCTCTGGCGCAAGATGGGCAAATGCAGGCCTTTCCCACAGCGTCTGCAGGAATGCCCGAGAGCAATTCGGCGCCCATGGTCACCTGGGTACACCAGCAGGCGGTCTGTTTCACGCCGGTAGCGCGCTCCAGTTCCATGGCGCACTGGTTGGCCTGGCCGCACAGGGGGCAGGCGCCAGGATCGATCATGGTTTTAGCATTCCAGGAATCTGAGGATTTGCAGGCCTTCGACAGCTCAGGGTGAATGGTGGCTTACGCCGCCTTCACTTTCAGGCGCCATGCGTGCAGCAGTGGCTCGGTGTAGCCACTGGGTTGTGCCAGGCCCTTGAACACCAGGTCGCACGCGGCTTCGTAGGCCATGCTGGTTTTGAAGTTGCCGGCCATCGGCTTGTACAGCTTGTCAGCAGCATTCTGCTTGTCCACCACGGCAGCCATGCGCTGGAAGGTCTCTTCGACTTGGGCCTTGGTGACCACACCATGGTGCAGCCAGTTGGCCATGTGCTGGCTGCTGATGCGCAGGGTGGCACGGTCTTCCATCAGGCCGATGTTGTGAATATCCGGCACCTTGGAGCAGCCCACGCCCTGGTCGACCCAACGCACCACGTAGCCCAGAATGCCCTGCGCGTTGTTGTCCAGTTCCTGCTGCTTCTCGGCATCGGTCCAGTTGGGGGTAGCAGTCACAGGCACTTGCAGCAGGTTGTTCAGGATACCGTCGCGCTCTTTTTCGTAGTTGGTCTTTTCCAGGCCCTTCTGGATATCGCTGACCAGTACCTGGTGGTAGTGCAGGGCGTGCAGGGTGGCTCCGGTGGGACTGGGCACCCACGCGGTATTGGCACCGGCCTTGGGGTGGGCAATTTTCTGCTCCATCATGGCCTTCATCAGGTCGGGCATGGCCCACATACCCTTGCCGATTTGCGCCTTGCCGCGCAGGCCGGAGGACAGGCCCACCAGCACGTTGTTTTTCTCGTAGGCGGCAATCCAGGCGCTGCTCTTCATGTCTGCCTTGCGGATCATGGGGCCGGCCTGCATGGCGGTGTGCATCTCGTCGCCGGTGCGGTCCAGGAAGCCGGTGTTGATGAAGGCCACGCGGCTTTGGGCGGCGGCAATACAGGCCTTCAGATTGACCGAGGTGCGGCGTTCTTCGTCCATGATGCCCAGCTTGACGGTGCTGTCCGGCAGGCCCAGCATCTGCTCAACGCGGCTGAACAGCTCGGCGGCAAAGCCGACTTCTGCGGGGCCGTGCATCTTGGGCTTGACGATGTAGACCGAGCCCTTGCGCGAGTTGCGGATGGCGTCTTTCTTCGTGCGGGCCAGGTCGTGCATGGCGATGGTGGTGGTGACCACGGCGTCCATGATGCCTTCTGGGATCTCTTGGGTGGAGCCATCGGCGGCGGTGTAGGTGATGGCCGGGTTGGTCATCAGGTGACCCACATTGCGCACAAACATGAGGCTGCGGCCGTGCAGTTTCACTTCTTTCTTGCCATCGGGCGCTGTGTAGACGCGGTCGGCATTCAGGCCGCGGGTCATGGTCTTGCCACCCTTCTCGAAACTCTCCACCAGCGTACCGTTCAGGATGCCTAGCCAGTTACCGTAGGCCAGCACCTTGTCTTCGGCGTCCACCACAGCCACAGAGTCTTCCAGATCCAGAATGGTGGACAGCGCGGCTTCCACCACCAGGTCGGCAACGCCAGCGGCGTCGCTTTTGCCGATGGGCGTGGCACGATTGATGATCAGGTCCAGGTGCAGGCCGTTGTGCTGCAGCAGCACCGACGAGGGTGCCTTGGCAGCGCCCTGGAAGCCGATGAACTGGTCTTTGTCGGCCAGCTTGCTGGTAGTGCCGTCTTTCAAAGTGACGACCAGGTCGCCGCCCTTGACGGCGTAACCGGTGGAGCCCACATGCGAGCCCTTCTTCAAAGGCGCAGTGCGGTCCAGCACATGGCGTGCGTATTCGATCACTTTCTTGCCGCGTTTGGGGTTGTAGCCCTTGGGACCAACCTTCTCGCAGCCCTTGTCTTCCGAAATGACATCGGTGCCGTACAGCGCGTCATACAGCGAACCCCAGCGCGCATTGGCGGCGTTCAGGGCGTAGCGGGCATTGGTAATGGGTACCACCAACTGGGGGCCGGCTTGCTTGGCGAGTTCGGCATCCACATTGAGGGTGTTGATCTTCACCTTCTTCGGGCTGGGCACCAGGTAGCCGATTTTTTCCAGAAACGCGCGGTAGGCGGGCATATCGCTGATGGGGCCGGGGTTGGCAGCGTGCCAGGTGTCCAACTCGGTCTGCAGGCGGTCGCGTTCGGCCAGCAGGGCGATGTTTTTGGGGGCCAAGTCGGCCACGATGGCGTCAAAGCCTGTCCAGAATGCCTCTGGGGCAACGCCGGTGCCGGGTAGCACCTGCTCGTTGATAAAGCGGTGCAGCACAGTGGCGACTTGCAGGCGGTGCTCAGAAGTGCGGGTGACAGAAGAAGACATGGGAGACCTTTCCAATAAACAAAAAATCATCGGCGAACGGGGCCGCATCCGAGCGACTCGCCTTTGGCGATACTGTATTGCATCCTTTGCGTGGCACTATATGGAAGAATATCAATCTATTTGTGACAAAAACAAAGGTATTTCATGCCCATCCGCCACATAGTTCTGCTGAAGTTCAAGGCCTCTGTGAGCGCGCCGGAGATCCAGTGTATTGAGGCCGGATTTGCCGATTTGCGCAGCAAGATCAGTGCCGTGCAAAGCCTGGAATGGGGCACCAACAACAGTCCCGAAGGCCTGGCCAAGGGGTTCACCCATTGCTTCAACCTGACTTTTGCCGACGACGCGGCACGCGCCGCCTACTTGCCGCACCCGGACCACATGGCGTTTGTGGAGAATTTGAAGCCCACACTGGACGACGTTCTGGTGTTGGACTACGTGGTGTAAATGCCATGAATGAAGCCAAAACCCTGCCGCTGGCCGGTATTCGCGTCGTTGAATTCACCCACATGGTGATGGGCCCCACCTGCGGCATGACGCTGGGGGATCTTGGTGCCGACGTCATCAAGGTCGAGCCGTTGGCCGGCGACAGCACGCGCAAGCTGCTGGGCAGTGGCGCCGGTTTTTACCCGCTGTTCAACCGCAACAAGAAAAGCATTGCGGTGGATATGAAGAGTGCGAAAGGGCGCGAGGTGGTGCTCAAACTGATTGCCACGGCCGACATCGTGAGCGAGAACTTCAAGACCGAGACCATGCAGAAGCTGGGGCTGGATTACGCGTCCTTGAGCAAGCTGGACCCGCGCCTGATCTACGTGAGCCACAAGGGTTTTCTGCCCGGCCCTTACGACCACCGCACCGCGCTGGACGAGGTGGTGCAGATGATGGGCGGTCTGGCCTACATGACCGGCCGCCCCGGCGATCCGCTGCGCGCAGGAAGCAGCGTGAACGACATCATGGGCGGCATCTTTGGCGCCGTGGGTGCCATGGCCGCGCTGATGCAGCGCCAGCAGACCGGCAAGGGGCAAGAGGTGCAGAGTGCACTGTTTGAAAACAATATCTTCCTGGTGGCCCAGCACATGATGCAGTTTGCCGTGACCGGCAAGGCCGCCGCGCCCATGCCCGAACGCATCTCGCCCTGGGGCATTTATGACGTGTTCAGCGTCAAGGACAAGGAACAGATTTTTCTGGCCGTGGTGGGCGACGGGCAGTGGAAGACCTTTTGCGAAGCCTTTGGCTACGCCGACTTGTTTGCCGATTCGCGCGTTACCACCAACAACGACCGCGTACTGGCCCGCAGCTGGCTCATCCCCGAGCTGCGCCAGCGCCTGGCCCAGTTCAGCCGGGCGGAACTCTCGCAGCGCTTCGAACAGGTGGGCCTGCCGTTTGCGCCCATCACCGACCCGCAGCACCTGTTTGACGACCCGCACCTGCAGCAAACCGGCGGTCTGGCACCCATGGAGCTGCCCGATGGCCGCCACACCCAGGTGCCCTTGCTTCCCATCAAACTGGATGGTGAGCGCCTGGGCCTGCGGCTGAACCCGCCCAAGCTGGGTGAGCATACCGACGCGCTATTGCAGAGCCTGGGCTATGGTGCGCAAGAGGTTGCCGATCTGCACGCCCAGGGAGTGGTGCTATGAAAAACATAGCTATCCGCACCCATTACACGATCGCTAGAGGGTTGGGTGGTAGGGCGATCTGCGTAGGTAAAGGGGGAGCCCGCGCAGCGGGCGGAGGACACGGAGCAGAGCGCTCTGCCGCCCAACCGTCTAGAGGCTGAAATGGACAAACTCAAACAACTCGAATCCTTTGTGTCGGTTGCCAGCCGTGGCAGCCTGACCGCCGCCGCCAATGCGGAAGGCGTGGCCCCCGCCATCATGGGCCGACGCCTGGACGGGCTGGAGGAGCGCCTGGGCGTGAAGCTCCTGATCCGCACCACCCGGCGTATCACGCTGACCCACGAGGGCAGCGCGTTTTTGGAGGATTGCCAGCGCATCATTGCCGACGTGGCCAACGCAGAAGCCAGCGTGAGCGCCGGGGGCGTCAAGGCCAGCGGGCATGTGCGCATCACCGCCCCGGCCGGCTTTGGCCGCCGCCATGTGGCGCCGCTGGTGCCCCGGTTTCGCGAACTGCACCCGGAAGTCACCGTCACCCTCAACCTGAGCGACCGCGTGGTGGATATCGCGGGCGAGGGGTTCGACTGCGCGGTGCGCGTGGGCGATATGCCTGATTCCTCGCTGGTGAGCGTGCGCATGGCCGACAACCGCCGCCTGTGTGTGGCCACGCCAGCCTACCTGGCGCGCCACGGCACGCCGCACACCCCGGCGGAACTGGCGCGCTTTCATTGCCTGACGCTGTCCAGCGATGCTTCGCAAACCCGGGGCTGGGCCTTCCGCGAGCCCGGCAATGAGAACGCCGCCGTGACCTACCTCAAACCCGGTGGCCCCATGGACTGCTCGGACGGGCAGGTGCTGCACGACTGGTGCCTGGCGGGTTACGGCATTGCCTGGCGCAGCACCTGGGAAGTGGAGTCTGAAATCGCCGAGGGCAAGCTGGTGGCGGTGTTGGAAGACTACGCCGCGCCGCCCAATGGCATCTACGCCGTGTTCCCCCAGCGCAAGCACCTGCCCCTGCGCGTGCGCTTGTGGATCGACTATCTCAAGGAGCGCTACGGCACCCCGGGGTTCTGGAAGGCGCTATAAAAACAAGAGCTGCCTGTGCAAGACGGACGCGGGCTGGAGGCAGATTTAGTTCAAACCGGTGACCTTGTCGATCTCGATGGCGGCGTCCAGTGTGTCCAGCAACGCTTTGCGAACCTTGAGCTTGGTCTTCCGGTGGGCCGCCATATTCAGGCCCTTGAGTTGCTGGGCCACCGCGTTGGAAGCGGACATCAACTGGTCGGCAGGCACCACCTGGTCCAGGAAGCCGGCGGCCATGGCACCCTGCGGGTTGAACATCTCAGCGTTGTTGACCGAGCGCTGGAAGGCCGGTGGCGTCAGGCGGTCACGTGCCAGGGCAATGCCGACCTGGTGCAGGGTCATGCCAATCTTGACTTCATTGAGGCCGATGTTGAAAGCGCCGTCCACCCCCAGCCGGTAGTCCGCTGAAAGCAGCAGGAAGGCGCCCTTGGCCACCGCATGGCCGGGGCAGGCCATGATGACCGGAAACGGATGGGCCAGCAGGCGCCGCGCCAACCGAGATCCCATCTCCACCATCTCGAGTGCCGCCTGCGGGCCGGTCATCATCACCTTGAGGTCGTAGCCGCCACTGAGGATGCCCGGCTGTCCGGTCACGATCACCACGGCCTTGTCCTGCTCGGCCTGGTCCAGTGCACGGTTGAACGACGCCATCAGGTCGGGCGAAATGGCGTTGACCTTGCCGTTGGCCAGGGTCAGTGTGGCGATGCCGTCTTGCAGGCTGTAGGTGACGAGTTCGGTCATGGTGCGGGCTTTCAACGAATGGAGAATTGCTACTGAATTAATAGCTGCTTGTGCATAACAATAAAGGGCGGACTCAAATCCAAGTGCAACACAAGCGGAGTTTATTGGATGCTGTCAGGAGATAGTTCGAGCTTATTGAGCCACTGGCTGTAGACCTCCAGCGGAGTCAGCCAGCCCAGCGTCTTGCGTGGACGCCCATTCATCAAGTCAGCGATCCCATCGAGCTGTTCCTGGCTGTAGCCCGATAGGTCTGTACCCTTGGGCAGGAACTGGCGCACCAAGCCATTGGTGTTCTCGTTGGTGCCTCTCTGCCAGGGACTGTGCGGATCACAGAAGTACACCGCCATCCCCGTGTTGGCAGTCAGTTGGTGGTGGTGGGCCATCTCTCGGCCCCGGTCATAGGTCAGTGTTTGGCGCATCGGCTTGGCAATCCCGTTTAACTTGTCTGTAAACGCCTGCAGTACGTGGGCAGCCGTGGCTGGATTGGGGTGAGGCAGCTTGACCAGCATCAGAAACCGGGTGCTGCGCTCCACCAGGGTGCCTACCGCACTGAGGTTGCCCGCACCTTTAATCAAGTCACCTTCCCAGTGCCCGGGGAATTGTCGATCCTCAATCTCTGGCGGACGTACGTGGATGCTCAAGAGGTCGGCGATCTGACCACGGCGATCCTCGCCCCGAGAACGGGGCCAGCGCTTGGCGTGTGCCAGGCGCAGACAGGCAATGAACTCGCGGCGCAGCTCACCCCGGGGTTGGGCGTAGATGACGTTGTAGATGGTTTCGTGCGAGACGCGCAAAGCAGTCTGGTGCGGGTGCAGTGTAGCCAGGCGAGAGGCGATTTGCTGGGGTGACCAGCGCAGTTGCAGCAAAGTGTGCACACAGGCAAAGAGGGCATTACCCACTACCAGCTTAGGGGGCGGTCTGCTGTGGCGCCGACGCCGCACAAAGCGTTGATGGGCAAAGCGACAGCTGTAGGCTGCCCCCCCACTGTTTCGACTGATCTCGCGGCTCACCGTGGAGGGAGCACGGCCAAGCACACGGGCAATGGCGCGGATGCTCAATCCCAGTTCAAGGCAAACCGCGATAGTCTGGCGCTCTTGGTAGTCGAGTTGTTTGTAGGACGATTCTTGTTTCATGGACACACCTTATTGAAGTTTCAAAGGGCGTGTTGCACTTCGTTTTTGAGCGAGCCAAGGGCCGGAGGCTGGTTTGATGCTAATTTCCGCCAAACTCGTTGCCCAGTTCGGTGGCGCGCTTC
>JAGWUS010000048.1 GCA_028868305.1 Burkholderiales bacterium | reverse complement strand
CCGCGGCACCGTAGAACGCTGGACCGTACAAGCCAGTGCTGGATGGTCGCAGGAGCACCTGCACGATGACGCCGACCGGGTGCAGGCCAAGCTGATCAAGGCCTTTGCCGAAGTCACCGGCATCCGCGCCGAGCCGGCCCTTGCCGATGTGCACCGCTGGATGTACGCCAAGACAGAGCAGCCCCTGGGCCAGAGCCATCTGTGGGACGCCAAGGCCGGCTTGGGTGTGTGTGGCGACTGGTGCATTGGTCACCGGGTGGAAGATGCGTTCGTGTCTGGCCTGGAGCTGGCACTCTCGATGGTGTGAATCAGCGCGGTTCTTACAGGGGGCGGTTTGCGCCCTCTCCCACAGGCCCGCTGCATGCGGGCTCGCTGGTGGCAGCGCTGGCCAGTTGGCTGGACGCCCGCGCACACGGCGGGCAGTGGCTGGTGCGTATCGAAGATGTGGACACACCACGCTGCGTTCCCGGCGCTGACCAGACCATCCTGCAACAGCTGGCCGCGTGCGGTTTGCATGCCGATGCGCCACCGGTGTGGCAAAGCCAGCGTACTACCTACTACCAGCAGGCGCTGGACCAGCTGGTGGCGCAAGGCATGGCCTACCCCTGCGCCTGTTCGCGCAAGGACATCGAAGCGGCGCTGGCGCAATCGGGCCACCGCAGACCGCGCAACGGCGAACTGGTCTACCCCGGCACCTGCCGCGAAGGACTGCATAGCAAAGCCGCCCGTGCCTGGCGCTTGCGCACCGAGAGTTTCAGGTCCACACAGTGGACCGACCGACGTCTTGGCCCGCACCAGCAGGATGTGGCGCTGGAAGTGGGCGATTTTGTGCTCCAGCGCGCCGATGGCCTGTATGCCTACCAGCTGGCCGTGGTGGTGGACGACGCTGCGCAAGGCGTAACCCATGTGGTGCGCGGTGAGGACCTGGCAGACAACACCGCGCGCCAGATCCTGCTGCAACGCGCGTTGGGCCTGCCCACCCCGCACTACCTGCACACGCCCCTTGTGCTGGGCCCCAACGGCGAGAAGCTATCCAAACAGAATGGCGCAGCGGCACTGGATACCGCAAGCTCTGAGGCAGCGTTCCATGCGCTGCGCACCGCAGCGGTGGCGCTGGGTCTGTCCCAGTCGCCCGCCAACACCGCACCACAGGCTTTGGCAGACTGGACAAGCCAGTGGCAAGCCCGCTGGGTTTGCGCGCCATCTGTTCCTGCTGCATAGCGGATGCTGGGGCAATAGCATGGTGTTCATGGCCCCCCTTGTGCGGCCTCCCTACAATGCAGGCCTGCCTCCAATGCCCCAAGCCATGACCACAGCACCCGAAGCCCCCTCCCCAACCGACCCGGACACCGCAGCTGACGCCGAGGGCACCAAGCCCTTCATGCGCACCATCAAGAGTTTCATCAAGCGCGCAGGCCGTACCACCGCCGGCCAGGCCAAGGCGTTCGAAGAACTGGGGCCAAAATTCCTGGTGCCCTACCAGCCATCTGCTATCAATTTCGAAGCTGCTTATGAAGATTCCACGAGGGCTGCAAGCCAGAATTCCACACAACGCCCGGTGGTGCTGGAGATCGGCTTTGGCATGGGCGAGGCCACGGCCAAGATTGCCGCCACGCTGCCCGACACCAACTTCCTGTGCTGCGAGGTGCATGAGCCTGGCGTGGGCGCGTTGCTCAAACGCATTGGCGAAAACAACATCACCAACATCCGTATCTGCGCCCATGACGCGGTGGAGGTCATTGACCACATGCTGCCTCTGCAGAGCCTGGACGGCGTGCACATCTTCTTTCCGGACCCTTGGCACAAGACCAAGCACAACAAGCGCCGCCTGATCCAGTCGCCGCTGGTGGCCAAGCTGGCCGCGCGCCTCAAGGTCGGCGGCTACTTGCATTGCGCCACCGACTGGCAGCCTTACGCCGAACAGATTCTCGAAGTGCTGAGCGCCGAACCGCTGTTGAAAAACCGCGCGCTGCAAAGCCACCCCGAACTGGCCGGCTACGCACCCAAACCGCATTACCGCCCGCTCACCAAGTTCGAGAACCGCGGCATCCGCCTCGGCCATGGCGTGTGGGACCTGGTGTTCGAACGGGTCTGACCCACCCCGTGGCATGAGCCGCTACCGCCCCAACCCGCCGCCCCTGCGCATGGGGGTCAGCCCCAGTTGCGTGGTGCTTCCGGTGGGAGCGTGGCAAACAGTCGCTGATTTTCTGGAACTGCGCTTCCCGGCAGTCAGTCGTGCGCAGTGGGTGCAGCGCATGGACGCTGGCGAGGTCATCGATTCTGAAGGCACGCCCGTAGAAGCCGCCGCAGCATTCACACCCGGACGGCGCCTGTACTACTACCGCACGGTGGAGCAGGAAACGCCCATCCCCTTTGAAGCAGAAGTACTGCACCAGGACGCGCATTTGCTGGTGGTGGACAAGCCGCACTTTCTGCCGGTCATCCCCTCGGGCAAATATGTGCAGGAGACCGTGCTGGTGCGCCTGAAACACCGGCTGAAGCTTCCAGACCTCTCCCCCATCCACCGCATTGACCGCGACACGGCCGGGCTGGTGCTGTTTTCAGTCAATCCGTCCAGCCGCAACGCCTACCAGTCCCTGTTCCGGCATCGCCAGGTCGACAAGACCTACGAGTGCATTGCCCCGTGGAATCCTGCACTGCCCTGGCCGCTCCAGCGCGAAAGCCGCATTGCCCCGGCAGAACATTTCATGCAGCAAACCGAAGTGTCGGGCGCGCCCAATGCCCTGACCCACATTGCACCGCTGGAAGTGCATGGCAAGCTGGCACGTTACACGCTCAAGCCCGTCAGCGGCCAGCGCCACCAGTTGCGGGTACACATGGCAGCGCTGGGCCTGCCCATCGTGAACGATGGCATCTACCCCACCCTCACGCCCGAGGGGGCCGACTACACAAAACCCCTGCAACTGCTGGCACGCGCCATTGCGTTTACCGATCCGGTAAGTGGAGAGCCCCGCCAGTTCAGCAGCCAGCGCAGCTTACTGAACCTGGCGGACATCCAGCAAACGTGACAGCGGCGCGCCCTTCTCCAATACATCAGATAAGGGGACATACGCAAAAAAATGGTGCAACACAATCGCCTGTGCGCACCCTACCCGTCATGGCAAAGGTAACACCAGATCAGCCGTTCCGGGATGCACCCAGCGTGCAAACTCCCGTGTGGTGTCAATGCAGCCACCGGCATCGGTGTAGATGCCACGTGCCTCCCGGTAGCGCTCCATCAGTGCCACGATGCGGGCGACCTCGTCCGGGTTGCCCAACGTCTCCTGCACCAGAACAGCCACTCTGCCTTCGTCGATACGTTCCTCGCCTTCGGCATCATAGTAAAGACCGTGGCGCCAGTGGTAAATCTCCAGGCACTTCTGCTCCAGGGTGTAGGGCTGGTCACGTTTCCAGAAATTGGTGAACAATCCGCCACCCATGTACATCACCCATGAGCCCTCAAAGCCCGACGCTTCTGCCGATACCCCATCAGGATTGCGAAACCAGGTGCGGTCACCCGGCACGTAGTAGCGCGGTGGCAGTGGCTGGTCCATCGAACCTTGCTCGCGCAGGAACACATCGTGAAACTCGCCAGAGCGAATGGGACGCTGTTCCCACAGCGTCTGCAACTGCTGGTACAGCGGTGGGTTGCAGCGCGCCAACTCCTGGGCAATGCCCAGCACAATGACGTACTCGGTAGCACGGTAACAGGAGAACGCATACAGCGCCCCCGAAACCTCCGGCTGCGTGGCCTTGGTCATTGCATCGATCAAGGATGTGCCGGGTTTGATGACGAAGCCGCGGTCCTCGTTGTAAGTCCAGCAGTCTTCGGGGCGTTCGGCCTCGCTGGTATGAAACGCCAAGGTGGTCTTGCGGGCAGCCTGCACGATGTTGCGGCGGATGCGCACCGCGGAGGCCAGTTCCTCCACGCTGGGATACTCAAAGGCCACCGGCCCCATGAGCATGGCCACCACGATCTCGCGTACCAGATGCGCCTCGTTGTTCACAATGTCCAGCTGCAGCGTCCGGCCGAGGTTCAGGGTATCCAGACCCGGCGCCCACTGCACGATCAGCGCAGGGTCCAGCCACACCGCCAGCCAGTTACCCTGCGCATCCGATCCGGCAAAGGCCTGCACCTGCAACGCAAGGTCCAGTGCATCCAGCGCAGCCAGCAGAGCGCGCGTAATTTCACTGACCTGTGATGGCGCAACACCGCGAATGACAATACCTTTGTGCGAGGAAAAATGGCGCATGGTGAGTTCAACGGTTGAAAGAACGGTTAAAGGGAGTGGCGAGCGGCTCGCCAACAAACACGCCCTGCCCTGGCCAGGCCACGCTGCGCCAATAGGCCTCCAGCGCCGTGGCCCCCTGCACATAGTTCAACAGCAATACCTGCGGATGCGGAAACTTCTGCAGGTGGTTGCAAGGTTCGCTTACGGTGCCATAACTCGCAGTGGCCCCCGACTCCAGCCACTCCAGCACACTCATCTGCCCCGATCCGTCCAGCAGTTGCCCCCCATAGGAGGTGAGGTGGTCCGCCAGTGCGCCGGGCAGCCACTGTTTGTGGTCGATAGAGTCTTCCCGGGTGACACCGGTCTGGTAAAGGATGACGCGCCGCAAAGGTGAAACACTCGCGCCAGAGGGCAACACCACGCTCACGCCAAGTTGCCCCACCGGACCAGCCGGCGGAAACAGGCGCGAACGCACACTGCGTGCAGCATCCGCCGTGCTCACAAACACTGCATAGGCAGGTGGCCCACCGCGTTTGCCCAGGCTGCCATCCGACGCCACACCGCGGTCAATCAGTGCCTGGGCACTCTCTATGGAACGGGATGCCAGCAGCATGGAGGGGCGCAAACCCAGATCGGTGAAGGGTTGCGCAGTCGGGTTGTTGAAATAGCGTGATGGCTTGCTGGCAGCGCAGCCGTTGCGGCAGGCTTCAGGCTCCAGGCCCAGGGTGAGCGCCGAGGTGATGGAGTTGCAGTCTACCGAAAACGGTTGGGTCCAGGCCAGCGCAAGTGCCTGTACCTGGGGGCCCATAAAGTCGCGAATCTGCGCATACAGGATGCCGAACTCCGCCACATTAAGGCTGCTGCGCACCGGCAGTTCCACGCGCAACACCTGCTCTGGCGGAATGCCGCGCTTTTGCACGTAGTACTCACCTACGGCCACCGAATACGGATCGGCCGTGTTGATGACCACACCCAGGTCTGCCGCCGTCAGATGGCCTTGAATTTTGGGAATGGGCAGCCATTGCCGCGGGGGTGCTGCTGGAACGCTGCTTTGCGCCGCGACAACGACCAGCGCATTGAGTGCAGCCAGCAGAAAAAGCCGGGCGATGATGCTGTTGACAATGCGCTGTAAAACCATCGCCGCCATGATAGACGACGACGGTCCGGCGCCCGCGCAGGTCAGGCGCGGATTTCGGTCGCCGTAATCTGGTACTTGAAATCGTCCGGTGCGTACGGGTCCAAGCGGCCCACCGCATTTTCGGCGGCGGGGTACATGAAGAATCCCAGACGCGGGCCTTTGGAATGGGGCAGCGTTACATCGTGTGCCACGTTGTAGGCCATCCAATTGCCTTCCCAGCCACCAAACAGGGTCTTGTAGACCGGTGCGACCAGGGCGTTTTTCGGCGACTTGATCCATTCAGGTGTTTCCTGGCGCATGACCTTGGCCACATCCGCCGGGTCCATGCCGACCCAGCCATAGCCCGCGAGGTACACCTCGGCGCGGCAATGCTGCGCGCCCTTGAGGCTGGCCGGGTTGCCACCCAGTTCCCTGTAGCCAAACGCACTGGGCGCGACACGCAGACCGTAAACGTCGCGGGCGGGAATACCCACTGAGCGGCACATGCCAACAAACAGGGCGTTGAGGTCGGCGCACTTGCCACCCAGGTTGCCGGTTTCCAGCATGGTTTTGATGTCGCCTTCCCCGCAACCACGCACTTTGGGTTCGCGGAAGGTGTTTTCCACAATCCAGTCGTAGAGCTTGCGGGCTTTTTCCGCATCGGTGCTGGCGCCACGGATGGCTTCCTGCGCCGTCTTGCGAACGATGCCGTCGGTGGGCAGCAGGCTGGTGGGCTGGGTCCAGTATTTGCGGTCGGCAGCGCTTTCAGACTCGCTGGCGTGCTGCGTCCAGTCCTGCGCACGGTTTTGCGTCTGGATGCGGCTGGTGAGCTCAACGAAAGGCCTGGCTTCGCGCTCGGCAAACTCGACATACAGCATCTTGGCGCCGTACTTGTCGTCGTCTTCCATGCGGGCGGTGCCATTGCTGGAATAGCTGCTTTCCAGCGATTTTTGCCAGTCACTGTTGACCGACGGAATGGGCAGCCAGACCTTGGTCATGCCCTGGGGTTTGACAATGTCCACGCGGGTGGTGACTTCAAAGGTGCGCCAGGTTCCGGCGACAGGGGCAAACCTGCGTTCGGTGGCAGGGGTCGATTGTGCAAAATTGATAGCAGGCAGTGCACATCCAGCAAGGGCTACAGCCGAATTGGCCATAAATGTGCGGCGCAAGGCCAGGCCTGCGCGGATCGATACGGTGGTCATACAGAGAACTCCGGAATGGTGAAAAAAAGCGCATACGGCGTCATCAAGAGACCCCGAAGTAGCGCGGACCGGGATTATCCACCGGGGGGCTGTATATTCAGCGCCTCCTCCTGCAAACTCCTCTTTTTCCCCTTTTTCGGTTTGACTACTGACACCTCCGCAGCCACCGCACTGGCTGCACTTTCCCTGGCTGCGTTTGAAAACATGGTGGGTTCGACCACCGGCTTTCGTGCGCGCCCGGGGCAGCATGCCATGGCCGAATGCGTGGCCAGCACGCTGGCGCGTGCCGATCTGGGCGAGCAGCCCTCCCCCACCAAATCCATTGCCGTGATCCAGGCAGGCACCGGTGTAGGCAAGAGTGCCGCCTACGCCAGCACGGCCATTGCCCAGGCACTGGCGCGCAAAACCCGTGTGGTCATTTCCACTGCGACGGTCGCACTGCAGGAGCAGCTGATGACCAAGGACCTGCCCGCCCTGGCGCAGACCATGGCGCAACCTTTTGTGTTTGCACTGGCCAAGGGACGCGGCCGCTATGTGTGCAAGGTCAAGCTGGAGCGCTTGGTGGGTGTGGGCAGCGCGGAAGACGAGCTGTTTGACGATATGGCGGATAACGATCGGCCGGTGCCCAAGGTCTCTGCCCTGTCGCAAGAGGCCATTGAAGAGCGCCGCACCCGGCTGTTCGAGACCATGGCGACTGCCCTGGCCACCGCCCGATGGGATGGCGACCGTGACACGCTGGCCGACCAGCCCGACCCGCGCGACTGGTCTGCGGTGGCGGCCGAGCGCCATACCTGCACCGCCCGCCACTGCCCGCGCTACAAGGAGTGCAGCTACTACAACGCCCGCACCCGGCTGGCCGAGGCCAACGTCATCGTGGCCAACCACGACCTGGTGCTGGCGTCGCTGGGCCTCAAGACCCTGCCCGACCTCGACAACTGCCTGGTGGTGTTCGATGAAGGGCACCACCTGCCGGCCGTGGCACTGGACCAGTTTTCCAATGCCATGGACCTGAGCAATCTGCGCTGGCTGGACAAACTGCCCAAAACCATGACCGAGGTGGCCGGCAAGCTGGCCCTGCATGTGGGCGAAGATGTTCAGACGGTAACCAGCCAGCTCAAAGCCGCACTCACCACGCTAGCGCGCATGGCCATGGACCTGGTCTGGCAGCACACTGGAAGCAATGCCCAGGGTGGAGGCAATGACGGAACGCTGCGTTTTGCCAACGGTGTGCTGCCGGATGCGCTGCGCGAACCTGTGACGCAAATCCACGCGCAGGCCACGGGTTTATCCAGTGTGCTGGAAGCCTTGGGGGTGGATGTGAAGACGGTGGCCAAGGAGGATCCCTCGCAGGCCGTGCTGTGCGCCCAGTTGTATGCGCGGCTGGGTGGGCTGGCGCCACGCCTGGGCAGCCTGGTGTCCACCGCGGGCCTGTTGCTGGAGCATGGCGAACAGCCGCTGGCCAAATGGCTGCAGGCGGAAAGCGAAAGCGGTTTCCTGACGGTGACCGCGCATGCCTGCCCCATCATGCCGGGCGACTTGCTGCACCAGTTTCTCTGGAGCCAGGTGCGGGGTGCCATTGTCACCAGCGCATCGCTCACCAGTTGCGGCAGCTTTGACTACTTTCTGAAAGAAGCCGGACTGTCGAATAACCCCAATGTCACCGCACTGGAGGTCAGCAGCCCGTTTGACTACGCGGTGCAGGGCACCCTCACGGTGGTGCACACCCAGGCCGACCCCAAGAATGCCGAGGCCTACACCGCCGAGATGGTGCAGGCGCTCATGCAGGATATCGAGCAGGTGCGCCGTGGTGCACTGGTGCTGTTTACCTCGCGCGCGCAAATGCGCGCCGCCACAGAAGCCCTGCCCGGCCATTTGCAGGACATGGTGCTGGTGCAGGGAACGCAGTCGCGCACACGGCTTCTGGCGTCTCACATGGAGCGCGTGGAAGGCGGCATGCCTTCGGTGCTGTTTGGATTGCAGTCGTTTGGCGAAGGCCTGGACCTGCCGGGTGCGCTGTGCGAAACCGTGTTCATTGCCAAACTGCCTTTTGCGCCCCCCAGCGATCCGGTCGACGAGGCGCGCGCCGAATGGCTCAAGCGCCTGGGGCGCGACCCGTTCAATGAACTGGTGATTCCCGCAACCGGCATCAAGCTGCTGCAATGGACGGGCCGCGCCATCCGCACCGAGGAAGATCGCGCCCGTGTCATCTGCTACGACAAGCGCCTGCTGCAAACCGCTTACGGCAAACGTATGCTGTCAGGCTTGCCGCCCTATCGGCTGGAGAAGCGGGGCGGGTGACGGGTTTCTTTCTGTGAATGGCAGCGGGTTGAAAAAGGCATCAGCACAAATAGGTCGCACAGTAACCCTGATCCGACAATCACCAGGTACCTGTATCTACTACAGCACCGCTAAGGGTCGCGATGCCATCGGACTTCATTGCCAGTTCGATTGACTTTCCAGCGGAAGGTCCACTGGCAGGTGTGGCGACAACGGGACATCATGCGCACGCACTGGCATCCCCAGCGTTAGCAAGGCGGACAAGTTGGCAGAGCCACCCAATATCGAATTCTTTCGTTGCATAGTCACTCCAAAAATCAGCGTTGGGGCACAAATGCAATTCACTGTCGAGTGATGTCATGGCTTGCATCACCGGTCGGATTTTGGAGTGGCATATTCAAAAAAACCAGCGAAAATCTTGCGATTGCTATGCAAAACATAGCTGCTTAATCAAGCTCCACAAGGGTTATCGCCTATTTCTTCCCAACAACTTCATGCCCTCGCTGCGTTTGTTAAAACCACGGCGCTGGTTACTGGTCTGCCGCGAACAGAAACGCGTGGTGTATTCAGGCAGCCAAGTGCTTCTCAAATTGGCGCTTGAGATCGTGCAGTTCCTGTCGCTGGAGTCGGTTGCCATACTGCGATACCACCATGCCCGCGGCCTGATTGGCCAGCCAGGCCGCCTGCGCATGGCTGTGGCCCTGGGTGACGGCATAGAGGAAAGCGCCGGCAAACATGTCACCTGCACCATTGGTGTCAATCGCATTGACCTGGGCAGCAGGCACTTCGGTTTGTTGGTCACCTTCAATCACGATGCAGCCCTTGGCGCTGCGGGTCAGGCAGACCACCTTCGCAAGCTGGGCCATCTGCGCTGTGATGGTGGCAAGGTCTTTGCTGCCACACCACACCTGCGCCTCTTCCTCATTACAGAACAGGTAGTCCAGATCGTCGCCCACCATGGCTTCCAGGCCAGGGCGGCAGAAATTGATCATGCTCATGTCGCTGAGCGTGGTGGCCAGCTTCACACCAGCCTCTTTTGCTATGGCGCGGCCCTTGAGCGCGGCATCCAGCCCGGTGGGCGATGCCGACAGATAACCTTCCATGTAATACACCTTGGCCTTGGCAATGTCTTTAGGGTGCAAGGCGGTGTGGTCAATATCGGCGGTGGCGCCCAGAAAGGTGCTCATGCTGCGCTCGGCATCGGGTGTGACCATGACCATGCAAATGCCAGTCTGGCCTTCTGGCGACTTGGTGTGAGTGAGATTGGTGGCCACACCGTTGGCGATCAGGTCTTCGCGATAGAACGCACCCAATTCATCGTCGGCCACGCGGCAGGAATAAAACGCTCTGCCGCCCAGCTGGGCCAGTGCCACCACGGTATTGCCGGCAGAGCCACCACCCGTGCGACGCGAATGCATGCCATGCACCGCAGCGAGCAGCGCAGCGCGGCGCTCGGCATCAATCAGCGTCATGTGGCGCTTCTCGACGCCCATGGACTGCAACTGTGCATCGCTCACTTCGTATTCGGAATCCACCAGGGCATTGCCAATGGCGTAGAGGTCGTAATGGGACATGAATCGTTTTCTGCTGGCTGGCTTATTGTTCGACGAAGGCGCGTTCCACTACGTAGTCACCCGGTGTGGTGGTGCTGCCTTCCACAAAGCCCTTGGCATCGAGCAGCGCACGCATGTCCTTGTTCAGCGCCGGGCTGCCACATATCATGATGCGGTCATGTGCCGGATCCAGGTTGGGCAGGCCCAGATCCGCAGGAATCTTGTTGGTTTCCAGCAGCGTAGTCACACGGCCCTGGTTGCGGAAGGGTTCACGCGTCACTGTGGGGTAGTACAGCAGCTGCTTGGAGACCATCTCGCCCAGGAACTCATGGTCAGGCAGTTCATGCTGGATGTAGTCGGTGTAGGCCAATTCTTTCACTTCACGCACGCCGTGGACCAGGATGACTTTTTCGAACTTCTCGTAAGTCTCCGGGTCGCGGATGAGGCACATGAAGGGCGCCAGCCCGGTGCCGGTACCGATCAGATAAAGATTCTTGGCAGGCAGGAGGTAGTCAATCAACAGGGTGCCGGTGGGCTTCTTGCCCACGATGATCTTGTCACCCACCTTGATGTGTTGCAGGCGCGAGGTCAGCGGACCATCCTGCACCTTGATGCTCAGAAATTCCAGATGGTCTTCGTAGTTGGCGCTGACGATGCTGTAGGCGCGCAGCAGGGGCTTGCCATCCACGCGCAGGCCGATCATGGTGAAATGGCCATTCGAGAAACGCAAGGCCTGGTCGCGCGTGGTCTTGAAACTGAATAGGCGGTCTGTCCAGTGGTGGACGCTGGTTACGGTTTCTTCCAGAAATGCACTCATGAAGGGCCTTGCAATAGTTCGGAGGGTGGCTCGGGGGAAACCCTAGAGTGTAAAACCTCCGGGGCCTGCTTTCGTGATGAAGATCAAGAGACCGCTTTTGGAACGGTATGTCCTGGCCCGGATTCTGCGATCATTGCGGCATGTCTCTGGTGCACGCATCCATCCCCACATCCACCCAACCGCCCCTGCTCGTGGCATGCCTGTGCGCGCAATGGTGCCGCACCTGCGACGAATACCAGCCCCTGTTTGTGCAACTGCAAAAAGAGTTTCCCCACGCACGCTTTCAATGGGTCGATATTGAGGACGAAGCCGATCTGGTCGACCCGATTGAAGTGGAGAACTTTCCAACGATACTGATTGCCACCGCTGGCAAGGCCGGATTTTTTGGCACCGTCACGCCACATATCGATACACTGCGGCGCCTGATTCAGGCGCAACTGGAGTCTGGTGGTGCGTCGGTTCAGGTCGCCGAGGCGCAGGCCCTGGCCAACCGGCTGGGGGTGCAAGCCGGGTAAGCGCACGCTCTGGCCAGTCGCTTCAGGGTGACATCACGGCGATTTGGGCAGCAGGGGCTCCACCAGCCGCTGTGCAGCGCTGCCCATCCAATCCACTTCCCCTCGCACCGTGCTGCGGACACGACCATCCGCGCCAATCAGGATGGTGGAAGGGTAGACCGACACCCCCCACTGGCGGGCGAGCGTGCCTTGCAGGTCGGGCAACACGGGCAATTGCAACTGCACAGCTTGCGCATAGCGGGCGATGGCGGTGCTTGATTCCTTGAAGTTGACTGCCAGCACCACCAGACGCATGTCCCCTTCCAGCTGGGCCAGAGCCTGCAGGGAGGGCATCTCGGCGCGACAGGGTTCGCACCAACTAGCCCAGAAATTCAGCAGTACCGCACGACCGCGCAAGTCCTTCAGATTCCAGACCTTGCCATCCAGCCCCGTGACGACCAGTTGAGGTACTGCGCGACCCGCAGGCCAGGGTGTGACGTAAAATCCCGCCGAAGCGGCGGGTTCTGCCGCTGCCCCACCACTGGCACTGATGGCCAGCAGCAACACAGCGGTCAACCCCTGTCGCAAGCCAGGAATATGCATTAAATCAGCCTACAGCCCTTACGGAACATGCACGACTTGCTATCAATAAAATAGCAATTGAGATTGGATTACAGCTTGGCAGCAACCCAGGACTGCACGCTGGCCAGCGCACCCGCCAGCTTGGTGGGCTCGGACCCACCGGCCATGGCCATATCGGGCTTGCCGCCGCCCTTGCCACCGACCTGGCCGGCCACAAAGTTGGCCAGCTCACCCGCCTTGACCTTGTCCGTGGTGTCGTTGGTCACGCCCGCAGCAATCTGCACCTTGTCACCATCCACGGCGCCGAGCACGATGACGGCCGTCTTGAGCTTGTCCTTGAGCTTGTCCATGGTGTCGCGCAGGGTCTTGGCGTCGGCGCCTTCGAGCTTGGCGGCCAGCACCTTCACGCCATGGATATCTACGGCGCCGCTCACCAGCTCGTCGCCCTGGGCGGAGGCCAGCTTGCCTTTGAGCGCGGCAATTTCTTTTTCCAGCGTCTTGACCTGATCGACCATCTGCCCCAAGCGGTTGCCCAGTTCGGCCACCGGCGTCTTGAGCGTGGCGGCGGCTGCACTCACGGTGTCTTCCAGGTCTTGGAAATAGTGCAGTGCGTTGGCACCGGTCACGGCTTCGATACGGCGCACGCCCGCGGCCACGCCACTCTCGCCCACTACCTTGAACAGGCCGATGTCGCCAGTCGCCTTGACGTGGGTACCACCGCACAATTCGCGGCTGGAGCCGATGTCGAGCACGCGCACGGTCTCGCCATATTTTTCGCCGAACAGCATCATGGCGCCGGTCTTCTGGGCCGATTCAATGTCCATCACGCGCGCCTGGGCGGCGGCGTTGGCCAGCACCTCGGCGTTGACGATGGTTTCAATCTGGCGAATCTGTTCGTCGGTCACTGGCGCGTTGTGCGCAAAGTCAAAACGGGTGCGCTCGGCGTTTACCAGGCTGCCCTTTTGCTGCACATGCTCGCCCAGCACTTCTCGCAGAGCTTTGTGCATCAGGTGGGTAGCGGAGTGGTTGCGCACGGTCGCGGCACGCACAGCAGCGTCCACATGGGCTGTCACCGCGTCACCGACCGCCAGAATGCCTTGCTTGAGCGCGCCGTGGTGACCGAATACGTCGGCCTTGATCTTTTGCGTGTCTTCGACCTGGAACAGGCCGCCATCGCAAAACACTGCCCCCTGGTCACCCACCTGGCCACCGGATTCGGAATAAAACGGCGTGCTGTCCAGCACCATGACCCCAGATTGACCAGCTTTCAGGGTTGCAACCGGCGTCCCATCTGCATAGAGCGCTACGATTTTGGTAGCTTGTGTGAGGTGTTCGTACCCCACGAAGGTGTTGCTATTCCCCGTGTATTCCAGCGCCTTGTCCATCTTGAACTTGCCGGCGGCACGGCCCTTGGCCTTTTGCGCTTCCATGGCGGCGGTGAAGCCTGCGCTATCGACTTCGACGCCGTTTTCGCGGCACACATCAGCCGACAGATCGAGCGGGAAACCATAAGTGTCGTGGAGCTTGAACGCGACGTCGCCGGGCAGCATTTTCACGCCGCCGGCCAAGGCTTCGTCCAGAATTTGCATCCCCGTAGCCAGCGTTTCAAAGAACCGATCTTCTTCCACACGCAGCACTTCGGTGATGCGGGCTTCCTGGCTGGCCAGGTTCGGGTAAGCGGCGCCCATCACCTGCACCAGGTCTTTGACCAGCTTGTGGAAGAACGGCGTCTTCTGGCCCAGCTTGTAGCCATGGCGGATCGCGCGGCGCACGATGCGGCGCTGCACGTAGCCGCGACCTTCGTTGCTGGGGATCACGCCATCGCTCACCAGGAAGGCCGTTGCACGGATATGGTCGGCAATCACACGCAGAGATTTGTTGCCCAGATCGGCGCACCCGGTTTCGCGCGCAGCAGCCTTGATCAGCGCATCGAACAGGTCAATTTCGTAGTTGCTGTGCACGTGCTGCAGGATGGCTGCCAGACGCTCCAGGCCCATGCCGGTGTCCACGCAGGGCGCAGGCAGTGGCGTCACGGCGCCGGTCTCGTCCATGTTGAACTGCATGAACACGTTGTTCCAGATCTCGATGAAGCGGTCGCCATCTTCTTCGGGGCTGCCGGGGGGGCCGCCGGGGATGTGGTCACCGTGGTCGTAGAAGATTTCCGAGCACGGACCACACGGGCCAGTGTCAGCCATCATCCAGAAGTTGTCGCTCTTGTAGCGGCCGCCCTTGTTGTCGCCGATGCGGATCACGCGCTCGGGTGGCAGGCCAATTTCTTTGGTCCAGATGTCGTAAGCCTCGTCGTCCTCTTCGTACACAGTGGCCAGCAGGCGGTCAGCGGGCAGCTTGTAGACCGTGGTCAGCAGCTCCCAGGCCCATTTCAGACTCTCACGTTTGAAGTAGTCGCCAAAACTCCAGTTGCCGAGCATCTCGAAGAAGGTGTGGTGGCGCGCGGTGTAACCCACGTTTTCCAGGTCGTTGTGCTTGCCGCCAGCACGCAGGCAGGCCTGCACCGAGGCGGCGCGCACATACGAGCGCTTGTCGGTGCCCAGAAACACGTCCTTGAACTGCACCATGCCGGAGTTGGTGAACATCAGCGTGGGGTCGTTGCCCGGCACCAGCGGGCTGCTGACCACCACGGTGTGGCCCTTGGAGGCAAAGAAGTCGAGGAAGGTCTTGCGAATGTCAGCAACAGTGAAAACGGCTTGGCGCATGGTGCAATTTGGGTTTGTAAGGCGAATCTTCGATTTTAGGTGGCTTTGAGTTCTGCAAGAAAGCGCTTGAGTGCCTCGTCCTGCGCCCAGGCCACGTTGAAGCGCAACCAGGGACTGGGTTCTAGATCCACCGAGAAAAGGTGCCCGGGGCCCAGCAAAATGTCCTGCTCGGCGGCCTTGTACGCCAGTTCGGAGGCATTCTGGACTGCAGGGTGGCGCGCCCACAGAAACATGCCGGCCTTGGGTTCGGTGAACAACTCGAACCCGGCATCCAGCAGCAGCGCCGCAAGTTGTTGCTGCCCCTGGGCCATGCGGTCCTTCAACGTCTTGATGTGCTTGCGCCAGCGACCGTCGATCAGCGCGCTGTACGCCAGGCGCTCGGTGTATTCCGACGAGGTCAGCCCGGACAACATTTTCAAACGCGCAAGGTCATCCAGGCACTGTGACCCGGCGGCCAGATAGCCGACACGGATATTGGGGGAAATGGTCTTGGAAAAACTGCCGATGTAGATCACCCGTTTGAGCTGATCCAGGCTGGCCAGGGACGGATGTACGGCGGGATCCAGATCGGCGTAGATATCGTTCTCGACCACCACAAAGTCGTACTTCTCGGCCAGCTGCAGCACCCGGTACAGGTGCGCCAGCGACGCTATGGACCCGGTGGGGCTCTGGAGGCGGGGCTGGGTAAAGAAGACCTTGGGGCGGTGCTCGACAATGCGCGCTTCCAGTGCATCCAGGTCGTAGCCGTCGGGAGTGCGCGGCGCCCCTACGAGCCGGGCCCCGAGGAAGCGCAGCGAAAACAGCAGATTGGCATAACCGGGTGCGTCCACCAGCACCGCATCACCGGGGCGCACGAGGTTGCGGGCTGCCAGATCCATGGCCTGGCTGGAACCCTGGGTCAGCACCACCTGGTCAACGCCAGCCACAATTTCACGCGACGCCAGCAGGTCACGCACCAGCTGCCGCAATGGCAGGTAGCCCTTGGGCTCACCATACCCTCCCAGATCGACCTCTTCCGCGGCCAGGGCACGCTGGCCGCGCTTGATGCCTTCGGCAAACAGCCAATCACCCGGCAACCAGCCACAGCCTGGCTTACTACGCAGCCCCCGGTTCTCGAAAATACGCGACAGGTACCACATGGAGTCGAAGCTGTACTGCGCGCCGCCAGCCGCCGTGGCCCCACCCTTGCTGGCCCGGCTGCGAACAAAAAACCCTGAATGCGCCTGTGACTGGAAGTAGCCCAGGGCCACCAGACGGTCATAAGCGTCCACCACCGTGTAGACGCTGACCCCATTGGCGTGGGCGAACTGGCGGATGGAAGGCGCTTTGGTGCCCGCCCGCAAACTCCCGTCGTCCACCATCAGGCGAAAACCGGCAACGATTTGCGTGACCAGTGGGGTATGGGATTTGGGATCGAGTACGAACATGCGCTGACCGACTGCAAAAACGGGAAATAAGGGTTTGACTGTACAGGTCAACTGGACTGCACAGTGCATTCCACTTGACGCGTATTCTGTATATGTTAGCGCCGCAATTGGACCTATACAGTTCGCCCCCATTGTGCCCTGCGACTGCGGGGTACCCGTTTTGTTCCAACAGAGGTCACACCATGCAACGCGACGCCAACTTCACCAATGCAGCCCTGATGGCACGCCGCCGTGCCGCCCTGCCCACCGGACTGGGCCAGGGATTCGAGATTTTCGTGGACCGCGCCGAAGGCGCTGAAGTGTGGGACGTCGAAGGCCGTCGCTACATTGACTTTGCCGGTGGCATTGCAGTCCTCAACACCGGCCACCGCCATCCCGAACTCGTCAAGGCCATGACCGAGCAGCTGGGCCGCTATACCCACACCTGCTTCCAGGTACTAGCCTACGAGCCCTACGTCGAACTGGCCGAACGCCTCAACGCACTGGCACCCGGCAAATTCGCCAAGAAGAGCTTCTTCATGACCACTGGCGCCGAAGCCGTGGAAAACGCCATCAAGGTGGCGCGCGCCTACACCAAGCGTTCCGGCGTTATCGCATTTGGTGGCGGCTTCCATGGCCGCACCATGATGGGCATGGCCCTGACGGGCAAGGTCGCCCCGTACAAGATCGGCTTTGGCCCCTTCCCAGCAGAAGTGTTCCATGCCAAGTTCCCGTGTGAACTGCATGGTGTCAGCGTCGACGACGCCATGGCCTCTATTGATGCACTGTTTAAATACGACATCGAACCCACACGTGTTGCTGCCATCATTCTCGAACCGGTACAGGGCGAAGGTGGCTTCTACGCTGCCCCGCCTGAATTCGCCCAGCGCCTGCGGGCCCTGTGCGACCAACACGGCATTGTGCTGATCGCCGACGAAGTGCAGACCGGTGCAGGACGCACCGGCACCTGGCTGGCCTGCGAGCAATGGGGGGTAGCACCTGACGTGATCACCATGGCCAAATCCATGGCGGGTGGCATGCCCCTATCGGCCATCATCGGCAAGGCTGAAATCATGGATGCACCGGCTGTAGGTGGTCTGGGTGGCACCTATGCCGGCAATCCGCTGGCTTGCGCGTCGGCTCTGGCGGTACTCGATGTGTTCGAGAAGGAAAATCTCCTGCAACGCAGCCGCGACATGGGTGCGCGTCTGGTCAATGGACTCAAGAGCATTGCGACCAAACATAAAAGCATCGGCGATGTGCGCGGTGCCGGTGCCATGGTGGCGATCGAACTGTTCAGAAACGGCGACCTGCACCAACCCGATGCAGACCTGACCAAACGCATTGCGGCGGAAGCAGCCAGGCGCGGCCTGATTCTGCTCACCTGCGGAACCTACGCCAACGTGATTCGCGTACTGGTACCGCTGGTCGCCAGTGATGCACTGCTTGACGAAGGTCTCTCCATCATCGCGGCGTCGTTTGACGCTGTTGCCTGAAGCGGGCACTAAACTTGCTGTCAACCTGGTCACAGAAACCAGGAACCGCACGTCCAACCAGAGAGACCTAGTCGAGACACTATGACCCCACCCAAAGCCTTGGTGACATTCACCGGCGTGCAGAAAACCTACGACGGCAAGAACCTGGTGGTTCGCGATCTGAACCTGGAAATACAGCAAGGGGAATTCCTGTCCCTGCTGGGCCCATCGGGCTCCGGAAAAACCACCACGCTAATGATGCTGGCCGGGTTCGAATCGCCTACCGCTGGTGAAATCAGTCTGAATGGGGTGCCCATTACCCGCACACCACCGCACAAACGCAATTTCGGCATGGTGTTCCAAAACTATGCGCTGTTCCCCCACATGACGGTGGCAGACAACATTGCATACCCACTCACGGTGCGCAAGCTCCCTGCAGTAGACCAGAAAGCCAAAGTGGCTCGGGCGCTGGACATGGTGCAACTCGGTGCCATGGGGGATCGCTACCCTTCGCAACTGTCGGGTGGGCAGCAGCAGCGTGTCGCCTTGGCCCGTGCTCTGGTGTTTGATCCGCAACTGGTGCTGATGGATGAACCTTTGGGCGCACTGGACAAGCAACTGCGTGAGCACATGCAGATCGAACTCAAGGCATTGCATCGGCGCCTTGGGGTCACCTTTGTGTATGTGACGCACGACCAGTCGGAAGCACTCACGATGTCAGACAGGGTTGCAGTTTTCAATGATGGACTGATCCAGCAGATTGATACCGTCACCAGCCTCTATGAAACGCCCAGCAACCGCTTTGTGGCGAGCTTCGTCGGAGACAGCACGGTTTTGCAGGGCGCTTTGGCCCGTATCGACGGCACACTTTGCACAGTTCGTATGGCCAACGGCATGACGCTCCAGGGTGCCAATGTCAATCAGGCCAAAACCGGCGATACGGTGCAATGCAGCATCCGGCCCGAGCGCCTGCACATTGCGGCCGCTGCCGGTGCAAACACCTTTGCAGCCAAGGTACTGGACACTATCTATTTTGGCGACCACCTTCGCCTGCGCTGTGCAGTCGAGGGGCAGGCCGAAGCCACTATCAAGATGGCGCTGGCCCACGACCAGTTGCCGACCATCGGGCAAACGATCCATGTGTTTGCCCCCCAAGAACACCTGCGTGTGTACCGCTGACATCCAGCATTTTTCCATCACATATTTCTACAAGAGGAACCATCCATGAAACTCAAACCCCTGATGATCGCAATCGCTGCTGCCGTCGCACTGCCCGCCATGGCGCAGCTGACCGTAGTGAACTTTGGTGGTGCCAATGGTGCCGCGCAGAAGAAAGCCTATGTGGAGCCCTTCGAGAAGGCCAGCGGTGGCAAGGTCACCATGGTGGAGTACAACGGTGAGCAGGCCAAGATCAAGGCCATGGTCGAAGCCAAGAAAGTCAGCTGGGATGTCGTGGAAGTGGAAAGCCCCGACGTGAACCGCGGCTGCGATGAAGGCCTGTTTGAGAAGATGGACTGGTCCAAGCTGGCTCCCAAGGCCGACTTCCAGCCAGCAGCTGTGCACGAGTGCGGTGTCGGCACTTTTGTGTGGTCCACTGTCATGGCCTACAACGCCGACAAACTCAAGACAGCCCCCACCACCTGGGCTGACTTCTGGGATACCAAGAAATTCCCTGGCAAGCGCGGCATGCGCAAAGGCCCACGCTACAACCTCGAATTCGCACTGATGGCCGACGGCGTAGCCCCTGCTGACGTATACAAAGTGCTGGCCACCAAAGACGGTGCCGACCGCGCCTTCAAGAAGATGACCGAACTCAAGCCCAACATCCAGTTCTGGGAAGCTGGCGCGCAGCCACCCCAGTTTCTGGTCGCTGGTGACGTCGCCATGACCACTGCCTACAACGGCCGTATTGACGCCGCCCAGCGCGAAGGCAAGAACCTGGCCATCACCTGGACCGGCGGCATCTACGACCTGGACTTCTGGGTCATGCCCAAAGGCACCCCCAATAAAGATGCGGCCATGAAGTTCATCGCCATGGCTTCCAGCGCCAGCGAGCAATCTGAATACGCCAAGCTGATTTCCTACGGCCCGACCAACAACAAGGCACTGGCCAAGCTGGATGCGAAAGTGTTGGGTCTGCTGCCCACATCGCCCGCCAACAGCAAGACCGCGCTGCAGTTCAACATCAAGTTCTGGGCTGACCAGGGCGAAGCTCTGGAAAAACGCTTTGCTGCCTGGGCTGCCCAGTAAGCCGGTTTGAACTCTTAGCAAAAGAAGAAAGGGGCATGGTATGAACGCAGTCGTTGCAGCAACGCCGCTGGCCGTCCAGCTCGGACGGGTGGAGCGTCGTAAACGCCTGCGTGCCATGGCCCTGACTCTGCCGCTGTTGATTTTCCTGGCAGTCACCTTTCTGGTGCCGCTGGGCGCGCTGCTGGTGCGCGCTGTGGAAAACCCCGAGGTGGCCGACACCCTGATTAACACTGTCAAGGCCCTCAAGGGTTGGGACCACAAGAGTACTCCACCCGATGCTGCCTATGCCGCGCTGGTGCAGGATCTGGGCGCCATTCCCGAAACCGCACAGGCCGGTGTATTGGCCCGCCGTCTGAACTCCGAAGCCGCGGGTTCGCGATCGCTCATCATGGGTACCTACAGGGCACTCCCGTTGGGTGAGAACCTGTCACCTTCCCAGACGAAAGAAAAGCTGCTGGCGCATGATGCGCGCTGGGGCGAAAACGAATTCTGGTGGGCTATTGCGAAGAACAGTTCACGCTGGACGCCCGACTATTTGCTCACCTCGCTGGACCTCAAACGCACTCCCGATGGCGACATCGTGCGCGTGGGGCCGGAAGAAGCTGCTTTCAGCGACATTCTGCTGCGTACCTTCTACATCAGCGGCGTCGTCACGCTGGTATGCATTCTGATTGGCTACCCGCTGGCTTTCTGGCTCTCTACCCTGAGCGCACGCAAAGCCAACCTGATGATGATTCTGGTACTGCTGCCGTTCTGGACATCAGTGCTGGTACGCATTGCCGCGTGGATTGTGCTGCTGCAAACCAACGGACTGGTGAACCGTTTCCTGCAAGGCATCGGAATCACCGACGCCCCTATTCCCCTGCTCTTCAACCGCCTGGGCGTGATCATTGCCATGGTGCATATCCTGCTGCCCTTCATGATTCTGCCGCTGTACAGCGTGATGAAGTCGGTACCTGCCAATTACCTCAAAGCGGCTGTGTCATTGGGTAGCTCACCCTTTGCGGCGTTCTTCCGCGTGTATGTTCCGCAAACCTACCCCGGCGTAGCCGCTGGTGGCCTGCTGGTATTCATCACCTCCATTGGCTACTACGTCACCCCGGCCCTGCTGGGTGGCGCTGGCGACCAGATGCTGAGCTACTACGTGGCGCAATACACCAATGTGGAAATCAACTGGGGCATGGCCTGCGCATTGGGCTCCGTCCTGCTGACCGCCACCCTGATCCTGTACGGCTTCTACCGGCGCTTTGCCAAAGCCGAATTAAGTCTTAGTTAAGCCTCAGCCAAGCCAGAAGTACTGTTTATGAAACCCTCTGCCTTTCCTGCGTACTACACCCTGGTCGACAAGGTGGGCTGGTACGGCCTGCGCGCGCTCTGTGGTGCCGTGCTGCTGTTTTTGCTGCTGCCGATACTGGTGATCATTCCTTTGTCCTTCAGCAATTCCTCGTTCCTCGCGTATCCCATTCCGGGCTGGTCCCTGCGCTGGTACCAGGAACTGTTTTCCTCTGACGACTGGGCACGCGCCACGCGCAACAGCTTTATCGTGGCTCCGCTGGCCACTTTGATTGCTACCAGTCTGGGAACACTTGCCGCAGTGGGTCTGGCCCGCATCCAGTTTTTTGCCAAGGGCGTGATCACAGGACTGCTGATTGCGCCCATGGTGGTGCCGATTGTGGTGGTGGGGGTCAGTACCTATCTGTTCTTTGCCCGCATCGGTCTTTCTGACTCTTACGCCGGATTGGTGCTGGTACATGCTGCATTGGGCGCACCTTTTGTGGTAACCACAGTGATGGCCACGCTGCAAAGTTTTAACCAGAATCTGGTGAAAGCCAGCCTGAGCCTCGGCGCTGGCCCGGTGCAAACCTTCTTCCGCGTCACCTTGCCGGTGATTGCTCCGGGCGTGATCTCCGGTGCACTGTTTGCCTTCGCCACCTCGTTTGACGAAGTCGTGGTAACACTCTTCCTGGCAGGCCCGGAGCAGACCACTTTGCCGCGCCAGATGTTCACCGGTATCCGGGAAAACATCTCGCCCACCATTGCCGCCGTCGCCACGCTGCTGATTCTCTTCACCGCATCCTTGATGATGGTTCTCGAGTGGCTGCGGGGTCGTAGCAAATGACACCAAATTTCAACCAACCCCTGGGCGGCAACAGCATGCCGCGCTTTGGCGGCCTGGCCAGCATGATGCGCTTGCCGGTGGCCGAGTCACCGCTGGAGTTGGACGCTGCCTTCATCGGCGTGCCGCTGGACATAGGCACCAGCCACCGCCCCGGCGCCCGTTTTGGGCCACGCCAGATTCGCGCAGAGTCCAGCCTGATCCGCCCCTACAACATGGCCACCGGCGCCGCGCCATTTGATGCACTCCAGGTGGCCGACTTGGGCGATGTCGCCATTAACACTTACAACCTGCAAAAGTCGGTAGAGATTATTGAGCGCCACTACCAGCCCATCGTCGACAGTGGCTGCAAACCCCTGACGCTGGGTGGAGACCACACCATTGTGCTGCCCATCCTGCGTGCTATGGCGCGCCGGCACGGACCGGTGGCCCTGGTGCATGTGGATGCCCATGCCGACGTCAATGACGACATGTTTGGCGAACGCATTGCCCACGGCACCCCGTTCCGGCGCGCTGTAGAAGAAGGCTTGCTGCAAACCGACAAGGTCTGGCAAATCGGTTTACGCGGCAGTGGCTACGCGGCAGAAGACTTCGATTGGCCCCGGCAACAGGGCTTTACCGTGGTGCAGGCCCATGAGGTGTGGTACCAGTCCCTGGCGCCGCTGATGGAGCGTGTCCGCATATCCATTGGCAATGCCCCTTGCTACCTGAGTTTTGACATTGACGGCATCGACCCCGCCTATGCCGGTGGCACGGGCACACCGGAAGTGGGGGGCCTGAGCGTGCCGCAGGCACTGGAGATTGTGCGCGGCTGCCGCGGCCTGAATCTGGTCGGCGGCGACCTGGTGGAGGTTTCTCCACCCTACGACACGTCCGGCAACACCGCCCTGCTGGGTGCCAACCTGCTGTTTGAAATGCTGTGCGTGCTGCCGGGCGTACGCTACCGTTAGCCGCGCAAGTGGAACTATCGCCATCACGACAGCCGGAGCCACACAAATCGTAAAAAAACGCTACGCTTGCATTCCCTGAGGGTTGCCCCGCGTGCACCTGAACTCTCCTCTATTTGGAAACACCGCCATGGACATGAAAACTTCCCCCCTCGCCCAACTCAAAGACCCCAGCCTGTTCAAGACCGATGGCTTGATCAACGGCCAGTGGGTGACAGGTAACAACCGCTTTGATGTCCTGGACCCCGCCACTGGCATCAAGCTGGCCGACGTGGCCAACCTCGGGCCCAAGGACGCAGAAGCGGCCATCGCTGCAGCCAACGCCGCGTGGCCAGCCTGGCGCAACAAGACGGGAAAAGAACGCAGCATCATCCTGCGTAAATGGTTCGATCTGCTGATGGCGAACCAGGAAGATCTGGGCCGCATCATGACCGCGGAACAGGGCAAGCCCTTCCCCGAAGCCAAGGGCGAAGTGGCCTACGGCGCCAGCTTCGTGGAGTGGTTTGCTGAAGAAGCCAAACGCGTGAATGGTGAAACCCTGCCCCAGTTCGACAACAACCGCCGCCTGATGGTCATCAAGCAGCCTATCGGTGTGTGCGCTGCCATCACTCCCTGGAACTTCCCGCTGGCCATGATTACCCGCAAGGTCGCCCCGGCGTTGGCGGCCGGTTGCCCGGTGGTCATCAAGCCCGCCGAACTGACACCGCTGACAGCCCTGGCGGCTGCCGAACTGGCGATCCGCGCCGGCATTCCTGCCGGTGTGCTCAATATCCTGAGCGCCGATGCTGACAACTCCATCGCCATAGGCAAGGTCATCTGCGCCAGCGATACCGTGCGCCACATCAGCTTCACCGGCTCCACCGAAGTGGGCCGCATCCTGATGGCCCAAAGCGCCCCCACCATCAAAAAGATGTCACTGGAACTCGGCGGCAATGCCCCCTTCATCGTGTTCGACGATGCCGATATCGACAGCGCGGTGGAAGGCGCCTTTGCCAGCAAGTACCGCAATGCCGGCCAGACCTGCGTCTGCTCCAACCGCTTCTATGTGCAGGAAACCGTGTACGACCAGTTCGTGGAAAAGTTTGCTGCCAAGGTACGTACCGCCAAGGTCGGTAACGGCTTTGATGCAGATGTGAACCAGGGCCCGCTGATCGAAGAAGCCGCGCTGGTCAAGGTGCAGCGCCATGTGGAAGACGCTGTGGCCAAGGGCGGCCGCGTACTGGTCGGTGGCAAACGCCTGGGTGGCCAATTCTTTGAACCCACGGTGGTGGCAGATGCCACGGCCAGCATGCTGTGCGCCACCGAAGAAACCTTTGGCCCGTTTGCCCCCGTCTTCAAGTTCAAAACCGAGCGGGAAGCCATTGACGCTGCCAACAACACCGAATTCGGTCTGGCCAGCTACTTCTACAGCCGCGACATTGGCCGCATCTACCGCGTGGGCGAAGCGCTCGAATACGGCATGGTCGGCATCAACGTCGGTATTCTGGCCACCGAGCATGTGCCATTTGGTGGTATGAAGCAGTCCGGCCTGGGCCGCGAAGGCTCGCACTTCGGCATGGACGACTATGTGGAGATCAAATACCTCTGCATAGGCGACATCCTCAAGTAAACTTTCAACAGTTGCCCCTTGGCAACTGTGCGGGCGTCGTTCAATGGTAGGACTCTTGCTTCCCAAGCAAATAACGTGGGTTCGATTCCCATCGCCCGCTCCACGGTTTACGCATTCGCACTCGGGAGTCCCTATGAAAGCTGCACTTGGGCTTATCAGCCTGCTGGTGGTGCTGGGAATCGTCGCCCTCCTTGCCAAAAAGCAATTGCCCGCTGTGCAACCAGCGTCCCAGCAGGCGCAGCCCGCACAAGCCGCACCGCAGCAGATCAAGCAGCAACTCGATGCCCTCATGCAGCAGCCGCGCGAGGTACCGCAGGACAAATAGTGCCAACCAGTTTATTGATCTGGCGCAAAGTATTTTTGCCTCGCCGGACTATTGTTCGTTTCAGGCGATTGCCTCACGCACTGCGTGCCCTGTACTCAGGGACTAACCCGGCCTCAGCGCCGGGTTTCTCGTTTTGAGGCCGGTATTATCGGCAGCATGACACCTAACGCCACGCCCCCCCTCTCCACGGAACAACAGCAGCAACTGCTGGACGCTGCGCGCGCTGCGCAGAGGGCTGCCTATGCGCCCTACTCGCGCTTCCAGGTCGGTGCCGCTGTGCTGGACGATCAGGGCCGCATTCACGCGGGCTGCAATGTCGAGAACGCAGCCTATCCGGAAGGCGTGTGCGCCGAAGCCAGCGCCCTGAGCTCCATGGTGCTGGCCGGCAGTACGCAGCTGCGTGCCGTGCTGGTGGTGGGTACGGGTGGCACGTGGATCACGCCCTGCGGTGGCTGCCGCCAGAAGCTGCGCGAATTCGGTGCGCCCGACCTGCCAGTATTGACTGCCAATGCCACGGACATGGGCCCCCGCTACACGCTGTCAGAACTGCTGCCCCAGAGCTTCGGTCCGGACCACCTGGGCACCACACCATGACGGACGCATCGCTCCTGCCAGCGCTGCAAACCATCCGACAGCGTGCCCCCACGGCAGCACCGCGCATTGCCGTCGTACTGGGTTCCGGCTGGGCCGAACTGACGCAGCATATCGAGCACCCAACACGAATTCCCTATGCCGAACTGAAGGGCTTTCCGGCCGCCACCGTGGCAGGGCACACCGGCGAACTGTGGCTGGGCACGCTGGGCCGCCACCAGGTCGCGGTGATGAGCGGGCGCAAGCATGGCTACGAAACCGGCGCGGTGGACGGCATGAAGACCCCGCTGCGGGTGATGCGGGCGCTGGGCTGCGAAGTTCTGGTGCAAACCAATGCGGCGGGCAGCCTGCGTGCAACCATGCCGCCGCAAAGCCTGATGGTGCTGACCGACCACCTCAATGTGCCGCAACGCACGCCATTGCTGGACGAAACGGGCAATGCGCGATTCGTCAGCATGGTCGATGCCTACGACCCGGCGCTGCGTCAGCAGGCCCTGGCAATCGCTGCACATAGGGACACTCCTCTGCATCAGGGCGTGTATGCGTGGGCCTTTGGTCCACAGTTTGAAACCCCGGCTGAAATCCGCATGCTGCAGCTGCTGGGGGCCGACGCGGTGGGCATGAGCACCGTGCCTGAGACCATCCTTGCGCGCCACGCGGGGATGCGCGTGCTTGCACTGTCCTTCATCACCAACATGGGCGCAGGCCTGTCCACCGAGGCCCTGTCCCACGCGCACACGCTGTCGCAGGCGCAGGCTGGTGGCACCCAGGCCAGCCGCCTGCTAGCCACCCTCATTGGCGGCCTGGACCTTTCCTAAACCGAAACACATCCACGATGCAAGCGACCTCTACCCCTTGGCAGCAAGAACTGAAAGCCACTGCGCGCGTCGCACTAGCCTGCTTGGACCTGACCAGCCTGAACGACTCTGACACCGAGGACGATATCGCCAGGCTCTGCGCACGCGCCCAAGGCCCGTTTGGCCCAGTGGCTGCGGTATGCGTATGGCCGCGTCTGGCGGCCTTTGCGCGCGCGCAGTTGCCGGCCGGCATTGCAGTCGCCGCCGTGGCCAACTTTCCGGATGGCAGCGCCGATGTGGAGCGCGCCGTGCGCGACACGGCCACCATCGCGCAAAGCGGTGCCCAGGAAGTGGATGTGGTGCTGCCTTACCAGCATCTGCTGGCTGGGGACGAACAGGCGGTAGCCAGCCTGCTGGGCGCCGTACGCAAGGCCGCCGAAGGCCTGCGCATGAAGGTGATTCTGGAGACCGGCATGCTGCAGGATGAAAGCGTGATCGCGCGCGCTTGCCGCCTGAGTCTGGACGCAGGTGCAGACTTCCTCAAAACCAGCACCGGCAAAACCCCGATCAGCGCAACACCGCAGGCAGCACGCACCCTGCTGGCAACTATTGCAAACGATCCATTGCGCTCCACCACGGTGGGATTCAAACCCTCCGGCGGCATCCGCACCGTAGCCGACGCCGCCAACTACATTGGGTTGACCGAGGAATATCTGGGCACTGCCGCGCTCACGCCCCAGCGCTTTCGCATTGGCGCCAGCAGCATCCTGGCAGACATTGAAGCGGTTCTGGGCGGCAACACCGCGCCGCTGGTTGCCACAGGAACCTACTGAGGAGCGACACCATGCTGGCCCAGGAAATCATTCGACGCAAACGCGATGGAAACCGCCTGACCACCACCGAGATCGAAAACTTTGTACATGGCCTGACCACCGGCGCCTGGAGCGAAGGCCAGGTGGCTGCCATGGCGATGGCCCTATTTCTGGTCGGCATGTCCAGTGACGAAAAGGTTGCACTGACCCTGGCCATGACGCGTTCGGGCACGGTGATGGAATGGAGCAGCACCGGGCTGCCAGGTCCGATTCTGGACAAGCACTCCACTGGTGGCGTGGGTGACAAGGTCAGCCTGATGCTGGCACCCATCGTGGCCGCCTGCGGCGGCTATGTGCCGATGATCTCCGGCCGTGGTCTGGGCCACACCGGCGGTACGCTGGACAAACTCGACAGCATTCCCGGCTACCAGACTGCACCCGACACGCAGCGCCTGCGCCAGACGCTCAAGGAGTCCGGCTGCGCCATCATCGGCCAGACCTCGGAACTGGCACCGGCGGATCGGCGCCTCTATGGCATCCGCGATGTCACTGCCACCGTGGAATCGGTGGCGCTGATCACCGCCAGCATCCTCTCGAAAAAACTCGCCGCGGGTCTGCAGGCACTGGTCATGGACGTCAAGGTGGGCAACGGCGCTTTTGCCGAGGCACCTGCGATGGCCGAAGAACTCGCGCGCTCGCTGGTCACCGTGGCCAACGGGGCAGGGCTGCCCACGCGCGCCTGGATCACCGACATGAACCAGGTGCTGGGTGACACCTGCGGCAATGCACTCGAAGTAGCGGAAGCCGTGGCCTTTTTGCAGGACTCCCGCCGCGAACCCCGACTGCTGGAGGTCACACGTACGCTCAGCGCAGAACTGCTGCTGTTGGGCGGACTGGCCCCCGCCATGGCACAGGCCCTGCTGCAGGTGGACCGCGCCCTCGAAAGTGGTCAGGCACTGGAGCGCTTTGCGCGCATGGTCAGCGCACTGGGCGGCCCCACGGATTTCTGTGACCGCCCGGCCCACTACCTGGCTGCTGCGCCCGCGCATTGCTTGGTGCGGGCCACCGGGGACGGCTGGGTCACCGGTATGGCCACCCGCGACATCGGCCTGCAAGTGGTGCAACTCGGCGGCGGCCGGCGCATGGCCTCCGACGGCGTCGATGCACGGGTGGGCATGACGGGCTTTGCCCAGATCGGCCAGCGTGTGCACGCAGGTGACCCGCTGGCCACGGTGCATGCCGCATCCCCTGAAGCCGCCCAAGCCTGTGCGGACGCGCTCCAAGCGCTGATCCACATTGGCGACCAGATCCCCACCCTAACACCTGCATTGATCCAGTCCATTTCCTGACGGCTGGCAGGGCGCGGGTCTTGCCACGGCAAAAACAGCCTTGACAATGTTTGTCTAGGCAGTTAATATTTGCCTCCATGAAACCCCAATCGCCACCCGCCACGTTTTACTGCCCGGAAAGCTACAACCCGGAGGACA
>JAGWUS010000047.1 GCA_028868305.1 Burkholderiales bacterium | reverse complement strand
CGCAATACTGGCCAAGGCAGCCAGACCACAAGCTGCCAGCAGTACGCGGTCGCCCAACAAAGCTCGCGCCGTGACGCCGGAGGAAGATATTTGTTGTTCTTTCATTCTCGATATCCTCAGATAAAGGTACGGATTGACCAGTCTATACCCAAGCTCCGCAAGAAGAAAGCCGAATAAAGAACGGCTACCCGGCTCAGTTCCCGGCCAGCAATGTCGCATTGCCTCCCGCCGCCGTGGTGTTGACGGTAACCGTCTGCTCGGCGCAAAAGCGGTAGAGGTAGTGCGGCCCGCCCGCTTTGGGGCCGGTACCACTGAGGCCCTCGCCACCAAAGGGCTGCACGCCCACCACCGCACCGATCATGTTGCGGTTGATGTAGACGTTGCCCACATGGGCGGCAGCGGCCAGCGCCTGGGCACGGCTGTCGATACGGGTCTGGATGCCCAGCGTGAGGCCATAGCCGAGAGCGTTGATCTGGTCGATCACATCGGCAGGGTCTCCGCTCCAGCGCACCACCTGCAGCACCGGGCCAAAAATTTCGGCCTGTACATCGGCAATGCGGGCCACTTCAAAGGCGTGGGGCGCGATCAGGTTGGCTCCGAACGGGGACAGCAGCGCTTTTGCTTCTGATTGCAGCCGCACAATGTGCCGCTGGATACCCTCAAACGCCTCGGCATCGATCACCGGGCCCACGTCGGTGGCCAGGTCCGCCGGGTCGCCGGCCACCAGCTCTCGGGCCGCGCCCTGGATCATTTCGATCACGCTGTCAGCAATGGCCTCATGCACCACCAGCAGACGCAGGGCCGAGCAGCGCTGGCCGGCACTGCGAAACGCGCTCATCACCACCGCGTCCACCACCTGCTCGGGCAGCGCACTGCTGTCCACCAGCATGGCGTTGATGCCACCGGTCTCGGCAATCAGCGGGACGATGGGGCCGTCTTTCATGGCCAGCGCGCGGTTGATGGTTTTGGCGACCGAGGTGGACCCGGTGAACACCACGCCCGCCACGCCGGGCTGCGCCACCAGCGCGGCGCCCACGGTTTCGCCCGCGCCGTGCAGCAGTTGCAGGGCATCCACCGGCACACCCGCCGCATGCAGCAGGTCCACCGCAGCCTGGGCCACGCCGGGGGTTTGCTCGGCCGGTTTGGCCAGCACGGTGTTGCCAGTGGCCAGGGCAGCAGCAACCTGCCCCGCGAAGATGGCCAGCGGAAAGTTCCACGGGCTGATGCACACCCACACGCCACGGGCGGTGAGCCGCAAGGTGTTGGTTTCACCGGTCACCCCTGCAAGGGCTATGGGCTGCATGATGCGCTGAGCCTCGTCGGCGTAGTAGCGCAAGAAGTCCACCGCTTCGCGCACCTCGGCCACGGCGTCGCCCCAGGTCTTGTGCGCCTCGTGCACCAGCAGCGCGCAGAACTGTGGCATGCGTTCCTGCAGCGCGTCGGCCGCAAAGCGCAGGATGGCAGCGCGCTCCAGCACATCCACTTTGCTCCACTTTTGATAGCTGGCAGTGCAGGCTGCATAGGCGCCCGGGATGGATTGGACGTCAAACTCTGGCACCACCGGCACCGCAACGCTGGCCCCCGCAGCCAGCAGCGGATCGCGCATGGCCGGTACGGTGAGGTCCAGCCCGGTGCTGTTCTTGCGGGCACCGACCGCACCGCCCGGTCCAGCACCAAACAGCGCCACCGGCAGCGGCAGGCTGGGGTGCGGCTCCAGGCGCAGAGGGGAAATCAGCAGCTCCTGCATCCCCACCGACTGGTCGGCCAGCTGGTGCACAAAGGACGAGTTGGCGCCGTTCTCCAGCAGGCGGCGCACCAGGTAGGCCAGCAAGTCGCGGTGTGCGCCCACCGGGGCGTACACCCGGCAGGCGATCAGCGGGTTCTTCAGCACCTCGCGGTAGATGCCCTCGCCCATGCCGTGCAGACGCTGTAACTCAAACTGGCCACCGCTGCGTGCGGCCATCTGCAAAATCGCGGCGATGGTCGCGGCGTTGTGGGTGGCGAACTGGGGGTAGACCGCGTCGGGCGCATCCAGCAGCACCCGGGCGCAGGCCAGGTAGCTCACGTCGGTGTGGTGCTTGTGGGTGAACACCGGGTAGTGCGGCAGACCCAGCTCCTGGGCACGCTTGATTTCGGCATCCCAGTAGGCGCCCTTGACCAGGCGGCACATCAGTCGCACCCGGTACTGGCGGCCCAGCGCCACCACATGCTCCACCAGCTCCAGCGCACGCGTCTGGTAGGCCTGCAGGGCCAGGCCAAAGCCGGTCCACTGCGGGGTGTGCACGGCCACCCGGGACAGCAGCGCCTCAAACACCTCGAGCGAAAGTTCCAGGCGGTCGACCTCTTCGGCGTCGATGGTCAGGTTGATGTTGGCGCGGGCGGCCCGCTCGCACAGGCCCCACACGCGGGGCACCAGCTCGGCCATCACACGCTGACTTTGCGCGTCTTCATAGCGCGGATGCAGGGCACTGAGCTTGATGGATATACCATCATTTTGCTCCAAAGCCCCCGCCGATTGTGAACGAGCAGCTATGAATTCAATAGCGTCCGCATAGCTCTTGAGGTACTTCAACGCGTCCGCATCGGTGCGGGCGCCTTCGCCGAGCATGTCGTACGAAAACCTGACTCCGGTGTTCTTCCGCGCGATGTCGGCCTCTTTGACCGCCTCTGGCATGGTCTGGCCCAGCACGAACTGGCGGCCCAGCAACTGCACCGCGCGCAGGGTGGCGGCCACTATGGTTTTGGCACCCAATTTGCCCAGCAGCCCCGAGCCTTCGGCGGCGCCGGGCAGAAAGTGCTTGCTCATGGCAATGGCGGCGCTGGAAAGTCGCGCCAGCACCTTGTCGCCGCTGGTGTCGAAGTCGGCGCGGCCCAGCTGGTCAGCGGTCAGGGCGATGGCGGTTTCCGCGTCGGGCACGCGCAGCAGGGCTTCGGCAAGGCGCATCAGGGCCAGCCCTTCGGCGCTGGAAATTGGGTATTCCTTGAGCAAACTCTCCATGGCCCAGAACGGCGGCGGGTGGTCGCGCACCGCCTGCACCCAGGGGGCGGCCGCGTGGGCGGCACTGGCCCAGTCCAGACCACTGCGTACCACCTGCAGGCGCTGTGCAAGCACCTCGCTCTCGGGCCGATAGGGAAGCGGCAGACGCTGGCGGACAGACATGGCAAACTCCTGGGTTTTTCAAAGCAACTGCCATATTGACTGTTATTTATTAGATTTATTTGCTATAAATTTCTATTTAATTAGTTTTTTATTCTCACAATTCCCATTCAATGGCAGCAGCTTCACCCCCTCGCGCCGGAAACCGCGGCCAAGCCCTTGACTTGAAGCAACATGCGTCACAATCGCGAGAACTGGCCCCGGCCGCCTCACTGCCCCCTTTGTGATGCAAATTCTGACCCGTGTTTTTCAAGGTGTACCCACGCTAGGGTGGCGGATTCTGCTGCCCTTGGTGCTTGCGTGCTTCACCGCAACCGTCTTCGCGCAAACGCGCGAGGTGCGCGTGGGCGTTTACCAGAACGAGCCCAAAATTTTCATGGGGGCCGATGGTCAGCCCAGCGGCATTCTGGGTGAGCTGCTGGTCGAGATCGCGCGGCTGGAAGGCTGGAGACTGCGGCCCGTGCGCTGCGAGTGGCAGGCCTGCCTTGATGCCCTGCAGGCTGGCAACCTGGACCTGATGCCCGATGTGGCCTACAGCGAGCAGCGCGACATCCCTTTTGATTTCCACAAGGTGCCGGCCCTGCTGAGCTGGTCGCAGATTTACAAGCACCCAGGCGTCAACATCAATTCGGCGCTCGACCTCCGAGGCAAGCGCATTGCGGTTCTGGAAGGCTCGGTGCAGCAAAGCTACCTGACCAGCATGCTGGCCGGTTTTGGGGTCCGGGCCGAGCTGGTGCCGGTCAAGTCGTTCAAGGAAGGGTTCGAGCTGGTAGCCTCCGGCGCCTTGCAGGCCGCTGCCACAAACCAATTCTTTGGCGATTCGCAGGCACCGCGGTACCGGCTGGAATCCACGCCCATTCTGTTCCTGCCTTCGCAGCTGTTTTATGCCACTGCTTCAGGCCGCAATGCCGATTTGCTGCAGGCCATCGACCGCCGGCTCGAAGAATGGGACACGCAACCGAATTCACGTTACTTTGTCATTCTCAAACACTGGGTGGATACCCCACCGCAATTCGGTGTACCCCGCTATGTCTGGTGGACGCTGGCCGCGCTGGCACTGGCGCTGCTGATTTCCGTGGTGGTGGCTGAGCTGCTGCGCCGGCAGGTAGCACGCAAAACAGCCCATATCAAAGCCAGCGAGGACCGCCTGGCTACCATTCTCAATGGCGTGGATGCCTACATCTACATCAAGGACCCAGAGTTGCGCTACCAGTATGCCAACCGAAAAGTCTGCGAATTGTTCGGCGTCCCCATGGCCGAAGTGGTGGGAAAGACCGACGCCGCATTTTTTGACGCCGCCAGTGTGACAAAAATCATGGCGAATGATCTGCGTGTGATGCAGCATGGAGAGCGCGTGGAGGAAGAGGAAGTCAATAGCAGCCTGGACGGAACGCAGAAAAACACCTACCTGTCCATCAAGCTGCCACTGCGCAACGCGGACGGCAGCATCTACGCGCTGTGCGGCATCTCTACCGATATCAGCCGCCACAAGCAGGCGGAACAGGCCATTCACCAGCTGGCGTTTTACGATCCGCTGACACAGCTGCCCAACCGGCGTCTGCTGCTGGAGCGCATGCAGGCGGCCTTGCTGGCACACCGCCGTGACCAGCAATGTGGAGCCCTGCTGTTCATTGATGTGGACAACTTCAAGGACCTCAACGACACCCTGGGGCACCAGTTAGGCGACGAACTGCTGCGCCAGATTGCCCAGCGGCTGACCGCGTGCATCCGCGCTCAGGACACGCTGGCACGCCAGGGCGGGGATGAATTTGTGGTCATGCTACAGGGGCTGAGTGCGTCGATGGACGAAGCGGTTCAGCAGGCCCATCAGGTCGCCGACAAGGTATTGCAGCGCCTGCATGCACCCTATCTGCTGGACCGCCAGCAATTCAACTCGAGCGTCAGCATCGGCGTGGCCATGTTCGCACCGCATACCAGCAACCAGGACGATCTACTCAAACAGGCCGATCTGGCCATGTACCAGGCCAAGGCCGAAGGGCGCAATACCGTGCGGTTTTTCGACCCGCAGATGCAGGCCGTGGTGCAGGAACGCACCACCATCGAGGCCGACATGCGCAAGGGCATTGCCACGGGTGAATTTTTACTGCACTACCAGCCGCAGGTGGACGGGCAGGGCCGGGTGATTGCGGTTGAGGCACTGGCGCGTTGGAAGCACCCCACGCGCGGACTGGTTCCTCCCATCGAGTTCATCGGCGTGGCAGAGAGTTCCGGGCTGATTCTTCCGCTGGGCGACTGGGTTCTGGATACCGCCTGCCGCCAGCTGGTGACATGGGCCGCCTTGCCGGAAATGGCGCACCGCACCATTGCCGTCAACGTAAGTGCCCGCCAGTTCCGGCAGCCCCATTTTGTGGAGTCGGTGCAATCGGCGCTGACCACCACCGGTGCACCCCCCAACCGGCTGGAGCTGGAGCTGACCGAGAGCCTGCTGGTGGACGATGTCCCCAGCGTGGTCGCCAAAATGAACGCGCTCAAGGCGGTTGGCGTGCGGCTGTCACTGGACGACTTTGGCACCGGCTACTCGTCGCTGAGCATGCTCAAACGGCTGCCGCTGGACCAGCTCAAGATTGACCAGACTTTTGTGCGCGACCTGCTGACCGATCCACAGGACGCAAGCATTGTGCGGGCCATCGTGGCCATGGGGCAAAGCCTGAACCTGCAGGTCATTGCCGAGGGCGTGGAAACCCAGGCGCAATACGACGCATTGCTGGCGCTGGGATGTTCCCATTTCCAGGGCTACCTGTTTGGCCGTCCGGCCGCAGTGTGATGGAACTGGATCGCATCGACCTCAAGATCCTCACCTGCCTGCAGGAAGATGGCCGCATTTCCAACCTCAAGCTGGCCGAAACGGTGGCCCTGTCGCCCACAGCCGTACTGTCCCGGGTGCAACGGCTCACCAAAGACGGCTATATCGTGGGCTACGAGGCGCGGCTGAACCCGCTGAAACTCGGCGCTGGCATGATGGTCTTCGTCGAGGTGCTGCTGGATCGCACCACGCCCAATGTGTTTGAAGCCTTCAAGGCCGCGGTGCAGGTGCGCGCCGAGATCATGGAGTGCCACATGGTGGCGGGCGGATTTGACTACCTGCTCAAGACCCGCATGGCCGATATGGCAGCCTACCGCGATTTTGCAGGGACCGTACTGTGGCAATTGCCTGGTGTACGGGAAACCCGAACCTACCCGGTGATGGAAGAAGTCAAAAACACCACACGGCTCAAACTTCTGTAACATTTTCTGTGCCCGACGCCCCCTGAACCCCACCACAATATGCCCATGATCAATCGTCGCCAATTTTCTATCGTGGCCGGTGTCGCCGGTCTAACGGGTTTCCCTGCCGTGCATGCACAGTCGGACCGGATTGTGCTGGGGCAATCTGCCGCATTCACCGGCCCGGCAGCCCAGCTGGGCATCCAGTTCCACGCCGGTGCCAAGCTGTACTTTGACCAGCTCAATGCCCAGGGCGGTGTAGGTGGGCGCAGCGTGGAGATACTCAAGCTCGACGACGGCTACGAGCCGGATCGCTGTGCAGAAAATACCAACAAGCTGATCGACGAGGATGTGTTTGCTCTGTTTGGCTACATTGGCACGCCCACCAGCATCGCGGCATTGCCGCTGGCAACGAAGGCCAGGGTGCCTTTCATTGCTCCGTTCACTGGCGCCATGGCGCTGCGCACACCACTGAACCGCTACGCCTTCCACGTACGCGCCTCGTACAACGACGAGACGGCGCTGATCGTCCGGCAACTGCACAACGTGGGCATCACCAGGGTGGCGGTGTTCTACCAGAATGACGCCTATGGCAAGGCCGGCCTGGACGGGGCCACCCTGGCGCTGGCCGCCCTGAATCTCAAGCCGGTGGCTGTGGCCACGGTAGAGCGCAATTCCGTGGACGTGGCCAAGGCGGTGCAAACCATTAATGCCGTCATGCCGGAAGCGGTGATCCAGATCAGCGCCTACAAGTCCTGCGCGGCCTACATTCGCGCGGCCCGCAAGGCTGGCTACGGTGGCGGTTTTTACAACGTGTCGTTTGTGGGCACGCAGGCCCTGGCCGATGAACTGGGCAAGGAGGGCGCTGGCGTGGTGGTTTCCCAGGTCATGCCCACACCCTACAACAATGTCAAAGGCATCTCACGGGAGTTTGCCGAGACAGTGCGCAAATCCAATGGTGCGGTGAATGCCAACTTTTCCAGCATGGAGGGTTATGTCGCCGCCAAAGTGCTGACCGAGGGGCTTCGCCGTGCCAGCGGCAAGGGCGGCAGGGAAGGCCTGATCAGCGCGCTGGAGAGCATTAGCCACCAGTCGTTTGGCGGCTTCAATGTCAATTTCTCGCGCACCGAGCATGTGGCGTCCAGCTTTGTGGAGCTGTCCATGCTCACCGGCGACGGACGCGTCAGGACCTGACGCCAAAAATCGCGGTCCCCACGCGCACCATAGTGCTGCCCGAGACGACTGCGGCTTCAAGGTCGCTGGTCATGCCCATGGACAGGGTGTCCAACCCCATTCCCGCCACATTCAATGCATCAAACAGGGCTTTGGCCCGCGTGTGAACTGCACAAGCAGCTACAAAATCAGGAGCAGGCTCAGGAATCGTCATGATGCCGCGCAGGCGCAAATTCGGCAATGCGGCGACCGCTTGGGCCAGCGCCAGTGCCTCGTTGGGCGCCACACCGGCCTTGGTCGATCCACCGTCAATGTTGACCTGTATGCACACATTCAACGGCGCCTTGCCGGCCGGGCGCTGCTCGCTCAGGCGCTGGGCAATCTTGAGCCGGTCCACCGTGTGCGCCCAGTCAAAGTGTTCGGCCACCAGCCGCGTCTTGTTGCTCTGAATGGGGCCAATGCAGTGCCACTGCAGCGGCAGGTCGGACAGCACCGCCATCTTGTCCACCGCCTCCTGAATGTAGTTTTCGCCAAACGCCGTCTGGCCAGCCGCAAAAGCCTCGCGCACTGCGTCTGCGCCAAAGGTCTTGGAAACTGCCAGCAAAGTCACTGCATCCGGTGCACGTCCGCAGGTGTTACAAGCCGTCGCAATCCGTGCGCGTACCTGGTGGAGATTGTCTGCAATCATGGTCATAATCTACGAGCGTAACAAACAACGACTACTTCCAAGAGGACTTTGTGGACATTACCCAATTGCTGGCCTTCAGCGTCAAGAACAAGGCATCCGATTTGCACCTCTCGGCTGGCCTGCCACCCATGATCCGGGTGCATGGGGATGTGCGCCGCATCAATGTGGAAGCGCTGGACCACAAGCAGGTGCATGCCATGGTGTACGACATCATGAATGACACCCAGCGCAAGCATTACGAAGAGTTTCTTGAAATCGATTTCTCGTTCGAGATTGATGGTCTGGCACGTTTCCGGGTGAATGCGTTCAACCACCAGCGCGGCGCTGGCGCCGTGTTCCGGACCATTCCCAGCAAAATCCTGTCGCTGGAGCAGTTGGGCGCGCCCAAGATTTTTGGCGACCTGGCCCTGAAACCCCGCGGAATGGTGCTGGTGACCGGCCCCACTGGCTCGGGCAAGTCCACCACGCTGGCTGCGATGGTGAATTACCTGAACGAGACCGAATTCGGCCATATCCTGACGGTAGAAGACCCGATCGAATTCGTGCACGAGTCCAAGAAATGCCTGGTGAACCAGCGCGAGGTGGGGCCGCATACCCTGAGCTTTGCAGCGGCGCTGAAGTCTGCGCTGCGTGAAGACCCGGACGCGATTCTGGTAGGTGAAATGCGCGACCTGGAAACCATCCGCCTGGCCATGACGGCGGCAGAAACCGGCCACCTGGTGTTCGGCACCCTGCACACCAGCAGCGCCGCCAAAACCATCGACCGGATCATTGATGTGTTCCCTGCCGATGAAAAGGAAATGGTCCGCGCCATGCTGTCCGAGTCGTTGCAGGCCGTGATTTCGCAGACGCTGTGCAAAACCAAAGACGGTCAGGGCCGCGTGGCAGCCCACGAGATCATGCTGGGTACCAGCGCCATCCGCAACCTGATCCGCGAAGCCAAAGTGGCGCAGATGTATTCCTCTATCCAGACTGGCAACAGCGTGGGCATGCAGACACTGGACCAGAACCTGACCGACCTGGTCAAGCGCAACCTCATCAGCCCGTCCGAAGCGCGCTCCAAAGCAAAAATCCCGGAGAACTTCCCGGGCTAGACGAAAGGAGGTGTTCTCATGGAACGCGATCAAGCAACAAAATTTATCAACGACTTGCTCAGACTGATGGTCAGCCGCAATGGCAGTGACCTGTTCATCACGGCCGATTTCCCGCCAGCGATCAAAGTCGACGGCAAAGTGACCAAGGTGTCGCCGCAACCGCTCAACGGCGCACACACACTGGCACTGGCGCGCTCCATAATGAATGACCGGCAGATTGCCGACTTCGAGCGCACCAAGGAAGGCAACTTTGCCATCTCGCCACCCGGCATCGGGCGTTTCCGTGTCAACACGTTCATTCAGCAGGGCAAAGTGGGCATGGTGCTGCGGGTGATTCCACAGATTCTGCCCACGATTGACGGACTGGGTGTGCCCCAGGTGCTCAAGGACATTGTGGTGTCCAAACGCGGCCTGTGCATTCTGGTGGGCGCGACGGGTTCAGGCAAGTCGACCACGCTGGCCGCCATGGTGGACTGGCGTAACGAAAAGACCCATGGCCACATCATTACGATTGAAGACCCGGTGGAATTTGTGCATGCCCACAAAAACTGCGTCGTCACGCAGCGCGAAGTCGGACTGGACACGGATAGCTGGGAAGCGGCGCTGAAGAACACTCTGCGCCAGGCCCCCGACGTGATTCTGATGGGCGAAATCCGCGACCGCGAGACCATGGAGCATGCTGTGGCCTTTGCAGAAACCGGCCACCTGTGCCTGGCCACCCTGCACGCGAACAGTGCCAACCAGGCGCTGGACCGCATCATTAACTTTTTCCCCGAGGAGCGGCGCAGCCAGCTGTTGATGGACCTGTCGCTGAACCTCAAGGCGCTGGTGTCGCAGCGCCTGATCCCCAAACAGGACGGCAAGGGCCGTTTGGCAGCAGTGGAGATCATGATTAACTCGCCCCTGATTTCGGATTTGATCTTCAAGGGCGAAGTCTCCGAAGTCAAAGAGATCATGAAGAAGAGCCGCCAGGCCGGCATGCAGACCTTTGACCAGGCGCTGTATGACCTGTACGAAGCCAATGCCATTACCTACGAAGATGCCTTGCGCAACGCCGACTCGGTCAATGATCTGCGTTTGCAGATCAAGCTCAACAGTGTTCGCGCGAAATCCAGTGACCTGAGCGCTGGCACCGAAAACTTTGCCCTGATGTAAATCCACCATGTCCAGCACCAACCCCAAAACCTACGAACCCTCCACGCCCACCAAGGTCGCCTTTCTGGGCCTGGGTGTCATGGGCTACCCCATGGCGGGACACCTCGCCAACGCGGGCCACCAGGTCACCGTATACAACCGCACCTCGGCCAAATCTGCCGCGTGGTGCGCCGAGTTTGCCGCCGCGGCGAGCGTCAAAGGCGCCCACGCCAGCGCCGCCACACCCCGTCTTGCCGCGCACAATGCCGATATCGTCTTTTGCTGTGTTGGCAATGACGAAGACCTGCGCAGTGTGACGCTGGGACCGGATGGCGCGTTTGCCGGCATGAAACCCGGCGCCATTTTTGTGGATCACACCACCGCCTCGGCCGACGTCGCGCGCGAATTGGGCGCCACAGCACAACATATGGGGTTGCATTTTGTCGATGCGCCAGTCTCGGGCGGTCAGGCGGGGGCACAAAACGGCATGCTCACCGTCATGTGCGGCGGTGATGCCGCAGCCTTCGAAGCGGCCAAACCGGTGGCCATGGCCTTCTCGCGCGCGTTCACACTGCTGGGCGCCAACGGCGCCGGCCAGCTCGCCAAGATGGTCAACCAAATCTGCATTGCCGGACTGGTGCAGGGCCTGTCCGAGGCCATCGCCTTTGGCATGCGTGCCGGGCTGGACATGAACCAGGTGCTGGACGTGATCGGCAAAGGTGCGGCGCAAAGCTGGCAACTCGACAACCGAGGCAAAACCATGGTGGCCGACAGGTTTGATTTTGGCTTTGCGGTGGACTGGATGCGCAAGGACCTGGGACTGGTACTGGACGAGGCCAAACGCAACGGTGCGCGCTTGCCCGTCACCGCCCTGGTGGACCAGTTTTATGCCGATGTGCAACAGATGGGCGGCAAGCGCTGGGACACCAGCAGTCTGATCAAGCGGCTGAAATGAAAAACGGCCCAGCGGGCCGTTTTTCATGGAGTCGTTCATTTGGGAGGCGGCAAGGTACGCGCCAGTTCTTCTTCGCTGATGATTTCCAGCACACGCACCAGACGCTGCACCCCATCGGTACCACGGATGATGGCGGTCGCGCGATCGGCTTCGCGCTGGGTGACCCGACCCATGATGTAGGTCGTACCGCGCTCGGTCACCACTTTAAAGGAGTTGGCAAACAGATCCTTGGCATCAATCAGGCCCGCCTTGACCCGCCCGGTCACCAGGGAGTCCGACGAACGCTGGGTTAACGTCGAGTTACCCATGACAGCCAATTCGTTGACGATGTTGCGCACATTTTCAACGCCCGACACCACCTTTTCCACCAGTTGCTTGTCCTGCGCAGTGGGCACTTCACCGGTAAGGAGCACCTGGCGGTTGTAGCTGGTGATATTCACGTGAACACGGTCGCCCAGGTTGTCCTGAACACGGAGGGCGGCCTTGATGTCGATACCCTGGTCTTCCGTCACGGTGCCCGTAGTGCGGCGGTCGGTGGCCACGAGGGCACCGGTCACCACGCCCCCGGCGACGAGCGGAAAACAGGCCGTAAGGGATACCAGTGTGGTGCCAGCGAGCACCAGGATAAGGCCGGCGCGTTGTAGTGTTTTTTTCATGTGTTGGTTTCCTGTTCGCCCAGAAGCTGGGCATCGACCGCATCACAAATGCAATGCAGAGCCAATATGTGGACCTCCTGGATCCGGGCAGTGCGCTGGTGCGGCACGCAGATGAGCACATCCGTATCCCGCAACGCATGGGCCATCTTGCCACCATCACGTCCGGTCAGGCCCACTACCACCATCTCACGTTCGTGCGCGGCTTCGATGGCGGCCAGCACGTTGGCCGAGTTGCCACTGGTCGAGATGGCCAGCAGCACATCTCCGGGCTGGCCCAGGGCGCGCACCTGGCGCGAAAAGATGACGTTGAAATCATAATCATTGCCAATGGCCGTGATGATGCTGGAGTCCGTGGTCAGCGCAATCGCGCCCAACTCCGGGCGCTCGCGTTCAAAGCGGCCCACAAACTCGGCCGAGAAGTGCTGCGCATCGGCCGCCGAGCCCCCGTTACCGCAGGCCAGCACCTTGCCACCGCTGGTCACGCAGGCCAGCATGGCGTTGACGGCTTCAGCAATTGGCTTGCTCAGAACTTCAGCCGACTGGTATTTCAGGTCGGCGCTGTCAATAAAGTGTTGTTGTATTCGTTGTTCCAGCATGGGGCCGATGATAACTTGCGCCTTTTGCCCTTGTATGTCAGTGCCATGAACGGGTGTTACAAAATGTCATACGCCAGCGTCAAACGCTGCATGCAGCCACTCGACCTGGCCCGCGTCGAGCAACACCACGTCAAACCGGCAGGGCGGCATGACCCGCAGGCCCAGCAGATAGTGCCGGGCTGCATAGATGATGCGTCGCTGTTTGGAGTAGCCCACGCTGGCCCCAGCGCCACCATGGTCGTCACGGGCACGGCTGCGTACTTCCACAAAGACGCAGGTCCCATCGGGCGCACGCATGATGAGGTCGATCTCACCACCGCCGCGTCCAGGCGTCCGATAATTGCGCTGCACCAATTGCAGGCCGTGCTCCTGCAGGTAAGCCAGTGCTTCATCTTCGGCAGCATCGCCCAGGCGTTTGGTGGTGCGGTTTGGCGGGGGTTTGGCTGGAAAGGGTCCCATTTGTGAGCGCGTCGTATGTTTCTGCCCTGGCTGCGGCCAAAGAGGCCGCTGGTGAGCAGCATTATCCGCAGAGCACGCTGTACGTGGTGGCCACGCCCATTGGCAACCTCGCCGACATCAGTCTGCGCGCACTGCACGCGCTGACCCTGGCAGACACAATAGCCTGCGAGGACACCCGCCACACCCAGCAGATGTTGCGCGCCTACGGCATCGACATAGCGGCGAGCCAGTTGCTGGCTGTGCACCAGCACAACGAGGCCGAGGCGGCCAACTCGGTGGTCGATCGCCTGCGCCGGGGTCAGCGGGTGGCCTATGTGAGCGACGCGGGCACCCCTGGTATCAGCGACCCCGGTGCCCGCCTGGTGGCCGCCGTGCAAGCACAGGGCCTGCGCACGCTTCCGCTGCCAGGTGCGAGCAGCATCACTGCTCTCATTTCTGTAGCAGGCTGTGCAAGCGATGCGGGGGGTGGAACCGGATTTGTCTTTGAAGGCTTCCTGCCCACCAAGGCCACCGAGCGCAGCCATGCGGTCCAGACGCTGCGGTCCGAAGTGCGCGCCGTTGCCTTGCTGGAGGCGCCGCACCGCATTGAAGCGACCGCGGCGGCGCTGAGTGTGCTGGGCGAGCGCAAGGTGACCGTGGGCCGCGAACTGACCAAACAATTTGAGGAAGTTGCCACGCTGCCCGCCGCAGAATTGTCCGCATGGTTTTCTGCGGATGCCAACCGCTTGCGCGGTGAGTTTGCGCTGGTGCTGCACCCAGCCCCTGTTGCTCAGGAGGCCGGCCAGGAAACCCGCGTGCTGCAACTGCTGCTGGCCGAGCTGCCGCTGAAAACAGCCGTGAAACTGGCTGCCGAAGTCACCGGTGCGCCGCGCAATGCGCTATACGACCTGGCATTAACGCTGAAAAAAGCTTAAATCCGCACATTGCCTAAACGTGCGGACAGCCGTTCGCCCGCATCGCGCAGGGTGCGCGCCAGGGTGCCTTGCACCGACAGGTCCATCGTGGACGTTGGCGCAATCGCTGCAATGGCCAGCGCCAGCTTGCCAAAGCCATCGAACACCGGCACCGCCATGGCGCTGATACCGGCAATCAGTTCATCGCCTACCACGCTGATGCCCGACGAACGGATGTCGGCCAGTTCTGCCATGAACACCGGGTCGCGCAACACGGACTCCAGCCCCTGCACCGCCAGCGCGCGCGCCACGGTAGCCGGGTCGGCAAACGCGGCAAACACTTTGCCGGTGCCGGTATGGCGCAAGGAAGCTGGCATGCCGTGGCGCATGCTGATGTTGACCTGGCTGGGCCCCTCCTCCACCCGCACAATCACTGGCCCGCTGGCGCCCCACACCGCGGCCGACACGGTACAACCGGCGGCCACCGCCAATTGCGGCAACTCCGCAATGGCCAGCCGCACCGGGTCGACCTGCTGCAGACTGATCAGCCCCAGCTGCACTGCCAGTGACCCCAGGCCATACTGGCCACTGAGCCCGTCACGTTCAATCAGGCCCAGCTTGCCAAAACTCACCAGATACGGGTGGGCTTTGGCCGGCGTCATGCCGGCCTCGCGAGCCAGGTCTTTAAGTGCCATGGGGCGTCCGGTCTGGACCAGGGCCTTGAGCAACTGCCCGCCCACTTCGACACTCTGAATCCCCCGCGATGTGCGCTCGGGCTCATCGCCAGCAGAAATCTCGACAGGCTCGGTGTGGGATGCTTTCATGCCGCCATTGTCACCGCAGGCACAGCCTATTTATCTTCCATTAGGGTTTCCACCAATACAAATGAATTTGACTAAAACGAATTTCGACCCGAAAATCGATTGACATTCATCAAACGCATTCACCATAGGCTAACTTCATGAGCACCAAAACCTTTGCCTCGGCCGCAGATCTGGAAGTCAAAAAGGTCAGTTTCGACAGGTTGTCTGACCACGCCTATGCCTACACCGCCGAGGGCGACCCGAATACCGGCATCATCATTGGCGACGACGCGGTCATGGTGATCGACACCCAGGCCACCCCGGTGATGGCCCAGGACGTGATTCGCCGTATCCGCGAGGTCACCGACAAGCCGATCAAGTACGTGCTGCTGAGCCACTACCACGCGGTGCGCGTGCTGGGCGCTTCCGCTTACGCCCCCGAACACATCATTGCCAGCCAGGACACCTACGACCTGATCGTGGAGCGCGGCGAATTCGACAAGGCCAGCGAAATTGGCCGTTTCCCCCGTCTTTTCCAGAACGTGGAGAGCGTGCCCGAAGGCCTGACCTGGCCCACCCTGACCTTCACCGGCAAGATGACCTTGTGGCTGGGCAAACTCGAAGTGCAGATTCTGCAATTGGGTCGCGGCCACACCAAGGGCGACACCGTGGCCTGGCTGCCCCAGGAAAAGATCCTGTTCAGCGGTGACTTGGTCGAGTTCGACGCCACCCCTTACGCGGGTGATGCCTATTTCACCCACTGGCCCCAGACGCTGGACGCCATTGCCGCCCTGAAACCCGAAAAACTGGTACCCGGCCGCGGTGCCGCGCTGCAGACGCCTGCGCAGGTGCAAGCCGGTCTGGCGGGCACACGTGCGTTCATCAGCGACCTGTACGAGAGCGTGAAAGCGGGCGCCGCCAAGGGTGAAGACCTGCGCAAAGTCTACGAAGAAACCTTTGCCAAGCTCAAGCCCAAGTACGGCGACTGGGTCATCTTCAACCACTGCATGCCCTTTGACGTCACCCGCGCCTACGACGAGGCCACGCAGTTCCCCGACCCACGCATCTGGACCGCCGAGCGGGATGTGCAAATGTGGAAAGCCCTGGAAGGCTAATCACCCACCCTTTGGAGAAACACCATGAAGATTGACCGCATCCACCATGTGGCCTACCGCTGCAAGGACGCCAAGACCACCGTCGACTGGTACGTCAAGCACCTCAACATGAACTTCGTGCTGGCCATTGCCGAGGACCAGGTCCCCAGCACCAAGGCACCGGACCCGTATATGCACCTGTTTCTGGATGCCGGTCAGGGCAACATCCTGGCCTTTTTCGAGCTCCCCAATGCGCCCGCCATGGGCCGCGACACCAACACCCCTGAATGGGTGCAGCATATTGCCTTCAAGGTGGACAGCGTGCAGACGCTGGAAGACACCAAGAAACGCCTGGAAGCGGCTGGCATTGAAGTGATTGGCCCCACCGACCACACCATCTTCCAGAGCATCTACTTCTTCGACCCCAACGGCCACCGCCTGGAACTAGCGGCCGACGTCGGCACACCCCAGATGTACAAGGACCTGGACGACGTGAAGTGGGAGATGCTTGAAGAATGGAATAAAACCAAGCGCGCACCCAAGCACGCCGCCTGGATGCACGACAAAGAGTTTAAAGCGCTGGACTGAGCACCTCCGGGAAAGCCATGCAGAAGACCTACACCTATCCCGAGTTCGCGTACCGGCAAAGCCCGGAGCAGCGCGATGGCACGGTGGCACGCCACCCGGTCGTCATCATTGGCGCCGGGCCAATTGGCCTGACCCAGGCACTCGACCTGGCGTACCGGGGCGTTCCCAGCATCGTCCTGGACGACAACAACACGGTGAGCATCGGTTCACGGGCCGTCTGCTATGCCAAGCGCCCGCTTGAAATTTGGGACCGCCTGGGGGTCGGTGAAGGCTTCGCAGAACGCGGCATCCAGTGGAAAGTGGGCAAGGTGTTCTTCCACGACGACCTGGCCTACCAGTTCGACCTGTTGCCCGAGGCCCAGCACAAGATGCCGGCCATGATCAACCTGCAGCAGTACTACCTGGAAGAAAAACTGGTGAACGCTTGCGAGGCATCCCCTCTGGTGGACCTGCGCTGGAAGCACAAGCTGCTGAGCCTGGAACAGACGGATGACCATGCCACCCTGACCGTGGAAACACCCGATGGCGTGTTCAGGATGGAAGCGCAGTGGGTCATTGCCGCTGACGGCGCCAACAGTGACACCCGACGCATGACCGGCGCCGACTTCACCGGCCACTTTTTCCAGGACCGTTTTCTGATTGCTGACGTGGTGATGAAGAAGGCCGACTTCCCTACCGAGCGCTGGTTCTGGTTTGACCCGCCGTTCCACCGTGGACAGAGCGTGCTGCTGCACAAGCAGTGCAACAACGTCTGGCGTATCGATTTCCAGTTGGGCTGGGATGCGGACCCCACCGAAGAAAAGAAACCCGAGAAAGTTATCCCCCGCATTCAGGCCATGCTGGGCCGGGACGTGGAGTTCGAGCTTGAATGGGTATCGGTGTACCAGTTCGCCTGCCGCCGCGTGGATGCATTCCGCCACGGCCGGGTACTCTTTACTGGCGACGCGGCCCACCAGGTGTCGCCCTTTGGTGCCCGAGGCGCCAACACTGGCGTGCAGGACTGTGACAACCTGTCCTGGAAGCTCAAACTCGTACTGGACGGCGATGCTCCCCTGGCACTGCTCGACACCTACCATGAAGAGCGCGCGTTTGCGGCCGATGACAACCTGCTGAACTCCACCCGCTCGACCGACTTCATCACCCCCAAGAGCCGCTGCTCCTTGCGCCTGCGCAATGCGGTGCTGGAACTGGCGCGCACCGAAACCTTCGCACGGCCCCTGGTCAACAGCGGCCGGCTCTCTACGCCCACGCCCTATGCGGCCTCTTCACTCAACACGCCAGATGCAGACGCCTTTCAGGGCACGATGGCACCAGGCACCAACTGCGCTGACGCCCCCATCCAGGCCGATGGCAAGGAGACTTGGCTGCTCAACCAGTTGGGCCAGGGCTTCACACTGCTGAGCTTTGGCCCCGCTGCGCCAGTGTCCGTAGGCAAGGTGACCGCAAACGTGCTGGAAGTGGGCAAAGGCATCCAAGACCGCCACGGTGTGCTGGCCCAGCGCTACGACGCGCAGCCTGGCACGGTGTACCTCATTCGTCCGGATCAGCATGTTGCAGCACGCTGGCGCCAGTTTGACGCGGCCAAGGCCACCACAGCCTTGCGCCACGCAATGGCTATGCATTGACCTAGGACACGCTGATATGCCACTGAACCGCGAACCCAACATTGCCTCGCCCGACAGCTTTTATGAAGAGCTGATCTGCACCCAGCGCGACATGAGCGACGAACAAGCCGACATGCTGATGGCCAAGCTGGTGCTCATCCTGTCCAACCACATTGGCGACCGCGCTGTGCTATCCGAAGCCCTTGCTTTGGCCCGCAGCAATACGCTGGTCAGCACCGTGGTCAGCCCAATATGACCCGCCTTGCACCGTGCAGCGTGCATCAGGACGTGCCGGGTATTCCCTATACAAACCGCAAACCGCCAGGAGGTCATATTCCCTAGAATGATTTGATTGATCGATTGCTTTTACGACCCATTGCTTTTCAAAAAACACCACCCACACAGTCAAAAGACAGGAGACAAATATGACATTCAAGAAATCGCTGATCGCATTGCTGGTATCTGCCACACCGCTAGTTACTCTGGCGGATATCACGGTCGGAGTGACGATTTCAGCGACCGGCCCGGCAGCGTCACTTGGCATCCCGGAAAAAAATACGATCGCGCTGATGCCAAAGACAATTGCAGGCCAGAAAGTGAACTACATCGTTCTGGACGACGCTTCCGATACCACTGCAGCGGTCAGCAATACGCGCAAACTTATCTCTGAAAACAAAGTCGACGTGATTCTTGGCTCCACCACGACTCCGAACTCGCTTGCCATGATTGATGCGGTCTCCGAGTCCCAGACTCCGATGATTTCCATCGCTGCATCGTCCCTCATTACAGAGCCCCAGGACGCGAAGAAACGATGGGTCTTCAAAACCCCGCAAAACGACATCATGATGGCACTGGCTATTGCCGAACACATGGCCAACGCAGGTGTCAAAACCGTTGCATTCATTGGATTCTCCGACGCATATGGCGAAGGCTGGCACAGGGAATTCGCGAAGGTTGCGGATCTTAAAAATCTCAAAATCATCGCTAATGAGCGTTATTCCCGGACCGACACGTCTGTGACTGGCCAGGTACTCAAAATAATCGCAAGCAAACCGGATGCTGTGCTGGTCGCAGGCTCGGGAACTCCTGCAGCATTGCCACAGAAAACCCTCAAGGAACGAGGCTACGGGGGCAAGATGTACCAGACCCATGGCGTTGCCAATGGCGACTTCCTGCGTGTGGGTGGCAAGGATGTGGAGGGGACCTTTTTACCCGCTGGTCCGGTTCTGGTCGCAGAACAGTTGCCTGCCAACCACCCTGTGAAGAAATCTGCGCTGGCATATGTGGCAGCCTATGAGGCTGCCTACGGCAAGGGTTCCGTCTCGACCTTTGGAGCACATGCCTGGGATGCGGGTCTGCTCATGACAGCCGCTGTGCCCGTGGCGCTGAAGAAAGCCCAACCTGGTACGCCCGCATTCCGTACTGCGCTGCGGGATGCCATGGAAGGCGTCAAGGAAATGGCCGGCGCCCATGGAATTTTCAATATGTCTGCCACTGATCACATGGGACTCGACCAGCGCGGCCGCGTAATGGTCAAGATTGAAAACGGCACCTGGAAATACCAACCCTGAGGATCTCGCGCGGCGCGCTCGGGCGCGCCCCGCTGTTGCAAACAAAGATGTGCCACTGACATCACGTGGCGGTTGTGTGCTTTCGCACGGGAACAGCCGTCGCCACAATAAGGTTTCCCCATGGACTTGCAAATAGCACTGATGCTGGGACAAGACGGTGTCGTCAATGGTGCCGTTTACGGACTGATTGCACTGGCGCTGGTGCTGGTGTTCTCCGTCACGCGTGTCATCTTCATCCCCCAAGGGGAATTTGTGGCCTTTGGAGCCTTGTCCATGGCCATGCTGCAAGCCGGCAAGGTGCCAGCCACGCTGTGGTTGCTGCTGGCACTGGCAGCCGCCACTTTGGTTGTAGAAGCATGGCGACACCAGCGCGGGATTGAGGTGGATTGGGCATCGACAGCGGTATGGACGCTGGGAATGCCGGCACTGGCTTGTCTGCTGATTTTTCTGCTACATCCAAAGTCCATCTACATGCAATCGCTGGCAACCGTGGTGCTAATCACGCCCCTGGGGCCATTGTTGTACCGCTTGGCTTACCGTCCTCTGGCACATGCCACTGTCCTGATCCTGCTCATTGTCTCTGTAGCCCTGCACGGGGTGCTGGTTGGTCTGGGTCTACTCTTCTTTGGTGCGGAAGGCTCGCGTACACCGCCCTTTTCCGAAGCACGTTTTGACTTGGGAGACATACCCATCACGGGCCAGTCCATGGTGGTCATAGCCGTCACTGTTGTACTCGTTGTTTGTATGTATCTATTTTTTGAACGCTCCATTGTGGGCAAGGCCTTGCGGGCTACGGCAATGAACCGCGTCGGCGCGCGCCTGATGGGCATTCCTACCGAGTTGTCCGGCGACCTCAGCTTCGCATTGGCTGCACTCATTGGCGTCGTTTCCGGACTGCTGATCGCACCGCTGACCACGGTGTATTACGACACCGGGTTCCTCATCGGCCTCAAAGGATTCGTAGCAGCCATCGTGGGGGGCCTGGCCAGCTATCCACTGGCACTGGCCGGCGCTTTGCTGGTAGGACAACTGGAAGCATTCTCTTCATTTTGGGCAAGTGCATTCAAGGAGGTGCTGGTATTCACGTTAATCATTCCCGTGCTGTGGTGGCGTTCACTGCACAGTCACCACGTGGAGGATGAAGAATGACCTCCAAAGCTTTGACACTGACTTTCATCGCGGCTTTCGCGATAGCCTGGGGCTTTTTGCCTGAATTCACTGTCACCCTTTGCAATTACATTGGACTGTATGCACTGGTTGCCGCAGGTCTGGTGCTATTGACAGGCGTTGGCGGAATGACGTCATTTGGTCAGGCAGCATTTGTGGGTACCGGGGCCTACGCGACAGCTTGGGTCTGCACCTCATCGCTGGTCGCACAATGGTTGCCCGGCTGGCTGTCCACGAGCTGGCTGCCATGGCTGGGGTTGTTGTTGGGATTGGCCTGCACAGCTGGCGTGGCCTGGTTCCTGGGTTTGGTGACACTACGCCTGTCGGGTCACTACCTGCCATTGGGCACCATTGCATGGGGCTTGAGTCTGTATTACATCTTTGGCAATCTGGATGTGCTGGGCGGCTTTACTGGCCTGACGGGAGTCCCCGCTCTGAAGATCGGGGATGTTTCACTGGCGTCCCCGCAGTCTCTGGGTCCCGTGATCTGGGCCATCCTGCTGCTGGCGCTGTGGGCGCTGCACAACCTGCTGGACTCCCGGGAGGGGCGCGCCATTCGGGCACTGAAGTCCGGTCGCGTCATGGCCGAGTCCATGGGGGTGAACACGGCGCATTACCGTATCAAACTATTTGTACTAGCGGCTTTGCTGGCTGCTGTATCCGGCTGGCTGTATGCCCATATGCAGCGCTTCATCAACCCGACGCCCTTCAATATCAACATTGGCATTGAATACCTGTTCATGGCGGTTGTCGGAGGAGCTGGATATCTTTGGGGTGCGCTTCTGGGCGCCGCCGTCATCACCCTGCTCAAAGAACAGTTACAGGACCTGCTGCCCAAACTGCTGGGCAGCAGCGGCAACTTCGAGATCATTGTGTTTGGTCTGATGATGCTGCTGGTTCTGCAGTATTTTGCCGATGGCTTGTGGCCCCGACTTGCCGCATTCGTGCGCCGCTATCTGCGACCCACCGTGCTGGAATCGACGCAACGTTCTCACGCAAGTGCAACACTGTCCCAGCGCGCCCTGCCGGGCGCAGGACAGGTGGTACTGGAAGCCAGCCAGGTGACCAAGCGATTTGGTGGACTGGTCGCCAACAATTCCGTCAACATGTCGGTCAAGGCCGCTGAAGTGCATGCACTGATCGGCCCCAATGGTGCCGGGAAAAGCACCTTCTTCAACATGATCTCGGGTGTCGATGATCCCACCACAGGCATCGTCATGCTCATGGGCAAGACCATGACGGGGCATCCCTCGCGTGACTTCGCTGCCCTGGGCCTGGGACGCACCTTTCAGCACGTGCGCCTGTTAGGCCAGCGCACCGTACTGGAAAACGTGGCGCTTGGAGCACACCAGCGCGGCCATTGCGGATGGCTTTCAGCCATGCTGAGACTGGATCGCAAAGAAGAGGCCGCGCTCAAGGCGGAAGCGCTCAAGCAAATTGAACGGTGTGGTCTGGGCGAGTTCGCCCACCTACCCGCAGCGTCGCTGGCACTGGGACAACAACGGATTGTCGAGATCGCCCGGGCCTTGGCGGGCCAACCTACGGTGCTGCTGCTGGATGAGCCGGCTGCAGGACTTCGCCATCTTGAGAAGCAGGCGCTGTCCCGCCTGTTGGCACAGTTGCGTACAGAAGGGCTGGGAATTCTGGTGGTGGAACATGACATGGAGTTCGTCATGAATCTGGCAGACCGGATCACGGTCCTGGAGTTTGGCGCCGTCATCGCCGAAGGTACGCCCGACCAGGTGCAATCCAACCCGCGCGTTCTTGACGCTTACTTGGGTGGTTCCGCCGACTTTGCGGGAGAAGTCGCATGAGTGAAACCCTGCTGGAACTCAATGAATTCAGTGTCTCTTATGGGGCCGTTGAAGCCGTTCACAAAGTGGAGCTGCGCGTAGGCACCGGGGAGATCGCAACTGTCATCGGGCCCAATGGCGCCGGCAAGACGACGCTGCTGAGCGCTGTCATGGGACTATTGCCTTCAACGGGCATGCTCACGCTGTCGGGCGAACGCATCGCACGCCCGACAGTAGAGGCATTGGTCGAGCGAGGTGTCGCCCTGGTTCCGGAAAAGCGCGAATTGTTTGCCGATATGTCGGTCGCTGACAACCTCCTGCTTGGAGGATTTTCTCGCTGGCGAAAAGGCATGCGAGACCAGAAAAGTCGTATGGACGAAGTGTTCTCGGTGTTCCCCCGGTTGAAGGAAAGAAGCACGCAACTGGCGGCAACCCTGTCTGGAGGCGAACGTCAAATGCTGGCCATTGGCCGCGCGCTGATGGCCAGGCCCCGCCTGCTTATGCTTGATGAGCCATCGCTGGGACTCGCCCCCCTGATTGTTCGCGAGGTCCTGCTTGTAGTTTCGTCACTGCGCAAGCACGGCGTCTCTGTTCTGCTGGTAGAGCAAAACGCACGCGCGGCTCTGCAGGTCGCTGACCATGCCTATGTTCTTGAAATGGGATCTGTGGCCATCTCCGGTGCGGCGAGCGACCTTCTTAACGATCGGCGCATCATCGACACTTACCTGGGTGTAGGTGGAAAAACTGCACCACACCTCGATAAATCTTGATTGCATCGCTCCAGGGATTGCTGTGCGGCATGTCCCTGCAAGTGCGCAGCTCGCCCCTTGCGGGTCGTCCCCTACGTTTGAGTCGCAAAGCGCAGTTCCAACACCGCGGTGGCGGCTGGCACCGCGCCATCGGCCAGTTGCAGTTGTTGGTCCAGATAAGCCTCGGAGTCGGGCAGCAGGCGCTGGTACAGGGTGCGGCACAGGGCGCGAGCCTGCTCTCCCGGCCAAAGCGACGGCAACAGTTCGGCCGGCAACTCCGGGTCGCGCAGCAGCAGGCGCCGGTAGTCGTGGATCATCAAGGCGCGGGCCAGAAATGCCGTCGCCCCGTCCAGACGCTTGCCCCCCCCCACCTGGACCTCGTCGAGCACCGGCTGATAGGTTGCACCAAACTCCAAATAGCCCTGCGCCAGGTGGTTCAGATTCCATGCGCGCTGCACCATGTCCGCATCGGTACCCACATTGCCCAAACCCGCATGGTTCGCCATCAAAGGCAGCAGCTTAGGCAGAACCGCGCGCAAGCCATCGGACTGTAAGGACTCCATGCACGCGCCCAGGTCTGCGCTGGGGTGCACAAACACCTCCATGCTGAGCTCGCCAAACCCCTGCCATGCCATGGAACGACGCACCGCCTCGCGGGTGCGCAGATCCAGTTCCCCCACCACTGACACCAGGCGCCAGCGGTGGTCCCACTGCGGCGCGCGCGCTGCGTAGATGTGGGCGGATGCTTCTTCAAAACGGCGGCGGCCCACCGGGGTAAGCAGGTAATTTGATCGGCGCCCATGCACCTGGGTTTGCAGCCACTCGTCCTTGACCAGCCGGAACACCGAGGTGCGCACCAGGCGTTCGTTCAGGCCCAGCACCTCCATAAGACCAATGAGGCTACCCAGCCAGATGCCCCCCCCTCGCGGCAGCACGGCATCGCCAAACACCGACACGATCAGCGAGCCCGCGGCTACCCTGCTCTGCTGGTGCAGGGCGGCGAGCCGCTTCTGGACCGTGGCCAGCGTTATTCCGCTTGCGGCTTGCAAAGTCGGTTCCCCTCAGCGCTCGTCAAAACTCACTTCCAGCGAACCGGAAGTGGCATGGGACTGGCAGCTCAGGGCAAAGCCCTGAGCCACGTCCGCAGCCTCCAGCGTGAAGTTCTTGTCCATGGTCACAGTGCCTTTCACGACCTTGCAACGGCAGGTGCTGCACACCCCGCCTTTGCAGGAAAACGGAATATCCAGACCGGCGTTGAGCGCCGCATCCAGCACCGACTCATCGGCACCCAGCGTGAGTTCATGGTGCTTGCCGTCCAGCAGCACCGTCATGCGAATCGGCTTGCCCATGTTTGCCTGTGCGGCACGGGCGTCCGAGTCGGCCTGCACCTTGGCAGCGACCTCCGGCCCCGAAGTAAAGCGTTCGGTGTAGACGCGGTTCTGTGGCACGCCCGCCGCCACCAGGGCGGCCTCGGTCGCAGCAATCATCGCCTCCGGACCGCAAATGAAAACCTCGTCCATGCTGCGCGCGGGCAACAGGGTGGTCATCAGGGCGCGTACCTTGTCGGCATCGATGCGCCCCTGCAGCAGGTCCACCTCCTGCGCCTGGCGCGATAGGATGTGGATCATGGTGAAGCGGTCGGCAAAGCGGTCCTTGAGGTCCTGCAAGGCTTCGTTGAACATGACACTGGCCATGCGCCGGTTGCCGTAGACCAGGGTGAATTTGGAATCGGGCTGTTCTTCCAGCGTGGTAGCCGCGATGGACAGAATGGGGGTGATGCCGGAACCTGCCGCAAAACCCACACGGTGGATGGCTCGCTGCTTCTTGACGGTAAAGCGGCCATCGGGCGGCATCACCTGCAGCGAGTCCCCCGCACGAATGCCCGAAGCAGCCCAGTTGGAAAACACACCACCTTCAACCGGCCGGATGCCGACCTCCAGTTCACCGGTTCGGCTGTACTGGCTGCGTGGGCTGCTGATGGAGTAGGTGCGGCGCACGTCCTTGCCATCAATGGTGGCACGCAGCGTGAGAAACTGCCCCGGCTCGAACTGGAATGTGTCGCGCAACGCAACGGGCACATCGAAAGTGATCGCAACCGACTCGGCCGCCTCGGGTGCAACACGCTTGACGGCAAGGGTATGGAAATGGGGCGCTGACATGGCGGGCCTCTGAAATTTAATAGGGTTTGAAATAGTCGAACGGTTCCGAGCAATCGAGGCAGCGGTGCAGCGACTTGCAAGCGGTGGAGCCAAAGCGCGAGGTTTCTACCGTGTGCACCGAACCGCAACGCGGGCACGGGATGGCGGGGGTTTCTTCGCGCCGGGTCATGAACTGCACCACGCTCTCGGTTTGCCGAAGACTGGCGCACGCGCCCTGCGGCGGTGCGATGCCATAGGCACGCAGCTTCCCGCGGGTGGCCTCGGAAATCCAGTCGGTGGTCCATGCGGGCGACAGCTGGGTGATCACGGTGGCCGCAATGCCAGCGGACTGCAAAGCAGCTTTCACATCGTCTTCCATCTGACCCATGGCGGGGCAACCGCTGTAGGTCGGGGTGATGATCACCTCCAGCCCCGTAGCGCCCTGGCGCACGTCCCGCAGGATGCCCAGCTCACGCAGGGACACCACCGGAATTTCGGGGTCGGGGATGGACTCCAGCAGAGCCCACACCGATGCAGTGCTTGTCACGGTAACGTCCACCGAGTCCTTACCAGGTCGCCTCGGGGTGCGCACGCGCCAGGCTCTGCATCTCGGCCAGCAGGAAGCTCAGGTGTTCGGTGTGCAGCTGGTTCTTGCCCTGCGTGACGTAGCCTTCGGTGGACGACTCGCGCAAGGTGGCTTCGCTCAAGGCACTGAACACGATCGCATTCCAGTCGGCCCGCAGATCCTGTGGCGCAACACCCAGCCCGGTGTGGGCGGCTTCCTGCTCCATGGGTGTGGTGGTCCAGAACTCCTGCGTATAGGGCATCAGGTGGTCGAGCGCGGCCTGCACGCGGTCGTGCGACTCCGCTGTACCGTCGCCCAGACGCACCAACCAGTCGCGCGAATGGCGCAGGTGGTAGCGCACTTCCTTGAGCGACTTCGCGGCGATGGCGGCGAGCTGTACGTTACTCGACAACTGTAATTTTTCCCACACCAGGGCCATCAGCGCGCTGTACAGAAAGTTGCGAACAATGGTGGTGCCGTAGTCCATGTCGCCCTTGGCATAGCCGACCAACGGCACGCGATTGGGCAGCTCGACCAGCGCATAGTTGCGAAAGTCTTCGGTATCGCGGAAGTACGCCAGCGAGTCTTCGGTGGAGCCATCGGCCTGGAGTTTCGCCACCAGCTGGTACAGCAGGCGGGCCTGACCAATCAGGTCCAGGCTCATATTGGCCAGTGCCAAGTCTTCTTCGATGATGGGGCCATGGCCGCACCATTCGGCATTGCGCTGGCCCAGCACGACAGCGTTGTCGGCTAAATGCAAAAGGTAATCAACGGTGAGGCTCATTACATGTGCCCCACTTCTTCCGGGATTTCATAGAAGGTGGGGTGGCGGTAGATCTTGTCGGCCGCGGGGTCGAACAGTTCGCCTTTGTCATCGGGGCTGCTGGCGGTGATGGATTTGGATGGCACCACCCAGATGCTCACGCCCTCCTGGCGGCGGGTGTAGACATCGCGCGCCATCTCCAGCGCCTGGCGGGCGTCGGAGGCGTGCAGGCTGCCACAGTGCTTGTGCTCCAGGCCCTGCTTGCTGCGGACGAATACTTCCCAAAGCGGCCATTCCTTCAGTGCGGTGGGTGTTGCTGCGGCGGTGTTCATGCTGCTTCCTTCAAGGTACGTTGTTGTTGCTTGTTGGCATAGGCCAGGGCGGCTTCGCGCACCCAGGCTCCGTCGTTGTGGGCTTTCACCCGGGTGGCGAGGCGCTCCTTGTTGCAGGGGCCATGGCCGTTGACGGTTTTCCAGAACTCGTCCCAGTCGATCTGGCCGTAGTCGTAGTGGCCACGCGCCTCGTTCCACTTCAGGTCCGGGTCGGGCAGGGTCACGCCCAGCACTTTGGCCTGCGGCACGGTGGCGTCGATGAACTTCTGGCGCAGGTCGTCGTTGCTGATGCGCTTGATGCCCCAGCGCATGCCCTGCGTGCTGTTGGGGCTGTCGGCATCAGGCGGGCCAAACATGGCCAGGCATTTCCACCAGTAGCGGTTCACCGCGTCCTGCACCATGTCTTTTTGCGCCTGCGTTCCACGCATCATCACCAGCAGGGCTTCGTAGCCCTGGCGCTGGTGGAAGCTTTCTTCCTTGCACACGCGCACCATGGCGCGGGCGTAGGGGCCGTAGGAGCAGCGGCACAGCGGAATCTGGTTCATGATGGCCGCGCCATCGACCAGCCAGCCGATCACACCCACATCGGCCCAGTTCAACGTGGGGTAGTTAAAGATGGAGCTGTACTTGGCTTTGCCGGTGTGCAGGGCGTCGAGCAGGTCGCCGCGGCTGACGCCCAGGGTTTCGGCGGCGCTGTAAAGGTAGAGGCCATGACCACCCTCGTCCTGCACTTTGGCAATCAGGATGGCTTTGCGCTTAAGGCTGGGTGCGCGGCTGATCCAGTTGCCTTCGGGCAGCATGCCGACGATTTCGCTGTGGGCGTGCTGGCTGATCTGGCGCACCAGGGTTTTGCGGTAGGCCTCGGGCATCCAGTCCTGCGGCTCGATGCGGCCATCGGCGTCAATACAGGCGTCGAATCTGGCCATGCGTTCGGGCGGCTCGCTCGCCTTCATGGGTTTGACCTGCTTCTGGCCAGATTCGTCCGGCACATTGAAGGATTGGGTGTACATAAATTGCTCCTAAAATGATAGCTAATTGAGCATATCCAGCGGGGGCTAGAGCTGTTTTGGACGTTCATCCCAGACGCGCCTTGCCTTGCCGGTCTGGGTACGGGGCAGGGTGTCGAAGTCCATCACACTCACCTTGGTGGAGATGCCGATGATGGTCTTGATGTGGTGCTGCACTTCGCGCGCAATGGCCTGAATGTCCGCTGGACCCAGCTTGTGCGACCACTCGCGCTGCAACTCACAGCGCACTTCCACATCGTCCAGGTGGCCATCGCGGGTCAACACAATCTGGTAGGTACCCGACAGGCGTTTGTCCCGCAGGATCTGCTCTTCAATCTGGGTAGGGAACACATTGACGCCACGCACGATCAGCATGTCGTCTGATCGCCCCACGATGCGGCCCATGCGGCGGAAGCTGCGCGAGGTGGGCGCCAGCAGGCTGGTCAGGTCGCGCGTGCGGTAGCGGATCACCGGCATGGCTTCCTTGCTGAGCGAGGTGAACACCAGTTCGCCCTCCTCGCCGTCGGCCACCACTTCACCGGTGTCGGGATTGATGATCTCGGGATAGAAATGGTCTTCCCAGATCACCGGACCGTCCTTGCTCTCTATGCACTCGCAAGCCACGCCCGGGCCCATGACCTCGGACAGGCCATAAATATCTACCGCGTCCAGCCCCAACTTCTTCTCGATCTCGGCGCGCATGCCTTCGCCCCAGGGCTCGGCACCAAAGATGCCGACCTTGAGCGAGATGTCCTGCGGCGCAATGCCCTGGCGTTCGAACTCTTCGGCAATCACCAGCGAATACGAGGGCGTGACCATGATGATGTCGGGCTGGAAATCCAGAATCAGCTGCACCTGTTTCTCGGTCTGCCCGCCCGACATGGGAATGACGGTACAGCCCAGGCGTTCGGCACCGTAGTGCGCACCGAGCCCCCCGGTGAACAGCCCGTAGCCGTAGGCGACGTGGCAGATATCCCCGGCCCGGCCACCGGCCGCACGGATGGAGCGCGCGGCCAGATCCGCCCAGGTATCAATGTCCTTGCGGGTATAGCCCACCACCGTGGGTTTGCCGGTCGTACCCGAGGACGCATGCACGCGCGCCACCTGCTGGCGTGGTACCGCGAACATGCCAAAGGGGTAGTTGTCGCGCAGATCGCTCTTGGTGGTGAAGGGAAATTTGGCCAGGTCGGCCAGCGTCTTTAGGTCGTCCGGGTGCACGCCCCTGTCGTCAAACTTCTTCTTGTAATGCGGTACGTTGTCGTAGGCGTGGCGCAGTGTCCATTGCAGGCGCTGCAGTTGCAGTGCGGCAATTTCGTCGCGGCTGGCGAGTTCGATCGGGTCAAGCTCACCGGGCGTGGGCAGTTTGGATGTCAAAGTTGTCTCCTCGTTGTTCTTTGGGCGGGACTGTTTCAGCTGGCGTGCGCAAGTCCGGCGATCACCTCGCCCTTGATGCGGTAGCTTTTGCCGCGGAACAGCGCTACCTGCTTGCCGCCCTGCACCTTCACCTCGATGTCATACACCCCGGTGCGTCCCGTGGCTGAACGCTCGGTGGCGGTGGCTTCGAGCACATCGCCTTCGCGCGCTGGCGCCAGAAAGTCGATGTGGCAGGCCGAGGCCACGGTGTTCAGGTTGTAGCTGTTGCAGGCGTAGGCAAAGGCGCTGTCGGCCAGCGTGAAGATCAGCCCGCCATGGCAGATGTGGTGGCCGTTGACCATGTCGGGGCGCACCTGCATGGTG
>JAGWUS010000046.1 GCA_028868305.1 Burkholderiales bacterium | reverse complement strand
ACTAATATGACATGGTTGCCATGTTGTCAGGTTCTTGTGGGGACCATTGAAGGAGTCAGTCTGAAATTGTTCTGAGCGCATACTTCGCCTACTTCCGCGCCAGATACACCCCCCACACCGTGAGCACCATGCCCAGCAGCGCTATGCCGGCAAAGGTTTCGCCAAACAGTAGCCAGGCAAATACGGCAGTACAAGGCGGTACCAGGTAAAACAGGCTGGCGATGTTGACGGCGTTGCTATGGCGGATCAACCAGTTCAGCAGGCTGACCGCACCTAGCGAGAGCACCAGCACCAGCCAGCCCAGGGCGAATACGAGTTCGCCGGTCCACGCTATCTTGCCGGTCTCAAACCACCAGGCCAGCAACCCGGTCACGATGGCGGTTGGCACAAACTGCGCCACCGCGCCAGTGCGCCAGTCGAACGACGGGCAAAAGCGTTTCTGGTACAGCGTACCCGCGGTGATGCCCATCAGCGCAGCAATGGCGGGCACCAGCGCCGCCATTCCAAAGCCACCACCGATCTTGTTGACCACCACCAGCGCTACGCCCAGCAGCCCCAGCAACAGCCCCAGCCATTGGCGTTTGAGCACCGTTTCGCCCAGCAGCCAGCCGGCACCCACGGCAGTCAGCAACGGTTGCACCCCCACCACCAAGCTGGCCACGCCCGCGGGCAAACCGTTGGAGATGGCAATGAACACCCCGCCCAGGTACACACCGTGCACCAGCAGCCCGGCGATCCCGATGTGCATCCATTGCAGTGAAGTTTGCGGCCAGGGTGCGCGGGTCAAGACGGCAATCAGCCCCATGCAGCCAATCACCAGCAGGTAGCGGATCAGTAAAAAGGTGAGCGGCTCAATGTGCGGCAGGCCCAGCCGCGCGCCGATGAAGCCGGTGGACCAGAGCAGCACAAAAAGCAGGGGGAAGGTACCGGAAAAGCGATGGGTCATATGGCAAGAGGGTCTACGTCAATAGCCCAGCGTATCAGGCCTTTGCATTCGGGCTGGCTGCGCACGGCGTGCAATACGTTGTGCCAGCCACTCAAAAACTGCTGCAGTGCCGTGCGCGAGGGGCTTTCCACCAGCATCTGAGCGCGCTCGATGTTGGCAATGCGCTGGATGGTCATGGGCACGGCGGGGTACAGCGTGATCTGCTCCAGCACCTCGCTCCAGCCCTCCCATTGCGCCATATCGTTCAGCGCGCCGGTGCGGGCCAGGTTCAGGAACGCCTGCGCAGCTTCCTGGTTACGGGTCTCGGCGCGCACCAGGGCCTGGGCGCTGAAGGGGGGCAGGGCCGCCTGCTCGCGTTCCTTGAGTTGCTGTGCCGCAAAGGACGGGTAATCGTGCGCCTTGAGGGCCGCGTACAGCGGGTGCGCGGGCTGGAAGGTCTGGATCCATACCTCGGCTTGCGCGCCCAGCGCCGCTTCACGGCCCGAGCGGCCTGCCGCCTGCATCAGGAGACTGAAAAGGCGCTCCGGTGCGCGGAAGTCGCTGGAGAACAGCGCACCATCCGGGTTGACAGCGGCCACCAGCGTGATGCGCCGGAAGTCGTGGCCCTTGGCAATCATCTGCGTGCCCACCAGTACGTCCACGTCCCCCGAATGTACCGCGGCCAGCTGCTCTTCCAGCGCGCCTTTGAGCCGGGTGCTGTCCGCATCAATGCGGGCAATCCGCAGGGGCAGGCCGTCCGGGTTTTCGGGGGAAACAGAGTCGGCACGTTTTACATCGGCCAGCAGTTCGGCCAGGTGTTCTTCGAGCTGCTCGGTGCCCCGGCCGAAAGGGGCAATGTCGGGGTTGCCGCAGTCCGGGCAGGCGCGCGGCACCCGTTCGGTAAAGCCGCAGTGGTGGCAGCGCAGGGTGCGGTCGATCTTGTGGAACACCCGGAAGGCGCTGCAGTGCGCGCATTGGCTTTTCCAGCCGCAGTCATCGCAGGCCAGCACCGGGGCATAGCCGCGCCGGTTCAAAAACACCATGCACTGCTCGCCGCGCGCCACGCGTTCCTTGATGGCGTCGATCAGCGGCAGGGAAAAAACGGCCCTGCGTGGCTGGTGGTTCATATCCACTCGGCGTACGAGCGGGAGCCTGGAGTTTTCTCCCACGCGCGAGGGCATGTGCAGCCGCAGGTAGCGCCCGCCCTCGGCTGCCGGGCGGCTCTGGTGCCAGCTCTCCAGCGACGGCGTGGCCGAACCCAGCAGCACTTTGGCGCCATCGAGCTTGCCGCGGTATACCGCCAGGTCGCGGGCCGAGTAGCGCGCACCTTCGCCACTCTTGTAGCTGGGGTCGTGCTCTTCGTCCACCACGATCAGCCGCAGTTTGGGCAGCGATGCAAACACTGCCATGCGCGTGCCCAGCACGATGCGCGCCGCGCCGCTGTGGGCAGCCAGCCAGCTTTTGAGGCGCTGTGGGTTGGTCATGCCGCTGTGCAGGCTGACCACCGCATGTTCGCCGTACAGCGATACAAATCTTGCCTTGAAGCGCTCTTCCAGCTGGGGTGTGAGGTTGATCTCGGGCACCATGACCAGCGCCTGCGCGTCCGGGTCGGCGGCCAGCAGGGTTTGCACGCAATGCAGGTAGACCTCGGTCTTGCCGCTGCCGGTGGCGCCAAACAACAGGAAGGGGCCGGCGTGGGACTCGATCCGGGACACCACGTCAGCCTGTTCGGGCGTCAGTACCGGGGGTGCCGATGCGGTGCCGCCTGCTGTATCCGCATCCGCAGTTTTCTTGCGTTTGAGGCGCCGGGCCATCTGCACGGGGTTGAGCTCGCGCAACTGGGGCGGCAGCGCCGCCAACGCCACTTCGCCCACCGAGCGCTGGTAGTACTGGGCTGCAAATGTCACCAGCTGCTGCCAGGCGGTACTCAGCGGCGCAATGCCTTCCAGTGCGCCCGCGACAGCGCGGATTTTTTGGGGATCAAACTCACCGGTGGCCTCCGCCGTGTCGCTGTTCCAGACCACCCCCAGTGTTTCCCGTGCGCCCAGCGGAACGCGCACCAGAGCGCCTGCCGGGAGTGCCTGCTCACTTTGGTAGGTGAGTACCGGCCCCAGTACGGCATGCGCAGGCGTGTGAACGAGCACACTCAGCCAATGGGCCATGGTGTGAAAACGTGCGTAAGAGTCACTTGGGGTGGCTTGTTGATGTAGTTCTTAGGAGTAAAGGCTAAGTACTTGATTTGTAAAGCCTTTGTACTTCATCCCAGATTTCTGTGGATAACTTTGTTTATATCTTGTCCTGAGTCCTTCCAAAGCCTTGAAAATCAAGGCTTTGGCTGGAATGCCCAGAAAAAAAGCAAAGTCTAAATTCCTTATAAATCAAAGACTTACGAACGCTATGGAGTTTGTAGCGCGTGCGCTTCGAAACTGATAGCACTTTCACCCCGTCAACACTTTTTTGTGCATAAGTGCAGTGCAGCATTCAAAAAAAGCAGCCCAAAAAATGGTATGCAATTGGGCAGACAAATTACAGGCGCATCTTTCTGGAGTGGCTGTGCACCGCTTCTACCAGCGCAGCTACGTTCTCCGGCGGCGTGTACTGGCTGATGCCATGGCCCAGATTGAAGATATGGCTGGGGCCGGCGCCGGTGCCCTGATAGGGCTTGCCAAAGCTGTCCAGCACCTTGGCCACTTCCATTTGGATAGCAGCCGGGGGCGCAAACAGGACGTTGGGATCGATGTTGCCTTGCAGTGCCTTGCCGGGGTCGTTCTCGGTTCCTCCGACCAGTGCGCGTGCCTGGGCCAGGTTCACGGTCCAGTCCAGGCCCAGCACTTCGCAGTCCAACGCCTGCATGTCCTTGAGCCACTGGCCGCCACCCTTGGTGAACACAATGCGCGGCACGACCTTTCCGTCCGTGCCATTGCGCTTGAGCTGCGCGAGCACGCGCGCGGTGTAGGCCAGGCTGAAACTCTGGAATGCGCCATCGGCCAGCACACCGCCCCAACTGTCAAAAATCATCACCGCCTGGGCACCCGCGTCAATCTGCGCGTTCAGGTAAGCGGCCACGGCGTCGGCATTCACTGCCAGCATCTTGTGCATCAGGTCCGGGCGGCTGTAGAGCATGGTCTTGACCAGGCGGTAGTCGTCACTGCCCTTGCCTTCGACCATGTAGCAGGCCAGTGTCCAGGGGCTACCGCTGAAGCCGATCAGCGGCACGCGGCCCTTGCCGTCCACCGTCAGCGCCTTGCGGATGCTCGATACCGCATCGAACACGTACTGCAGCTTGGCCATGTCCGGCACTTCGAGTTTGGCGACATCGGCTTCGGTTTTGATGGGGGACGCGAAACGCGGGCCTTCGCCTTGCGCAAAGCTGAGGCCCAGGCCCATGGCGTCGGGCACGGTCAGAATATCGCTGAACAAAATGGCGGCATCCAGCGGGTAGCGCTCCAGCGGCTGCAGCGTGACTTCGGTGGCGTAATCGCGGTTGGTGGCCAGGCCCATAAAGCTGCCGGCCTTGGCGCGGGTGGCGCAGTATTCGGGCAGGTAGCGGCCAGCCTGGCGCATCAGCCACAGGGGCGTGTGCGGTGTGGCCTGGCGCATGCAGGCCTGCAGAAATGTGGGGTTGTGCAGGGTGTCGAAGGTGGTATCGGTCATACCCGATATTGTCGCAGTTCCCTTTGCCGGCTCAGGAGTGCGTCAGCGCACCAGACGCACCGCGGCGATGGCCAGCCAGCCCAGTACGAAGTTGGTGACCATCAAGATGTGAATTTGCGCCGCCGCTTGTCCTGCCAAAGGCCAGTCCAGTGTGCCCATTGCGCGTTTGAATTTTGCGTAACCTGCAAAGTAGATGTGGCCAAAGATCGCAATCATCAGCAGGCCTAATACCAGCATCAGGTTCCACCCCAGTGGTACCGCACCTTGCCCGGTGGCCGCCTTGATGGCCCGAAAGGCGGTGGTGTAAAGATTGGTTCCGGTCGCAAACAGCGCGACGATGGACACGATGACGATCGGGAAAAAGCGCTTCCACACGGCCCCCGTCAGCATCAGCCGTTCGGGGGGCTGTAGCAGCGCAACGGCTGCGGGGCGCAACGCCAGAATCATGAATGCCATTCCGCCCATCCAGAAGATGGCCGCCACGAGATGAATCAGTTTGACAATATCAATCATGTTTTCCCAATGGGGCGTTCACAGGAGTGCTACTCCCAGTCCAGCGCCCCTCTTTTCCATTCGTAGATAAAACCAACTGCGAGTATGCCCAGAAAGACAATGCCCGACCAAAACCCGGTGGATCCAATCCCCTCAAGCGACACCGCCCAGGGGAAAAGGAACGCAATTTCCAGATCAAACAAAATGAACAGGATGGCAACCCGGTAGTAGCGCACGTCAAACGGCATACGCGCATCGCCAAAAGCCTCGAATCCACACTCATACGCGGAATTTTTTGCCTTGTCGGGTCGGTTGGGCCCCAGTACATAGCCCATCACCTGGGGCACCACACCGACCGCGACACCGACTGCTATGAAAAGCAGGACCGGCAGGTAGTCGCCGGGGATCACGACATTTGTTGAATTCCGGACAGCACCCAGCCGCTGCTGCCCTGGCGTGCCTTCGTCAAATGCCAGACTTCATCAAATGACTCTTCGGGCTCACCGGTGCCATCGCGGATCACGCCGGTAAAGCGCACGCTGACCAGGTAGCGATCTGCATCTTCATCCACCTCCATCACGCTCGCGTTGATGTTGACTACATCGGTTTTCTGGATCGCGGTGCCACGGTCTGCCAGTTCCATCTTGAGCTCGGCAAACATCTCGGGTGTCGTGAACTGGCGGATATCGTCCAGGTCGCCCGCATCGTTGGCCGCTTGCAGACGAATAAAGTTGACCTTGGCATTGCGTTCGAAACTTTCGACGTCAAAGTCTGCAGGAATCCGGCTTGTGTTTGCGCCGATGCCCGAACCGATGCCCGAACCAATCGCGCTGCCGCCACCGGCAGGCATCAGGACTTTGTAGGTCGGCGAATTGTTATCCGCTGCGTTGTTGGCACTGCGAGCGGCTGCAGGGTTCACATGTGCATAGTGCAGCCCCCCGGGTCCAGTCGCGGTAGCCTTCTGCGCGGCCGCACGCTTGCGCATAAAGAAGCCAATCGCCACCATGACGGCGGCAGCCATCAGGCCCATCATGACCATGGAGGCCAATTCGTCGCCAAAGCCCAGGTGGGATGCCAATGCGGCGATACCCAGGCCGGCAGCGAGACCGGCGACCGGGCCCATCCACGAACGGGAAGGGGCGGCAGCGCCAGCACCAGCAGCAGGTGTTGCCGCTGTGGGCGCCTTGTCCGGCGTTGCCTGGCGTTGGGTGCCCATGGACTTGCCGGAGCCCATGCGCTTCGCGGCCTCGGCGTCTATCGCTACCGTTGAAATGCCGACGGCAAACACCATCGCCAAAAGTGAGAGCAAGCGTTTCATTTGAATTTCCTAAAAGGTGAAAGAACGGACACAACGATAGGCAATACAGTGCGCATGAAAAATCATTGGATTGCGAAATTAAGCTTCGTAAAAACGGGAGTTTTCAGGCTTGGGAACGTACTTGTGCGCCAGACCGGCGCGCACGACGCTTCAGCGCAATGCGCAGTCGCCACACCAGCTTGACCACGACATAGCCCAATGCCGCACCGCCCATTGCGAACATGCCCATGCCGAGCACCGTGGGCCAACCAAACTCTTCCAGCCACGACAGGGTGCCATTGCCGATCGGGGTGACTGCGTCCGCCGGTGCGCCCAGGACCAGCGTGCCCAGCTGGTAGGCCAGCCAGAGCCAGAATCCAATTGTCAGTGGATTGGTGACCATGGTCATCGCAGCCGCTGCAGGTATGTTGGCACGCCACCAGGTGCAGTGCGCAGCTGCCGCCACCATTTGCGCGAACGGAATCACGAAGGCCCAAAACGTGCCGACAGCCACGCCGCGTGCCACCGCTTCATGCTGAAGCCGCCACAGCTGCGGGTGGAGTAAGCGGCTGGCGACCGGCTGCAGCCAGGGGTGGGAAGACAATGCGTCGCGGCTGGGCAGCGACTTGCCAAGCCGCTCGTTCCACTTCTTGTGTTTGCCGGTCATGCCAGTTAGCCTTTCATTGTTGAACTGCAGCGATGGTGCCAGCCACGGCGCGGTTCAAAAATCAGGAAAATGCGCAAAAAGATTCCTGTTTTTACGAATCAAAAATCTATAAATATCAGTATTTAGTTGATTATTTTCGCTAGACTTGCGCAAAACGCGTGCACTGCGATTGCGGTCCTGGTACAAACAAGACAGCCAAGGCAGGTGTCTAATCTCCAACTCGTAAGGGTATTTATGCAAACCATTGCTCCCCTGTGGCTGTGGGCCACCTTCGTCGGCATCGTGCTGGTGTCGCTGTTTGTCGACTTCGTGGTCCTCAAAAAGCAGGGCTCGCACGACATCGGTGTCAAAGAGGCGCTGAATTGGTCCCTGGTCTGGATTGCCTTGAGCTTTCTCTTCAACGGCCTGCTCTGGTGGGCGGTGAAGGATTCGACCGGATCCACCGAGATGGCCAACACCAAGTCGCTGGAATTCCTGACCGGTTACCTGATCGAGAAATCGCTGGCGGTGGACAACATCTTTGTGTTTCTGATGATCTTCACCTACTTCGCGGTGCCCACGCACTTCCAGAAGCGGGTGCTCATGATCGGCATCATCGGTGCCATCGTGCTGCGCACCATCATGATTCTGGTGGGCGGCTGGTTGCTGGCAGAGTTCCACTGGATTCTGTATGTGTTCGGTGCGTTCCTGATCCTCACCGGCGTGAAGATGTGGTGGGCCGCAGGCAAAGAGCCTGACCTGAATGACAACCCCGCGCTTAAGTTGCTACGCAAGCTGTTGCCTGTGAGCAAGAACTACGACGGCGAAAACTTCTGGACGGTGGAAAACGGTAAAAAAATTGCCACACCGCTGTTGATGGTGATCTGCCTGATTGCGCTAACCGATGTGATCTTTGCGGTGGACTCCATTCCCGCCATTTTTGCCATCACCAGCGACCCTTTCATCGTGCTGACCAGCAATGTGTTTGCCATCCTGGGCTTGCGCGCCATGTACTTTTTGCTCGCAGCCGTGGCCAACAAGTTCCACCTGCTCAACTATGGCCTGGCCGTGATTCTGGTGTTTATCGGAACGAAGATGTGCCTGATCGACATCTACAAAATCCCGGTGGGTGTGTCGCTGGGTGTGGTGGTGGGCATTCTGGCCTTGACCATGCTGCTGAGCGTACGCTCGGCCACCGCCCAACCCAAGGGGTAATGCCAGGTTCTGTACAAGCTTAAAGCGCAGGCTGCAGCAGCCGCTGCACCAGTGGGTGGAGGACTTTCTTTTCGGTGCCAATGGCAAAAAAGTGCTCGCTCACCCCTTCGCATGGGCCCAAACGCTGCACAGCGTAATGGGCCAGCAAATTTTCATGGATCCACTCCGCCGCTGGGAAAATGCCCATGCCACTGGCCCCGAAAGTTTTGAGCAGGGCACTGTCTTCAAATTCACCTACGATGCGCGGCCGGATCGCGCGCTGCTCAAACCAAAGGTCCAGGCGTGCACGCACTGCGGTATGGGTGGTGGGCAGCAGCATGGGTACATCCGCCAGGCTTTGGGGAAAGTCTTTGCCCGCGGCCTCCACCATGTCGGCAGTGCCGTACCAAGCAATAGCGGTGGACCCCATGCGATGGCTGTACAGCTTGATGTTCGGGTTGGTCGGCGCGGGGCGGTCCGACAGCACCACGTCCAGCCGGTGCAAGGCAAGATCCCCCAGCAGTTCATCAAATTCACCCTCATGGCACAGCAAGCGCAGGTGGGGCTCAGGGATTACGGGTTTCAAAAGACGATGCACCACCAGCTTGGGTAAACCGTCCGAGATGCCCACGGCTAGGCGTACGGTGGGCGCGCTGACGGCGTCACGCACCAAAGCCGGCAGGTTCTCGCCGAGTTGAAAAATCTGGTCTGCCTGCAGCATGGCTGCCATGCCCGCGTCGGTCAACACCAGCCCGCGTCCGGCGGGCTTAAGCAACGCATAGCCGAGTGATCGCTCCAACTCACGTACCTGAGCGCTCACGGTTTGCACCGCCATGTCCAGTTTGTCAGCCGCCCGTGAGATGCCGCCTTCTTTGGCCACGACCCAAAAATAGTACAGGTGCTTGTAGTTGAAGGGGGTGGTCATGATCAGTTTTTTTTTGAGTCTGTATAAGAAATTATCTGCTTTTTAAGAATCATTCCGCCGCCTATCTTTGGGTCTTCTTTCACCCACTGGAGACAATGCAATGCAGATTATTTTTGAATCCCGCGACGCTGATGGCAGCCAGATGCGCGAGCTATCGGTCGAGCGCGTGCGTTTTGCGCTGCGCCGCCTGAGTGCCCTGGTACCACGCGCCAAGGTGCAGTTCTCGGACGTAAATGGGCCGCGGGGTGGTGTGGACAAACGCTGCCAGGTCGAACTCAATTCGGACACCGCAGGCACGGTGGTAATTGCCTCGTTGGCGAGCGACTGGCGCACTGCACTGGACCGATCCCTGCGCCGTGCCACCCGGGTGCTCACGCGCAGCCTGCAGCGCAATCAAAAACCGGTCCGAGGCCGCACGGCAAGACTGGCCATAGAAAACAAGCAGACATTTGACTGAACCCTGAGGCACGCCGATGCAAAGCTTCTTAGACCCCGCCATTTTGTTTTTTGTATTTGGAATATTGGCGGGTTCGCTGAAGTCCAATCTGGAAATACCGTCGCAGATATCGCGGTTTCTGTCACTGTATTTGCTGATGGCTTTGGGCCTCAAGGGCGGCTTTGCCCTGGCACAGTCGGGCATGACGCCCGAGGTACTCATCAGTCTGGCCGCTGCGCTGGGCATGGCTATCCTAGTGCCCGTTCTGGGATATCTCACCCTGCGGCGGTTCCTCAATGGGTTCGATGCCGCAGCGATTGCTGCCACTTACGGTTCGGTCAGTGCGGTCACCTTCATCACTGCGGTGCAATACCTCGATACCCACGGTATTCAATTCGGTGGTCACATGGCGGCCGCCATGGCACTGATGGAATCGCCGGCCATTGTGCTGGCGGTGGTGCTGGCCAATCATGCGCGCCAAACCGCATCCGCAACTGCAGCACCCGGCACAGCCACTGCGGGAAACACGCCTTTAGGGCGCATCCTGCACGAAGCCCTGACCGACGGCGCGCAGCTTCTGCTGGTGGGTGCGATGCTGATCGGCATATTGACCGGAGATGCTGGCCAGACCGCCATGAAACCCTTTTCTGTGGATTTGTTCAAAGGCATGCTGGCCTTCTTTTTGCTGGACATGGGTTTGCTCGCCGCGCGCAACATGGGCAAACTCAAGGGCCAGTCGGTCTGGCTGCTGGTGTACGCCATTGCGGGTCCGCTGGTGCATGCCAGTCTTGCGCTGGCGCTGGGCTGGGCGCTGGGCATGTCGTCCGGCAATGTGGCTCTGTTGATGGTGCTGGCAGCGAGTGCCTCGTACATCGCCGTACCTGCGGTCATTCGCCAAGCGATTCCTGAGGCTAACCCCTCGCTGTACTTTGGCATGTCGCTGGGCCTGACCTTTCCATTCAACATCTTGATCGGTATTCCCCTGTATGTGCATGCGGCACAACTTTTTGTCTAAAGACACCAACCCTCACACCAACTACCAAGGTAAATCAAATGCGCAAATACTCCCCAAACAGTCCCCAAGCGGCTGCAAGAATCGTCGCCTTGACCATCATCGCGGACGGCGATGTGAACAACGCTGAATTCGCGTTGCTCGACAAACTTGCGGTACATGAGCAGCTGGGGCTGGACCGCGATGCATTGCATGAAGTGTTCGACACCTTTTGTGCAGATCTGTTATCCAACAACCAGCTGGCCTGGGCCGGCGCCTGCCCGGTGGACGAGTACACCCTTGCCGCGTTGATGAACGAGATTGATGACCCCCAGCTTCGCCGCCGTGTGATGGAGCTATGCGTCAAGATTGCCGAGGTGGATGACTACGTCGCCGAGGGTGAATCCATCGTTCTGGTTGCTGCTGTCGAGCACTGGGGACTGCAACGCCAGATGTTGCAGCGAACGGACGCAGACGCGTCGCTTCAGAGCATTTAAGCTCTTGCGCGCGACTGGATGCGGTGTTCCACCAGCAGGCACTTGTCCTGCACCACCTGCAGACCGGCAGCGGCCGCCTTGGCGCAAGCGGGGTTGTTGGTGATGCCAAGCTGTAACCACAGTGCTTTGGCGCCTATGGCAATCGCCTCGTCTGCGACGGGGGGCACGTCTTCGCTGTTGCGGAACACGTCCACCAGGTCGATCTGTTCGTGCTGCGCGGCTTCAGTGAGCGTGGCGTAAACCTTCTCACCCAAAATCTCGGGCACTTTGGCCAGCGGGTTGACCGGGATGATGCGCCAGCCCTTGCGCTGCATGTACTCGGACACCTCGTAGCTGGCGCGGTGGGTTTTGGGCGACAGGCCCACCACGGCGATGGTACGGCAGTTTTTCAGGATGTGGTCAATGGCGGCTTGCTGGTGCATGGCAGATGGGGGTGAGTGTCTTTACAGTTGCTTGATGGCGGCGCGCAACTCGCCAACGCCCAGTATCTCCGACAGCACCACGGGCGGACGCCCCGCCTGGTACAGCACATACACCGGCACGCCGCTGCGGCCCAGCGCTTCCAGCGCCTGGGTAATGGCCGGGTCGCGGCGCGTCCAGTCCGCGCGCAGCAGGGTCACGCCTTTGGCGGCAAAGTCGGCCTGTACCCCGGCATTGGCCAGCGTGGTTTTCTTGTTGACCTGGCAGGTAATGCACCAGGCTGCGGTGAAGTCCACAAACACCGGCTTGCCAGCCGCCAGCTCGGCCTCGACACGCCCTGGTGCCCAGGCTTGCCAACTGGTGCCACCAGCCGTTTGCGAACCAGGTGGCGCGAGGGGGGTATCTTCGATTTTGAAGACATTTTGGCCTATAGCCCCCGCCAATAGAGCAAAAACAGCTATGGAAATAATAGCAACTGCACGACCGCCGCGGCCCGGCAGATTCAGCGCCCACACCACCAGCGCCACCATCAGCAACAGGGCCAGGAGACTGGCAGCGCCGTCCACCCCGCTCAAGTGGCCCAGCACCCACACCAGCCATACCACCGTGGCCCACATGGGGAACGCCATGAAAGTGCGCAGGGTGACCATCCATGCGCCGGGCTTGGGCAACCAGTGGGCCACTGCGGGTACCCAGGTCGCTGCCAGGTAGGGCAGGGCCAGGCCCAGACCCAGCGCCGCAAAAATGCCTAGCGCCTGCGCGGCCGGCAATGCAATGGCGTAGCCCAGCGAGGCCCCCATGAAGGGCGCGGTGCAGGGCGAGGCAATCGCCACCGCCAGCACCCCGGTCAGGAAAGCGTCCCCAAGTGGGTGGCGTAATTGCAGTGTGGCCAGGCCACTGGGCAGGATGGTGCCCATTTCCAGCAAGCCCACCAGATTCAGGCCAATCAGGGTGAACAGCAGCGCCAGCGCTGCAATCACGCCAGGCGACTGCAGCTGGAAACCCCAGCCCAGCTGCTCGCCACCGGCGCGCAAGGCCAGCATCAGCCCACCGAGCGCCAGAAACGACAACACCACGCCTGCGGTGTAGGCTAGGCCTTGCGCCCGCAGTTCGTAGCGGTGGGTGCCACTGTGCTGCGCAAAGCCAAGCATCTTGATAGCCAGTACCGGGAACACACAGGGCATCAAGTTCAGGATCAGACCGCCCAACACGGCAGCCAGCAGCGCGAAGAGCCAGCCTGCCAGCGAAGTCGCCACAGCGGGTGGCGTGCTGCGGGTGTTTGCGTCCAGCGCTGCCTGCAGGGCCGGTGACACGATGCCAGGCTCTGCCACCGCCGGCCAGATGCCGTCAACCCTGGCGTCGGTCACCACGCTGTCCGCGCCCAGTGACAACACAATGGGCAGCACCGTGGGGCTGACGGTGCGCTGGGCCGACAGGGGCACGCGCGCCGTCCACACTGCCCCGTTCCAGCCTTGCCCGGCGGGCCTGGTGGCCGAGGGTGCGGCTGCAGTTTCAATGATTTCGGTGGTTTCCGGGAACAAGTTCAGCGGCTTGCCGTGCCAGGCGGCGGGCAGGCCGTGCACGGTGAAAGTCACGCCATCGGCGGCCACTGCAGCGACCGCCGGGCCGGCAAAGGGCTTGGGTTGTGCGGCCCGGGCGGCGTCAAATGCCGCGCCCAGCAGGGCGGTCGAGCCCCGCAGGGGAATACGCAAAACAAAATGACCTTCCTGGGGCACGCATTCCTGGCGACAGACCAGCCAACTGGCAAAGAGCTTGACCTCCAGGTCGTCTGACAGCGAGGCGGGTTGGAAATCCCTGGCGATGGTGAGCGGAACTGGCAGCAGCACTGTGCCCTCGTAGCCAAAGTTGGCCAGGTTGCCAATGGCAATCTTTTGCGGTGCGGGCCAGGCAATGTCGCCGGCCGTCACACCGGCGGGCAATGTCCACTCCAGCTTGGTGGGCAGGCCAGAATCCCCCGCGTTCTTCCAGTAGGTGTGCCAGTGCGGTTGGTGCGCCAGTTGCAGTCCTACCCAGATTGTCTTGCCCGGGCCAATGCCGTCGGGCGCATGGGCCACCAGCTCGGCGCGCACCTGTTCGGTTTGCACCACTGTCCCCGCAGAATTTTTGGAAAACTGGGCTGCAGCCCCCGTCGGCAGTGCACAAATAGCTATAAAAACAGTAGCAATCTGGAGTAGATTTGCAAAACGCCAGCGAAAGGACTGCGCAAAGGAAAGGGTGAAAAAAAGCATGTGCGTGTGAGAGTGGGGCAGTCGCAGAATAGTTCCAGCGTAAGGTTTGCAAGTGCTGGGTCGGTTATAAAGTTGCGGACAGAGCCGCATCGTGGCCATGTCATATTTTCAACTGTACTTATATTGAGTGGGAGCTCTGGATGAAGTTAACAACAAAAATCGCCCAAATCGTCTTGGTTCTGGGAACTGTGCCGGTTGCGGCACTGGCCGGTGACATGGGCACGGTCTACACCCAGCTGGGCACCAACGGCCTGGGTCTGGGTTATGCCAGGTCGGTCAGCCAGGACTGGGCCGTGCGCGGCCAGTACAACACCCTGAACCTGAGTTACACGGGTGACCTGAGCGACACGACTTCCAGCGGATCTGCAGATTTGAAGATCAAGTTCGACTCGGTGCAGCTTCTGGGTGACTGGTATCCCGGTGACGGCGGCTTTCGCGTATCCGGCGGAGTTGTGTTCAACAACAACAAGATCACGGTGAACGGTACCGGCACGGTCAACAATGTTCCCAACCAGACGATCAATGCCGAGATCAAGATGAGTGACGGCATTGCGCCCTACGTGGGCATTGGCTACTCCACACGACCCAAGGACGCCAAGGGATTTGGATTTACCTACGATCTTGGGATGATGTTCCAGAACCCCAAGGCGTCCCTGACCTCCAGCGCATCCGCTTCTGACACGGCTGCGCAACTGGCCAAGATGCAGGACGCGGTCGACAAGCTCAAAGTCATGCCTGCCTTCAGCATCGGGTTCAGCTACTCGTTCTAAAGCAAAGATGCCTGCGTAAACACCGCAGGCATCTTTTTGGGCGCAGTGATCCGCAACTGTTTGTGGATGCTCTCGCGGCCAAACACCACTTCGATGTCGGCCACCGACACGCCAAACAGCGGTGCCAGAAAGCGCACCATGTGGTCGGTGGCCTTGCCATCTTTGGGCGCAGCGGTCACGCTGACCTTGAGCTGTGTGCCCTTTGGCTTGCCAATCGCGTCCTTCGCCGCTGCCGGTTTGCCCAGAATGTTGACCACCAGCACGTCGCCATCCCAGGCGAAGAACGAGTCGCCGGTGATGTTGCGTATTGCGTTGCGCGGGGGTAGAGCAGCCATGCTTTGATAATACGGCCATGCACCCGCGCATTCTTCTGGCCACGCTCAACGCCAAGTACATCCATGCCGCACTAGGCTTGCGCTACCTGCTGGCCAATATGGCGCGCCATGGGGGTGAAGATGTGCGTGCCATGACGGCGCTGCGCGAATTCACCATCCAGCGCCCGGCGCAGGAGGTGGTGGATGCGTTGCTGGCCGCGCTGGGGCCCGAGCGCGGGGCCGTACAGGTGGTGGGTTTTGGCGTGTACATCTGGAACATCACCCAAACCACCGAGGTCGTGCGGCTGCTCAAAGTCCAGCGGCCTGCCATCAAGGTGGTGCTGGGTGGCCCCGAGGTCAGCCACGAGCAGGACGGTATGGAGATCGTCCACCTGGCCGACCATGTGATCACTGGTTGGGGCGATGTGAGTTTTCCCAAACTGTGTCGCGCACTGGTATTTGGCCCTCGGCCTTTGATGAAAGTGATCGCCGGTGAGCAGCCCCCACTCGACCAGATTGCGCTGCCCTATGCCGAATACAGCGATGCCGATCTGGCCCACCGCGTGCTGTATGTGGAAGCCTCGCGCGGCTGCCCGTTCAAATGCGAGTTTTGTCTCAGTTCCCTGGACAAGACGGCCTGGGCGTTTGATCTGGACGCGTTTCTTGCGGAGCTCGCCACGCTGTACCAGCGCGGCGCGCGCAGCTTCAAGTTTGTGGACCGCACCTTCAACCTGAAAATTGACGCCTCGGTACGCGTGCTGCAGTTTTTCCTGGATCGCATGGCGGCGGACCCATCCGCCCATTTGCAACTGCACTTTGAAGTGGTACCTGACCACTTGCCAGAGCGTCTGAAGGCCATGATTGCGCAGTTTCCTGCGGGCGTGCTGCAGCTGGAAATCGGTATCCAGAGCTTTAACCCCGCGGTGCAGCAACGGATTGCCCGCCGCCAGGACAACGCCACCACCGCCGCCAATGTGCGCTGGCTCGTGCAGCACAGCCAGGCGCACCTGCACACCGACCTGATCTTTGGCTTGCCTGGCGAGACCTGGCAGAGCTTTGCGCAGGGGTTCGATGCCTTGCATGCGCTGGGGCCGCAGGAGATCCAGCTCGGCGTCCTGAAGCGCCTGCGCGGCACGCCTTTGGCCCAGCGCAGTCTGCCGGGGCAGCAGGCCGAATACGGCATGGCCTACAGCTTTGATCCGCCCTACACCGTGCAGCACACTGATGCGGTCAGCGCGGAGGAAGTGCATACCTTTGTGCGCCTGGCCCGCTACTGGGACCTGGTGGCCAACTCGGGGCGTTTTGCGCGCACGCTGGAATTGCTGCTGCAGGGCGAATCTGCCTTTGCTGCGTTTGCCGACTTTGCACAGTGGCTGTGGGGCACCTCTGCTGCCACCAGCGGACTCACACCCGAAGCGCTGGTGGATGCGCTGTTTGACTACCTGACGGCGCAGCGCCAATTGCCTGCCGGGGCCGTGCGCGCCGCCTTGCTGGCCGACTATGTGGCCAGCGGTGCCCGCTCCAACCCCAAGGCCTTGCAGGGCCACTTGCCGGAACGCGCAGCGCCCGCCCCCAGTGCCACCGCAGCCCTGCGCCAGCGCCAGGACCGCCATCTGGCCCTAAGATAAAGCCCTCACCCGCATGCCCATGAGCCCGCACACCATGACCAACCCCTCTCGCCTCTGGGCCGACTGGAGCACCCGCAATTTTGCGCAGGCGCAGGCCCATGGCACGCTGGCGCAGACCATCGCGGTGCTGCCCGTGGCCGCCACCGAGCAACACGGCCCGCACCTGCCGCTCTGTGTAGACAGCGCGCTGGTGGATGGCGTCATCGCAGCCAGTCTGCCGCATATAGCCGCCGATGTGCCTGCCCTGTTTTTGCCCACCCAGACCGTGGGCCTGAGCCCCGAACATGCCGCGTTTCCCGGCACGCTCACGCTCAAGGCCGAAACCACCATCCGCCTGTGGACCGACATTGCCGAGAGCGTGGCCGCCAGCGGTGTCAAAAAACTGGTGATCCTCAATTCGCACGGTGGGCAGGTGGGCGTGATGGACATCGTCGCACGCGACCTGCGCGCGCGGCTTGGACTGCTGGTCTACAGCGTGAACTGGTTTGGCCTGCCCCTGACCGGCCTCCAGGGCGAAGATGTGAATGCGCTGTTCAGTGCACACGAGCACCGATTTGGCATCCACGCCGGCGAGATTGAAACCTCGATGATGCTGGCGCTACAGCCAGCCAGCGTGGACATGGCGCAGGCGCAGAACTTTGCCTCCAGCTCGGAAGAACGCGCAAACCGCTTTGCGATTCTGGGCAATGGCAAGAGCGCCAAGCTGGGCTGGCAGATGCAGGACTACAACCCTGCCGGTGCCGTCGGCAACGCTGCAGCGGCCACCGCAGAAAAAGGCCACGCGGTGCTGGAAGCAGCAGGCCGCGCACTGGCTGCCCTGCTGGCAGAAGTGCACCAGCTGCCAGCGGATACGCTGGTGCAGCGCGCTGGCTGACCCTCAATGGGTGAAGGCTGTGGGCGCGTTGTCCTGCAAGAATTTCTCAAACGCAGGCAATGGCATCGGACGGGCAAAGAAGTAGCCCTGGCCGCAATCACAACCAATCTGCCGCAGCAGATCTAGTTGCTCCTGTGTTTCCACCCCTTCAGCGATGACCTTCAGGCCCAGCTTGTGGGCCATCACCACAATCGCCTCACACAGGGCCAGGTCGGGTGCCATGGGTGCAAGATTGCGGGTGAAAGACTGGTCAATTTTGAGGAAATCAATGTCAAATTTCTTCAAATACGCAAGCGATGAATAGCCAGTTCCAAAGTCGTCAAGAGCCACCTGAATTCCAGCATCGCGAAACTTCAGCAGGCGCTCGCTGACCACCGGATTGCTTTCCATCAGCAGCCCTTCGGTAATCTCGATCACGATGCTGCTTCCGGGCAACTCCAATTGGTTCAAGTGTGCAATCCATCGGGTGTGCAAATCATCTTCTCCGCGGAACTGGACCGGTGATTTGTTGATGCTGATTTGAAAGCCTGGCCTGGCCGTGGCAAGCCTGGAAACCTCCCTCGCTGCCTCGTGAAATACCCAGTCTCCGATATGATGAATGGCACCTGATTCCTCAGCAAGTGGAATGAAAACTCCCGGGCTGACCAAGCCGCGTTTTGGGTGATGCCAACGAATCAGTGCTTCCGCTTTGCCAACATGGCCCGTGACCAAATCGATAATCGGTTGGTAGAAAAGCTCGAACTGCTTGTCGCGCAGCGCATACCGCAGGTCATTCGTCAGCTGCATACGCGCCACTGCCGACACTTGCATGCTGTTGGTGAAAAATCGGAAGCAACTGCGGCCTTCATTTTTGGCAACGTACAGGGCTTGGTCGGCATGCTTGAGGAGGTCGGAACTGGTATCCCCGTCCTCCGGATAGATCGCAATACCAATGCTGGCCGACATAAACGTCTCTTGACCCGCTAGAAGATAAGGCTGAGATAAAGCACTGATGATCTTGGAAGCAATCTGTCCTACGTTGCGGTCGCCATGCAAATCCGTGAGGATGACAGTGAACTCATCGCCGCCCAACCGGGCCAGTGTGTCACTGTCACGCACACAGCCCTTGATGCGATGTGCCACCTCAATGAGCAACTTGTCGCCTATGTCATGGCCTTGCGAGTCGTTGACGTCCTTGAAATGGTCCAAGTCCAGGAACATCAGAACGGTGGTGGATTTGTCGCGCTGCGATTGACGCAGCGCTTGCTCCAGCCGGTCGTGGAAAAGCCGGCGGTTGGGTAGCCGGGTCAGGTGATCGAAGTTTGCCTCAGTCCAGGTTTGCGTTTCTGCGTTCTTGCGCTGGGTGACATCGTGGAAATTAACTATCACTTGCTTCAACTGACCTTGCGAATCGAACTCTGGAAACGCGTGCCCCAGAAGCCACACCAGATCCACGCGGTCTGGCCGCCGTACACCCAGAATCATCTCCGGCATGGGCGCCAGAGTGGAGATCACTTTGTTGACTGGATACTCTGCAAGAGGAATGGATTTTCCGTCTTCGTAAACAAATTGCCAATCCGGATCGATTGCCATCTTGCCGTTCAATTGCTCGACCGTCAGGCCCAGCAATTCGGACGCCCGCACGTTGCTAAAAAGAATCCGTGTGTCCGGTGCGTGCACCACAATGCCGGAACTCAGGTGATGTAAAAGCGTGCGGTGATGTTCCTCGGCTGCCTTGAGTCGTTCGTGCTGTTGCCGCTCAAACTGAAGTAACTGCAACTTCTCGGATATGTCTGCAACGATGACACTGGCGCGCTCCACACCTTCCTTGTCGGTGTAAATGTTCGAACTGATGTCTGCTTCAAACTCGCTGCCGTCAGCCTTGACCATCGTCAGTTGTCCGTGGGTGCTGCCGTTTTGGGCCCGTTGATTCAGCAGTTCCGCAAGGCGCGAGTCCCGGTTGCGTACCAGCCCGCCACGCCCCAGGTTGCGAAGTTGTTCTTCGGTCATCCCAAACAACTTGCAGGCGGCTGGGTTGGCAAACAAAACCTGGCCGTCGGTTGCTGTTTGAAGAATTGCACTCAGGCTGTTTTCATACAGCAGTTGGTAGCGGCTGTTACTGGCACTAAGGGCACGCTCTGAATTGATCCGCGCGGTGACGTCTGCCTGGATACCGGCCACCCGGCAGGGAGCGCCGGCATCGTCAAAATAGAAACTTCCCTTGGACCACAACCAATGCAGGGTCTGGTCGGGCCAAGTCACCCGGAATACGACATCGTAAGTACCTTGTCCCGCCATGGCGGCTTTGAAGGCAGCGTCGACCCGATCGCGGTCCCGCTCGTCCACATGGCCAAGAAATGTGTCGTAACCCCAATCCTGCACCGCATCGGTGTACCCAAAGCACCGATCGTGTTGCAGGGAGCGCACGGCTATATTGGTGCGCAAATCCATGTTCCAGTCGCCGATTTCAGCGGCATCAAGCGCGAAGTTCAGGCGCTGCTCGTTCTCAAAGCTCTCGCGCTCCAGCGCGGTCAGGCGAAGTTTGATCTTGTGCTGTTCAAGCAAAACCACCACCTGCTTGGCCGCCAGCGCCAGGCTGCTGATCTGTAGTTCCGTAAAGCTTCGCGGGATACGGTCCAAGACGCACAGCACCCCCACGGTAAACCCGCTGGAGGTCATCAGTGGAATCCCAGCGTAAGCGCGTAAGCCCCCTTGTGCAACAACATGTACGTTGTCTTTGAAGTCGGGATGAACAGAAGCATCTTCAACTACCAACGGCGAGGACTTTTCGATGGCCTTGTTGCAAAAAGAGTCACGTCTTGGAGTCTCGGCTTCGGGGTAACCTACCCTGGATTTGAACCATGTCCGCTCGGAATCCACCAAGGATACAAGTGCCGTTGGCGTCCCACAAATCGCACATGCCAATTGAGTCAGGTTGTCAAAAGCCGCGTCCTCCGCGGTATCCAAGATCTCCAGGGCGCGTAGCGCACTGACCCGTTCGGATTCACGTTGCGCTTGGCCGGTTGAATGCATCATGTGACGAGTCTGCCTCGGTTTTTCCATACGAGTGCGCTACTTTGGTGAGCGCTTGCTGCATGGTAGCAGCATCACTAGCAACACGCGAGGGCACCGCAACGCGTGCCGAAACCGTTACACGCTTCAGTCCAGGCCGAGCGCCTTGTGTGCCAGCGACAAGAAAACCTCGCGCTCTTTGGGCGATAGCGCTGCCAGTATGTCGGCCTGCAAAGAAGACACCACCGGGCGGCACGTTGCCAGCAGTTGCTCACCTTCGGTTGTCAGGTGCAGCAGGCGTGCCCTGCGGTCCTGCGCACTGACCACCCGCAGCACCAGGCCTTTGCGCTCCAGGCGGTCGATGACTCCGCCGATTGTCGCGCGGTCGAAGCTGATGGCCGACGCCAGACTCGCCTGGTCAATGCCAGGGTTTTCGGCAATGGTGTCGAGCGCTGCAAATTGCACCGAGGTCAGGTCCAAGCCTGCAGCCTGCGTCTGAGCCTGGAAGACCTGCATCGACTGTTGGTGCAGGCGCCGTATCAGGTGCCCTGCCATCTTGGTGTCTTTCATCCATGCCTCCTTGCTTGCACAACCCACGCCAATTGCCGGATTTGCTGAACCACTTGACAATTGTAGTACGCATAAATATCATATGTATACATACCAATTGCAACCTGACAAACTGACCCAAGGAGACCCCATGCAATACCACCTCAACGGCTTCAAACCCGGCGACCCCGATGTTCTCGCGGCGGCTCCGGACCACTGGCGTGCGGGCGACCCGCTGCCAGAGAAAGTCGATGTGCTGATTGCCGGCACCGGGCCCGCGGGCCTGTGTCTGGCGGCCCAGCTCGCCCGGGTGCCGCAGATTCGCACCATGGTGGTGGAGCCCAAACTGGTGCCGATGGAGAAGGGCCAGGCCGACGGCATCAACGTGCGCTCCATGGAGATGTTCCAGGCCTTCGGTTTCGGCGAAAAAGTGGCGCGAGAGTCGGTATGGATCAATGAAACGACCTTCTGGTCACCCGGTGCAAATGCACAGCTGGACCGCGTTGCGCGGGTGCAGGATGTGCCCGATGGCATTTCCGAGATGCCCCACGTGCTGATCAACCAGGCGCGCGTGCACGACATGTTCCTCGATGTCATGCGCAATGCACCGACGCGACTGGAGCCCACCTACGGCATGAAGGTACAGACACTCGTGATCGATCCCACTGCTGCGGAGTACCCTGTCACCGTGACCCTGGAGCACACCGCGCAGGGCCGAGCGGGCCAGACCGCTATGGTGCGTGCCAATTACGTGATTGGTTGTGACGGCGCACGTTCCAACGTGCGCGCCGCCATCGGTGGTGCGCTGCACGGTGATGCGGCGCACCAGGCTTGGGGCGTGATCGACCTGCTGGCCGTGACCGATTTTCCGGACTGGCGCATGAAGTCTTTTGTGCGCTCGCAGGATGAGGGCATCCTGATGGTGCTGCCGCGTGAGGGCGGGCACCTGGTGCGCCTGTATGTCGAACTCGACGCCCTGGGCGAACACGAGCGTGTGGCAGAGCGGGGCATGAACGCGGACGACATCATCGCCAAAGCCAAGCGCATTCTGGAGCCCTTCGCGCTGGAGGTGAAAGAAGTGGTGTGGTGGTCCATCTATGAGATTGGTCATCGCCTGACCGACAAGTTCGACGATGTGCCCATGGCCGAGATGGCCACACGCACTCCGCGTGTGATGCTGGCCGGCGACGCCTGCCATACCCACAGCCCGAAGGCTGGACAGGGCATGAACGTCTCGATGGGCGATACCTTCAACCTGGGCTGGAAGCTGATCTCGGTGCTCACCGGCCGTGCCGATGCCGTGCTGCTGCACAGCTATTCGGGCGAGCGCCGTGCCGCGGCAAAGGGTCTGGTGGAGTTTGACCACAAGTGGGCGCGGGTCGTGGGCGGGACGGCCACAGACGAACTGGCCTTCGATCCTTCGACCGCTGGCCTGCCAGTGGTGGCCCGGGCCTTCATCAACAACCTGCCGTTTACCTGCGGCCTGACTGTCCAGTACGAACCCAGCGCACTGACTGGTGCGGCAACGCACCAGGCACTAGCCACCGGGTTTGACATCGGCAAACGCTTTCACTCCGCCCCCGTCATCCGACTGGCCGACGCCAAGCCCATGCAACTGGGTCATTGCATGGATGCCGACGCCCGGTTCCGGCTGTTCGTCTTCGCTCCCGCAAACGACAACGGCGGCTCTGGCGGCACTGTGGCCGCGCTGTGCGAGTGGCTGGAACGTGACCCGGCCTCACCTCTACGCCGCCATACCGCGCCGGGTGAAAACGTGGATGCCGTGATCGACACCCGCGCCGTCTTTCAGCAGGGCTTCCGTGCGCTGGATTACGCGGCCATGCCTGCATTGCTGCGGCCGCACGTGGGGCGCTACGGCCTGTGCGACTACGAGAAAGTTTTCTGTGTCGATCACATGCGCGGCGAGGACATCTTCGCGGCGCGTGGCATCAACAAGTCCGATGGTTGTATGGTCATCGTGCGGCCGGATCAGTATGTGGGCCACATTCTTCCGCTGCAAGCCCGGGATGAACTGGCCGCGTATTTCTACGCAATTCTGAAGGTGCGCGGCTAAGCTCTCTGAAGCAAGCCCTCAGGCAAACGTCACCCAGTCGGCATACTCCGGTGCATCCAGGTGCGGTAGCGTGTTGTAGGTCATCAGCGTGTGGCGCTTGGGGGTGAACGCAAACTCGGTCACCGCGCTGTTGCGGATGCGCATGTTCAGTTCAATCGTGGTTTCCGGCGAAGTGCCCAGCACATGGCCTACGGCGGTGGCGATGGGGCCGCCGCTGCTGACGATCAGTACATTGCCGGTGTGGTGCTTGCGCACGTGTTCCAGTGCGCTGTTGATGCCATGCACAAAGTCGTCGTAGCTGGGCATGCCCTGCGGGCTGACCACACCGTTCATCCACTGCGTCAGGCCGTCCCGCAGCAGCCGGAAGTGGTGGCGGTACAGCTCGGGGGTGTCGGGCTTTGCCAGCGGCATGGGGTGGATGGCCTTGATGACGGCCTCGCTGTCGTATTCGTTCAGGCCCGGCCACTGCAGCGGCTCCAGGCTCAGGCCCGCGCCCTGGGCAATGCCCGCCCAGGTCTGGGCGTGGCGCTTGAGGGTGCCGGTGAGCACGGCATCAAACTGCAGGCCTTTGGCACCAAAGTATTCACCCAGGCGCAGGCTCTGGCGCTGGCCCAGCGCGCTCAGGTTGTCGTAGTCGGCTGCCCCAAACGAAGCCTGCCCGTGGCGTACCAGATAAAGTGTTCCCATGCGGCGAATCTAAGCGCAATCAGGGCTCTGTCCTTGTCCGGATAGCGACACCCGCTACGACGACAATCTGCCCATGATCGCTTTCTACGACCTTCTGGCGCTGGGTGCTGCGGCCTGCTGGGCCACCAGCAGCCTGATGGCGTTCACGCCGGTGCGCCACCTGGGGCCTTTTGCTTTCACCCGCTGGCGCATGGCGCTGGTGGCGGTGATGTTGTGGGTGGTGGTGCTGGCCACCGGCAGCTGGCGCACCCTCTCGCTGGATGTGTCCGGCACGCTGGCCATCAGCGGGCTGATCGGTATTTTCATTGGCGACACCGCGCTGTTCGGTGCCACCAACCGGCTGGGGCCGCGCCGCTCCAGCGTGCTGTTTGCCACGCATGCTGCGTTCAGTGCGTTTCTGGGGTTTGTGGTGCTGGGCGAGCGCATGGCCCTGCAGGTTGCCTTGGGCGGCGCGCTCACTGTGGCGGGGGTGATGAGTGCCATCGTGCTGGGCCGCCACAAGGAAGAGCAGCATGCCTGGGAGACCGACCACGGCTCGCTCAAGGTGGGTGTGGCCCTCGGTCTCACCGCGGCACTCAGTCAGGCGGTGAGCACGCTGATTGCCAAGCCGGCCATGAGCGCCACGGTGGACGGGATGGCTGTAGACCCGATTGCAGCGTCCGCCGTGCGCGTGTCGGTGGCGTGCGCGGCGCATCTGCTGGTCCTGTGGTCGGGCGCGTCGGTAGCGCGTGCGCACCAGCCGATGACCTCGCGCATTCTTGGCATCACGGCGCTCAACGGCGTCATTGGCATGGGCATTGGAATGACCTTCATCATGATGGCCCTGCGAAGGGGCGACGTAGGCATGGTGGCGATTCTTTCGTCCGTCGCGCCGGTGCTGGTGCTGCCGCTCCTGTGGTGGCGGCTGGGCCGCGCACCCGCGCCGGGGGCGTGGGTGGGGGCGGCGCTGACGGTGGTGGGGACAGGGTTGATCTTGTTGCGGTGAGGGGGGCGGGTTTGGGCCATTGGACGAAACCGCTTCGCGGTAGTCTCCGATCCAGCGTTATTGGTGCCCCTCGGATTTAGCGCGTGTCGATGTAGTGAATTGAGGCAATCGGCCTCGTTCACACAGGAGCACAGCCATGGAAACGTCAACCCAACCGGTATCTCCACTGCGTCATCGCATGCTCGAGGATATGCGTATGCGCAAGCTATCACCCAAGACGCGGGATGCCTACATCCGAGCGGTCAGCAGATTTGCAAGGTATCTGGGGCGCTCCCCAGACACTGCCACCGCAGAGGATCTGCGGCGCTACCAACTGCACCTTGTGGACGCGGGCACCTCGCCGATCACCCTCAACGCCACCATTACTGGTTTGAAGTTCTTGTTTGACGTAACCCTTGGTCACGGGGATGTCCTGGCCAAGATGCAGTCGATACGGGTTCCGCGCAAGATCCCCGTTGTTCTGAACAAGCAGGAGGTTGCCCGCCTGATTGCGTGTGCCGGCAATCTCAAGCATCAGACCGCACTGGCGCTTGCCTACGGCACCGGACTGCGCGCCAATGAAGTGATTTCACTCAAGGTAACCGACATCGACAGCCAACGCATGACGCTGCGCGTGGAGCAGGGCAAGGGAGGACGGGATCGGTACGCCATGATCTCGCCGGTTCTGCTGGAACGCTTGCGCGTGTGGTGGCGCGTGGCTCGCGCGCAAGGAAAGATGCTTGATGGCGGTTGGCTGTTTCCCGGGCTTAACCCGATAAATCCGCTCACCGCACGACAACTCAACCGTGCCATTCATGAAGCGGCCACGATGGCCAAGATCGACAAGCCAGTCTCCATGCATACCCTGCGCCACAGCTTTGCAACACACCTGCTGGAACAGAAGGTCGACATCCGCGTGATTCAAGTGATGCTGGGGCACAAGAAGCTGGAGACAACCGCGCTTTACACCCAAGTGGCCACCGAGGTGCTCAAGGAAGTGATCAGCCCGCTGGAAACGCTTCAACCAGCGTAGACCTCCCTGATGGGGCCAAGTGCCCTGGAGGTGGCGGACATCTTCCGCGCCCATGGGCCAGCCTTTAGGGCGGCGCAGCGCTCACACCTGAGCCTGGGTCAGCTCAAGGTCATGACAGCGATCGAGCAGTGCCGCACGGCGGCGCTGGGGGGACACGTTTTGCGCTGTACGGACTGTGAGCGCGATCAGGTCTCCTACAACTCGTGTCGCAACCGGCATTGCCCCAAGTGCCAAGCCGCCGCTGCCAAGCGTTGGCTGGAAGCACGCCAAGCCGATTTGCTACCTGTGGATTACTACCATGTGGTCTTCACGCTACCGGCGCCCATCAGCGACATTGCGTACTACAACAAGGCTGTCATCTATGGCCTGCTGTTCGAGATCGCCGCTGAAACACTGACCACCATTGCCGCAGACCCCAAGCACCTGGGTGCGCAGATTGCAGCAACCTTGGTGCTGCACACCTGGGGATCGGCACTCACGCACCATCCGCATGTGCACGGCATTGTTCCGGGTGGCGGGCTCTCGCCGGATGGCAAACGCTGGGTGTCGTGCAAGCCTGGATTCTTCCTGTCGGTGCGGGTTCTCTCACGCTTGTTCCGGCGCCGATTCCTGGAAGCACTGGAGGAGGCACATCGCGCGGGCAAGCTGCAGTTCTTTGGTGTCACCGCAGGACTGAGCGACCTAAAGGTCTTTGCCAGGTGGCTGGCACCCCTGCGCAAGATCGAATGGGTGGTGTATGCCAAGCGGCCGTTTGCTGGCCCCGAAGCGGTGTTGGCCTACTTGTCACGCTACACGCACCGGGTGGCAATTGCCAATTCCCGGCTGGTGGCGATGGATGAGCGCGGCGTTACCTTTAAATGGAAGGACTACCGCGACAAGAGCAACCCGGATAGGCCGCGCCACAAGACGATGACGCTTGCCGTCGATGAGTTCATGCGTCGGTTTCTGCTGCACGTATTGCCAGGCGGTTTTCACCGCATCCGCCACTTCGGCCTCATTGCCAACAACGGGCGCAAAGAGAAGCTTGCGCTTGCGCGGGAACTGCTGGGTGTGGTGCCTGCTGTCCCCACCGACCTGGTAGAAGATGCCCATGCAGCAGGTGATGAACCAGTGCGACCCAACTTTGTATGCACCCACTGCGGCGCACAAATGCTTGTCGTGGAATCGATCATGCGTGGTCAGTCGATTCGTGCGCCACCGTCAGCGCGAGGTGGTCTATGAGTACGTGTTGGCAAGGACGCCAATAAATGCAATTGACAAAGCCGTTTGGAACGTCAACTGGAGTCGGCTTGCCTGTTGCTGCACTGGCGCTTCCTCATGGGCAATCGCGCATATACAAAAGAAGGAGAGTTGGCCCACGTCGACTTCACTGCGCCAGTTCGCCAGACTGCGTTGCACCTTTAGCTCACAGGCTTGACGTTCCCGGCAACTTCAAATCGCCATAGCTCAATAACGATTGAGTTTGCGTGTGGGCCACTTCTGGCCCCGCGGTTTCCTCCTTTGGGGCTTGTACGACGCCCACCCTCCAATGACTCGGTCAGACCTCGTGCGCCTGCGCGGGCGGGCATCCTACAACCCTTAACATTTGCAGACGTTCGCAAATGTCCGGTATCGAGCAGCGAAACCAAGACCTTGGCCTGTCGGAAACATCGAGCTAGACCTAATTCTATTCAGGCCGTCGTCACAAATTTAGGCCTCGCGAATTGACTAAGTTATTTGCGCTATGCGCAACAGATTTGTCGTTCCCGAGGTTCCAAAGGGCACACCTGCTGAAATGACTATGGTTTCCCCGGTCTTTGCTAGGCCTTCTTTCTTTGCCGTCAGGCAAGCCCAGTCACTCATCTCCAGTACATCTAACACGTCGTGACAAAGCACCGGGTACACGCCCCAGGCCAAAGCCAGCTGCCGTGCAACTGCTAAACGTGGCGTCATTCCTATGATGGGCGCCTGTGGCCGTTCACGTGCCATGCGTAGCGCCGAAAAGCCCGAGCTCGTATATGCAACTACGGCGGATACCTTCAGCAAGTCCGCGACCCCACGAACGGCGACGCCGATGGCATCCGAAGGTACTGGATGGTGGCTTGTCTGAGACGCATTGATGGATTCACGGTAGTAGGGATCCAACTCAGTCTGGGCAATGATGGAGTCCATCATGCTTACCGCCTCTACTGGGTACTTGCCAGATGCAGACTCTGCAGACAGCATGACTGCATCTGCACCGTCGTAGATGGCTGTCGCCACATCCGACGCCTCGGCCCGAGTTGGCACCGGAGCAGTGACCATCGATTCCAGCATCTGGGTGGCAACAATGACAGGTTTTCCGGCCTTGCGACAGACCCGGACAATGCGCTTTTGAATTGCTGGTACCTGCTCCGGGGGCATCTCCACACCCAGATCGCCGCGAGCCACCATGATGGCGTCGCTTTCGGCGACGATAGCATCCAGACTAAGAATGGCGGCTGGCTTCTCCAGTTTGGCAACTACGCCTGCGCGGCCTTTGACAATCGCCTTGACTTCGACGATATCTTCTGGCCGTTGGACAAAGGATAGCGCAACCCAGTCAATGCCCAAAGTCAGACCGTAGTCCAGATCAGCGCGATCTTTTTCTGTTAGCGCAGACATTGGCAGCACGACACCTGGTACGTTCACGCCTTTGCGATCCGAGACAGTGCCGCCGGCAATAACTTTGGTTTCCGCAAAGTCGGCACCAAACCGCTCCACACGCAGACGCACTCGCCCATCATCCACCAGTAGATCTGTGCCGATTTCCAACGCGTTGAATATCTCCGGATGAGGCATGGGTGCTCTTGACTGGTCCCCGGGAACGTCGCGATTTAGGTCAAGACAAAAGCGATCCCCTTCTTTCAGGGTAATCGGGCCTTTGGCGAAAGTACCTAGCCGCAGCTTGGGCCCCTGCAGGTCGAGCAGGACGCCGATCTGTCGCCCTGCATCACGCTCAATCTCCCGGATCGTCGCCAAGCGCATCTTGTGATCGTCGTGTGTGCCGTGGCTGAAATTGAGTCTGAAGACGTCTGCGCCTGCTTCAAAGAGAGCCTGAATCGTTGCGCGGTCAGCACTGGCCGGACCTAGCGTTGCCACGATTTTGGCGTTGCGGTTACGGTGCATGTAAGTCATTGTTGGTTGACTGAACAGGATCTGCGCAAAACTCATTCAATGAGGATGGCACGAAAATCATTCACGTTAGTGAGCGTCGGTCCAGTGAACACTGAATCTCCCAGCGCTTGGAAAAATCCGTGTCCGTCATTGTTGTCCAGGTAAACTTTTGGTTGCAGCCCTTGCGCCCAGGCGCGCATAAGTGTGTCGGGCCCAAGATAGGCGCCAGCAATTTCTTCCTGCCCGTCTACCCCATCGGTGTCACCCGCCAGCGCGTGGATCCCGGGTGCACTTTGTAGCGCGATACCCAGCGAAAGCAGAAACTCGACATTGCGGCCGCCTCGCCCCTCACCGCGCACGGTAACGGTAGTTTCGCCGCCGGAAAGGAGAATGCAAGGGCGGTCGAACGGCTGTCCGTGGCGTGCAACCTGCAGTGCTTGTGCCGCCAACACTTTGCCAACTTCGCGTGCTTCACCTTCTAGGCTATCACCCAATATGTATGTTTTGAATCCTTCACGCTTCGCCATGAGGGCGGCAGCCTCCAAGGCTAACTTGGGCGTTGCAACCATGTGCGTTTCATTGTTTGCGAGTTTGGCATCACCCGGCTTGATCGATTCGCCTTCCCCGCTGGTCAAAGCTTCCAACACACCGTGTGGAACTTCAATTCCGTATCGACGAATGATGGCCAGCGCGTCATCGCACGTCGTACCATCGGCAACGGTCGGGCCGGAGGCTATATCGCATGGTTTGTCACCGGGTACATCAGAGATCAGTAGAGTGATGACTCTTGCTGGATAGCAGGCTGCAGCCAACCGCCCACCCTTGATGGCCGACAGATGCCGTCTTACGCAGTTCATCTCACTTATGCTTGCTCCAGATTTCAGCAGCGCACGATTCACTCTCTGCTTGTCTTCTAGCGAGATTCCCCGCAGCGGCAAGGGCATCAATGATGAACCGCCGCCGGATATCAGACACAGGACGGTGTCCTCGGACCTGAGACCATGCACTGTCTCCATAATGCGTTGGGCGGCTAGCAAGCCCTCGGAATCAGGCACAGGGTGGGCCGCTTCCACAATCTCTATGTGCTTGCAGGGAACTGCATATCCATAGCGAGTGACTACCAGACCCTCCAACGGGCCACTCCAATTTGACTCCACCGCCCTAGCCATTTCTGCAGAAGCTTTGCCAGCACCAATTACGATCAAGCGGCCACTAGGGATTGCGGGAAGGTGTGCAGCGATTGTGTGTTTGGGTTGAGCGGCTTCAATCGCAGCCGTAAACATCCGCTCCAGCAGGTTGCGTGGCGACGCATTCTTCATGATCAGGCGTTGACAGTTTCCGTCTCGTACAGGTCTTCTACAGAAGCCTCCTGATCGAGCGCCCGATGCATCTTGTTCATATCGAGCGCGCAAACCCAGCGCGCAACTTCCATCATTCCTACGGCGTTGCCAATCGTATTGGCAATGGCTCGGGCCTCCGACATGAAACGATACACGCCCAGCAACAACACTATGCCAGCGACAGGAATATTGCCCATGGAAGCCAAGCTTGCGGCCAGGGTAATGAAACTCGAGCCAGTGACGCCAGCGGAGCCCCTGCTTGTCGACATCAAGACATGCTCTCCATC
>JAGWUS010000005.1 GCA_028868305.1 Burkholderiales bacterium | reverse complement strand
TTGGCGCTGTTCGTGTCGACACGGAACACGGCGATCTTCCGGTTGTGCATGATGATTTCATAGGGCTGGCGAGCTCCGCTATGGCGGGTATGAACTCACTAGCTGCGACGACGGCGTCGGCATAAAATAGGCCATTCAACGACTGGAGTGCTTGTGGGCGATGTACACGGAGCCACTGCCGCAGAAGAGCAGGCATGGTCAGAGTTTCTGACCAGCGCGGATGCATGGCAAAAAGTTGGCGTTCCTAGCGAAACCGAGATGAAAAGCGCGTTAGCGGAATTGGTACGCGCAAATAATTGGTTTGCAGTTAAAGCAACCACCGACGCACGAAGGGGCGCAACCAGCGGAACGATGCACAACCCGATTCATGATCTGGCAGCGGTTTATCACATGTACTCAACGTGGACACCCGGCCAGAAAGTTCCCGACACTATGGATGAATCTGGGCTATGGCGCACGTCAGGAGCTAAAAAACCATGAACAACCGCGAAATCGTATTTTCCGACAAGCTCCTGTGGGCTGGTCTCATAGGACTGTTGGTCGGCGCGTACCTGCTAGGCACGGGGGAGGGCTGGCTCGTCGTTGTCGTCGGTACTATTCTCGCAGCGCTCATCACCGTGTCGGTGCTGGCTATGTTCTTGGAGCCGGTAGCGAATTACCTTGTGTTCAGGAATATCGACGGAATGCCGCGCAAGCTAGCTATCGCGATTGTGGTCATCGGCAGCATCCTCGGTTTACTAGGTTGGTTTGTGTTCGACGTGATAGTGCATTCTGGCAGCGTAAAAGAGTTCGTTAGCCGCCACCCGTATATCCACGGGGCGCTACTCGTTATTCTTTTGTGGGCGGCTATTCATGACAGCATCAAGCGCCGCCGTGAGCGCGCCAAGATGAATACCGTCGACCTGAGCCGCGGGCGAGACCTGACAATTAAATAAGCCACCACAGCGCCTACGGGCGCTTTGTTTTATCCTTGTAATCTAACGGAGTCTGACATGAGAGAAACACAGATACTGCGCGGGCTCGCCAAGGCCAAGATGATGCAGCATGGCGCACAGCGCTTTGCTGACGGTACGCCGTGACGCAGAAGGTCGAAGCAACGCACAGAGTGTTCCGGGCGCAGCCGACGTCAGCGACCCATTCGACGCCATCCTCACGCAAGCCGTCGCCCCGCACCTCGGACTAAAGACGCAGGGCGCACGCGAGAGCGTGGCGGGCACTGTGGCCGGTGGTCTGCAGCGGTGGATAGAGGGCGGTTTCGCCAGTGCCAGTGGCGAGGTCACCGCGCCCCGCGCGCTGCTACGCCTGCTGCCCAGCAACCCGGGCGGCGCCATTAAGCGCGTCTCGGACCTGATGTACCAGAGTGGACGCATCAGCAAGGAGACCTACGCCCTGCGCGACGTGGCGCTCAAGCGCATGGAAGACCAGATCGACCTGACCAGCAAGATCAGCAAGCTCGTGGGCGAGCGGCCTGACCTGCACCCTACAGACCGGCGCGACGTCATCGACGCCCTGGCACAAGGCAAGATGCCCCAGGCTGCGATGGAGCAGGTCTTTGGGCTGCGTGCGCTGGACGTCGAGCAAGAGGTGCGCGCGCTGCGCGGCGAACGTACCCGCGAGCGCGACGAGGAGCAGACCAACGGCGGCGAACGCACGGCTGCGGCCACGGCCGACGAACACGGTGCTTCGTTCGAAGACGCTGCGCCCGACGCGCTGAACCCGAACGTGGTGGCTGAGGACACCGTCTATCACCACTACAACGAAGGACGTCGTGGAGAGTACACAGACCCTGACACGGGCGAGATCATCGACAAGGGCGTACAGCACGTCGCCCCTGAGCCATATAAGCATGGAGGGCAAGAAAGGCCCACGCTCTCTGCAGGAAGATGTGAAGGACCAGAACAAGGCCCGTACCCACAACGACTACGCTGCTGGGGGTGGAGAGCTGCACCCTGAAAAGGATGTCAACGAGGCTGCGTCCGCCGCTAAGAAAGCCAAGGGCGACTCAGCCCCAGCCAAGGCCGTGGAGCGAACACACACAGACGTGCAGGCGTTGCTCGCCAAGGGCATGCCCAGCTTCCAAGACGCAGTACGTAGCATGAAATCCGACGCACGCAGCGCGCTGCCAGAGAAACTGCGCGCCATCATCAAGGGCAATGCCACCGACGCCATCAAGGCCCGCGCCGAGAAGGCGCTGGAGTCGTGGGGAAAAAGCGAAGCGCCTGCGCCTGACGCAACGAAAACTACAACTCCTTTGTCTGGTAAGCTAAATGCCCCGATTTTCGAGAAGCGCAAACCCGCCAGCGCCGAGGATCAGGCTTTAGTGGAGAAGCTCAATGCCGACGGACGAGGAGTGGACGGAAGAGGTAAGGCAGTCGCTCAGGCGAATCAGGATGCACACACTGAGCGAGCAGATCGAGTCGCAGCAGCTTTCGGTAAGCGAGTCGTCTGGGTCGAAGGACTTGCCGGAGACGGCTTCAATCACCCAGGGATCGACCGCAGCGTCATCTTCCTCGACCCCGACTCCAAGCGACCCGTACAAGTTCTGATCGCGCATGAGATTGCGCACAGTCTGCAGCGGGAGAACCCCTTCGGCTACAAAGAGTTGCTGGACAACATACGGTCGGCTATAGATCCTGAAGCCTGGAAGGAATTTGTAAAGCGCGCCCAGAAGGCCGAGACTGACGCGGGCGGAAAAGCGCTTAGCGATGCACAGTTGCGTAATGAGTTCACAGCTAACCTCATTGCGGACCACGCGGTGCAACAGCATGCCGAAGCAGTCCGGCGTGAAAACGCAGAGCGCGGCGGCGAATACAAAGGGTACTCGAGCTATCTGAAGCCGGAAGGCCGCGAGGTCGCGTCGGCGGCTATTAGCGCGTTCCTGCGCGACTCTGGGCACAGCGACCACAGCTTTTACAACGCACAAAGCCCGAAGGACGAAGCCCGCACTCCAGCGACCAAGGAAGAACAGGAGAAGTTCCACGCTGATACCGTACGCCGCCTCGGCCCGCAGATCACGACCGCGCTGCACGAGTCCCTCACGGGCACGGGTGCCAAGGGCAAGCCTGTCGAGGTCTCGGGCCACTGGACCAGGGGTGCCATCCATGCCTCGCTGTACGCACGCAACCTGGGGCAGGTCGGCGCACACGAGGCCTTCCACGAGTTCTTCAGCCGACTGTCCGAGGCTGGCCCTGCTGCGGCCAAGGTGGTCGACATCTTGAGTCGTGCCGCCGACAGCGAGTACGTGACCCGCCAGCTCGAGCGCATGCTCGACGGCGACAAGAACGCTCTGGCCCAGATCAAGAAGGGCGCACCGAACTACCTGGAAGAGCGCATGGCCTATATGTTCCAGTTCCATCAGGCAGCGCCACCACGCAGGCCGCCTCCAGCCGGGGCTTGCCAAAGCGCTTGGCCAGGGCCAGCAAACCCAGGCAGGCGCGGTAGCCGTGCTCGGGGTGCTTGCGTGTTTCCAGCAGCCGCGTGACCAGGGCGCCGGTGGCCACGCCAATGCTGCTGCCCCAGTGAATCAAGCGCTCGGGCGTCCACTCCAGATGCGCCCGGTGGGCTGCCGACAGGTGCTCGGCCACCGTGGTGAAGTCGCCCTTGTGCGCACAGCGCGGGTGACACGCCACACGCTGGCCCCGGTGCAGCAACTCCACCGTGCGTGCCGTAACCCGGGCTTCCAGCGTCTGGCCCACCAAGGCCTGGGGTACGCCGTAGCGGTGGCCCTCAAACTCGATGTGCTGGTCGATGCGAACCCGCACCGTCTTGTAGACCGCCAGTTCCCAGCTCTGTGCCGGTAGCGGCTTCAACGCCGGGGCGTCGAGCTCTGCAAACGCACTGGCGCGACTGCCCGGCACCCTTGGAGCTCAAGCGCACCCAGTTGCTCAGGCTGGCCTTGGGGATGCCTAAAACCTTTGCCGTCACCGCTATCGACTGCCCAGCCTTGACTTGGCGAACAGTCTCCAATTTGTATTCCTGCGTGTACTTTCCACGAACCTGTTTGTCTGCCATTTCCTAACTCCTTGTGCGTATTTTGAACAAGGCTTAAGAACTACAGTTTTCGGGGGCAAGGTCAGTAAAGCGCCTGGACCAGCCTTGCTTGGGCCGCCTTCACTGCGGATTGGGCGCTGCCGAACTTGCAGCGAAAAAAGCCCCGATACCAATAGTCGGGGTCCATGCAGGACACGGTGCCATTGTCGGGCAGGCCCTTGGGCGTGTATCGTTCGACAATGGTGAAACCGGCGGCCTGCCCGATGAAGATCATGAAAAAAGACAGAATCAGTCGCTTCACGGCAATTCTCAGGATGGATGCACAAACAGGACGGCCTTCTAGAAGCCGGCTTTCAACTGAACCGGAGGACTTGCGTTTAGATGAAAAGGCAGACGTCCGATTCGCCGGCAAACTTCATGAACGTTGCGGCGCCGCCGTATTCGATGTTGTCGATGAAGTCGCTCTTTTTGAAATCAAACAGGTCGACAGTCATCTGGCAGGCGACGAACTTGACTTCCGCTTCCTGGCACAGGTCACGCAGCTCCGTGAGAGAGGCTACACCCTTGGACTTCATCTTCTGCTTCATCATCATGGTGGCCATGGATTCCATACCTGGCAGCATCTGCACGAAGACTGGCATGGGCACCGGCATCGGCATGGCCGGATTGGCCAGCGGGCTGATTTTGATGTCGGCCAGATCTCTGCGCAGCAGTTGCAGGCCATAGAACGTGAAAAATATCTGTACTTCCCAGCCCAGCGCAGCGGCGGTGGACGCCAGGATAAAGGGCGGGTAGGCCATGTCGAGCGTACCCTTAGTGGCGATCAGCGCCATCTTTTTTACTGCCATCTTGTCTCCTCGTTAGTAATTGTGGGCCATACCAGCGGTCAGGCTTTTTTGAGATAGAACACGTATTTGCTGTTCTCGCTGCCCTGCTCCAGCAGCGCGTTGCCGGTTTGCTCGGCAAAAGCCGCCATGTCGCAGACCGAACCTGGATCAGTGGCCAACACCTTCAGCACCTGGCCGGAGGCCATGTCACTGAGGGCCTTCTTGGTCTTCACGATGGGCAGGGGGCAAGCCAATCCGGAAGCGTCATATTCTTTGTCGAAATTCATGGTCATCTCCGTTCGCTGGCGATTGCAGCAGTAGTTTTGGATGTAATTGGGGTCACTTGTCGCGCCGCCACGGGTGACGTCGCTTGCGGTCATTCTTGAGTAGCTGCCGGGCTGCGTCTATTACCGCAAAGGGTGATGGTTTGTAGCCCATGTGGGTAGTGGGGTAATACCGGATGTGCGTTCTACCAGCAGGCCAGCAGGCGACCCTTGACCACTTTGGATTCGATGCGTGCGAGCGGACTGTTGCCTTTTTTAATGCAATCGCCGCTACTTACGTCAAACGCCCATTCATGTTTGGGGCAAGTTAGTGTGGTGCCCTTGAGCGCCAGCTGCGGGATGTCGGTGCTCTGATGGGGGCAGTGGCTGTCATAAACCTGATAGTTCTTCTTGTCGCGGTAGATAAAAAGACCGCGGCCGTCGCGTTCGAGGCGCCTGACATCGCCGCTGGGCAGGTCGGCGGCGGCCATCAGGTCGTGCCATACCGGGGGCTGGGCATTCATCGCCTCGGGGGCGAAGCCTGGGATGTTCATGTCCAGGATGATGTCCACGGCCCAGATGATCTTGGCCAGCCCCAGCGCCGGAAAGGCCATCAACAGTGCGTCGAGCACTTCCATGGGCGTGCAGCCCTCGCGCAGTGCGCGGCCCAGGTACTGGCGAAAACCCCGGTCGGTCTGGGCATGTACCTTAGTGATGACGGAGATCAGGTTGCGCGTCTTCGGATCCAAATGGTTGCCGGTTTCCTTGAGGAACTTGAAGTAGTGGCCCATGGTTTCGGGGCGGGCCTTGAGCAGGTAATTCAGTGCGTCGCTCATGCGAATGTCTCCTTGCGGTTCTGTGGTTTATATGGTGTTGGCCCCACCAGCGCCGGGTGTTGGGACAGGCCGATCACCTTCTGCGCCGGGCCGCCAATCAGGGCACGGCCCAGTTGGGCCTCCCTGCGGCTACCTGGCGCGCTTCGGCCAGCCACGGAGTATCTCTGGCCAAGGCGTTGAGGCAGACCAGCATGATCGTGGCGAGCATAAGCTTGCGCATGGTACTTTCTATCAGGAAATGTTTTGGTAGTAGAGATTTTGCGGGTGATTGGCCTGGGCGAAGAAGAACCAGCGCTCGGCTAGCATGCCAAGGTACTGCAGCGTGAATGCCGCGGCCAGCATGGGCAGCGAGCCTGCCCGCAGACCAGTCATCATGAAGAGCAGCGGTATTGGGAACACCAGCAAGAGAAAACTCCACTTCACGCTGCGCAGCGTCGCGGCACTGCTGCCGTGGAAGAACTCACGCGTGTTGAAAGATCCGCCCATGAAGCCCTGTGACTTCTGCACGATCTTTGGGTGCTTGATGCCAATAGCGGTCTGGGTCGTGGATTTCGGTTTCAGGCGGGCGTTGCGCAGCAGCGAGGCTCCGCGGCTGACGAATCCGGCCAGCGTGAACAGGGAGGCGCCCAGCGCACAGCCGGTGGCCAGTCCGGGCGCCAGCGCACCGGCCAGCAGCGTGGACAGCGTGAAGCCCGAAGCCAGGCCTAGCAACGTGTAGTTGGCCACGGTCAACGGGCTGGCCCATTCCTGCAGGAAACGGATCGAGGCGTAGACCATGGCGGTGCAGACATATAGAGCCAGTGCGGTCAGGGCCGTGACCAGACCGACTAGCACGGCCGGACCCTGGCTGAGGTAGTGGCTCAGGCCGTGCAGAAACACGCCGCCCATGAAGCCTGGCAGGATGATGACCTCACGTGAGAGCCAGGAACTGCGCCACATGGCGGCCGTGCGCCAGAAGCGCTCGGGCCGGCCCAGGTGGAAAAAGGAAGCTACCAGGCCCAGGCAGCAAAAGCCCAGTACCACGATGTCGCCGGTGACGAGGTAGGCACGCAACTCCGGCGAGGGTTGCAGCATCAGTTCAGCGGCGATTAGGGCCAGGAACAGGCCCTGGCCGGCGCCGATGAGGGTGGTGAGGAAGATGACAGAAAAAGCGGGCTTCATGTGGAGTGGTCCTCGCGGCCGGGCGAGCGATGGGCAAATTCGGGTTGCTGGCCGTCGATCTTGAGCGGGTTATCCACGCGCTCAAGATCTTCAGGGTAGATCTTGATTTCGGTCTTGCGTCGCGGCAGGTAATGGTTGGCCGGATTCGTGCCCCATTCGGGCATGAGCTGGTAGCCGGCGCGTTCCTGGATAGCGACCGAGACTTCGGACGCAGGGTCGTGGATGTCTCCGAACAGGCGCGCATTGGACGGGCAGGCGATTACGCAGGAGGGCTTGCGCTGGGCCTGCGGGATCTGCTCGTCATAGATACGGTCCACACACAGTGTGCATTTGCTCATGACCTTGCGCTCGTCGTCGAACTCGCGCGCACCGTAGGGACAGGCCCATGAGCAGTACTTGCAGCCTATGCACTTGTCGTAGTCCACCAGAACGATGCCGTCGCTCTTGCGCTTGTAGCTCGCCCCCGTGGGGCAGACCGGCACGCAGGGCGGGTCTTCGCAGTGCAGACAACTCTTGGGGAAGTGCACCGTCTGCGTGTTGGGATACTCGCCGACTTCGAAGGTCTGTACGCGATTAAAAAAGGTGCCGTTGGGTTCGGCCGTGTAGGGGTTGAGGTCGGCCAGTGCGCCGGCCGTGCCTGAAGTGTTCCACTGCTTGCAGCTGGTCACGCAGGCGTGGCAGCCGACACAAACGTTCAGATCAATGACCAAGGCGAGCTGCGTCATAGTGAACCTTCCTATTTCAAGAGCTGGGTCATAGGAAGCTAGCGCTCCTGTTCTTCGAGTTGTGTCATGCTTTCCACTCCCCCGTGCCAGCAAAGTAGGATTGACTCATGGGTGTGTCGCCAGTGCCCGGCGCGGCGGGCACTACTTCAAAGCGTGGCCAGCTTTTCTCGGGTTCCCCAGGCTCGGCCTTGTAGATGCGCACGCGCACGTCGTACCAGCCAGCCTGGCCGGTGATGGGGTCGGAGTTGGATACGGTGCTTCCCGCCACGCCACCTGGCAACTCTTCGCTGAGCAGGTGGTTAAGCAAAAAACCGCGCTGCGACTCGTTGGCGTCAGGTGAAAGGCGCCAGGCGCCAGGCGCCTTGCCGATTGCGTTCCAGGTCCAGACCGTGCCTGGCTCCACCGCTTCAGAGTAGCGGCACATGCAGCGCACCCTGCCCCATTGTGACTCGACCCACATCCAGCCACCGTCAGCGATGTCCTGCGCTTTGGCGGTTTGCGAGTTGACGAACAGATAGTTGTGGGTGTGAATCTGGCGCAGCCAGGCGTTTTGCGAGTCCCATGAGTGGTACATCGCCATCGGTCGCTGGGTCACCGCATTGAGTGGGAAAGCGGTGGTGTCGGTGGCCTGGTATTCCAGTGGCACATAGTAAAAAGGCAGTGGATCGAAGTAAGTTTTAACCCGCTTGCGCAAATGATCCGGTGGCTGCTTGCCGGGGCGCTTGCCTTGCGCGGCACGGCGGAACCCTTGCAGGAATTCGGAGTAGATGTGGATTACGATGGCATCGTTATCGCGCCGGATGCCGGCCTTTTGTGCCCAGTCCATATAGCCGCGGTTCCAGTTGCGCATGTACTGGTGTTCCGGTGGCATTTCGTAGTGGAAGACACAGTTGTTCTTGGCGTACATTGCCCACTGATTGGGGTTGGGCTCGCCGCGCATTGACTTCTCACCACCCCTGCCGCGCCAACCCGCGAGGAAGCCAATACCGGAACCGGGCGCGGTTTCGTAGTTGACGACGAAGTCCGGGTAGTCACGGAATTTGCGCGTGCCCTCGGCCGTGGTGAAAGCCGGTAACTTGAGCCGGCTGGCTATTTCCACCAGTACTTCCTGGAACGGCTTGCATTCGCCGGTCGGTGGCACCACTGGAATGCGCACCGAGTCCACCGGGCCGTCGAACTCGGAGATCGGCCGGTCCAGCATGGACATCACGTCGTGCCGCTCCAGATAGGTGGTGTCTGGCAGTACGAGGTCGGCAAAGGCAGTCATCTCGGACTGGAAGGCGTCGCAGACCACGAGAAAAGGGATCTTGTATTCGCCGTCTTCACGCTTGTCATTCAGCATCTTGCGGACCTCTGATGTGTTCATGGTGGAGTTCCACGCCATGTTCGCCATGAAGATCAGCAGTGTGTCAATCGGATAGGGATCGCCGCGCCAGGCATTGGTGATGGCGTTGTGCATCAGACCATGGGCCGATAATGGGTGCTCCCAGGAGAAGCCCTTGTCGAGGCGCACCGGTTCGCCCTTGTCATCCACGAAGAGGTCATCCGGGCTCTCGGGCCAGCCTAGCGGCGCGCCGTCCAGCGGCGTGTTAGGTTTGACAGCATGCGGCCCAGTAGGCGGCCGGGCGTTGGGCGGCACGGCACGCGGGTAGGGGGCCTTGTGGCGAAATCCCCCGGGACGGTCGATGGTGCCCAGCAAGCTCATAAGGATGGCCAGCGAGCGGATGGTCTGAAAACCGTTGGAGTGGGCGGCCAGACCTCGCATGGCGTGGAAAGCGACCGGATTTCCCTTAACGGACTCGTGACGTTCACCCCAGCAATCGGTCCAGGCAATTGGCAATTCAATCTTTTGGTCGCGTGCCGTGATGCCCATCTCATGCGCCAGGCGACGGATGGTCTCGACCGGAATGCCGGTGATATCGGCCGCCCATTCTGGAGTGTAGGCTTTGACACGTTCGGCCAGTAACTGAAAGGCGGGCACAGCCGCCGTGCCGTCAGGCATGGCGAAGTGGCCCAGCAGGGCTGGGTCAGCGCCTTCGGTGTGGTCTGCCACCGGCTGGTTACTCAGGCGGTCCCACCAGTGGAAATTGGCCGGGCGCAACGGGTTGACGACATCACCGTCCTGCTCGCGCAGGAACATGCCAAACTCGTCGCTACCGGTGTCCTGGTTGACCAGTTGTCCGGCATTGGTGTAGCGGGCCAGGAACTCGCGGTCGTACAGGCCCAGCGCAATGAGTTCGTGGATCAGGGCCAGCAAGAGCGCGCCATCGGTGCCGGGCTTGATCGGTACCCATTCGTCGGCAATGGCCGAATAGCCGGTGCGGATCGGGTTGATGGAGATGAATCGGCCGCCGTTGCGCTTGAACTTCGAGAGCGCCATCTTCATCGGGTTGGAGTGATGATCCTCGGCGGTTCCGATCATCACGAAGAGTTTGGCGCGATCCAGGTCGGGCCCACCGAACTCCCAGAAGGAGCCACCGATGGTATAGATCATGCCTGCGGCCATATTAACCGAGCAGAAGCCACCGTGCGCGGCGTAGTTGGGAGTGCCGAACTGGCGCGCGAACAGGCCGGTCAGGGCCTGCATCTGGTCGCGACCGGTGAAGAGGGCAAACTTTTTGGGGTCGGTGGCCCGCAGGTTTCGCAGGCGCTGCTCCAGCATCGAGAAGGCCTCTTCCCAATCGATTTCCTCAAACTGCCCCTCGCCCCGTTCGCTGCCGAGTTTGCGGCGCAGCGGCTTGGTCAGGCGCGCTGGCGAGTACTGTTTCATGATCCCAGACGAACCCTTGGCGCAGATCACGCCCTTGTTCAAAGGGTGATCGGGATTGCCCTCGATGTAGCGGACTTCGCCGTTCCGAAGGTGCACCCGGATCCCGCATCGGCAGGCGCACATGTAACAGGTGGTATTTCGGGTTTCGTTGCTGGCAGCGGCCAGAGGGGCTGCCATGGGATCATGTATCGGTGAGGCGGGCATGCTTCGATTACCGCAAGTCTGGGCTTGATCGTCTATAACCGATACGGGTGATTCACCTCTAACCCATATGGGTAATGGGGTATGCCCGGGGTTTACAAGCTGTGCCAGGGCGGTGGGACTGGCGAAACGCGCCATGGCCCCGGGAAAACATTCATACCCCCGGGGGGAGGGTTGGATTAATATGGTGGTTTCTCAACATACATACATCGTCACTGTGTCCAGCACGGTGCGGAGAGACAAATGGTTGCTGATCTGGAAAAACGGGTTTATGCGGATAGAGGCCGCTGGTATGAATCTGGCCATTAATCCCGCCGGTGGGCCTGTCGCTGCCAAAGTGGTGCAATCACCGCCTGTGGCCGGCATCTTTGCCGAAATCACGGCTGGACTGTCCAATGGCGAAGAGCTTGAATCCATGCTGGGGCAGTTCCTGGGCCCCATCCTGTGCCTTGCCGGCGCCCAGGCCGGCCTGGTTCGTACCCTTTCAGACGATGGTGAACATATGCGTCTGGTGGGTGAGCGCGGACTCCCGGAAGATGTGCGTCTGGCGGAACTCTCTGTTGACCGGCATTGCGGCACCTGCGGCATAGCAGCCGATAGCGATGCGCTGACTTGGGCGGCCGATCTGCATTCCTGCGCCAGGCAGAATCAGGGCGGGGACTATTTCGGCCAGCACTGCAAGCGCATGCTGGCCGTACCCCTGCGTCACCGCGAGCAGTTGCTGGGCGTCTACAACCTGTTTTTTGAAAACGATGCCGAGCTGGGACCTGATATCCAGCCGGTGCTGCGTTCTATCGGCGAGCTGCTGGGATTGGCGCTGTACAACGCCCGACTGGAGCGTCAAAACCTGCGTTCGACCGTCATGAACGAGCGCCGCTTTCTGGCCAGCGAGGTGCATGACTCGATTGCCCAGACACTGGTGTACGTGAACATGCGCCTGCCGCTGTTGCATGACGCCATGCTGCAGCATGATGACCAGCGCTCGCTCCGGTATTTTTCAGACGTCGAGCAGGCGGTGGGTGACATCCACGCCAATCTGCGCGAGATCATGGCGAATTTCCGTACCGGCATGGATCCACAGGGCCTGCTGCATGCGCTCCAGGGCATTGCCGAAGAGTTCATTGATCGCACGGGGATTGCGCTGGAGTTTGTCTGTGATGAAACGGACCTGGGGCTTTCCGCGGAGCAGGAGGTGCAGGTTTTCCATATTGTGCAGGAAGCGCTGGCCAACATCGGCCGGCACTCCCAGGCGCGGCAGGCACGATTGATCGTGCGGCGCGGGGAGCGGCAAATCGGGTTCCTGATTGATGACGATGGCCGGGGTCTTGCAGACGGTGTGGTAGCAGGCGATTCGCACTTCGGTCTGGGCATCATGAAAGAGCGCACTCAGCGCCTGGGTGGAACGATAGCAATCGGTCCGCGTGCCGGCGGCGGAACCCTGGTTCACCTGACTGTGCCGGAACCGGGTGTCCATGGGGTGACGTCATGACCGAACCGGTACGCATCATGCTGGTGGATGACCATTCGCTGTGCCGGAGCGGTTTGACCGAATTGCTGGAAAACCGCGGCGGCATGAAAGTAATTGGCGCTACCGGTAACCCCGAGCGGGTCATGCCAATCCTGCGTGAACAGGCGCCGGACTTGCTGGTCCTGGATTTGCGACTCGGGGAAACGGACGGTTTGAGCCTGTTGCGCCGGATCCGCGCCGAAGGTAGCGAGGTTCCCGTCCTCATCCTGACCATGAGCGCAGAAGAAGATGATCTGACCGCTGCATTGCGCGCAGGTGTGAAGGGCTATTTGCTCAAGGACATGGAGCCTGACGACGTGATCGAATCCATTGAGCGGGCGGCCAGCGGGGAACTGGTGGTAGCACCTGCCATGGCAATCAAGCTGGCTCGGTTGTGGCAGAACGAACAGAAGGGTTCGCTTAAGAAAGACCTGACCTCCACGCTCACCGAACGCGAGCGCGAGGTGCTGGAGCATGTGGCGCGAGGCAAGAGCAATAAAGTGATTGCGCAGGCGCTGGATATCAGTCACAACACGGTCAAGCTGCATGTGCGCCACATCATGGCCAAATTGGACCTGAATTCGCGCGTCGAAGCAGCCGTTTTTGCCTTTGAGCACCGGGGCGTTGTCGAAAGTTCTCCGATGACCGATGAGGGCAGTCGCAAACACCCTACGCGCTGACCGCCAGTTCGGTTTTCTTCACGCAAGTGACCGCGGGAGTGAACCAGGCCAGTGAATCGTGCAATTTGACGACGTCCCCCACAATGATGAGGCTTGGTGAGGTGAAGCCGCTTTCAGCCACGCGTTGCGCCAAATCGGACAAAGTGCCGGTCAGCACTTGCTGTGTGGCAATGGTGCCATGCTGGACTACGGCAATCGGTCGGCTCGGCGGTGCGCCATGCGCGATGAGCTGGTGGCAGATGTCGGCCAGCGCGTTCAATCCCATGTAGATCACGACCGTCTGGCGGGCACGCACCAGTGCCTCCCAGTCGAGGTTGGCGCTGCCGTCCTTGAGGTGACCGGTGACGAACAGGCATGATTGCGCATGATCGCGGTGTGTCAGTGGAATGCCAGCATAGCTGGACACGCCGCAAGCGGCGGTGATGCCGGGCACCACCTCAAAGTCAATGCCATGCTCGGCCAGCACCTCCATCTCCTCGCCGCCGCGCCCGAAGATGAAGGGATCGCCGCCCTTGAGTCGCACCACGTGCTTGCCCTCGCGTGCCAGCTTCACCAGCAGCAGGTTGATCTGCTCCTGGCGCATGGTGTGTTCGTTTCGCCGCTTGCCCGCATAAATGCGCTCGGCGTCGGGTGCCACGAAGTCGAGGATTCCGCGAGAGACCAGGTGGTCATACACGATCACGTCGGTCTGTCCCAGAAGACGCACGGCGCGCAGGGTTAGCAACTCCGGGTCGCCAGGGCCGGCGCCGACCAGGTAAACGCGGCCACGCTTGTAGAGGGGAGGGGTGATGAGGTTTTTCAATGGGAGGCTCCCTTGCTGCCACAACCACCACCACCGCAGCCGCCGTTGTCACTACCCTGGGGTGCACAGCCCCTTGGGGCGTCCTGTGCGTCCTGGAGCTGGTTGACGAATATGAAGTTGAAATGGCCGGGTTCGAGTTCAACGAAATCGAGTAAGGTGTCTTCGAGCAGTTCCCTATGATGCTCGGAGATCACGACCGCTACGTCCTCGATTTCCAGCCGCATATCCTGCTCCCCCGCATCGTCGAAGCCCATGCCGTAATCGATCGAACCACCGGAATCCAGCCGCGCGGCGACACGCAAGGCCATGTTCTGTGCGCCACTGTCCTGGGCGGCCCGCTGGATCTGCTGTGCTGCGGCACTGGTCAGTGTAAACATAGTGTGCTCCTGTTGCGACTCAATGTTCGCCCTTGGTTTTCAGCAAGCCGGCCAGGCGGTTGCCCTGTTTCTGCGGACCGCCCCGGGGGAACAGGTCGTGCAGGTAATGGTTGTTGCCGTGTTCCGGGCCCCAGCACTCGGCGAAGTGCCAGATCATGGCGCGCACCTGGGCCTGAACGCCATGTTCGGCGTAATAGTCGCGCAGGAAACGGATGAGTTGCCAGTGTTCATCGGTCAGCTCCAGGCCCTCGTTTTGCGCCTGGGCACGCACGAAGTCCTCGGACCAGTCGTTGAGGTTTTTCAGGTAACCCTCGGAGTCGGTCTGCACCGGTCTGCCGCTGACCAGCATCGTTTTTGTGAAGGGGTCATTCATGGCGGGGTTTTCGGTCATGCAACTGCTCCCGCAGGCTCGGCGAGTTGGGCCAGTTCTGAAACTTGGCTCGGTGGGGCGACGCACCGGGAACGCACAAAATCGACGAAATGTCCAGCCCAGCCATCGGCACCGATGTTGCGCAAATGGGTATAAGAGGCCAGCACATTGCGATGCACGATGCCGTCATGTCGCCCATCCACGCCGTGGCCGCGTATGACATGGTAGGCAAAGCGCACATCGGGCGCCAGATGGTCCAGGCTGGAATAGTGAAACTCATGGCCGTGCAACTCGTGCGGCCCTTGCGCCTGCTGACCCGGCCAGAGGGCGTCAGGCGTGGTGGCCAATGAGACATAGCCGCGCCCGACTGGCTTGTCGTGCATGGTGACATCACCGGGAATCGCTCCGACCATGCGGCAGGTCTGGCCGCGCCAACTCAAGGAGCGGGCCAGGTACATCAGGCCGCCGCATTCGGCATACACGGGCAACCCGGCTTCTATGGCGCTGGCGATCGCCTCACGCAGTGTGGCATTGGCCTGGAGTTCGGTCATGAACATCTCGGGGAAGCCGCCACCGATGAACAGGCCGTCCACCTCGGGCAGAGCCGGGTCGTTCAGGGTGTCAAAGGGTACGAGCTCTGCACCGGCCGCTTCGAGCGCCGCCAGGTCGTCAGGGTAATAGAAGCCGAAAGCCTTGTCGCGCGCCAGGCCAATGCGCACGCGCGGCACGCCGGGGCGGACCCTTGCGGCCCGAGGCTCGATCGTAAGTAGAGGGAGCGGCCTGGCCGTGGCGGCGATGTCCATCATCTTTTGCAGATCCACCTGTTCGGCAATGCGCTGGCCGATGGCCTGGATACGCTGCGTGGCATCGGCGGCTTCATGGCTGGGCATCAGTCCGAGGTGGCGCTCCGTGACGCTGAGCAGCGGATCATGGGCGATGGCGCCGAGCACCGGCACATCGGTGTAGTGCTCGATCACATTACGCAGCTTGGCTTCATGCCGGGAGCCACCGAGCTGGTTGAGGATGACGCCGGCAATGCGGATGTTACGGTCGAAAGCCTGGTAGCCAAGGACCAGCGGCGCAATGCCGCGCGTCATGCCGCGTGCGTCGATCACCAGCACCACGGGCAAATCCAGCAGGTGGGCCAGCGTGGCATTGCTGTTGCTGCCATCGAGCGCGAGACCGTCATACAGACCCTTGTTGCCTTCGATCACACTGATGTCGGCAGACACATCGTGCTGCGCGAACAGGCTGTGAATCTGCTCGGGCGACATCAGGTAGGGGTCGAGGTTGAAGCAGGGCCGGCCGCTGGCCTGTGCCAGCCACATGGGGTCGATGTAATCGGGTCCCTTCTTGAACGGTTGCACGCACAGGCCGCGCGCCGTCAGAGCGGCGCACAGGCCAATGCTGACCAGGGTCTTGCCTGAGGACTTGTGTGCAGCGGAGACAAGCAGGCGAGTCATGACTTGCTCTTTAGTGGACCGCGGTTACGGCAACCGCGTTGCCCGGTTCTTCGGGCTGGTCGTCCAGGCGTTCGGGCAGAAAGCCCAGCAACTTGAGAGCCAGCACCACGATTACGCCCACCATGGAGAAACCGCCCAGGCCCAGCAGCCACTCGGGCACGCTTGGCGCATAGGCGCTGACCACGCCATCGCCAAAAGTGCTGTTGGCCTGGTAGCCCGGGAACAGCACCAGCGGATAAGCCTGGCTGCCGATGATGGTGATGTACATCTGCGCCATTCCGCCGAAGATCACCAGCAGAACCGCCAGCACGATCATGGGGCGTGAGCCGCTGGTGCGCGGATGCAGCAGCAGGATGAGTGGAAGCAGGCTGCCCAGCAACATCTGGCCCAGCCAGAACAGGGTGGTGTACAGGCCGCCTTCGAGCAGCAGGAAGCGCTCCAGCCCACCCTGCTTGGCGAAGTACAGGTTGGTCAGGTGATAGACCAGCACGAAATAAGCTGCTGTCGCAATGAAGATCACCAGAAGTCGCACCAGGCGGGCCTGCAGTTCCTGGCCCAGCGGGCGGCGGCCCCATTGACTGGCTCCCAGCAGCACCAGAAGGAACACTGCCAGTCCGTAAGAGAGGGAGAACACGATGAACATGGGGCCCATCAGGGCTGAGCCGAAGGCCTGACGACCGATGAGGAAGCCGAAGATCGAACCGGTGCCGGTGGTCAGCAGCAGACGCCAGACGAAGGCTGCCAATCCGGCGTAGCTGGACCAGGGATTCATGCGCCGCTCCATCATGGTCCACAGATAGGTGACGACCAGTCCCATGAAACCCGAGTACAGGATCACGTTCCAGGCGAAGACCGACTTGAAGTTGTAGTGTGTCATCGCGACGATGAGCCGGTCAGGCCGGCCCAAGTCAAGCATCAGCACGGCCAGGCCGCTGACCAGCAGCGCCATCGCCAGCAGGCCCGACAGCGGCGCCAGCGGTTTGTAAACTTTCTTGCCGAAGACCGAGGCCATTGAAGCCACATTTAGAGCGCCCGAAGCCGCCACCACCAGGAACACCGCAAACACATGTGGCAGGCCCCAGACGATCTGGTTATTCATGCCGGTCACGATGTGGCCATGGTGCTCCATGTACCAGGCGGCCGCCAGACCGATGCCGGTGATCAAAGCCAAGGTACCGAGCAGTCCGTAGTAACCGGCGCTTCGGCCTTTCAATTGGCGCAACGTGATCTTCATTTTCAGATTCCGATGTAGCGTACGCCAGTGTTGAGGTTCAGGTCCTCGCGCACCTGGCGGGTCGCGTAGCTGGCCACCCGTTTGGAGATTTCGCTATTGGGATCATTCAGGTCACCGAAGACAATGGCGCCATGACCTGCCGCGCTACAGGCCTGTACACAGGCCGGCTGTTCGCCGCGATCGACCTTGTGTACGCACATCGTGCAACCTTCCACCGTGCCCATGCCGCGTGGGACATCGGGCTTCTGGTTGGACAGGGGTTCATGCACGAAGGAGCGCGCCTTGTAGGGGCAGGCCATCACGCAGTAGCGGCAGCCGATGCAGATGTGCTTGTCCACCAGCACGATGCCATCGGCGCGCTTGAAGGATGCGCCAGTCGGGCACACATCCACACACGGCGGCTCGGCGCAGTGCTGGCACATCATGGGCAGCGACTGCGTCTTGCCGGTCCGGATTTCCTTGATCTCAATCTTGCGGATCCACTGCGAGTCCGTCGATTTGGTGCCGCCGGACAAGCCGTTTTCGGTGTTGCAGGCGGTGACACAGTCGGTGCAGCCGCTGGCGCATTTCGTGCTGTCGATCAGCATGCCCCAGCGCACCTTGGCACTGGCGCCGGCCGTTGCCTGGCCGGGAGCGGCCTGGGCAATCTCGATCAGGCGCACACCGGGCGCCAGCAGGATGCCGGCCAGGCCGGCCGCAGCCACCCCCAGAAAACCCCGGCGGTCTGCCTTGGCGGAGGAGCTTGGGAACGTGGGAGTCAGATTCACCGGTTTCATGGCTTGACCTGTTGCTGGACCACTTGCTGGCGCAACTGCATGCCCAGCGGGGTCGCGTTGCCTGAGGCGGCGGTTGGTACGAGCGGGTGGAATGACGAGGCTTTTTGCGGCTGGGTGGCGTGGCATTCAAAGCAGTCGATCTTGACCGCAGCATAGCTGTGGCAGCTCACGCAGAAGTTGGTCGGCGTCGCCGCTACGCTGTTCGTGGCCTGGCTCGCATGGCATTCGATGCAGGTTTTCAGGCTGTACTTGGCGCCGCGGACGCCGCCGCGCATCGTGTCGTCACGCTGGTGCTTGAGCAACTCCATGTGGTTGCGCCGCATGAATGCGGGGTCTTCGACGCACTGGCCACCGCGCGCCGCCTCGATCACCGGTTTGGGTACACGGCCTTTGTCCGGTTCGATTGCGTGCACCACTGCGCCGCATAGCAGACCAAACAGGAGGACGAAGACACCAAGTCGCGGGACACCGCGGAACCGGCTTTGCCGGGCCGCTGGTGTCGCCGCCTGCAAAGGGGTGGGCGATGCGCACGCAGAGCGCGTTGCCTGGGGGTGAGCCACCTTTACTCTCCCAGGCCCATCTGGATATAGCCGGTCGGGCAGACATCGGAACAGATGTGGCAACCGATGCACTTGTTGTAGTCAGTGTCCACATAGCGCCCGGTGGTCGACTTGGCCTTGGGCACCTTGAACACCGCGGTCTGTGGGCAGTACACCACGCAGTTGTCGCACTCGAAGCACTGGCCGCAGCTCATGCAGCGCTTGGCCTCGGCCTGGGCCTGGGATTCGACGAGGGCTTGCAGTCGCTCGTCGAAGTTTCCTAGTGCCTCTTCGGCCGTGAGGTTGACGATGGTGCGCCGGTTGCGTGCCGTGTACGGGAAATGACCGAGGAACAACTCCTTGTGCGAGATCACATAGCGATCGGAGCGGTTGTCGTAGTTGTGAATGGCCACATTGCTGGCGTCTGTGCCGCGAATCGGCTCGTGCACCTCACTGAGGGTCAGGCCCTTTTCGACCATCTTGCGCTTCAGATCAAAGGCATGCACGTCGATCTTGGGGCGCTTGTCCAGGGTCTCGCCGGCCAGGAAACGGTCGATACCATCGGCGGCGATCGCCCCGTGGCCGATGGCGGTGGTCAGCAGATGCGGGCGCACCACGTCGCCGCCAACGAAAATGCCGGGCTGTCCCTGTACCTGGTAGTTCTTGTCGGCCGGCACGGCGCCCTTGCCGTTGTTGAATTCCTCCAGGCCGGTGAAATCGACGGCCTGGCCGATGGCCGAGACGATCAGGTCGGCGGGAATGTCTTCCTCGCTGCCTTCGACGTTCTTGATCTCCAGCTTGCCGCCGACAATCTTGGCCTCGCAGCGGATGACGCGCAAGGCCACCGCACGGCCGTCAGGCCCGCGCACCACGGCCACCGGCGCCATGCCGCCACGAATGGCAATGCCTTCGGACAGCGCATGCTCAACCTCGTGTTTGGAAGCCTGCATCTTGTCCACCGCGAAGATAGAGGTCAGCGTCACTTCGGCGCCCTGCTTGGCCGAAACCGAGGCGACGTCGTGCGCCACATGGCCGGCAATCGCGTGCTCGGGCCGGTCGCTCGGATTGATCTTGTCGATGTGGCCTAGGCGGCGCGCCACCGTGGCCACGTCGATCGACGTATCACCGCCGCCCACCACCACCACGCGCTTGCCGACATGGCGCAGTCGGCCATCGTTGAAGGCCTTGAGGAAGGCGGTGGCCGTCACGCAGTTGGGGGCATCCGATCCCTCCACCGGCAGCGGCCGGCCGGACTGGGCGCCCAGTCCGAGGAAGACCGCATCGAATTCGGCACGAATTTGCGCCATGCTGATGTCGGTGCCGATGCGGCAATTCATGCGGGCCTTGACGCCCAAGTCGAGAATGCGCTGGATCTCGGCGTCAAGCACTTGGCGCGGTGTGCGGAAACCCGGAATGCCGTAGCGCATCATGCCGCCGAGCTCCGCGCGCTCGTCGAAAATCGTCACATCGTGGCCCTTGAGCGCGAGCTGGTAGGCTGCCGACATGCCGGCTGGCCCACCACCGATCACGGCCACGGTCTTGCCGGTCAGCGTGGTCGGCTTGGGGTAGGCGATCTGGTTAGCAATACCGTATTCGCCGAGGAAGTGCTCGACCGAATTGATGCCGACAAAATCCTCCACCTGGTTGCGGTTGCAGCCGGACTCGCAGGGTGCCGGGCACACCCGGCCCATCACGGAGGGGAAGGGATTGGCTTCGGTCAGGCGCCGAAAGGCGTATTCCTGCCACGGCATGCCGGTGGGTGGTTTTTCCACGCCGCGCACGATGTTGAGGTAACCCCGGATGTCCTCGCCGGCCGGGCAGCTGCCCTGGCAGGGGGGCGTACTCTGGATGTATGTCGGGCACTTGTGCGAGTGATCGGCATTGAAGATCTTCTTTTGCCACGAGTCCGGCTTGCTGTCGCCATCCTTGTAGCGCCGGAAGTTAAGGGGCTTGACACTGACGGTTTCGGTGGGGCCTGACATATGCGGGGTCTCCTGTAATCGTTCTGATGTCGGTCGCTGGACAGGTCTGCTGGCAGCCCCGGCGCTATTTGTCACCCAGCCGGATGGCCTTACTGACGAGCTGATGGACGCCACCCACCATGCTCATGTCAAAGCCGTACTGGGGCAATACCTTGGTGAACTGGGCCTTGCAGATGGCGCAGATCGTGGCCATGAAGTTCACGCCGTGCTCGTCCGCCACGTTTTTGAGCGATTCCATGCGGGGCAGCGCACCCTTGACGCGCAACTCCAGAAGGTCGTCGGTCAGCAGGCCGCCGCCACCACCGCAGCAGAAGGTGCTGTCGCAGATGGTCTCGGGTGCCATGTCGTGGAAGTTGTTTGCCACCGCCTTGATGATGTCGCGCGGAATCGTGAACTGGCCGCCGGCGAAATCGCCCATGCGCGAGCCGCGCGCCACGTTGCACGAGTCGTGGAAGGTGATGATGCGGCTGTCGTTCTTTTCCTTGTCAAACTTCAACGCGCCGCGCAGGATCAGGTCGTGTGTGAACTCGCAGATATGCATGGGCTGCTTGTAGCGGCCATCGAGCTGGTTCTGCAACTCGATCGCGAACGGATCCTTGCCGCCGGCGCCGATCCCCACCAGCGTATTCCAGAAGTTGTAGGCTACCCGCCAGGCGTGCCCACACTCGCCGACCACGATGCGCTTGACGCCCAGCTCCAGCGCTGCCTCGCGAATGCGCAGCGCGATCTTGTGTAACTGGTCGTAATTGCCGATGAACATGCCGAAGTTTCCGGCCTCGCTGGCCTTGGCCGACAGCGTCCAGCTGACGCCTGCTGCATGGAAGACTTTGGCGTAGCCGATCAGGCTGTCGACATGCGGCTCGCTGAAGAAGTCGGCCGACGGCGTGACCAGCAGCACCTCGGCGCCCTTGACGTCGAGGGGGAAGCGCACGTCAACGCCGGTCTCGTCCTTCGTGTCCTCTTCCAGCCCGAGCAGGGTGTCCTCCAGCGCCGGCCCCGGGATGCCCAGGTTGTTGCCGATGCGGTGGACCTTGCCGATGATCTCGTTGGAGTACTTCTGACCCATGCCGATCGAGTCCATGATCTCGCGCGCAGCCATGGTCACCTCAGCGGTGTCGATGCCATAGGGGCAGAACACCGAGCAGCGTCGGCATTCCGAACACTGGTGGTAATAGCTGTACCAGTCGTCCAGAACCTCGCGTGTTAAGTCCACGGCGCCCACCAGCTTGGGGAAAAACTTGCCTGCAAAGGTGAAGTAGCGGCGATACACTTTGCGCATCAGATCCTGGCGCGCTACCGGCATGTTTTTCGGATCGGCGGTGCCCAGGAAGTAATGGCACTTGTCGGAGCAGGCGCCGCAGTGCACGCAGGCGTCCATGTACACCCGCAGCGAGCGGTACTTGCCCAGCAGGTCGCCCATCTTTTCGATGGCCTTGGCTTGCCAGTCTTCCGCCAACTCGCCGGGGAAGCCCAGGTTCTTCTGGATGGCCTCAGAGGCGACGAAAGGCTTGAGGTGCGACATCGCACCGACCTGCACCATCGGAATGACCGGGTATTCCTTAAGCTGGGGGACTTCAAATGCAGCGGTGGCCATGGCGGTGGGCTCCGTTCACTTGTCCAGCGCGGCGGCCCAGGCGGCCAGATGCCGGGCTTCACGCGGATTGTCGGTCTGGTTGCGGGTGGGGCTGAAGAACAGGCCCGGGGCGTGCAGCAGCTTGCTGATGGGGAAAATGATCATCAGCAGCGCCACCAGGGTCAGATGCACCAGCAACACCCGATCAGTCGGCATCGGCTGGATGTCCAGGCGCATCAGTCCCAGCATGAATGCTTTGACGGCCACAATGTCGGTGTGCGCGACGAAGCGCATGCCCAGGCCTGTTAGGCCGATGGCGATCAGGAGCGCCAGCATCAGGTGATCGGACGGGGTAGAGATGTAGCGCACCCGGTCGACCAGAAAACGCCGTGCCCACAAGCCGGCCAAGCCGGCCACCATGACAAAGCCGGCATAGGTGCCAAAAGGCTGGATCAGTTGCACCGCAAGCCAGACCGGGTCCTGGAAGTAACGCAGATGGCGCAGCACCACCAGCAGCAAAGTGGCATGGAACATCCAGCCGAACAACCAGGTCCACTTGCTGGAACGGAACAGGCTCTCGAAAAAAACCACCTCACGCGTTAACCGCCAGCCCACACCCGTTTGAGTGAGGGGGGCGGGGGTGAGGGCAATTTTCAGCGGCGCAGGTGTGCGGGCGTATTGGCGGATTTTGAACGCCAGCCCCAGAACAAACACCCCTGTGGCGACATAAAACAGGACTGCATAAGTGATCGTCAGAACAGACATGGGTGCTTCAGGCGACAAGGGGCATCAGGGGCTGAGCGGCTGGATCAGACGCAACCCGTCGGCTTGGGCAGACCGGCGATCTTGCAGGCCTGTTTGGCCGGACCGTAGGGGAACAGGTCATACAGGTACTTGCTGTTGCCCTTTTCCTCGCCGAACTGCTTGCCGATGGCCTTGGTCAGCACGCGTACAGCCGGGGCGATCTGGTACTCGTTGTAGTACTCACGCAAGAAGTTGATGACTTCCCAGTGGTTGTCGGTGAGCGGTACTTTTTCTTCCTCGGCGATGTGGGCGGCCGCGTCGGTGTCCCATTCGGCCAGGTTGACGAGGTAGCCCTCTTCATCGGTTTCGTAGGTTTTGCCGTTGATTTCGAAGCTCATGGTGCTCTCCAGATTGAAGGGGTCAAAAATTAGTCAGCTGTCAAAGCCAGGAATGCGAGGTGCTGTACCCGGCGACCAGGTCGACAAAGCCGCCGTAGTCCACCAGCGTCACGCCGTCGATGAGCTTGGCGGTCATGCCGCGCGCCTCGGTGTCGGGCTTGAGGGCATAGAACTTGAGCCGGCTGCTGGCTTCCCGAACCTGGCCCTCGGTGCTACTGCCGGCGGTGGCGGCATAGATGCCATCCTCGATCAGCAGCACGGTATGGCCGGCCTGCGCCATGCGCAGGCAACTTGTCAGGGTGCTGGTCTGGAACGGTGACTTGTTAATGATGTGCAACATAGTGGGTTCTCTTCAAAAGCTTAGGATCACGTCCTGCTGCTGCATCAGCTGGCCCATCTGCTCGGCATTCAGCACCTCGACCGGGACCAGCAGGTCTTTTTCGCTCAAGCCCCGTGCGCTGAGCGACTCCTGGTCGACGTAGAGTTTTTCCACGTCATAGCCATCCAGCGCGCGGTAGCTGGGCGAGAAATTCTTGATGCCAATGTCCTTGGTCTGCTGGCCCTTGACCAGTTCGAACACGCCGTCGTCCATGAAGACCAGGCTCACGTCCTGGTCGAAGGTGGCGGTGATCAGAACCACCTCTAGGCTCTCCAGCGCGTAGATGGTTCCGTAGGGCGCCTTGCGGTTCACAAACATGAACTTCTTGACTTTGCCGGCGCTACCAACTTGTGCTTCACTCATGATGAGGTCTTTCCTGTTCAGTCGCCGAAGGTCACGAGGCGGTCGGCCTTGATGCCGCTGTCCACCAGCTGGCCCAGGCCCGAGATGCGGAAGCCTGGTGCCAGCACCTCTTCCTTGATGCCCCGGCGCAGGGCGGCCGCTACGCACACCACCAGGTCCACCTTGTGCTTGGCAGCCAACTCCGACCAGCGGTTCACAATGTGCCGGTCATCCTGCGGCGGCTCGGTCAGTCGCGTGGCGTTGTTCACGCCATCGTGATAGAAAAAGACGCGCTGGATTTCATGCCCCTTGCCCAGTGCCGCAACGGCGAACTGGTAGGCGCTGTCGGAGGCCTGGTGGGTATAGGGCCCTTCACTGACGAGTAAACCGAATTTCATGGTGCTGTATCAGAAGCGGATATGGGTCGAGGCGTTCAGGCTGGCACGGGAACCGCGCCAGTCGTCGATCAGGTACTTGGTGAAGGGCAGGTCGCACTTCTCGAAAAACTGCGGCCAGCCGATGCGTTCGATCCAGTCGGACAAACGCTCCCACGGGCGGGCGTCTTCCTTGTAGGTGTAGAGAATTTTCTTCACCATGGCGGAGACTTCGGGCCACCGCGGCGGGTTGTTGGGCAGACCGGAAGCCACCATCTTCATGAACGTGGGCTTGCCGCGTGCGTTCGAGTTCTTCCCGCCTACCCAGATGGCCAGCTTGGAGTGCTCGGGATCGTTGATCTGCATGGGCGGGCAGGGTGGGTAGCAGGCGCCGCAGCAAATGCACTTTTTCTCGTCTACTTCAAGCGAGGGCTTGCCATTGACCAATGCGGGGCGAATGGCCGCCACCGGGCAGCGCGCCACCACCGCCGGACGCTCACAGGCATTGGCCACCAGGTCGTGGTTGATCTTGGGCGGCTTGGTGTGCTGCACGATGATGGCGATATCCGCCTGGCCGCCGCAATTGATTTCGCAGCAGGAGGTGGACAGGTGCACCCGGTTGGGCATTTCTTCCTTGATGAATTCCGCATGCAGGTCGTCCATCAGCGCCTTCACCGCGCCCGAGGCATCGGTGCCGGGAATATCGCAGTGCAGCCAGCCCTGGGTGTGGGCAATCATCGATACCGAATTGCCGGTACCGCCGACCGGGAATCCGTTACTGGTGAGCGACTCGATTAACGGTGCCACCTTGTTCGGGTCCGACACCATGAACTCGATGTTGGAGCGGATCGTGAACCGCACATGCCCTTCGGCATAGGTGTCGGCGATGTCGCACAGCTTGCGAATGGTGTAGACGTCCATTTGGCGCTGCGTGCCGGCACGCACCGACCAGACCTCGTCGCCATTGTGTGCAACGTGGTGCAGCACGCCGGGGCGGGGCCGGTCGTGGTATTTCCAGTTGCCGTAGTTTTTCAGCAGCGTGGGGTGCAGGTACTGTTTGTTGTCCGGTACGCCGCTCTCGATGGGGGTGCGCATTTGGGCCATGTCTTGCCTTCCAGTGGTCGTCTGTCAGCTTGAAGAGTTGGGGGTAAACCAGTCAGCCCAGGATCAGCCGCCAGCAGCGGCTTGCTTGCGGGCATTGATCTTGGCCACTTCATCGTCCCAGCCATCGGCGCGCACATAGGGATTGGTGCGCGGTGTGGAGACCATGTTCGGGTCGATTTCGAGGCCGATGCCTTCGAGGAAGTTGACCAGGCCGATACGCTCGATCATCTCGCCGGTACGCTCGTGCTCCAACGCGTTTTCGGCGAAGAAGTCGATGGTTTTCTGGCCCAGCTCGACCAGGGCTTTGTAGTCCTCTTCGGTCTTCAGGGGCATAAAGGGCACCACTACGGTGCCCATCAGATCGCCGATCTTGAGCGTGCGCTTGCCACCCACCAGGACAGTGGCTCCGGTGTCGGTGCCGTGGGCTAGGGCGCCCGTCATCACATTGATGCAGTGCATGCAGCGCACGCAGTTGCTGTTGTCGATCTCCAGGCACTGCGTGTCGTTTATCTTGACGCTGGAAATCTTCGGACCTTTGGCGACGTCCTTGATTTCCTTCAACATGATGGTCTTGGTCGGGCAGCGGCTGACCACGTCGTTGACCAGTTCGTTCATACCGTGCTTGGCAAACCATTTGCGCGCCAGCGTTTCGTCGGTACGAATGTTGTCGCGCCAGGTGCCGATCACGGCCATGTCCGAGCGCTGGATCGAGTTCATGCAGTCGTTCGGGCAGCCAGAAAATTTGAACTTGAATTTGTAGGGCAGGGCTGGGCGGTGGATGTCGTCCAGGAATGTGTTGAGTACCTGGCGATGGGCCCGGGCTTCGTCGTAGCAGGACTGCTCGCAGCGCGCAGCGCCGACGCAGGACATGGAGGTACGGACCGCCGGGCCGGCTCCGCCGAGATCGAACCCCAATTCGTTGAGCTCATCGAAGGCATCCTGCACCTTGTCGGTCTTCGCGCCCTGGAACATGATGTCACCCGACTGGCCGTGGAAGGCGATCAGGCCCGAGCCATGCCTTTCCCAGATGTCGCAGAACTTGCGAAGTATGTCCGTGTTGTAGTGCATGCCAGCCGGTGGCTGCACGCGCAGGGTGTGAAATTCAGCGGCATCCGGAAACTGGGGTTTGCCGTCGGCATCCTTGAGTTCAGTGAAGCGCGGAATCACGCCGCCACCGTAACCGAACACGCCGACCGTGCCGCCTTTCCAATAGCCCTTGCGGGTTTTGTACGAGGTTTCGAGCTGACCCATGAGGTCAACCATGTAGTCCTTGTCCTTGGCCAGTCGCTTCAGACCGGTCACGAAGCTCGGCCATGGCCCACTCTCGAGCTGGTCGAGCATGGGGGTGTCATGCATTTTTTTGGCCATTTTTGTCTCCTGTCGGAATGCCGTTTTTGAGACGGCGGGAATGCTGTACTGACGGGTCTCGAGCGCTTATGCGGCTCTTTTTTTATCTATGAAGAGCATCGTAGGCGGCGTTGCCTTTGATTCGCTATCCCCCTCGTTGAGTATGTGAAGCTACCCAAAAGGGTTATGTGTCACCACCCGTCCCGGTTATAGACGGGCCAGCGCGGAATTGCGTCAATAGCATTCCTTTGCATTGCCGGACCGAACAAAAGCAGGCCCAGACATGACCCAGATCACCTCGCTCGACAACTTCAGGGTGCCGCTTGGCGGGCAAGAGATCGAATTGCAGCAGGTCGATTTCGACACCGGCGGGATGAGTTTCCTGCGCACCCGTATCCGCGAAAAGAGCCGTTTCACCATTTTCGATATCGATCCCCAGACGGCAGAACTGTGGGGACAGGCGCTACTGCGCTGGGCCCAATCGCAACAGGATCAGGAGCGCCCGTGAGCCAGGATGATCCGGATGAAGCCACCATGGTTGATATGGTCTTTCCACTGGCCGGGCACAGCCTGCCGCGTGACCATGCCCAGGCCCTGCAACAGGCCTTGCAGCAGGCCCTGCCCTGGCTGCCGGAGGAGCCACTAGCCGGTATACATCCGTTGAAGCTGGTGTCCGGCGGCGAAAGTCAGGCACTGCTGTCGCAGCGCACCCGCTTGCTGCTGCGCCTGCCGCGCGCGCGGGTGGCCCTGGCGCAGACCCTGGCCGGGCGGACGATCGAAGTGGACGGCAGTACCCTGCAACTGGGAGCTCCCCATCTGCGCGAACTGCTGCCGCACACCACACTGTATGCCCCAGGCGTGGCCGCGGCCGGTGTCGACGAAGGGATATTCATGGAGGCCGTGGCCGGCGAGTTGCAGGCTCTGGCGGTGCGTGCGCAGACGGTGTGCGGCAAGCGCGGCAGCCAAAAGCTACCAGGGCAGGTGCTGACCACCTTCAGCCTGATGCTGCATGCACTGTCCCTGGCGGATTCGCGGCGCCTGCAGGAGCAAGGGCTGGGGCCCCACCGGCTGCTGGGCTGCGGCATCTTTGTGCCGCACAAATCGGCCGCTGCCGTGGGCAGCTGAGTTTTTTCATCACTCAAAACATGGAGACCGGACAATGGGCTACAACATCAATGGCGTTGAACTACACACCGATGCCGAGGGCTATTTACTGGAACCCGAGCTGAGCGAAGAGGCTGTGCAAGTGATTGCCGAAGCCGAAGGCATCACGCTGACGGATGCACACTGGGAAGTCATCAACTACATGCGCGATCAGTACCGCGAGCACGGCCATACCCCCAACTTTCGCAACATGCTCAAGGGTTTCGCGGAAATAAGACCTGACGTGGAAAGCAAGTACCTGTACGACCTGTTCCCGCTGGGGCCGGCCAAGCAGGCGGCCAAGGTGGCAGGGCTACCGCAGCCGCTGGGCAAAGGCGGGTATTGATGAAGCACCCCTGTGCCGGCTGTCGCCGTCTCCCCCTCAAGGAGGCAACGCCAGTGGCCCGGCGAAGCCGGTTCCACGGCGTTCCTGGCTTGGACCGCATCATCTGCGGCTCTGTAGCCTGCGGTAGCCTGACGCAAGAGAACTGAGAAACTGCCATGGCCATACGCATCAAGAGCCAGTGGTTCCAGACCGAGGCGCCCAAGACCGCGCAGCAAACCGCCAGCGCCATGGCCTTCATCACCTGGCGCGTGACGCAGAACATGCTCAAGCAGATGCGCGAGGCCAAGTTCGACATCGATGTCGGGCCGCAGTACTTCGCCTTCATGCGCGAGGTGCTTGTGTTCCTGGTTCAGGTGGAGGACCGCATGGCCTACGAACGCATGTCCTCCGAACTGCGGATTGAGTTCACCACTGCTCTGGTGCGGCGCGTCGCCGAAATCCTGGAGGAAAGCGAAGTCGAATGGTTGCCTCCACCAGCGCCGGGCGAGGAAAGCCGGCGTGACCAGTTCATCGACCTGTGCAACGAGCAGGCCGATGCCTACGCTGATTTTTCCCATGGCCCGGAAGGTCCGGACTTTGGCTTCGTGCGCTACTTGGGGCACCGCATCGAGACCCTGATGCCGGCCAAGGACCAGCGTTGGGTGATCGACCAGATCATGGCGATCGAGGCGCCCGAGGCGCTGCAGATGGTGCAGCGCGGCATGGAGGGGGTGTTTTCCATTGAGCCACGCCCGGTCCGACGCAGCAGCATGAGTGGAGAGTAGAGATGCCCCTCCTGTGTCGGCTTCGCAGCGCCAATGTGTTTGGAGGCGACGAAATGAATATGCGTGCCAGTGACAGTTCCTTTGACCTCAATCGGCCTGATCTCTACGCCGCTTGGCGCGTCGCCAAGCGGGCTGCGCATCCGGCGCGGGTGGAGGAACTGATCGTGGATGTTGCCGATCCGCGCGCGCTCACCGCGACAGAGCGAGCGGCCATCCTTGCGATGTGCGCGCGAACCAACATGTCGCTTTATCGCAGCCCGGTGACGGCTGAAGACAAGGAACTGCCGCGCCTCCTTGGTGCCCAACTCGGCCTGCGCCGACTCGACACCAACTGGCTGGCCGACGAGGACGGTGTTTCGTCCATTGCTGTTTCCGGGGATGATGAGGGCGGACCACGCGCCGACTTCATCCCCTACACCAACAAACCCATCAAATGGCACACCGATGGCTACTACCACCCGCAGGCGCGGCGCATCGAGGGCATGATCCTGCACTGCGTGCGCAGCGCGGGCGAGGGCGGCGTGAGTGGCCTGGCCGACCACGAGATGATCTACATGGCCTTGCGCGACGCCAACCCCGATTGGGTGCGCGCACTTATGGCGCCTGATGCCATGACCATCCCCGAGCGCACCGATGAATGTGGCGTGGCGCGCCCCGCGCAAAGTGGTCCGGTGTTCTACCTGCGCGCTGACGGCGGGCTGCAGATGCGCTACACCGCGCGCATCCGCAGCATTGAGTGGAGGAACGACACGCCCACGCGTGCGGCGGTGGCTTTCATCGAGCAATTGCTGGCCTCCAACCCGCCCTGGGTGTTCCGCCTGCTCATGCAGCCCGGCATGGGCATCGTGGCCAACAATGTGCCGCACGACCGCACCGGTTTCACTGACGACCCAGTGTGCCCGCGCCTGCTCTACCGGGCGCGCTATCTCGACCACGTGCACGACGAGCGCGTGACGCCACCCAAAGTCGAAGTGCATTGCGCGGAGGATTCGCTATGACGCATTGGCTGACCGTCTGGCGCGCCGCCCAGTTGGTGGGGGTGTCTCGCGGTGCGTTGCAGCAGCAGGTGCGTGACGGCGCGCTGGTGCTGACCGAAGGGCTGCTCTCCACCGACGAGTTACTGCGCCTGTACCCGGCGACCCAGCTCGAGGAATCCGGCCTGCTGGAGCGGGTGGCCAGTATCAAGGACGAAGCCTTTGGCAAGCGCGTCCGTGAGCGCCTGCTGCCCAGCCAGGAAGTGCTGGCGCAGCGTCTGTTTAACCAGACCCAGGAACTGGCCGATGTGCGGCGCTGCCTGCAGCGCTACCACGCCCTGGTGGTGGCCCTGCAGGAGCGCATCTATGCCCTGCAGGCCCAGGGAGCCACCCCGCTGGTGCTGTCTGGGTTGCAGGATTTTGTCGATCAGGGGCTGGCCCAGGCGCTGGCCACCGAACAGGCCGATTTGCTCACGGTGATGGACGATATGCTCAAAGTCATGACGGCACAGGTCATGGTTCGCCCCAGCGGACACGAGTTCTCGGTGGAGGGGCACGACACCTTGTTGCAGGCCGGCTTGCGGGCAGGCCTCAAGCTCAACTACGGTTGCGGCAACGGCACCTGTGGCATGTGCAAGGTGCGCGTGATCTCGGGGCAGGTCGCCAGGACCCAGACCTTCGACTACCCCCTGTCCGAGGCCGAAAAAAGCCAGGGCTACACCCTCATGTGCGCCCATACGGCGGCCAGTAGCGAACTCACCCTGGAATTGCTCGAAGCCAGCGGACCGCAGGACATCCCGCAGCAGCAGATAGTGACCCAGGTGCGCGGCGTAAGCAGCCTGGCACCCGACACGCGATTGCTGCACCTGCAGACACCACGGAGCCACCGTTTGCGCTTTCTCGCCGGGCAGTCCGTCACGCTGGGCCTGACCGGGCCCGGCGGCAGCGATCTGCACGCCCTCTACCCGGTGGCCAGTTGCCCCTGCGACGACCGCAACCTGCACTTCTTCATCCCGCGCAACGCACAGGATCCGTTCGCCCAGCAACTTTTTTCCGGCAACATCAAGGCCGGCGATGCGGTCACGGTGTGGGGGCCCTGTGGTGAGTTCGTGCTGGCCGAAGGCCACCGGCCACTGGTGTTTGCCGCCTGCGATGCGGGCTTCGCTCCCATCAAGAGCCTGATCGAACACGCCCTGGCGCTGGAGTCAGCTCCCTCCCTGTCGCTGTTCTGGTTGTCGACCCAGCCCGACGGCCACTTCCTGGCCAACCAGTGCCGCGCCTGGTCTGAAGCCCTGGACCCGTTCGAGTACGAGTTGCTGAGTGAGACCGACATCACCTTCGGCACCCTGCAAATGGCGCGCGCCATGCGGACCGACCTGTTCGACATTGAGTGCGATTTTTACCTGGCCGGCCCCGAGCAATTCGTCTGCACTCTGGATGCCGAGCTGCGTGCGGTCGGCATCCCCGCCGCTCAGATTTTCACGAATGTGCTGGCGCGGCCGGTGGGAGTGCTGGTGTGAGCACGGTGGATATGCAAGAGAGCGCCTGCAGTGGCAGCGAATCCTTTGTGCTGCGGGTGCTCGGCACCAGCATGGAGCCCGAATTCAACGAAGGTGAAATCATCGTTATCGAGCCCGATGGCCTGCTGCGCGATGGCGCCTATGTACTGGCCCAACACCGGGGCGAATGGATCTTTCGCCAGCTCTGTCGCAACGCATCGGGCTGGCGACTGCACGCCCTCAACCCAGCCTTTTCCGACATCCCGCTGGCCGATCTCTCGGCCGTGCGCGGCGTCATCATCCAGAAATCCTTGCCCGGGCGCCGCCGCGCCAGTAAAAGCTACCTTTGAGGAATAACGTGCCGTACTACATTTTCCGGGTCAAACCTTTTGCGCAACTGGAAAAGCTGGCCGAGCACGGTGCCTTTGCACAGGCCTCGGCGCAGGCCAAATTCTTGCGCCTCGCCCAGCAGACCGGCACCGTAGGCAAGATCAAGGTCATCTTTGCCGATACCGAATTGCGGGCCGAAGATCTGCTGCTTCAGGTGCGCGAACCCGGACCCTCGGGCGACGAGTGAGTAGAAGCCGCCTCGGACGAAGCCGCGTACCGGCGCACACGCGAGCAGGTCAGCACCTTGCGCTGCGTGTTCCAGGGCGCCTTGCAGGCAGGTATCCTGTCGGCGGCCCAGTTTCGCCAAGCAGACCTGCCACAGCTGGTGGCTGGCATCCTGGAAGAAGCCCGGCCGCCCGCACACCTGCTGGAACTGGAGCAGACTGAAGGTGTCGCCATGGTCGACCCGAACGCTGCCATTGACGACTTTGGCACCGGTTATTCATCGCTGAATTACTTCAAGAAATTCAAGGTGTCCAAGGTCAAGATCGACCAGTCCTTTGTACGCGACATTGCCGTAGACCTGTACGACCGAGCCAATGTCGGCGCCATTATTTCCATAGCGAAGAGCCGGGCATACTCACCATTGCCGAGGGCGTCGAGACGCGCGAATAATTAGATCATCTGCACGGGCAGGGCTGCAATGAAGTCCAGGGGCATTACTTCAGCAAGCCGATGCCTACCGATGTTTTCCTGAAAATGCTATCAAAACAATAGCTGTTTGTGCATGTTACATAAGGGCTGGAAGCTGATTTTATTCATAAACTGAAATCTCGGACCCGAGGCGTCCATCCGTCCTGGATAATCGTTCTGGCCGGCGTCAGTGCGGCGTCGCATGTGGGCAAGCTGCCCCCCGCAATGCCTGTGTTGCAGCAGCAACTGGGGGTGACGCTGGTGCAGGCCGGGTTCCTGTTGTCGATGGTGCAACTGGCGGGCATGACGCTGGGCCTGGCAGTGGGGCTGGGGGCAGACGCGCTGGGTCTGCGCCGCACCATGCTGACCGGGCTGGGCTTGCTGGCGCTGGCCAGCGGGCTGGGCGGGTTTGCCGATACGGTGGGTGGTTTGCTGGTGTTGCGCGCCCTGGAGGGGCTGGGTTTTCTGCTGGTGGTGATGCCGGCCCCGGCCATGATCCGGCGCACGGTGGCGCTGGCACAACTGAACGCGCGCATGGGGTGGTGGGGAACCTACATGCCCCTGGGCAGCGCCATGGCATTGCTGCTGGGGCCCCTGGTGCTGATGCACTTTCCCTGGCAGGTGTGGTGGTGGTTGCTGGGCGCTGCGTCAGTTCTGGCCTGGCTGGCCGTGTGGTGGTGTGTGCCGGTGCTGGGGCCCGCTGCAGCCGTGGTTCTGGCAGTGGGCGCCCCGGCGGCATCCGGTGCGGGCTGGGCGCAGCGTTTGGGTTTGACCCTGCGCAGCCCCGGGCCCTGGTTGGTGTCGCTGAGCTTCATGGTGTATTCCTCGCAGTGGATTGCCGTCATTGGTTTTCTACCAACGGTGTATGCGCAGGCGGGTCTGGCCAGTGGCATGACCGGTGTGCTGACGGCCTGTGTTGCGCTGGCCAATGTCAGTGGCAACATTCTCTCGGGGCGCTTGCTGCAGCGCGGATGGCGGGCCGAGCGCCTGCTGCAAATCGGCTTTGCCTGCATGGCACTGGGCGCAGTGGGGGCGTTTGCGCAATGGCACGGGCAGGGCTTGCCCCTGCCGCTGCGGTTTGTGGAGGTGGTGCTTTTTTCGGCAGTGGGTGGCCAGATACCGGGCACCCTGTTTGCTTCGGCTGTGCGGCTGGCGCCGAGTGAGGATACGGTGTCCACGACAGTGGGCTATATGCAGCAGTGGTCAGCCTTCGGCCAGTTCGCCGGGCCCCCGTTGGTGGCATGGGTGGCGGCGGGCACCGGGGGCTGGCAATGGACCTGGCTGGTGACGGTGACCCTGTGTGTGGCGGGCGGCCTGCTGGCCCGGCGGATTGGCAAGGCCTGCGCCAGTGTCAGTATCTCTTTTAAAGTATGACCCTGGCTCCTGATTCGCAGATCTTAGCTAGACCATTACAAGGAGTCCCGAATTGCCATTGCCACAGCCCGCACCGCGCACCGCCCAACATACCCGCACCACGGTTTACCGCGGTTACCGCCGGGAGGACGGTCTGTGGGACATTGAAGGGGAATTGCGCGACACCAAAGACCAGGTGTTTGAGATACCCGGCGACGGTGTATGGCAGCCCGGCGAGCCTATCCACGGCATGTCGATCCGCGTGACCATTGATGACGCGCTGGTGGTGCGTGACATTGCGGTGAGCATGGACGATGTGCCACACCGCGAATGTCCCCAGGCGCAGGCGCCCATGCACCGCATGGTGGGCAGCACCATGGGGCCCGGATGGCGCCGGGCCATCGAGCAGCATCTGGGGGGCATTCAGGGCTGCGCCCATCTGAGGGAGCTTCTGTACAACATGGCGACCGCCGCGTACCAGACCCTGCCGGAAGACGCGTCGGCCAGCGACCCCACCAAGCCACCCCACCACCTGGGCCGTTGCCTGGCCTGGGATCTGGCCGGACCGGTGGTGGCGCGCCACCATCCAATGTTTTTCAAGCCACCTGCCAATGCAAAAGGGAGCTGATATGCCGTTCGAAAATATTCTGGTCACCACCGATGGCCCCATTACCACGATCACGCTGAACCGGCCCGAAAAGCGCAATGCACTGGCTTTGAGCGTCATGCAGGAGCTGACGCAGGCGCTGCATGCCATAGCGCAGTCCGATGCGCTGGGTGTGATCCTGGCAGCCAACGGGCCGGTGTTCAGTGCGGGGCACAATTTTGCGGATATGGCCGGTGCCAGCCTGGAGCAGGCTCGGGAGCTGTTTGCGGTGTGCACCGACATGATGAACGCAGTGCAGTCCATGCCCCAGCCGGTGGTGGCGCGGGTGCATGCGCTGGCCACCGCGGCCGGTTGCCAACTGGTGGCCACCTGCGATCTGGCGGTCGCGGCGGATACTGCCAGCTTTGCGATTCCGGGTGGCAAGGCGGGGCTGTTCTGCCACACGCCGGTGGTGGCCGTGGCGCGCAATATCGGACGCAAGCGTGCGCTTGAAATGGCCATGACCGGCGACGCCGTTGATGCCGCAACGGCAGCCCAGTGGGGGCTGATCAACAAGGCGGTGCCTCCAGACCAGCTGGAGGCTGCCACGCTGGATCTGATCCAGCGCGCAACGCGCGGCAGCGCTGCCTCCAAGGCATTGGGCAAACAGGCTTTTTACCGCCAGATGGAGTTGCCGCAAGACCAGGCTTATGCCTTTGCGGTAGAGCGCATGGCCACCGCGGCCATGACACCCGATGCGCAGGAAGGCATCCAAGCGTTTCTGGAAAAACGCCCGCCCAAGTACACACAGCGCCCCTGACAGGCCGGACCAGGTCTTCATGCAGCAGCTGCATTTGCTACAAAAGTTGTAGCTACTTGTGCATGCTATCCGGGGGCTGGAGCCCGATTTGGCTCACAATCCGGGTCAGGCGCCACCCAGTATTCCCAGCAATTCCTGGCCCCAGGAAATCGAGCCTTCCTCGTACAGGATGCCTTTCTTGAGAATCATGTGCTGGATGCGCGCGTGGCGGGTCAGGGGCTTGCCTTGCGCAAAGTCGCGCAGTTCGATAGCGCGGTACTGGGTCAGCTTGTCCTGGTGCAACGCGATGTGCCGGCGCAATTCATCGCGCAGGTCCACCTCGCCCAGGGCCGCATCGGCCCGTAGCTTCACCATGAACTCGTCGCGCAAATCTGGGGGAGGCGAAGGTGCGCAGGCCCAGCGCGCCAGTTCGGTGCGCCCGGCGGGCAGCACCCGGTACTCGCGTTTGCGGGTCTTGCCCGCGTCGGGGGCCGAGCTGGATTCAATCCAGCCTGCTGCTTCCATGCGGGCGAGTTCACGGTAAATCTGCTGGTGGGTGGCGTGCCAGAAATAGCCAATGGACTTGTCAAACCGGCGTGCCAGGTCGTAGCCGGAAGACGACTTTTCCATCAGCGAGGTCAAAACTGCGTGGGCGAGCGACATGGGCGCCAGTCTACGTGCTGCACTGCAACTATGCAACTGGTTGCATTAGTTTGGCGCTTCTCCTAAACTATTGCAACTGGTTGCATAGTTGCTCCATTTTCCTCGCCTTTCTAACCCCAAGGACATTGCCATGACCGCTTACCCCCACATGCTCGCGCCCCTTGATCTGGGCTTTACTACCCTGAAGAACCGTGTGCTCATGGGCTCCATGCACGTGGGTCTGGAAGAAGCACCCAAGGGCTTCGAGCGCATGGCGGCTTTCTACGCGGAGCGCGCCAAGGGCGGTGTGGGCCTCATCGTGACCGGTGGTATTGCACCCAACGACCGCGCCCGCCCGATGCCAGGCGGCGCTGCGATGACTACGCAGGCAGAGGCCGATAAGCACAAGGTGGTGACCGAGGCGGTGCATGCCAACGGCGGCAAGATTGCCATGCAAATCCTGCACTTTGGCCGCTACGCCTACCACCCGGAACTGGTTGCGCCCAGTGCGCTCAAGGCACCCATTAGCCCGTTTCGCCCGCATGCCCTGACGCCGGATGAGGTGGAGCAAACCATTGAGGACTACGCCAACGCGGCCGCACTGGCGCAGAGCGCGGGTTACGACGGCGTGGAAATCATGGGTTCCGAGGGCTACCTGATCAACGAATTCATCGCCACGCAAACCAACCAGCGGGATGACGAATGGGGTGGCAGCTATGAGAACCGCATCCGTTTTCCGCTGGAAATTGTGCGGCGCACCCGCGCGCGGGTGGGAGCGAACTTCATCATCATCTTCCGTCTGTCCATGCTGGACTTGGTGGAAGGCGGCTCTACCAAAGAGGAAGTGGTGCAACTGGCCCAGGAACTGGAAAAGGCCGGTGTCACCATCCTGAACACTGGCATTGGCTGGCACGAGGCGCGCATTCCCACCATTGCTACCAAGGTGCCGCGTGCGGCCTGGGCCTGGGTGACCCAGCAGCTCAAGGGCAAAGTGGGCATTCCGCTGGTAGCCACCAACCGCATCAACACGCCCGAGGTGGCCGAGCAGGTGCTGGCCGACGGCATGGCGGACATGGTGAGCATGGCGCGCCCGTTTCTGGCCGACCCCGACTTTGTGGCCAAGGCGGCGGCCGGCAAGGCCGACCAGATCAACACCTGCATTGGCTGTAACCAAGCCTGCCTGGACCACACCTTTGGCGGCAAGATCACGTCGTGCCTGGTGAACCCGCGCGCCTGCCACGAGACGCTGATGGTGGACAGCCCCGCGCCTGGCAAAGAGCGCATTGCCGTGGTGGGCGCTGGTCCTGCCGGGCTGGCGTTTTCTACCGAAGCGGCCAAGCGTGGCTTTGAGGTGACCTTGTTTGACGCGGCCAGCGAAATTGGCGGTCAGTTCAATGTGGCCAAACAGGTGCCCGGCAAGGAAGAGTTTTACGAGACGCTGCGCTACTTCGGCAAGCAGATTGAGCTGACCGGTGTGAAGCTGCAACTTGGCCGCAAGGTCACAGCGCAGGAACTGGTGGCGGCGGGTTACCAGCAGGTGGTGCTGGCCACCGGGGTGAATCCGCGCAAGCCGGAAATTGAAGGTATCAACCATCCCAAAGTGGTGGGCTATCTGGATGTGCTGCGCGACAAATGTTCCGTAGGCAAGACGGTGGCCTTGATTGGCGCTGGCGGCATTGGTTTTGACGTGGCCGAGTATTTGCTGCATGAAGGGGTAAGTCCCAGCCTGGACAAGGACAAGTTCTATGCCGAATGGGGTGTCGACGCGACTTTTGGAGCGCGCGGTGGATTGAAGGACGCGCACATCGAGAAGAGCCCACGCAAGGTCTACCTGTTGCAGCGCAAGGCCAGCAAGGTGGGCGATGGTCTGGGCAAGACGACCGGATGGATACACCGCACATCGCTCAAAAACCGAGAGGTGGAGATGGTCAACAACGTGACCTACCGCAAGGTGGACGATGCCGGCCTGCACATCACGGTGGGCGACAAGGACATGACCATTCCCGCCGATACCGTGGTGCTTTGTGCAGGCCAGGAGCCTCAGCGTGAACTGCAGGCCGAATTGGCCGCTGCAGGCTGCACCGTCCACCTGATTGGTGGTGCCGACAAGGCCGCCGAGCTCGACGCCAAGCGCGCCATCAAGCAGGGCACCGAACTGGCTCTGGCCCTGGACCCGTCTGCCAAGGCAGCAGAAGCCCCTGCAACTGCCACGCTGGCCCAGCGCCTGCAACCGGCTGTGGCTGAGAGCCTGCAGAAGTGGCACGCCATGGTGGCCGCAGGCGATGTGGGGGAGTTGGGCAGCATCTTGCACCCCAAGGCCGTATTCCGCTCGCCCATGGCGCACACACCATACCCCAGCGCACAGGCAGTGCAACTGATTCTGGGTACGGTGGTCAAGGTGTTTGAAGACTTTACCTACCACCGCGAGCTAGCCAGCGCCGATGGATCCAGTGTGGTGCTGGAGTTCAGCGCTAAAGTGAATGGAAAGGACCTCAAGGGCATTGACCTGATCCAGTTTGACGCCGAGGGCAGAATCGTGGACTTTGAAGTCATGGTGCGCCCGATGAGTGGCCTGCAGGCCCTGGGCGACGAGATGGGCAAGCGCCTGGCACCCTACCTGGCCATGATGAAACCCGCCAAGGCCTGATTGCTACAAGGAGACACTATGCAGTTTGAAACCCTCAGCGTCACGCTGGAAGACCACATCGCCACCTTGCGCCTGAACCGGCCCGAAAAGGCCAATGCCATGAACGCCACCATGTGGGAAGAGATCCGCAAGGCCTTTCGCTGGGTGGATGAAACGCCCGAGGCACGCGTGGCCATTCTGCAGGGCGAGGGCAAGCTCTTTACTGCCGGCATCGACCTGACGATGCTGATGGGTCTGAATGCGCAGATCCAGAACGACTGTGATGGCCGTACCCGCGAAGGCCTGCGCCGTGTCATTTTGGACCTGCAGGACACCCTGACCAGCATGGAGCGCTGCCGCAAACCGGTGATGGTGGCCATTCATGGTGCCTGCGTGGGTGGCGGCATCGACATGATCACCTGCGCCGACATGCGCTACGCCAGTGCGGACGCGTATTTCACCATCAAGGAAATCGATATCGGCATGACGGCCGATGTGGGCACCCTGCAGCGTTTGCCGCGCCTGATTGGCGATGGCATGGCGCGCGAGTTGGCCTATACCGGGCGCAATTTCACGGCCGAGGAGGCCCGCGAAATGCATCTTGTGAACCGGGTCTTTGCAAGCCGTGAGGAACTCTACGCTGGTGTGCGTGAGATTGCGGCGACCATCGCCGCCAAATCGCCGTTGTCGATCCGTGGCACCAAGGAAATGATCACTTACGCGCGGGATCACACGGTAGCGGACGGCCTGAACTACATCGCCACCTGGAATGCTGCCATGCTGATGAGCAAAGACCTTGGCGAGGCCATGGCCGCTAACGCTTCCAGACGAAAGCCAGCTTTCAAGGACTGAAGGCGGGGTTTGCCCTAGCCCAAGTAGGTAGCGCACTCCACCCGGGATCATGCAGAATGGACGCGTAGGAATATCCCGGTGGGGTGTTCCGTAGGTTTGGTCCTGATTTGTAGGGGGAGAGTTGTGATGATTTCCGATTTGATGTCCGATTCCATGCGCGCTGCGGGACTGGGGGCGCTGATGAAAGGTGCCGGTCTGGTGACGCGGTTCATTCCCATCCCGCAGCCAACGCTACTGATCGGGCCTGGCTCCAGCGGGCGTCTGGGGCAGGCGGTGGCAGGAATGGGGCACTCCAAAATCCTCATCGTGACGGACAGCATCATCTCCAAACTGGGCTTGCTCAAGGACCTGACCGATGCACTGTCTGCCGGGGGCGCCGAGTACGTGGTGTTCGATGAAATCACGCCCGACGCACCCATTCCGCTCATTGAGAAAGGCATTGCGTTTTACAAGGAGCATGACTGCGACGCGATTGTGGCTTTTGGGGGGGGCTCTTCCATGGACGCGTCCAAGGCGATTGCGGTTTCCATTGCCAACCCCAAGCCTTTGCGCAAGCTGGCGGGCTACCTCAAGGGACTCAATTCCCCAATCAAGATTTATGCGGTGCCCACTACTGCCGGCACCGGATCTGAAGTGACCGTGGCAGCCGTAATTTCCGACCCCGAGCGACAGGCCAAGCTGGTGATCGTCGATCCTCGGATGGTGCCCAAGATGGCGGCGCTGGACCCCAACCTGATGACCGGGTTGCCGCCGCATATCACCGCCGCCACCGGCATTGATGCCCTGACGCATGCAATTGAAGCCTTTGTTGGCAACTGGTGCACGCCGTATTCCGATGGCATGGCGCTGTCGGCCGTAGGCCTGATTTTTGAAAACCTGCGCACGGCTTACCGCGATGGCAAGAACCTGGAAGCACGGGAAAAAATGGCCCTGGCCTCTACCTACGCCGGCTTTGCTTTTACCCGTGCCAATGTGGGTTATGTGCACGCCATTGCACACCAGTTTGGCGGCAGGTACCACACGCCCCATGGGTTGGCCAATGCCATCATGCTGCCGCTGGTGTTGAAGTATTCCAGTCCCGCAATTACCCGTCGCCTAGCGCTTCTGGCGGTGCGCGCACGCGTCGGCGTGGAAGGCGAAGATACGGACGTGCTGGCACAGAAGTTTCTCGACGCCGTGGATGCACTGAACCATGATCTGGGGATTCCTCTGTATCTGGAGGCTTTGAAAGAATCGGATATCCCTGCACTGGCCAAAGCCGCATGCCATGAGGCGCACACCGGTTACCCGGTGCCACGGTATATGTCCCAGGCGGTGTGTGAAGATCTGATTCGCCAGGCCCTGCCGCCCAAGGCCGCGCCCGGGGCCGCCACGAAGCCAGCAACCAAGTCCGCGCGCAAGACCACCCGCAAGCCAGCGTGATGCAGCGACAACAACAAAGAGGAGCAATGCAATGAAAAAAGTAGTGACAGTGACGCTGGGTTCGTCCAAACAGGATTTCGAATTCAAGACCGATTTTCTGGGGCAATCGTTTTCGGTCAAGCGCATGGGTGCGGACAACGATACGGGTAAGGCATGGGAACTGATGCGTCGCCAGCAGGCCACAGTGGACGCCATCGGTCTGGGGGAAATCGGCGACCATTACCAGGTGGGTTTGCGCACCGTCGTGAATAAGGAGACACAGCGCCTGCTCAACGTGGTGACGCGTATTCCGGCAACCACCGGCGCCACATTGCGGCGCCTTTTGCAGGTGCGCGCGGTGCGGTATGTGCAAAAAGAGCTGGGCAACTATTTCAACAACAACCTCATCCTGTTCCTCTCGGGCATGCGCAATTACGACATGGCGGTGGCCCTGTCGGACTACAGCAAGAACCTGAGTTTTGCCGATGCGCTATTCCAGACCGGTGCCCCAGCCATGCTGACCTCGCTGGAGCAACTGGAACTGTTTGCCAAGGGCAGTGAATGGATGCTGTCGGGAAAATCGGGCGAGATGCTGGAAGCCTCCATGTCGGGTTTCAAGGGCAAGCGCATTGCCGGCGTGGTGGCCAAGTCCCATGTGATTGTGGGTACCTTCGCCGAGATCAAGGCAGTGGGCAATCCGTCCAATCTGGAAGGCAAGACGCTGATTACCTCTGCGGTGGATGATGAGCGCATGGCATTCTTCGCCAAGTGCAAAGTCAATCTGGTGGTGGACGTTTCCCCCAAGTTGTTCGACAAGGTAGTGGGTGTCAACACCATCGAGGCCATGATTCTTGCGGCGCTGGAGAAGGGGACCGACGAAGTGTCGGATGACGACTTTGAAGAAATACTGGATGAACTCGCGATCGCGCCGCGATTGCTGCACCCCACGGGCAAATTCCGCAATATTCGCCGCTTTGCTTTTGTGATTCACCCGCTGAGTCAGAACTACATCCGTAACGCCTTTCCCATCCCGAAGTCCACGCCCAAGTTCGTCATGGACAAGGTCGAGACACTGGCGGCGCATATGCCTCCCATGGTGTATTGCAAGATGGAGAACATCATTTCTCCCACGGGAGCGGAAGCAGAGGGGTGGCTGATCTCGGTGGGTGGTACACCCAAGGAAATGCTCTCGCGCAGTCCGGAGTTCACCTACCGGCGTCTGTTGCACGCTTCCAAAATTGCCGAAAAAATGGGGGCCCAGATCATGGGCCTGGGGGCTTTTACCAAAGTGGTGGGAGACGCGGGTGTTACCGTGGCGCGCCGTTCCAGTTTGCCCATTACCACGGGCAACAGTTACTCGGCGTCCGGTGCGCTGTGGGCTGCTGCCGATGCCATGCGCCGCATGGGCCTTCTGACAATCAACAAGCACAACAAGAAAGTTGCTGCCAAAACCATGGTGATTGGCGCCTCCGGCTCCATTGGCTCGGTTAGTGCACGTTTGCTGGCGATGTCGTTTGACGAGGTCTACCTGGCGGGCCGCACGCTGAGCAAGCTGGATGAACTCAAGGCGTCGATCCTGAAGGAGACGCCGGATGCCAAGGTGTTTACCACCATCGACTACAACGATCTGCTCTCCGACATGGACATGATCGTGACCTCCACATCCGGTGCAGGCAAAGAAATTCTGGACATCATGAAGGTCAAGCCAGGCTGTGTGATCACCGACGTGGCACGTCCGCTGGATTTGCCAGCAGAAGATGTGGCCAAGCGGCCCGACGTGCTAGTAATTGAGTCTGGCGAGATTGATCTGCCGACCAAGGTCAAGGGCCTCAAGAGCATTGGCCTGCCGCCGAACGTGATTTACGCATGTCTGGCTGAAACCATCGTCCTCGCTCTGGAGGGGCGCTTTGAAGTGTTCACCGTGGGCCGCGATACCGAGTGGGAAAAGGTCAAGGAAATCTACAAGCTGGGTCTCAAGCACGGCATGAAGCTGGCCGCCATTTCAGGGGTCAATGGTGTCTTCAGTGATGAAGATATTGCCAAGGTCGTGAAGCTTGCAAAGAAGGCGCGGCTGACCTGGAAGACCAACGAATCTGTAAAAGTCGATAAGCCGGCAGCCAAAAAAGCGCCAGCGAAGAAAGCTGTCACAGCAAATGCGCCAGTCAAAGCTCTCGCCAAAACGATTGCCACCAAAAAGGTGGCAAGTCCAAAAGTTGCGGTGAAGAAAGCGGTTGCAAAGAAGGCCGCAGCCAAAGCTGCAAAGTAATCCGGGCGGAGGTAGGCCTTGCGGCCACTCCCCGTGAATTGCATCAGGCGCTGGACGGGTCTGTTTGGGCTGCCTGGGCAGCGCGCAGTTTGTCCTTCTTGCTCGGGCGCTTGCCCTTGATGCCACCATGGGCGGAGTCTGCTGATACCGGCGCAGCTTCGGTCCGTTCGAAACCAGCGATGACTTCACGGGGAACGGCATGCCCCTGGCGTCGCTCGATCAACTGGAAGTGCGGCTCGGTGACTGCGCTTACAAAACTGATGGCGATGCCAGCCTCGCCGGCGCGGCCGGTTCTGCCAATGCGGTGGGTGTAGTCTGCGGAAGAGCGGGGCAGGTCGAAATTCACCACTGCTGGCAACTGCGTGATGTCCAGACCACGCGCAGCCATATCGGTAGCTACGACAACCCGGATGCGTGAAGCCTTGAAGTCGTGAAGTACCTGGGTGCGTTTGCCCTGGCTGAGTTCGCCGTGAAATGGCTCGGCGTCAATATGCACGCGTCTGAGTTTGTCTGCCACGATTTCGGCGGCGTGTTTGGTTGCTACAAAGACAAGGACACGCGGCCAGGTTTCGGTGGTGATCAGATGGCGCAGGAGTTGCGTCCTGCGTGCCGCATCCACCGCAATGGCGCGTTGTGTAATGTCCGGCTGCCCGATGGCTTTCTGAAGGACATCCACCCGCGCAGGGTTTTGTAGAATCGTGTTGGCCAACGCCTCCACGCCAGCGGGGTAGGTGGCAGAGAAAAACAGGTTTTGGCGCTTGGCGGGTAGTAACGCCAGGATGCGTTGCAGTTCTTCAGAAAAGCCCAGATCCAGCATGCGATCAGCCTCGTCGAGAACGAGCATACTGACCGATGAAAGGGTGAGGGCGTTGCGATCCAGTAGGTCGAGCAATCGTCCGGTGGTGGCAACCACAATGTCTGTCCCCCCACGCAGCGCCATCATCTGGGGGTTGATGGACACGCCGCCAAACACCACGCTCACCTTGATGGATTCAGGCATGGTCTTCGACAGGAGATGCAATGCTTCGCCTACCTGGACTGCCAGTTCACGGGTTGGGACCAATACCAGTGCTCTGGGGAATCGGGTTCTCGCGCTATTCGTTTGCGTCAGGGTTTGCAACAGCGGCAGTGCAAATGCGAAGGTCTTGCCGGAGCCGGTTTGTGCTTTTGCAAGAACGTCCTGTCCGGCAATGGCTGGCGGAATGGCGGCACTCTGAACTGCAGTAGGTGCTGTAAAGCCGTTGCTGGTTACGGCATTCAGCAGGGCAGGGCAGAGCCCCAGATCGGTGAAAAGCATGGGCGGCACGGGCGCCTTGCTCAAGGCTGGACGCTGCTGGAGGTCGATTGCTCAACAGTGACGCGGCGTGCGCCATCAAAGCGACGCTTCCAGTAGGCAACGCCCATGTCTTCTACGCGAACTTCCGCTCCAGGTTTGGGCGCGTGGATGAACTTGCCGTTGCCAACGTAGATGCCCACGTGGCTAAACGCGCGGCGCATGGTGTTGAAAAACACCAGGTCGCCGGGTTGCAGGTCACTTTTGTCAATCCGTTGGGTGGCCGCTGCCTGCTGTTCAGCCCGACGCGGCAGGATGAGGCCAGCCGTCTGTTCGTAAATGGTTTTTACGAAACCGCTGCAATCAAAGCCGGTCTCAGCGCTTGTTCCGCCGCGTTTGTAAGGTACGCCCAGAAATGTCATGGCGCTCACGACATATTCCGACGCCTTACTTTCGACCCGCAGGCCCACTTCTCCAATGCGCTCCATCAAACCGCGGTCAGAAATAATGCGTGGCATCTCGTCCCCGGACGAAGTCTGGGGCGCAGCATGAACTGCCACCGCGAGCAGGGCGGCAATCAAAAAGAATATAAAACGCATTCAGAGAAGTGTATCGGCGTTGCCTACCGATGTCAATCTCGAAAAAACATTACAAAGTTTCCATAACATATTGATTTTTAACGATTTTACAGAATGTTTCAGTGTGATGCATGCATTCTCGGATGGGGATCTGTTGTTGATGAATTTAAACAATGTTTATAATGAACATATATCGTTTAAAAATATCTTCATTGTCTTTAAAATATAATTAGCCAGAACTTAGTAATAGTTTTGTTATGGAAGCAAAAATTCGACGCCAATTGGCCATGGCGGATGCGCGCAAAGGACTAATTCTGGATGCCGCCAGGGTGGCGTTTTCCAGATTGGGGCTGGAACGCACAAGCATGCGGGAAATTGCCAAGCAGGCGGGTTACACCGTTGGGGCCTTGTACGCTTACTTTTCCAGCAAACAGGAATTGCTTTCCGCGCTTCTGGAGGAGATGACCGGGCGTTTGCAGACAGCGGTGCTCGCCGCCAGGCCGCCTAAAGGCCATCCGGAGCACATGTTGCTGGCCAGGGGCCAGGCCTGGCTGACGTTCTTTATTTCCCAGCCTCACGATATGGAGCTGATGCTTTACCTATTGGCAGGGATAGGAACCCAGCGCGCGCAGGCGGACATTGGCAGGCGCGTGCACAGCCAGATACGCAAGACGCTGGAGCCCATGGGGGAAGCCTTGTTGGCATCAGGGGCAACCCCCGGGCAGCTGGATGGCGAACTTGAGGCCTTGCTGGCGCAGGGCGTCGGCCTCTTGATGGCGCAGGATACCAATCGGCTGCAAGCACCTGAGCAGTCGCCAGAGGCATTATTTGCCCGCTATTTGCAGGATCTGCTCAATCGCTACCAGGCGGAAGTACAAGCTTCGGTCACAGGTGCTGCGGATAAAGCTGCCGCTCCGCAAGTCGATTTGTTCCGCTGAGCACGCAGGCGTGCCCAGAGGACGAATTGGTTATGCTTGCTTAACTCTTCCGGGGAAAAAGTCATGTTGCTTGAATTGGATGCATCGCAGTTGGTGCTTGTGGATTACCAGTCGCGTCTGATGCCGGCGATGCACGACCAGGTCGCCGCTCTGTCCAATGCGGTACGGTTGGCGCGCATGGCTGCAGCTTTGCAGGTGCCAACTTTTGTGACCGAGCAGAACCCCGCCAAGCTGGGCGAGAGCGTGGCGGAGTTGAAAGACGCCATGCTGGAGGCCAGGGCGCGTGTCCTGGCAAAGATGCAGTTCAGCGCGGTCGAGGAGGGGCTAGGGGAGTGGTTGCGTCCGCCTGCCAAGCCTGTTCAGGGCAATGCCCGAAGTCTGCCCAAACACCTGCAGAAGCCTGCAGCGGGCGCGTCAACCAGAGATACGATAGTTCTTGCGGGTTGCGAGGCGCATATCTGTCTGCTGCAAACCGCGCTGGACCTGCTGGAAGACGAGTTCGATGTCTGGGTGGTGACCGACGCCTGCAGCTCGCGCACGGAACGTAACCGCGATGCCGCATTTGACCGTCTTGCGGGGGCTGGCGTTGAACTGGTCACGACAGAAATGGTGGCGTTTGAATGGTTGCGTAGCGCTGAGCATCCCCAGTTTCGCGATATTCAGGCGCTCATCAAGTAGTGCTGCGGTTGCCGCTTGAGGGCATGGTCGTCCGGGTTTTATCCACAGGCCCAAAATATTTTTTTATGGCAGTGGAATAAAGTCGGGCTCTACAGCGTTCATCCGTTTGCACACACTTTGATGCGCACCTTCACGGAGAACTCTATGAATTCCTACTTTTCCAGCCTCACCCGACATGTCACCATTGCTGCCGCCTTGACTGCGACATTGCTGGGCGGCTGCGCGTCCATGGGGAATGCACCTGCCAAGGTGGCTGATGGCGTACTGACAGGCCCCAACGGCATGACGCTGTATACCTTTGATAAAGACCTTGCCGGATCTGGCAAATCAACATGCAATGGCCCTTGCGCCACCAACTGGCCACCATTGATGGCAACTGACATGGATGCAGCGGCCGGCGATTTCACCGTCATTACCCGCGACGATGGCAAGAAGCAATGGGCGATGAAGGGCAAGCCGCTGTACTATTGGGTGAAGGATGCCAAGCCCGGCGACAAGACCGGTGATGGTTTCAACAAGGTTTGGCAAGTTGCCAGGCCTTGATATGTCCCAGTCCTGCAACTGATGGCTGGGACCTATGGGTCGTCAGTCCATTGTTGAACACATTCCGGCCTTGCGACGCTATGCGCGCTCGCTGACCGGTGATGTGTGGGCGGCTGATGATTTGGTGCAGGATACGCTGGAGCGGGCCTGCTCTCGGTGGCGTTTATGGCTCGCGGGTACCGACCTGCGCGCCTGGCTGTTTACCGTGATGCACAACCTGTTTATCAGTGACGTGCGGCGGCAGCGGCGTGCACCTTCGTATCTCGCAGTTGATCTGGAGGACGCGGTTCACGAATTGCAGGCACCGTCTCACACTGCTGATCTGCATATTGATTTGCAGCGCTGCCTGCTACGGTTGCCGGTAGACCAGCGGTTTGTCCTGTTGCTGGTGACGTTGGAAGACATGTCCTATGCCGAGGTTGCCAAAGTGACAGGCGTTCCGATAGGCACGGTCATGTCCCGCCTGTCCCGTGCGAGGGACAGAATGCGTGAGCTTATGCATCAACCCAACAATGTCCGGACAGATGCTGCGCAAACTCCCCATGCCACCAAGGCAACAGCGCAATTGCGGCGATTGAAATGACATACCCCAACGAATCTGAGCCTCTGGAAGCCGCATTGGATGCATCACTGCGTGAGCTCCACCGCGAAGTGTTGGCGGAGCCTGTCCCACCCAGTTTGCGCGATGCAGCACTGCGTTTGGAGCAGGCGCAGCGGGACGCTGCCAGCAACCGCCGCTGGGGGACCATGGCCGCAAGTTTTGTCTTGTCCGTGGGAGTGGGATGGTTTTCGCACGGTTTCATGCTGCAGCACAGTACCGCTGGCAGCCAGGCAAAGGTTTCTGTCGAACGGGAGTTTGTGCGCCAGGCCAGCTTTGCGTATGACGTATACCTGCCGGAAAAGCGCCATCCGGTAGAGGTCACCGCGGCAGAGCACGAGCATCTGGTGCTATGGCTGTCCAAACGGCTGGGTAAACCGCTGCAGATTCCAAAACTGAGTGCGCAGGGTTTTGAGCTGGTGGGTGGTCGATTGCTGCCTGGTGAAACCGGCGCACGGGCGCAATTCATGTTTCAGGATACCCAGGGAAGGCGTCTGACGCTCTACATGGGCGCTTTGGAAACCGCATCAGCGCACATGGACAGCCAGTCCGCACAGTTCCGGTTTGAACCGGGTGGTGCGGTGCCGAGTTTTTACTGGGTGGAAGGTGGCTTTGGCTATGCACTTTCCGGTCTGGTGGACAAGGCCACATTGATGGCGCTGGCCAGCAGCGTGTACGGCCAGATCCACTAAGCTGCCCGCCGCACATCGGGATAGCGCAAGTCAGCTTGCAGCAAGTTGCTTATTCATAATTATGAATTCAGTTTTATCGGCCCGAACGGAGACACCCAATGACCGCGTACGCAGAATTTCATCGTCGTTCAATCCAGGACCGTGATGGTTTCTGGTCTGAACAAGCCCAGCTCATCGACTGGAAAACCCCACCCCAGCAGGTCTGCGACTACAGCAACCCTCCCTTTGCGCGCTGGTTTGTCGGGGGTACTACCAATCTGTGCCACAACGCGGTGGACCGGCACCTGAAAGACCGTGCGGATCAGGCGGCCCTGATTGCGGTTTCCACCGAAACCAACACGGAGAAAGTCTATTCCTTCACCGAACTGCATGCGGAAGTGCAACGCATGGCTGCGGCTTTGCTGGATTTGGGCGTCAAAAAGGGTGACCGCGTCCTGATCTACATGCCCATGATTGCCGAGGCGGCATTTGCCATGCTGGCCTGTACGCGCATTGGTGCCATTCACTCGGTGGTCTTTGGTGGTTTTGCAGCGGGGTCGCTGGCGTCCCGTATCGAAGATGCGTCGCCCACGCTGATTGTCAGCGCGGATGCCGGTTCGCGCGGTGGCAAGGTGGTGGAGTACAAGCCTTTGCTGGACGAGGCCATTGCGACATCCAGCCACAAGCCCAGTGGCGTACTGATGGTGGATCGCAAGCTGGCTGCTATGAATTTGGTAGCAGATCGTGACCATCTATGGGGGGCGCTGCGCGAAAAGCACATGCGTGCATTGGTGCCCTGCGAGTGGGTGGATGCCACTCACCCGAGCTACACGCTCTACACCAGTGGTACGACCGGCAAGCCCAAGGGTGTGCAGCGCGATACCGGTGGTTATGCCGTGGCGTTGGCCGCCAGCATGAAACACATCTACTGCGGCAACGCCGGCGAAACCTATTTCTCCACCAGCGACATCGGCTGGGTGGTGGGGCATAGCTACATCATTTATGGCCCGCTGATTGCCGGTATGGCCACCATCATGTACGAAGGACTGCCTACGCGTCCCGACGGCGGCATCTGGTGGAGCCTGGTCGAGAAATACAAGGTGACTGTGATGTTCAGCGCACCCACGGCGGTGCGTGTGCTCAAGAAACAAGACCCGGCCTTGCTCACCAAATACGATTTGTCGAGCCTGCGGGCCCTGTTCCTGGCAGGTGAACCACTGGATGAGCCTACCGCGCAATGGATCAGTAGCAGCCTGAAAAAACCCATCATCGACAACTACTGGCAGACAGAGACCGGTTGGCCCATTCTGTCACTGTGCAACGGTGTCGAGCAGGCAGACAGCAAGTTTGGCTCTCCAGGCAAGGCCGTTTATGGCTACAACGTCAAGCTGCTGGACGACCAGACGGGTGAAGAGTTGACCGGCCCCAACCAGAAGGGTGTGGTGGCGATTGAAGGGCCCTTGCCTCCGGGTTGTATGCAAACCGTGTGGCGTGATGATGAGCGGTTTGTCAAAACCTACTGGTCCAGCGTACCGGGCCGTATGGTGTACAGCACCTTTGACTGGGGCATTCGCGACGACGACGGCTATTTTTTCATCCTGGGCCGTACCGATGACGTGATCAACGTGGCTGGGCACCGTCTGGGGACCCGCGAGATTGAGGAGGCTATTTCCAGCCACCCCAATATTTCCGAAGTGGCCGTGGTGGGGGTTGCTGACCAGCTCAAAGGCCAGGTCGCCATGGCCTTTGCCGTCGTCAAGGACGCCTCGGTGTTGGTGGATGACGCAGCCCGCCTCAAACTGGAAGGCGAGGTCATGAAGGTCGTGGACAACACGATCGGTGCCGTGGGGCGTCCAGCACGTGTGCGCTTTGTCGCGGTGCTACCCAAAACGCGTAGCGGAAAACTCTTGCGCCGTGCTATTCAGGCGGTGTGCGAGGGCCGCGACCCCGGCGATTTGACGACGATGGAAGATCCAGCTGCCTTGCAGCAAATCAAGGATCTGACAACACCCTGACGTGTGGTTTTGGTACACCGGGTTGTGTTGAGTCTTTGGCTTTGCATGATTCGGTGGCACAATTCGCATTGCAATTTAGGCCCTTCCCATGCCACAGTCGCATCCGCCAAACGGTTCAGCCGTGTCGCGGAAGGTTAATCAACAGCTTTAACCAGCTTATGTTCCCTCAAGGGGAACGGAGGTCAGCGGAATATGAGTGAGACAACGTCCCCAGGGGCGAACCCTTCGTCTGTGTACGAAACGTACCAGAGCAATACCTATCTTTTTGGGGGCAATGCCCCGTACGTCGAAGAGATGTACGAAAACTACCTGAATAACCCGGGCAGTGTTCCAGATTCCTGGCGCGATTACTTTGACGCCTTGCAGCACGTTCCCGCAGTGGACGGCAGCAGCGCCAAGGACGTAGCCCATCTCCCGGTTATCAATGCATTTGCCGAGCGTGCCAAGCAGGGTGTCAGCCGCGTGGTGATGGCCACCGGGGCCGACTCCGAAATGGGCCGCAAGCGCACTGCCGTGCAGCAGTTGATTGCGGCCTACCGCAATGTGGGCGCACGCTGGGCTGATCTCGATCCGCTCAAGCGCACCGAGCGCGACAAGATTCCTGAACTGGAACTGTCCTTCTACGGCTTCAATGATGCTGACCAGGAAACGGTGTTCAACATCAGCAACACCTTCTTCGGCAAAGAGTCGATGAGCCTGCGTGAGTTGATGAATGCGCTGCGTGAAACCTACTGCGGCACCATCGGTGCCGAGTACATGTACACCACCGACCAGAACCAGAAGCGCTGGTGGCAGCAAAAGCTCGAATCCATTCGCAGCAAGCCCAACTTCAGCGCGGACAAGAAAAAGGCGATTCTCGATCGTCTGACCGCAGCAGAAGGTCTCGAGCGTTTCCTGCACACCAAGTATGTGGGCCAGAAACGCTTCTCGCTGGAAGGTGGCGAGAGCTTTATCGCCGCAATGGATGAACTGATCCAGCAGGCCGGAGCCAAGGGTGTGCAGGAAATCGTTATCGGTATGGCCCACCGTGGCCGCCTGAACGTGCTGGTCAACACGCTGGGCAAGATGCCTGGCGACCTGTTTGCCGAGTTCGATCACACAGCCCCTGAAGAATTGCCAGCCGGTGACGTGAAATACCACCAGGGTTTCAGCTCGGACGTGTCCACCGCGGGTGGTCCGGTGCACCTGTCACTGGCGTTCAACCCCTCGCACCTGGAAATTGTGAATCCGGTGGTGGAAGGTTCGGTACGTGCCCGCATGGACCGCCGTGACGACCCCAAGGGTAGCCAGGTGCTGCCTGTGCTGGTGCACGGCGATGCTGCTTTCGGTGGCCAGGGCGTCAACCAGGAAACCCTGTGTCTGGCGCAAACCCGTGGCTACACCACCGGTGGCACAGTGCACCTCATCATCAACAACCAGATCGGTTTCACCACGTCCGACCCCCGCGACATGCGCTCCAGTGCGTTCTGCACCGACATCGTCAAGATGGTGGAAGCGCCTGTGTTGCACGTCAATGGCGATGATCCGGAAGCTGTGGTGCTGGCTACCCAGTTGGCCCTCGAATTCCGCATGGAATTCCGCCAGGACGTGGTGGTGGACATCACCTGCTTCCGCAAGCTGGGCCACAACGAGCAGGACACCCCCAGCCTGACCCAGCCGCTGATGTACAAGAAAATTGCGGCCCACCCTGGTACCCGCAGGCTGTACGCCGACAAGCTTACAACCCAGGGCTTGGGTGCCACGCTGGGTGACGACATGGTCAAGGCCTACCGCACCGCCATGGATGCCGGCAAGCACACGGTTGACCCGGTGCTGACTAACTTCAAGAGCAAGTATGCGGTGGACTGGTCTCCGTTCCTAGGCAAGAAGTGGACCGATGCAGGTGACACTGCCATTCCGCTGACGGAGTGGAAGCGCCTGTCGGAAAAGCTGACTACACTCCCGGCCAGTGTTTCTCCCCACCAACTGGTGAAAAAGGTGTATGACGACCGCGCAGCCATGGGCCGTGGCGAGATCAATGTGGACTGGGGCATGGGCGAGCACATGGCGTTTGCCTCCTTGGTGGCCAGCGGCTATCCCGTGCGCCTGTCCGGCGAAGACTGCGGACGCGGAACCTTCACCCACCGCCACGCTGTGATTCACGACCAGAATCGCGAAAAGTGGGACGTGGGTACCTACGTGCCATTGCAGAACGTGGCCGAGAACCAGGCTCCGTTCGTGGTCATCGACTCCATCCTGTCCGAAGAGGCGGTGCTGGGCTTTGAATACGGCTATGCTTCCAACGATCCCAATACCCTGGTGATCTGGGAAGCCCAGTTCGGCGACTTTGCCAATGGCGCGCAAGTGGTGATCGACCAGTTCATCGCCTCAGGCGAAGTGAAGTGGGGCCGCGTGAACGGCATCACCCTGATGTTGCCGCATGGCTACGAAGGCCAGGGCCCTGAGCACAGCTCGGCCCGTGTGGAGCGCTTCATGCAGCTGGCAGCGGACACCAATATGCAGATCGTGCAGCCCACCACGGCCAGCCAGATCTTCCATGTGTTGCGTCGCCAGATGGTGCGTAACCTGCGCAAGCCGCTGGTGATCTTTACGCCCAAGTCCCTGCTGCGTAACAAGGATGCTACATCGCCATTGTCCGAGTTCACCAAGGGCGCGTTTCAGACGGTTATCCCCGAGAACAAGGAACTCAAGGCCGACAAGGTCAAACGCGTCATCACCTGCTCTGGCAAGGTGTACTACGACCTGGTCAAGAAGCGTGATGAAAAAGGTCAGGATGACGTGGCCATTCTGCGTGTGGAACAGCTTTATCCGTTCCCGCACAAGGCCTTCGCCGCCGAACTCAAGAAGTACCCCAACGCGACGGACGTGGTTTGGTGCCAGGACGAGCCACAGAACCAGGGCGCCTGGTTCTTCGTGCAGCACTACATTCACGAGAACATGTTGGAAGGCCAGAAGCTGGGTTACTCCGGCCGCGCCGCTTCGGCGTCACCCGCAGTGGGCTATTCCCACCTGCACCAGGAGCAGCAAAAAGCCCTGGTGGAAGGTGCGTTCGGAAAACTCAAAGGCTTTGTCCTGACCAAATAAGGAAGAAATTCAAATGGCTATCGTAGAAGTAAAAGTGCCGCAGCTCTCTGAATCTGTGGCCGAAGCAACCCTCTTGCAGTGGAAGAAAAAAATCGGTGAAGCAGTCGCTGTCGACGAGATCTTGATCGAAGTCGAAACCGACAAAGTGGTGATGGAAGTTCCAGCACCTGCAGCCGGCGTGCTGGTGGAACTGGTGGTGGCTGACGGTACTACCGTGGCTGCCGAACAGCTGATCGCCCGCATTGATACCGAAGCCAATGCGGGTGCAGCAGCTCCTGTAGCGCCTGTGGTGGCAGCTTCCGCCGCCCTGGTGGCTGCGAGTGCGGCTACTTCGGCACCTGCTGGCGGCAACTCCAAGGCAGGTGTTGCCATGCCTGCAGCTGCAAAGCTGATGGCAGACAACAGCATGGCGGCAGGTTCTGTCGCTGGTACCGGCAAAGACGGTCGCGTGACCAAGGGTGATGTTCTGGGTGCTGTTGCCAGTGGTGCAGCTGCTCCTAAAGTTGTAGCTGCTTCTGCAATCCCCACGGGGGTCAAGACATCTTCCTTGCCGCAAGTCACAGGGCCCAGCGTGAACCAGGGTGACCGTCCCGAGCAGCGCGTGCCCATGAGCCGACTGCGTGCCCGTGTGGCCGAGCGTCTGCTGCAATCGCAAAGCAGCAATGCGATCCTGACCACTTTCAACGAAATCAACATGGCTCCGGTCATGGAAATGCGCAAGCGCATGCAGGACCGTTTCGAGAAAGAACACGGCGTGAAGCTGGGCTTCATGAGCTTCTTCGTCAAGGCCGCAGTACACGCGCTGAAGAAATTCCCCGTGTTGAACGCATCGGTGGATGGCAACGACATCGTTTACCACGGCTACTTTGACATTGGTATCGCCGTGGGTTCACCCCGCGGCTTGGTGGTGCCTATCCTACGCAATGCGGACCAGATGAGCTTTGCCGATATCGAAAAGAAGATTGCTGAGTTTGGTCAAAAGGCCAAGGACGGCAAGCTGGGCATTGAAGAAATGACCGGCGGTACTTTCTCCATCTCTAATGGCGGTACCTTCGGCTCAATGATGTCGACGCCCATCATCAACCCGCCCCAGTCTGCAATTCTGGGCGTGCACGCGACCAAAGACCGTGCCATGGTGGAAAACGGCCAGGTCGTGGTTCGCCCCATGAACTACTTCGCCATGTCCTACGACCACCGCATCATCGACGGCCGCGAAGCGGTCCTGGGCCTGGTCGCGATGAAAGAAGCGCTGGAAGATCCGGCACGTCTGTTGTTTGATATCTAAGGAATCGCCATGAGCAAACAATTTGACGTGGTCGTCATCGGTGGCGGCCCCGGTGGCTATATTGCCGCCATTCGCGCGGCCCAGTTGGGCTTCAACGTGGCCTGTATCGACGAGTGGAAGAACGCCGCGGGCGGTCCTGCTCCCGGTGGTACCTGCACCAACGTGGGCTGCATTCCCTCCAAGGCGCTGCTGCAGTCGTCCGAGCACTTCAACCACGCGAATCACCACTTTGCCGAGCACGGTATTGAGGTGAAGGGTGTGAGCATGGATGTGGCCAAGATGATTGCTCGCAAGAACACCGTCGTGAAGCAAAACAACGACGGTATCTTGTACTTGTTCAAAAAGAACAAGATTGCGTTTTTCCACGGCCGTGGTTCGTTCTTGAAGGCCGCCGAGGGTGGTTATGAAATCAAGGTGTCAGGCGCCACTGAGGAAACTATTACTGGCAAACAAATCATCATCGCCACCGGCTCCAGCGCGCGCGCCTTGCCCGGCACGCCGTTTGATGAAGTGAATGTGCTGTCTAACGACGGCGCACTGAACATTGGCGCCGTGCCCAAGAAGCTGGGCCTGATCGGTTCCGGTGTGATTGGCTTGGAAATGGGTTCCGTCTGGAAGCGTCTGGGTTCCGAGGTCACCATTCTTGAAGGCCTGCCCGCGTTCTTGGGCGCCGTGGATGAAGGTGTTGCCAAGGAGGCGCACAAAGCGTTCACCAAGCAGGGTCTGAAGATTGAACTGGGCGTCAAGGTCGGCGAGATCAAGAACGGCAAGAAGGGCGTTTCCGTGGCGTACACCAACGCGAAGGGCGAAGCCCAGACGCTGGACGTGGACAAGCTCATCGTTTCCATCGGCCGCGTGCCCAATACCGTTGGCCTGAACACCGAGGCAGTTGGTCTGGCACTGGACGAGCGCGGCGCAATTGTGGTGGATGGCGATTGCAAGACCAATTTGCCCGGTGTGTGGGCGGTGGGTGATGTGGTGCGCGGCCCCATGCTGGCGCACAAGGCGGAAGACGAGGGCGTTGCCGTCGCTGAACGCATTGCGGGCCAGCATGGACATGTCAACTTCAATACCATTCCCTGGGTCATCTATACCAGCCCCGAGATCGCTTGGGTGGGTCGCACGGAGCAGCAACTCAAGGCGGACGGAGTGGCCTACAAGGCCGGCCAGTTCCCCTTCCTGGCCAACGGTCGTGCGCGCGCGCTGGGTGACACCACCGGCTTCGTGAAGTTCCTGGCCGATGCCAAGACTGACGAAATCCTGGGCGTTCACATCGTGGGGCCCCAGGCCAGCGAATTGATTTCCGAGGCTGTAGTGGCTATGGAATTCAAGGCCAGTGCCGAAGACATCGCGCGCATTTGCCATGCACACCCTAGCTTGAGCGAAGCTACCAAAGAAGCCGCATTGGCAGTCGACAAGCGCACACTGAATTTTTGATTCAGTGTCAAATCTGCCTTTAGCCCCCGTGGATATTGCACGATCAGCTATTTTTTTGATAGCGAATTAGAGCGGTGTCAGTCAGCGTAAAACAAACCTACGAGGCTGAACTCAAGGCCAGGGGCTACACCGCAGACCCGGCGCAGTTGCGGGCGGTCGATGCTCTGGAGCGTTGCGCGCAGGAATGGGCTGGCTACAAGGAAAAACGGTCCAACGCGATCAAGAAGCTCATCAACCGGCCAGATATCCCCCGCGGCGTGTACATGTACGGTGGGGTTGGACGGGGTAAGAGCTTTTTGATGGACTGCTTCTACAACGCGGTACCGCTGAAGCGTAAGACCCGGTTGCACTTTCATGAATTCATGCGTGAGGTGCACCGCGAGTTGTCCGATCTGAAAGGAACTGTCAATCCGCTGGATGTGCTGGCCAAACGCATGGCGCTGCGTTACAAGTTGATCTGCTTTGATGAATTCCATGTAGCAGACATCACCGATGCCATGATCCTGCACCGCCTGCTGGCTGCGTTGTTCGAGAATGGTGTCGGCTTCGTGACGACGTCCAATTTCAAACCAAACGACCTGTACCCGAACGGCCTGCACCGGGACCGCATTCTTCCGGCGATTGCACTGCTCAATGCGAAGCTGGAGGTGCTCAATGTCGACAATGGCACCGATTACCGCCAGCGCACGCTGGAAGCCCTGCAGATGTACCACGTACCCCTAGGGGAGCAAGCCGATGCGGCGATGAAGCAGGCCTTCAACGCGCTGGCAGAGTCGTATGACGAGGATCCGGTGTTGCACATTGAATCACGCCAGATTCACGCTTTGCGCAAGGCGGGCGGCTTGGTCTGGTTTGATTTCAAAACCCTTTGCGGTGGGCCCCGGTCTCAAAACGATTACCTGGAAATTGCTTCCCGCTTTCACACGGTTTTCCTGAGCAATGTTCCCCATATGCCGGTGCGCATGGCGTCAGAAGCACGGCGTTTTACCTGGCTGGTGGATGTGCTGTATGACCGCCGGGTCAAGTTGATCATTTCGGCCGCAGTCCAGCCCGAAGAGTTGTACACCGAGGGACCCATGTCCCATGAGTTTCCGCGCACCGTGTCCCGGCTCAATGAAATGCAGTCCAAGGAATTTCTTGCTCTGGAGCGGCGCACGGTGGACACCACACTGACATGAAGCGCCAGGTGGTGATCCTGTTGGGCGTTCTTTCCCTGGTGCCGGCGAGCGCCCAGCCGGTGGGTGCGACGGTCGATTCCAGCATTGCCGTGCAGCAGCAAAGACTGGACGCATTGCGTCAGCAGATCATTCAACAGGGCAGGGAAGAGGAACGTGCATGCCAGGAAAAATTTGCGGTCAATGACTGTGTCAAGGCTGCACGGGCGCGCGATCGCGAAAAATTAACCAGTATTAGGCGCCAGCAGGAAAGCCTGCATGACCTGCAACGCAAACAGCGGGGCGAGGAGCAATCCCGTCGCCAGGAAGAAAAAAAACTCGAACACACGCAGAAGCTGCGTGACGCAGGCGCAAATCCAGGCCCGGAAGCCAGTGCAGTACCGGCCCCGAAGCAGCGGGATGCACAGCGGCTGCCGTTGCCAGTTGTTGAATCTGGCAAGTCCTTGGAGTCTTCGCGCCAAAGCAAGCAGGCGGCAGTGGAGCAGGGGGCAACAGGCAATCGGCAGGCGTACGAGCGCAAGTTGCAGGACGCCGAATTAAAGCGCCAGGAACGTGACAAGCGCTTGAAGGAAAAAGCCGCCGGCAAGCCGACAGTCCCCCTGCCATCAGCACCTTAGTGCTTGTCGAGTGGTTCGAACTTGACAATCACGACGGACAGATTGTCTCCACCACCATGCGCGCGGGAGCGCGCTTTTTCAATCAGAAACTCAGTGGCTTCCCGTGCTGACAGCGTTGCAAGCACCGAACCAATTTCATTGGTGTTGAAATAGTGCCAGATCCCGTCGCTGCAGGCCATCAGGACATCACCTGGGCGCAGTTGTGAGATGAAGTGGAAATCGACCGGCGGGTCATTGTCTGTACCCAGGCAGCCCATAAGGATGTTGGACTGCGGGTGCACTGCGGCCTCTTCTTCGGTGATTTCTCCGCGATTCACCAGGGCCTGCACATAGGAGTGGTCCATCGTGCGCTTGATAAAGCGACCGCCATGGTATTGGTATATCCGCGAGTCTCCTGTGTGGGCCCAGTGACAGTCGCCCCCCGGATTGATCAGGAACGCAGCCATGGTGCTGTGGGGCTCTTCTTCTGACGAAATAGCCGTCAACTTAATGACGATGTGGGCCTCCTGCACAATTTGGCCGAGTGTGGCGGAGGCATCATCGGTCGCGGGGTCGTAGCGTTCAAAAAGCTGGCGTGCAGTCATCATGACTTGATCGGATGCCTTGCGACCACCACTGCGCCCGCCCATTCCGTCTGCAACAATGGCAAGAATGCATCCATTGATGCGAGGGTGTTTGATCAATGCAATCTGGTCTTGCTGGTATTCACGATCCCCCTTGTGGATGCCAGTGGACGCGGTGAGTTTGTAGCCGATGGACATGATGGGTGAATTGCTGAGCAATACTTTCTTCAAAGTGGCGCGTTGGCCGTATTATCGAGCCTGCGCGAACCAGCGTAACGCGATTTAACCACGCACTTTCCCCATCGTCCTTGGAATCCAACCTTCACTCCCCCGAGCGCCGCTTGATAGAACTGCGTATCGAGCACGGCGATCTGGATGCGCTTATCGACAGCGCCGTCGCCAGCGTGCCCCTTGATGAACTCATGATGCGTCGCCTGAAAAAGAAACGCCTGGCGTTGCGCGACAAAATTGCACGTGTCGAGAGAGAAATCGAACCCGATGAGCCGGCCTGACGCATGGATTTGCCAGACGTTGTAGCAAGGACTTTTCAGTCTGGCGGTCCGCTTGGCATTGCGGTGGATGCGTTCTCAACGCGTGTTGGACAGACCCAAATGGCTGTTGAAATTGCGCGCACCATGGACACGGGTGGAGTGCTCGTGGTGGAGGCTGGTACCGGTGTTGGGAAAACATTTGCTTACCTTATTCCTGCTTTATTGAGCGGACAGAGGGTTCTCATCTCTACTGCGACCAAGGCATTGCAGGATCAGTTGTTCAAACGGGATATTCCCCGCCTGCAGAAAGCACTGGGCGTGAGCGCCCGTGTCGCCCAGCTCAAGGGACGAAGCAGTTATCTTTGCCTACAGCGCCTTGAAGAGGCCAGGCTAGGTCCCGAGGGTGGTGCGGCTGGAATTTCGCGGCAACTCGCCCAGATTGAGGTATGGGCGCGCTCAACACGCTGTGGAGACCTGGCAGAGCTGGATTACCTGGATGAAGCGTCTCCGTCGATACCGCTGGTGACCTCCACCCGTGATAACTGTCTTGGCGCGCGCTGCCCTCATGCGCAGGCCTGTCATGTAAATCAGGCACGCCGCGCCGCGCTAGCAGCTGATTTGGTGGTGGTAAACCATCATCTTTTTTTTGCCGATTTGAACATCCGGGAATCTGGTGTTGCGGAGTTATTGCCAACAGTCCGGTCCGTCATTTTTGACGAGGCGCATCAACTCAGTGATGTGGGCGTGCAGTTTCTTGGGCAACAATTTTCCACGGGCCAACTGGATTCATTCGTGAATGAACTGCTGAAAGTCGGTCGGCTGCATGCGCGGGGTCTCGTGCCCTGGGATCAACTGGCCGCTGACCTGTCTCACTCAGTGCTCGCTTTGCGGGCTCTGGCAGGACCGCAACCCGGGCGACGCAGTTGGCGCGGGGGGGCGCCAGAAGGTGTTAGTCCCAACGAATGGGTGAGCACACTGACCGGGATGTTTGGTGCACTGGCGTCGATTCAGCATGCTCTCTCCATAGTGGCCGAGGTGTCGCCCGACATGGGCGTCATGCAAGAAAGAGCGCAGCGCCTGGAGGATTGTCTTGCGTTCTTCAGGGATGTCCCCGAGGCTGGATACGTGCGTTGGATGGAAACCGGACATCAAGTGCGCCTTGTCTATTCTCCGCTGGACATTGCGCACGCCATGCAGACGCGTGTCATGATGCAGGCGCAGGAAGGGAAGTCCTGGATATTCACCTCCGCAACTTTGGGGCATGACGCCACGCTGTCCTGGTTTGTGCGCAGCTGCGGGCTTTCGGGAGCACGTGTCCTGCAGGTTCCCAGTCCGTTTAATTACAAGACGCAGGCAGCCCTGTACGTTCCGGACGACTTGCCGTGGCCCGGCGACGAGAACCATTCGATGGCCGTTGCGCAGTTAGCAGCGCAGGGCGCTGCACTACTTGGGGGGCGTACGCTGGTTCTCACCACGTCTCTTCGTGCCATGCGCAACATCGGGAGTATTCTGCGTGAGACTTTAGATTCAGGCGAGAGACTACAGGTTTTGGTGCAAGGCGAAACCTCCAAGCGCGAACTCGTGGAGCGGTTCTGTAGCGCTCCTGGCAATGGTGGGCTGCCATGCGTACTGGTTGCGTCTGCCTCGTTCTGGGAAGGTATCGATATCCCCGGTGAGGCGTTGCAGTTGCTGGTTATCGACAAGTTGCCATTCACACCGCCTGATGACCCGCTGCACCGGGCCAGAGCAGACGAGCTTGAAGCAACCGGCAAGAGCCCTTTCAAGGAATTGCATCTTCCACAGGCTGCTGTGGCGCTCAAGCAGGGAGCGGGGCGACTGATACGTCGCGAGTCCGATTGTGGCGTATTGGTTGTCTGCGATACCCGGTTGGTGCAGATGGGGTATGGCAAAAAGCTGATTGCCGCCCTGCCGGATATGCAGAGGCTGAACTCCAGGGCTCAGTGGCTGGACGCGCTGTCTGCGCTTACCAGACCTTCCACCACGGATCCTTGCTAGATTTCGCGCCGCTGGTAAGAAACTCGGAGTGGGGGTAGTTGGATTCAAGAACCCGTCTTGTGTCGTCACGCAGTTGCGTCATGCCCAGAGCATCATACGATTTATAAAGAATGAAAAGTGCCTCTTCCATGGCGGGAACGTCACGGTAGTCGGTCACCGTAATCTGCGCCCGGTTGATAGCCGCAAGGTAGGCGCCGCGCTTGTAGTAGTAACGCGCGACGTGCACTTCGTACTGGGCGAGTGAATTGACAATGTAATTCATACGCTGACGTGCGTCGGGCGTGTAGCGCGAATCCGGAAATCGGGTTGTGAGCTCCTTGAATGACTCAAAGGATTCTTTTGCGGCCTTCTGGTCGCGTTCGCTAAGATCCTGACGTGTTACTGCCGAGAACATTCCCAAATCGTCATTGAAGTTGATGATCCCCTTCAGGTACAGCGCATAGTCCAGTGCGGGACTGGCGGGGTGCAGCTTCATGAATCGGTCAAGCGTAGCGATTGCCTGTGCGGACTCCTGTGCCTTGTAGTGTGCATAGGCCTTGTCAAGCTGCGCCTGCTGCGCCAAAGGTGTTCCTGCTGCGCGCGCCTCAAGCTTGTCCAGTAGCGTGACAGCCTTGTCCCACTGGCCCATGCCCATAACTTCTTTGGCCTCCGCATAAAGGGCGTTTGGACTCATGCCCGCAGTCTTGTCCTCGGGCGCCGTTGAACAGCCAGTCACCAGGAGGGTAACGGCCGTCAGCATGCAGGCATAAACGACCGATAATTTGACACGCAACATTGTGGGAAACTTTCTTGAACCAGACCGAGCAGATTATATCGACCACCCCTGCAGACGCAGATGAGGAAGAGGGCGACGAAACGCCTGGCGAGCTTGAGTTGCGTCCCGGCACAGTGTCTGCGCTTCAGCACGGCCAGCGGCTTGACCGTACTCTGGTCGAACTGGCGCCAGAGTTTTCCAGAAGTTATTTGCAGCAACTCGTTGAAGCGGGGGCTGTAACTTACAACGGCCGGATGGTAAACAAGTCCTCCCAGCGCGTCAAAGCCGGAGACAGGCTGGTTGTCGAGTTGAGGCCCACGCCGCAGAGTCAGGCTTTTAAGGCCGAGGCGATCCCCTTGCAGGTGGTCTACGAAGATGCGCATATTCTGGTGATCAACAAGCCTGCCGGTTTGGTGGTGCACCCGGCGCCGGGCAACTGGAGTGGAACCTTATTGAATGCGCTTCTGGCCTTTGACGCCGAATGCAGCTCCATGCCGCGCGCCGGAATTGTTCACAGACTGGACAAGGACACCAGCGGTCTCATGGTGGTTGCGCGCAGTCGCAAGGCTATGGATGCCCTCGCCCGGGCAATTGCAGCCCGCGAAGTGAGTCGGCAGTACCTTGCCGTAGCGCACAAGCGGTGGGCGGGAAAGGCGGAAATTACGGTGGATGCCCCTATTGGTCGAGATCCACGTAACCGGTTACGTATGGCGGTTGTCGATCTGCACAGCACTGCCGGAAAGCACGCCAGGACGGACATCTTCCTTCTGCGAAATGCGGCCGAGTACTGCCTGGTCCAATGTGTGTTGCACACCGGACGTACCCATCAGATTCGGGTTCATATGTCGAGCATCGGACACCCCCTGGTGGCAGACACGGTCTATGGCGGTCATCTGGTGCCCCCCATGGAGCGCCAGGCATTGCATGCTTGCAGGCTTGCTTTTGTGCATCCGGTCACTGGTGTAGACATGGTTTTCGAGGCGCCTTTGCCGGATGACCTTACGGATCTGTTGCGTAGTCTTGCGCTAAGTTACAATGCACTGACGCGACCTTTAGGTCCCTGAAATACCCCGGCCCGTTGCCATGGGTAGGCGCGGCATGGTTCTCATGGCTGACGCCCTCCAGATGCAATCATTTCGATTTCACACCTTCCGGGTGGTGTTTGCGGAACAAGCTTCAATATGAATATGGCGGACGCAAAGCGGGTCCTCGAGACCGCATTGATTTGCTCGCAGCAACCATTGCCGGTGCGCGATATGCGCACGCTTTTCAATGACGCGCTGGGTTCAGATACGCTCAAGACCTTACTTGACGAACTACGCAGTGACTGGGCCGAAAGGGGCGTGGAGTTGGTGAGCGTGGCTTCAGGTTGGCGTTTCCAGAGTCGACCGGAAATGCGTGAGTACCTTGATCGCCTCCATCCGGAGAAACCACCTCGGTATACGCGTGCAACATTGGAAACTCTGGCCATCATTGCGTATCGCCAGCCGGTGACGCGCGGTGATATGGAAGATATCCGGGGGGTTACTATCAGTTCGTTGCTGATCAAGCAGCTCGAAGACCGCGGCTGGGTGGAGGTCATTGGTCATCGTGAGGCTCCCGGGCGCCCGGCCTTGTTCGCGACTACCCGCCATTTTTTGGATGATATGGGGCTGGAATCGCTGGACCAATTGCCCTTGCTTGAGAGTCCGACACAGGTGACCGAGGTATTTGGATCCCTTGCAGAGGTTAACAATGAGACCTTTTTTGCTGGCATCGTGGAAGACGCTGGGAACACTGAGACGGAATTGCAGATGGACATGCCACTGGAAGTAGCCGGACCGAACATATCATCACCCTTGGATGGACCTACAGAATGAACCAGAACGATTCGCCGGATGAATTGACCGCAACGGATAACGTGCCGATGTTTGATCCTGCGCCCGAGACTGCTGAGGGCGGGAGTGTTCAGGCTCAAGATGTGAGTGTGTCCAGTCAAAAGACGGAATCGAACCGATTCGGCGATATCGTTTCGGGTCAATTTGACGCAGACGAAGAAGTAACCGATCTCGCGCCACCCAAGCGGGTTTTGGCCCCGATGGCAGAGACACCCAAGCTTCATAAGGTGCTTGCGCAATCCGGAATGGGATCCCGTCTGGAAATGGAACAGTTGATCCTTGAGGGGCGCATCTCGGTGAATAACGAGCCCGCCCACATCGGACAGCGAATCCAGTTTGGTGACAGTATCAAGGTCAACGGCAAACCAATTCGGCTGCGAATTGATCCTCCCCCGGCCAGGGTCATTGCTTATCACAAGCCAGTTGGTGAGGTGGTCACCCACGACGATCCCCAAAACCGGCCCACCGTATTCCGCAGGCTACCCAAACTTCAAAGCGGAAAGTGGCAATCGGTCGGGCGTCTGGATCTCAATACCGAAGGTTTGTTGCTGTTCACCAGTTCCGGGGAGTTGGCCAACAACCTGATGCATCCGCGTTTCGGCCTTGAGCGGGAATATGCCGTGCGTGTATTGGGTGCCTTGACCAAGGAAGAGAAGCAGACCCTGCTGGATGGGGTAAAGCTCGATGACGGTATGGCTCAGTTCGGATCCATCGAGGATGGTGGCGGTGAAGGTTCCAACTGCTGGTACCGCGTTACGATTTCAGAGGGGCGAAACCGGGAGGTGCGGCGCATGCTTGAAGCAGTGGGTCATGCCGTTAGCCGTTTGATCCGCATCCGCTATGGTGCCATGTTATTGCCACGGGGCCTCAAGCGTGGTACTTGGATGGAACTCGACGACGCCGACATCCGGGCATTGGTACAGGCATCAGGGGGGCGCAAAGCGCCCTCCAAGCCAGGCGAGGCTGGTGAAGGCTTGCAACAGCGACCACGAGGGGATCGACGTGGCGGGAGCTCTGGCGGGCCTCGTGGAAATGGTCAGCGTGTACCGAATCAACTGTCCGATGAGGGTGTCTTGCATCCGGGCCGATCGCGAAACAAGGTGAGTAACCGGCGAACGGATTACAGTGCCCTGCGCCAGGCTGGAGTGGGACAACCGGATCCAATGAAGACAGCCTTTGGTTACATCGGCGCAGACAGCTTCACACGACAGCGGCAGGACGGTGGCCAGCGACCGCGTGGTGGCGGTGGCAATGGCCAAAGAAGGAATGGCCGTAGTCGCTGATTCAAAATGCTAAAATGGAACGCTTTGTCCGATCATGGACAGATTCAATTTTTTAAGCTCAGGAACTATCCAGAATGACAATCGAACGCACACTTTCCATCATCAAGCCTGACGCCGTCGCTAAGAACGTGATTGGTCAGATCTATGCACGTTTTGAAGCCGCCGGTCTTAAGGTCGTTGCTGCACGTATGGTGCACCTATCCCGTGGTGAGGCAGAGGCTTTTTATGCGGTGCACAAAGCGCGCCCTTTCTTTAAGGATCTGGTGGACTTCATGATTTCTGGTCCTGTCATGATTCAGGCACTGGAAGGCGAGAATGCCATTCTGAAGAACCGTGACCTGATAGGTGCTACAGATCCAAAGAAGGCTGCTCCAGGGACTATCCGCGCGGACTTCGCTGACAGCATTGATGCCAATGCTGTACACGGGTCTGATGCCGCGGAAACCGCAGCTGTGGAAGTCGCGTTTTTCTTCCCCGGCATGAACGTTTACTCACGCTAATTTATGCAATGACGGCCAATCTGCTCGATTACGACCTCGAGGGTTTGGCCGCTTTTTGTGAGCGGCTGGGGGAAAAGCGTTTTCGCGCTACCCAACTATTTCGCTGGATTCACCAAAAAGGTGCATCTCAATTTGACGAGATGAGCGATCTCGCCAAATCACTGCGCGAGAAACTCAAAGCCTGTGCCCATATTCAGGCCCCATCCGTACTTTCCCAGCATATCTCTGTGGACGGCACCATCAAATGGCTTTTTGATGTTGGGGGAGGAAACGCGGTCGAAACGGTTTTCATTCCTGAGGACGATAGGGGCACCCTGTGCGTTTCTTCCCAAGCTGGTTGTGCCGTGGGTTGTCGCTTTTGTTCAACTGGGCACCAGGGTTTTAGCCGCAATCTCACCGTAGCCGAAATTGTGGGGCAGTTGTGGTTTGCGGAACACTTCCTGCGAGGTCATTTGCGCACTGCTGACCGTGTAATCTCCAATGTGGTGATGATGGGCATGGGGGAGCCGTTACAGAACTATTCTGCCCTTCTGTTGTCTTTGCGGGTGATGCTGGATGACCACGGATACGGTTTGTCTCGGCGGCGTGTGACGGTTTCCACTTCTGGCGTTGTGCCTATGATGGACCGGCTTGGCAATGATTGTCCTGTGGCACTGGCAGTTTCACTGCATGCCCCCAACGATGCGCTACGAGACAATCTGGTTCCCTTGAACCGCAAATACCCGCTTGCGGAGCTGCTGGCGGCTTGCAAACGGTACCTTGCCCATGCTCCGCGTGATTTCATTACTTTCGAGTATTGCATGTTGGAAGGCGTCAATGATTCCCCAGACCATGCCCTGCAAATAATTGGTTTGATAAAGTCTCTCGCTGATGGGGCCTGGTGCAAGTTCAATCTCATCCCATTCAATCCCTTTCCCGCTTCAGGCTTGGTACGGTCGCCGCAGAGATGTGTGCTTGCGTTTGCAAAAATATTGAGTGACGCAGGCATAGTGACTACAGTGCGCAAGACGCGCGGAGATGATATCGATGCAGCCTGCGGTCAGCTTGCCGGGGATGTCCAGGACAGAACTGCGGTGCACCGGCGCATTCAAAAGCAGCGAGTGGTCATGATTAAAAGCGTTGGCGCTGAATCGGGCACAGATCAAGAGGAACCTGTTAATGGGTAATTTTAAGCACGGGCTACTGGTGACATTCACCGTGTTTGTCTGGTTGTTTGGTGCAGCTGCACTGACCGGTGCTGTGACCGGATGTGCCTCCAATGCGCCGGATGCTACGACCACACCGGATGTTTTTACCGATTCGGACGAACCCGAGAGTCGCAAGCGTGCTACCAATCGACTACGGTTAGCTGTGCTTTACTTTTCAGATGGAAAGACTACGATTGCGCTGGATGAGGTCAAGCAGGCCATTGCCGCTGACCCCAATTGGTTTGAGTCCTACAACATGCGCGGACTTATTTACCGCCGTCTGGGTGACACCGCTTTGGCTGATGCAAGCTTCCAGAAGGCCTTGTCACTCAATCCAGGATCTGCAGATGTTAAGCACAATTACGGGGTATTTTTGTGTGATCAGCGACGTGGTCCGGAGGCGTTTCGGATGTTTGGAGCCGCGCTGGAGACGGTGGGTTATGGACGCCGCGCCAATACCTGGGCCGCACAAGGGGCTTGTCAATTGAGTCTGGGACAGCGCAGCGATGCCGAAGCCAGTTTCCTGAAGTCCTATGAACTCGACGCATCCAATCCCGTGACAGGATATAACTTGGCATTGTTGCTGTACCAGCGCGAAGATTTTGTGCGTTCCCTGTTCTATATTCGGCGCATCAACAACAGTGATCTTGCCAATGCTGAGTCGCTTTGGTTAGGTATCAAAGTGGAGCGTCGCCTTGACAATCGTGAGGCAATGGCCCAGTTGGCTGTGCAGTTGAGGAAACGCTTCCCCCAATCACCAGAGGTTTCGGCTCTGGACAGGGGAGCGTTCAATGAGTGATATCGACAGCAACGCGGCAGAGGCATTAAGTCCCATGGATCGCCACTCGACCACGGCTGGTAATCTTCTGCGTGCAGCGCGTGAAGCTCAGGGCCTGCATGTGGCCGCCCTGGCCGTGGCCATGAAGGTTCCCGTCAAGAAATTGGAGGCGCTTGAAGCAGATCGCCTCGACCAGTTATCTGACCCTGTTTTTGTGCGGGCTTTGGCATCTGGAGTTTGCAGGGCACTCAAGGTTGATTCCGCACTCATATTGGAAAAGCTGCCACGTTCTCCGATACCGCGCCTGGATCGGCAAGAGCGGGCTGTTAACGCTCCGTTTACTGTCCCAAATCAGTCCAAGCCTTTTACTTTGCCTGAATTTCTGACCAAGCCTGCTGTCATCGGCGTTCTTGTTCTCGTTCTTGGCGCTGGAATCCTTCTTTGGATGCCGGATTCACTATCCGGCCTTGGGCGTATCGTGTCGCCACGTCGACCAATGGTGAGCGAACCCGTGGTGGCCCCATTTGATACCGGCGCGGGAAACGTGGTTAGCACACCCGTTGCAGTGACTGGTGCCGCGCAACTCGCCGGGGTAGCAGCTGCGCCTCAGCCTTTGGCGGACGCCAGCCAGCCGACAGTGCTTGGAAAATCAGATGTGTCCGTCAACGGCCCTGATATTGCGGGTCCCGCAAGCGGGCTGGTGACGTTCAGGGCTCGAGCCAGCTCATGGGTTGAGGTGACTGACGCCAAAGGCGTTGTTCAGTTGCGAAAGACATTGCAGTCTGGCGAGAAGGCGGCAGCGTCCGGGGATCTACCTTTATCTGTGGTGATCGGGCGTGCTGATGTGACCGAGGTTGAGGTCCGTGGAAAACAGTTCGCGCTGGAAGCGGTTGCCAAAGAAAATGTTGCGCGTTTTGAGGTGAAGTAGTGCGTTCTGATATACCTATCGCGTTGGCGCAGCCGGTGCAACGAAAGACCTTGCAGTCCAGCGTGGCTTGGGGATCCCGAATTGTTACCGTTGGCGGGGGGGCGCCCGTACGTGTTCAATCCATGACCAATACGGACACTGCCGATGCGGTGGGTACAGCAATTCAAGTGAAGGAGCTGGCGCAGGCTGGGTCTGAATTGGTGCGAATTACAGTTAATACCCCGGAGGCTGCGCAAGCTGTTCCCTATCTGCGGGACCAACTTGACCGTATGGGCGTAGATGTCCCTTTGATTGGAGACTTTCATTACAACGGGCATAAATTGTTGTCGGATTTTCCGGACTGCGCACAGGCGCTTTCCAAGTACCGTATTAATCCCGGTAACGTCGGTAAGGGGGACAAGCGGGATCGTCAGTTTGGGCAAATGATCGAAATCGCAATGCGCTGGAACAAGCCAGTTCGCATCGGTGTGAACTGGGGCAGTCTGGACCAGGAACTGCTGGCGGTGATGATGGATCAAAACAGCCGACGTCCAGAACCTTGGGATGCCAAGCCCGTCATGTATGAGGCACTCATTGAGTCCGCTGTTGGATCTGCACAGCGTGCTGTGGAAATGGGGATGAATCCCGCGCAGGTTATGCTGTCTTGCAAAGTCAGTGGCGTACGGGATCTAATCGCTGTTTACAGGGAACTGGCGCAACGTTGTGAGTATCCCTTGCACCTTGGCCTTACCGAAGCTGGCATGGGTACCAAGGGAACTGTTGCCTCGACTGCTGCGCTTGCCGTCTTGCTGCAGGAAGGCATCGGTGACACCATTCGCGTATCTCTGACCCCCGCCCCTGGTGAGGCGCGTTCGCAGGAGGTGGTGATTGCCTCCGAGATTTTGCAGGCTCTTGGATTGCGGACCTTTGTTCCTAGCGTAACGGCCTGTCCGGGCTGTGGGCGAACTACCAGCACCACATTTCAGGAACTTACCAAACAGATCGACGATTTTCTGCGAGCCCAAATGCCTGTCTGGAGAAAAAGCTATCCGGGTGTGGAGAACCTCAAAGTGGCAGTTATGGGGTGCATCGTCAATGGTCCTGGTGAGAGCAAGCACGCTGATATCGGCATCAGTCTTCCCGGGACTGGAGAGGCACCTGCTGCACCAGTTTTCATTGACGGTGAAAAACGAATGACGCTGCGTGGAGACTCCATCGCAGCGGATTTTCAGTCCGTAGTTGAGCACTACATTCAGCAGCGCTTTGGGCAAGGCGCTGCTCCAATTTCTGGATAAGACATTGCATGGTTGAGAAAATTGCATCGCGCAGAGTGGAGAGGCTTTCTGCGGTCAAGGGCATGAATGACATACTGCCCCCGGATTCTTCCCGGTGGGAGCAATTTGAGGGGAAAGTGCGCTTGCTCATGCAGCGTTTTGCCTATGAAAATATTCGCACGCCCATAGTGGAACCGACAGCGCTATTTATGCGCAGCCTCGGGGAAGTGACCGACATTGTTGAGAAGGAGATGTACTCCTTTGAAGATCGACTCAACGGCGAGCAATTGACGTTGCGTCCAGAGAGTACTGCGGGGGTTGTTCGTGCGGTCGTAGAGCACTCGCTGCTCTACAACGGAGGCAAACGGCTTTACTACATGGGGCCGATGTTCCGGCACGAACGTCCACAGCGTGGCCGTTACCGGCAGTTCCATCAGGTTGGGGCGGAGGCACTGGGTTTTTCGGGAGGCGAAGTCGATGCTGAGTTGATCCTGATGGCCTGCGCTTTATGGAAAGACATTGGACTTTCCGAAGTTGCGCTCCAAATCAACAGTTTGGGGCAGCCCAAGGAGCGCAATCAGCACCGGCAAGCATTGATCGCGCATTTTGAGCGCAATATCGATGTCCTTGACGATGAAGCCAAACGGCGTATGCATCTCAATCCACTGCGTTTGCTAGACAGCAAGAATCCGGCCATGCAGGAGGTCATAGAAGCCGCGCCGAGGTTACTTGATTTTCTGGGGGATATCTCGCGTGCCCACTTGGAGACTGTTACGTCCATTCTGGATGCCAATGGGGTGGCGTACAGCATCAACCCCCGCCTGGTTCGTGGTATGGACTACTACAACCTCACGGTGTTTGAATTCGTTACGACCAGCCTTGGCTCTCAGGGGACAATTTGTGCTGGTGGCAGATACGATTATCTGAACGAGCAAATCGGCGGAAAGCCCGCGCCCGCTGTCGGTTGGGCCTTGGGTGTGGAACGGGTTCTGGAGTTGCTCAAGGAGCAGGGGGTAGCGTCGGGCGGTTCAGTGTTGGATGCCTACGCTGTGATTCCAGATGTGGCTGCCCTGCCCAAGGCGATGGCCTGTATTCAACAGCTCCGGGGTGCTGGTGTTCGCGTTTTGATGCATGCCAGTGGTCCTGATGGTATGGCCAGCATGAAAGCCCAATTCAAAAAAGCAGATGGCTCCGGGGCCCGGTATGCCCTGATTTTTGGCGATGAAGAGATACGCCACGGCATTGTCACTGTCAAAGCACTGCGGGAAGGCGGAGTTGCACAAGTCACCCAAATCCTCGACAACGCTGCGCAATGGGCCGAGAGCCTACAATCCAACGCTTAATTGAATAGTGCCATGGCAAATCATTTAGACCTCGAAGAACAAGAGCAGCTCGACGAACTCAAGCATTTCTGGAAACAGTATGGCAATGCCATCACTTGGTGTCTGATTGCCGTGCTGGGTGCAATTGCTGCCTGGAATGGATTCCAGTACTGGCAACGTACGCAGGCAGCGCAGGCAGCTGCAATGTATGACGAAGTCGAAAAAGTTGCCCGCAGCGGCGATTCGGCCAAGCTGGAGCGTGCGTTTGGTGACATGAAAGATCGCTTCGCCTCCACAACGTATGCCCAGCAGGCGGCATTGCTTGTCGCGAAGTCCCAATATAAAGCCGGGCAGATTGAAAGCGCCAAGGCGGCGTTAAACTGGGCGGCTGAGAAGTCCTCTGACAAGGGCTATGCCTCCATCGCCCGACTGCGTCTCGCAGCCATTCTGATGGATGCCAAGGCGTATGACGAAGCCCTGAAAGTGCTTGATTCCGGTATCGGAGAAAGCTTCCTAGCGCTTCAGGCGGATCTTCGTGGAGACATCTTCTTGGCACAGGGAAAGAAGACAGAAGCAAGGGCAGAATTTGCCAAAGCTTATAAGGCTTTTGAGGAGCGATCTGACTACCGTCGCCTGGTTGAGGTTAAGCTCAATGCGCTGGGCGGTCAGGCTGGAGATGCGACGAAGTGAGCGGACTTAATTCTTCCTCTCGATACTCGCGTTGGTTCGGTACCATGCTGATCATGGCCGGGATACTGCTGGCAGGCTGTGCGGGAACAGAGAAGGCTAAGCCCGCCGAACTGGGGCCTAACACTGCGCTGGTTGGTGTACGTCAGGCATGGGTGAGCAAGGTGGGTCCAGTCGGGTTCCCATTGAATATACATGTGGTGGGCAACCAGGTGGTGGTTGCAGACTCTACTGGACTACTTGCTGCGATTGACGCACGTACCGGTGGTGACATGTGGCGTACCACGTTAAACACCCCCATTGCTGCGGGTGTTGGCTCGGATGGCCGTTACACCAGCGTTGTAACGCGTGAAAATGAATTGGTTGTCCTGGAAAATGGCAAGGAATTGTGGCGTCAGCGCCTCAGTGCGGTCACGCTGACGGCACCACTGGTGGCCGGAGCGCGTGTCTTTACCCTGTCTGGTGACCGCTCTATTTCCGCTTTCGATGTAGCGTCTGGACGTAAGCTGTGGCAGCAGCAAAGAACGGGTGATCCTCTGGTACTGGGGCAATCTGGTGTTCTTTATGCGGTCGGGGATACGCTGGTGGTTGGACTCGGAGGTCGACTGGTTGGATTGAATCCTTTGAACGGTACTGTTCGGTGGGACGTTTCTGTTGCCAACAGCCGTGGTACCAATGAAGTTGAGAGGCTGGTGGACCTTGTTTCGGGAGTGAGTCGCGTTGGGGATGTCTCCTGCATGCGTGCTTTTCAATCGGTGGTCGCATGTATCAATACCGCACGGGCCAGTCTGCTCTGGAGCAAGCCTGCCAACGGCAGCACGGGCCTGCACGGGGATGACACTTTACTGGTCGGCACGGAAAGCGACAGCAAATTAATTGCATGGCGGCGGTCGGATGGGGAACGTTTGTGGGTGTCTGAACGACTCAGATTTCGGGGACTATCAACACCCATGCTGCTCGGCCGATCCATCGTCGTTGGTGATGATGCCGGCTTAGTGCATTTCCTGTCCCGGGAAGATGGTGCGCCCTTGAATCGCCTTGCTACCGACGGCTCCGCTATTGTGGGGGCACCGGTCCTGTCGGGAAAGACGCTGATTGTTGTAACGCGGCGCGGTGGCGTGTTTGGATTCCGGCCTGAGTAATTCCGGAATATTCACCCATGAAACCTGTTATCGCGCTGGTGGGCCGGCCCAATGTCGGCAAGTCGACCCTGTTTAATCGCCTGACTAAAAGCCGTGATGCCATCGTTGCGGATTTTGCCGGTCTTACCCGAGACCGCCACTATGGTCATGGGAAACAGGGCAAGTACGAGTACATTGTTATCGACACGGGGGGCTTTGAACCCGATGCGACTAGTGGCATCTTCAAGGAAATGGCTAAGCAAACGCGTCAGGCAGTTGCCGAGGCCGATGTGGTGGTGTTTGTAGTCGATGCGCGTGCCGGTGTTTCTGCGCAGGACCATGAAATTGCCAATTACCTCCGTCGGCTGGCCAAACCCTGTGTGCTCGTGGCCAACAAGGCCGAGGGCATGACACAAGGTGTCCAGTTGGGGGAATTTTTCGAATTGGGGTTTGGCGAGGTTTTTCCCGTTTCGGCCGCACACGGACAGGGGATACGTTCCGTGGTGGAAGTGGCACTGGATCCGCTGAATCTCCCTGATCCGGAGGATGAAACGTCAGAGCAGGATCCCTCGGTCATCAAGCTGGCCGTTGCCGGACGGCCGAATGTGGGCAAATCAACGCTGATAAACACGTGGCTCGGCGAAGAGCGGTTGGTAGCTTTTGATATGCCGGGCACCACCCGTGACGCTATTTCTGTGCCGTTTGAGCGCAATGGCCAGAGCTTTGAACTGGTCGATACTGCCGGCTTGCGTCGCAGGGGCCAGGTATTTGAAGCCATAGAGAAATTCTCGGTAGTCAAAACTTTGCAGGCCATCGAGTCCGCCAGTGTGGTGCTGCTTCTGATTGATGCTACGCAAGGAGTGACCGACCAGGACGCACATATTGCGGGCTACATCCTTGAGTCCGGACGGGCGGTAGTGATTGCAGTGAATAAGTGGGATGCCGTCGACGAGTACCAGCGTGAGTTGGTTAAGCGTTCCATGGAAACCCGTCTGGGGTTTCTGAAGTTTGCCAATGTGCACTGGATCTCGGCCAAGAAGCGACAGGGGCTTGGACCCTTGTGGGATTCGATTGCGCAGGCTCATCGTGCTGCCAACTGCAAGATGTCAACGCCGGTGCTGACGCGGTTGCTGCTGGAGGCGGTGCAGTTCCAGACACCCAAGAAGACAGGTATGTACCGACCCAAAATGCGTTATGCGCACCAGGGTGGCATGAATCCTCCCATCATTGTTGTGCACGGAAATTCCCTGGAGCACGTCACCGAAGCCTACAAACGGTTTCTGGAGGGGCGTTTCCGCAAAGAATTTGACCTCGTAGGCACACCCTTGCGAATTCAAATGAAAACGTCCGAAAACCCTTTCTCGGGCAAGGACGACGATTGACGCCGGCCGGGTGTGGTATCGTCAACTCTTCTTCAATTCCTGAACACGGAGAATATCGTGAACAACAAAGGGCAGTTACTGCAAGACCCGTTCCTCAATGCATTACGCAAGGAACACGTCCCCGTCTCCATTTACCTGGTGAACGGCATCAAATTGCAGGGTCAGATTGAATCCTTCGACCAATACGTGGTGTTACTGCGCAATACAGTAACCCAAATGGTATACAAGCACGCCATTTCCACCATTGTTCCCGGACGCGCGGTCAATTTCGCCGTCAACGGTACCGAAGAGTCGCCCGCAGCTTGAGCCTCGGCCGCTTTAGCAGCCCTTTCTTTGAAAACCTGGTTTTCTTTTCCACGACTTGACCGCACCATCCAAACTACCTGACGCCCCAACCCTACTGGTTGGGGTAGATTTTGGGTTGCCTAATTTCGATGGTGAACTGGAAGAGTTGGGGTTGCTGGCCCAGACCGCAGGTATGACACCCGTTGCGCGGGTGACTTGCAAGCGCAAGGCACCTGATGCCGCGCTCTTCGTCGGTTCCGGCAAAGCGGATGAAATCAAGTTGTTGGCGCAACAGACAGGTGCGACAGAGGTGCTGTTTGACCAATCCTTAAGTCCAGGACAACAGCGCAATCTGGAGCGCCACCTCGAGTTGCCTGTCAACGATCGTACCTACCTGATTCTCGAAATTTTCGCCCAGCGTGCCCGCAGCCATGAGGGCAAGTTGCAGGTGGAACTGGCACGACTTCAATATCTCAGCACCCGCCTTGTTCGTCGGTGGTCGCACCTGGAGCGCCAGACCGGCGGTGCCGGAGTGCGTGGAGGCCCTGGTGAGAAGCAGATCGAGTTAGATCGCCGGATGATTAGCGAGACGATCAAACGTACCAAAGAACGGCTGGCCAAGGTCGAGCGGCAGCGACAGACGCAACGGCGGCAGCGGGAACGCCGAGATGCATTCAACATTTCCCTGATTGGCTATACCAACGCCGGTAAGTCAACTTTATTCAACGCACTGGTCAAGGCGCGTGCATACGCAGCGGACCAGTTGTTTGCCACGCTGGACACTACGACCCGGCAGTTGTACCTTGGCGAAGCCGGACGGTCGGTTTCGCTGTCTGACACGGTGGGGTTTATCCGTGATCTTCCGCACGGCTTGGTCGATGCCTTTCGGGCTACCTTGCAAGAAGCTGTTGATGCTGATTTGCTGCTGCATGTGGTCGATGCGTCCAATCTTGAGTTTGTGGAACAGATCGAGCACGTTCAGCGCGTACTGCGCGAGATTGGTGCTGCTGACATCCCCCAACTTCTGGTCTTCAACAAGATCGATGCCTTGGAACCGGATCGACGGCCGATGCGCATGTCTGACGAGTTCGAGATTGATGGGGTCCAGACTCCGCGTGTATTTGTCAGCGCCTACACCATGGAAGGGCTGCCACTTTTGCGCCAGCGGCTCGCAGAAATCGTCAGTGCCAATAGCGATCCGCAGGCCGCAGGGCGCGATTCCCCTGACAATTCTGGGGCCAGTGCCTAATTGTGCACAATTAGCCTAAACAGAATGAGAAATAACGCTATGAAATATCGCATTTATGCAGGTGGTCGACCGGCTTGGCTGGAGCGGCTGTTGGGCGTTTTCAGCCTGAATGATTCCCGGTGGGGGCGCGGTGAGGAAAAACCCTCGGATGCATCGCAACCGGAAGGCGCAGCGCCGGACAGTGAATCAGCGAAACCTCAGCCTGAGAGCCGTCCGCAGGGGGGGCGCAAGCCTGGGGTCAATGCGGGCCCGCCTGACCTGGATGAGTTGTGGCGCGATTTCAACCGTAAGCTCGGTGGCCTGTTTGGTGGCGCGCAACCTCCGCGTGGCAACGGACAGGGCGGTAGCAGTTCGGGCGGATTCCAGCCTGACATGAAAAGTGCTGGCGTAGGGGTTGGCCTCATTGTGGCGGTCGCGGCGCTGATCTGGCTGGGAACGGGATTTTTCATCGTTCAGGAAGGCCAGCAGGCAGTTATTACCCAGTTCGGCAAGTACAAGTCCACCGTCAACGCTGGATTTAACTGGCGGCTGCCTTATCCGATTCAACGTCATGAATTGGTTTTTGTTACGCAAATCCGATCGGTTGACGTTGGGCGCGATACCGTGCTCAAGGCCACAGGCCTGAAGGAATCCGCGATGCTGACCGAGGACGAAAACATCCTGGATATCAAGTTCGCAGTGCAATACCGCCTGAGTGATGCGCGGGCATTTCTCTTCGAAAGCAAAAACCCATCCGAAGCTGTTGTTCAAGCCGCCGAGACCGCCGTGCGGGAGGTTCTGGGCAAGATGAAAATGGATGCTGCATTGTCTGAAGAGCGTGACCAGATTGCAACCCGTGTGCGTGCCCTAATGCAAAGTATCCTGGATCGCTACAAAGTAGGCGTGGAAGTCGTGGCCATCAACCTTCAGCAGGGAGGAGTTCGTCCACCAGAGCAGGTGCAAGCCTCATTTGACGATGTGCTCAAGGCTGGACAGGAGCGCGAGCGAACCAAGAACGAAGCGCAAGCTTATGCCAATGACGTAATTCCCCGTGCCGTGGGTTCTGCGTCGCGACTGAAAGAAGAAGCTGACGCTTACAAGGCGCGGGTGATTGCTCAGGCCCAGGGTGATGCGCAGCGTTTCCGATCGGTCTATACCGAATACCAGAAAGCACCTCAGGTCACTCGTGACCGCATGTACCTCGACACCATGCAGCAGATTTATGGCAACGTGACCAAGGTGCTGGTGGAGTCCCGTCAGGGGTCCAATCTGCTGTACCTCCCGCTGGAAAAAATCCTACAGATGGGAGGCGGCGCCAGTGCAACGACTGAGACCATGGTAGCGCCAGTCACTAGCACTGCACCAGCCGCCCCTGCGACCAGTTTGAACAGCGATGCGCGCAGCCGCGATGCCGCACGTACGCGTGAACGCGATTCACGCTAGGAGCCACGAATGAACAGAATTGGATTGATTGTTTCGTCCTTGCTGGTGCTGCTTGCACTGGCAAGCTCAACCCTCTTTGTGGTGGATCAGCGTCAGTTTGGTGTGGTGTATGCCCTGGGGCAGATCAAGGAAGTGATTACCGAGCCGGGCTTGAACTTCAAGTTGCCCCCGCCTTTTCAGAACGTTTCGTACATCGACAAGCGTCTCCTGACACTGGACAGTTCGGACGCTGAGCCCATGCTCACGGCGGAGAAGCAGCGGGTGGTGATTGACTGGTATGTGCGCTGGCGCATCACCGAGCCGACAGAATACATCCGCAATGTGGGTCTCAACGAGAGTGCTGGTGCCAGTCAGCTCAACCGCGTGGTGCGCAATGCGTTCCAGGAAGAGATCAACAAGCGCACTGTCAAGGAACTGCTGTCGCTCAAGCGCGAAGCACTGATGGAGGATGTCAAGAAGGAAGTGCTTGACAAGGTGCGCGGTGCCAAACCCTGGGGCGTGGATGTGGTGGACGTACGTATCACCCGTGTGGACTATGTCGAGGCTATTACAGAATCGGTCTACCGCCGCATGGAAGCCGAGCGCAAGCGGGTAGCCAATGAACTCCGATCCACCGGTGCCGCCGAGGGTGAAAAGATTCGCGCCGATGCAGATCGCCAGCGTGAAATCACCATTGCCAACGCCTACCGCGATGCGCAGAAAATCAAGGGCGAGGGCGATGCCGAAGCAGCGCGTATTTACGCGGAAGCTTTCGGGCGCGATGCTCAGTTCGCCCAGTTCTACCGCAGCCTGGAAGCTTACAAGGCCAGCTTCGCCAACAAGAGCGATGTGATGGTGCTGGACCCCGCTTCGTCCGAGTTTTTCAAGGTGTTCCGCAATGGTGGTTCCGCGGTTGGCACGGGCAAAAAGTAAGTCTTGGACAGCGATTCCTTCTGGCTGGCCCTGGCCCTCGTACTCATTTTCGAGGGCCTTTTTCCGTTTGCATCCCCTGCGGCCTGGCGCAGCATGTTCGCACAGTTGCTGCAATTGACCGATGGGCAAATCCGCTTTATCGCCGCGGTCAGCATTTCCAGCGGCTTATTGCTGATTTGGTGGCTCGCGTCCTGAATTACCGGGTCCAAGCCCGGTAAAATTGCGCTTTTAACAGCTTCCCATATTCCCATGTCTGCCTGGGTCCTCCCGGATCATATTGCCGATGTGCTGCCTTTTGAGGCGCGCCACATCGAAGAAATACGTAGAGACCTTCTGGACATGGCCCGTTGCTATGGCTATGAGCTGGTCATGCCGCCCTTGCTAGAGCATCTGGAGTCGCTTCTGTCGGGTACCGGCGAAGCGCTGGACCTGAAAACCTTCAAGCTCGTCGATCAACTCTCTGGTCGCATGATGGGCCTGCGGGCTGACAGCACGCCCCAGGTTGCCCGCATTGATGCGCATCTTCTCAATCGCCAGGGGGTGACTCGCCTGTGCTACTGCGGCTCGGTGCTCCATACCCGTCCCGCTGCGCCACATGCCACCCGCGAGCCCTTGCAGTTTGGTGCCGAGATTTACGGCCACAAGGGGCTGGAAGCCGATCTGGAAATCTTGACCCTGGCGCTGGATGCCTTGCAGGCCGCACAGGTCAGTGCGGTAAGCGTAGACATGGCGGATGCACGCATCGTCCACGCGCTGGTCAAGGAAGCACAACTCAGCGTTGACCAGCAGGCGCTGTTGCAAGCCGCTCTGGCTGCCAAGGACGCCGGCGAAATTAAAGCGATTACACGTGATTGCCCAGCAGCGCCTGCACAAGGCTTGCAGCAACTGGTGCAGTTGTATGGCGATGTTTCCGTGCTCGACGAGGCGCAGAAGATACTCCCCGACAGTGCCGGGATTCGCGATGCATTGGCGCACCTGCGCTGGCTGGCTGGCCATGTAGAAGGCACCCGGGTCACCTTCGATCTGTCGGATCTTCGGGGTTATGCCTATTACAGTGGCGCACAGTTTTCTCTCTACGCACCGGGTGCCAGTGACGCCCTGGCGCGTGGCGGCCGCTACGACGAAGTCGGCTCCATTTTTGGCCGCAAGCGCCCCGCAGTGGGCTTCAGCCTTGATATCAAGGCGCTGTCTGCCGTTGCCGCGCCCAGACCCTTGCGTGCGGCCATTCGGGCTCCGTGGGGTGAGGCCGCAGAGTTGCGTGCTGCCATTGCTGCATTGCGCCGCCAGGGTGAAACGGTGGTCTGTGTATTGCCCGGGCATGTGAGCGAAGGCTATGAGTTCCAGTGTGACCGTGAGCTGATTCAGGCTGCGGGTCAGTGGGTCGTGAAATCTATTTGAGCAGAGCGAAATGAATACAACCAAAGGTCGAAATGTAGTGGTCGTGGGCACTCAGTGGGGCGACGAGGGCAAGGGCAAGCTGGTCGACTGGCTCACCGAAAGCGCCCAGGGCGTGGTTCGCTTCCAAGGCGGCCACAATGCAGGCCACACTTTGGTCATCAATGGCGTCAAGACTGCGCTGCACCTGATCCCCAGCGGCATCATGCGCCCTGGCGTCAAGTGTTACATCGGCAACGGCGTGGTACTGTCGGCCGCCAAGTTATTTGAAGAAATCGAAGGCCTGGAAAGAGTCGGTGTGGAACTGCGTTCGCGCCTGCGCATCAGTGAGGCTTGCCCCCTGATCTTGCCGTTCCATGCGGCGCTGGATGTGGCGCGTGAGGCCTTCCGCGAAAAGGGCGGCACCGCCAAGATAGGCACCACTGGCCGTGGCATTGGCCCCGCTTACGAAGACAAGATCGCCCGCCGTGCGCTGCGCGTGCAGGATTTGAAGTACCCCGAACGCTTTGCCGCCAAGCTGCGCGAACTGCTGGACCTGCACAACCATGTGCTGACCAGCTACCTGGGTTCTGCTGCGTTCGACTTTGGCCCGATGCTCAAGCCCTATATGGCCGATGGCAAAGTGCTGTTCGAGTCGGTCTATGCCGAGGCCATGAAGCATGCCGAGCTGCTCAAGCCCATGATGGCCGATGTGTCCCGCGAGCTCAACGAAGCCCACCACCATGGTGCCAATTTGCTGTTTGAAGGCGCGCAGGGCACGCTGCTGGATGTGGACCACGGCACCTATCCCTATGTGACGTCCAGCAACTGCGTGGCGGGCAACGCGGCAGCCGGCTCCGGCGTGGGCCCCGGCATGCTGCACTACATCCTGGGCATTACCAAGGCCTATTGCACCCGCGTGGGCGGCGGTCCGTTCCCTACTGAGCTGGACTGGGAAAAGGAAGGTACTCCCGGTTACCACATGAGCACGGTCGGTGCAGAGAGGGGCACGACCACTGGCCGTTCGCGCCGCTGCGGCTGGTTTGATGCGGCGCTGCTCAAGCGCTCGGCACAGGTCAATGGCCTGTCCGGTCTGTGCATTACCAAGCTGGACGTGCTTGATGGCCTGAAGGAGCTAATGCTGTGCACCGGCTACGAGATGGATGGCGAAACCATCGACATTCTTCCCATGGGGGCAGACGATATCGCGCGCTGCAAGCCGATTTACGAAGTGATGGAAGGCTGGAGCGACAGCACCGTGGGGGTCACCCAGTACGACAAGCTACCCATCAATGCGCGCCTGTATTTGCAGCGCATTGAGCAGGTTACGGGCGTGCCGATTCACATGGTTTCCACCAGCCCGGATCGCGATCACACCATCATGATGCGCCATCCTTACCTGGCGGATTGACTGGAAAGTTTAGCGAAATCGCCCTATAACCCGCACAGAACGTGCACAAGAAGCTATAAAAACAGGAGCACTTCCATGTTGACTGAAGACGGCAAGCACCTCTATGTGAGCTACGACGAGTACCACAACCTGATCGAGAAGTTGGCGATCAAGATTCACCAGTCGGGTTGGCAGTTCGACACCATCCTGTGCCTGGCGCGTGGTGGCATGCGCCCGGGCGACATCCTCTCCCGTGTGTTCGACAAACCGCTGGCCATCATGTCCACCAGTTCCTACCGCGCTGAAGCGGGCACACAGCAGGGCAACCTGGATATCGCCCGTTTCATCACCACCCCCAAGGGCGAAATTGCGGGCCGCGTGCTGCTGGTCGATGACCTGGCAGACTCCGGCCACACCCTGAACGTGGTGATCAACCAGCTCAAGAACAACTACAAGCCCATTACCGAACTGCGCAGTGCAGTGATCTGGACTAAGGCGCTGTCGACTTTCACCCCTGACTATTCGGTGGAGTTCCTGCCGACCAATCCCTGGATTCACCAGCCGTTCGAGGGCTATGACGCGATGCGTCCCCAGCAGTTGATCGAGAAGTGGAGCGTATAGCTCACACAGCCCCGGCTGCGCGCACTGTGTGCGCTTCGCTTTCCCCTTTGCAGGGGTCGACACCAGTGGCCTGGCAAAGCCAGTTCCACGGTGTCTATGGTAACAGCCACGCGCTTCGGAACTCTCTAGTCGCATGAGTTTTTGAGGGATTGAGATGCAGAAAAAAATTACCGGCTTGATTCACCATTCCTACGTTCCCCCTAAAGGGTTCGAGGCTCCCCAGCCCGGCGTCTTCAAGGCCTCCACCGTCTTTTTCCCGACTGTAGCCGCCATGCGCAGCCGCGAATGGAAAGACAAGACGGCCTACACCTACGGTCTGCACGGTACCCCGACCAGCTACATGCTGGAAGAGCGCCTTTGTGCCCTCGAGGGCGGCGAGCAGTGCCTGCTGGTGCCTAGCGGACTGGCGGCGCTGGGGTTGGTAGCCATGTCGCTGCTCAAGAGTGGCGATGAAGTACTGCTGCCCGACAACGTCTATGGCCCCAACAAGGCCATCGTGGAGGGTGAACTCTCCGGCTGGGGCATCAGCCACCAGTACTACAACCCCATGGATCCGCAGGACCTGGAGGCGCAGATTTCCAGCCGCACCAAGCTGGTCTGGCTGGAGGCCGCGGGCTCGGTCACGCTGGAATTTCCCAATCTGGTGGAAATGGTGCGCATCTGCCAGCGCCGCAAGGTGCTTACTGCGCTAGACAACACCTGGGGCGCCGGTCTGGCCTTCGCGCCGTTTGATCTGGCACCCGATACGGAGCCTGCCATCGGGGTGGATATTTCTGCGCATGCACTCACTAAATACCCCAGTGGTGGGGGCGACGTGCTCATGGGCAGTGTGATTACACGCAACCCCGGGCTACACCTCAAGCTCAAGCTCACCCACATGCGTTTTGGCATCGGTGTGGGCATGAACGATGTGGAAGCGGTGTTGCGCAGCCTGCCCAGCATGGCCTTGCGTTACCGTACGCATGACGAGGCGACCCGCATCCTGGCCCAGTGGGCCAATGCCCAGCCCGAGTTTGTGCAGGTGTTGCACCCAGCGATGGCAGACTCACCCGGCCATGCCCACTGGAAGGCACTCTGCAAGAACACGCCCGGTGGCGCTGCCGGCCTTTTCAGCGTCATGATCGACCCCCGGTTCAGCCAGGACCGGGTCGATGCATTCTGCGATGCACTGAAGCTGTTCCGCCTGGGGTACAGCTGGGGAGGTCCCATCAGCCTGGTGGTGCCCTATGACCTGGCCTCCATGCGAACCTCCTGGCCACCCCATTTGGCCAAAGGCACGCTGGTGCGCTTTTCGATCGGGCTGGAAGCCGTGGAAGACCTGCAAGCCGACATTGCGCAGGCCTTGCTGAAGTTGCGCTGACTGGTGTTTTCCCGATTAGGCAAAGCGTCCTGATCGGGATAGCCTTGCGGCATGAGTTCCACGCCGCAACAAATCGACCAAGTTCCGCCTCCGTATATCCCCCCCCCCTCGGAGGCTCCGCGCAAGGAAATACGCCCTTTGCCCCGGTCTGCACCCATGCGTTGGCTGGGTCTGGGCTGGCGCGACATGGTGGCGCACCCGGGCATTGCCGCTTTTTATGGTGGTGCCTTCTGGTTCATGGCGCTGATTCTGGGGGCCGTCTTTCGCAGCAAGCCTGAATACACGATGACGATTGCATCGGGCTGCCTGCTGATTGGCCCTTTTCTGGCCATGGGGCTGTATGACGTGAGCCGCCGTCGGGAGGACCGCAGTGGACCGGAGCTGGGGCGGTCGCTGACCTGTTGGGAGAGCCATGTGCGTAGCATGGGCATGCTGGTGCTGGTGCTGATTGTGCTGGAGTTGTTGTGGGGCAGGGCGTCGCTGGTGGTGTTTGCGGTGTTCTTCAATACCGGCATGCCGTCCACCGCCAGTGTGATGGAGGCGGTTTTCAATCCGCAGAACTGGGAGTTTTTGGCCGTCTATGCCGTGGTGGGGGGGGGATTTGCCATGCTGGTGTTTTCCATTGCGGCGGTGTCCATCCCGATGATCCTGGATCGCGATACCGATGCCATTTCAGCGGCCATCACCAGTCTGGAAGTCGTTTTCCACAACACCGGTGTGATGTTGCTGTGGGGAGCCATGATTGCCATTTTGGTTGCCCTCTCGCTCATGATCCCGCTGGGATTGGGCCTGCTGGTCGTTGGGCCCTTGCTGGGCCACGCCACCTGGCACGCCTACCGTGGCGCAGTGCTGTGGCCGCAAGATGGTACAGTCGACTGATTAACTGAAAGTATATTTTGGCAACACCCAATTACGGATACGAGAAGCGTCAGAAAGAACTGGCCAAGAAGAAGAAAAAAGAAGAAAAGCTCAAGAATAAAGCTGAACGCAAAACAGGCGATTTTCCTGACGGAACTCCTAACGACGCAGCCGACGAGGCTGCATCCGACGGCAGTGCGACCGCACCTGCCGCCGAGTAGCACCGCGTTCAGACTAGCGACTGCGCCAGTCGCACCATAGCCGGCATAGTGTGGTCATCCGCTGCAATCGTGGCGGCATGATCAAACTGCCGGAAATTTCGCTGCATGGACTGCACATACACTGGGTCGTAGTGCAGCGTAAGCAGTTCCTGCACCACTGGTGCCAGATCGCCTGCATGCACCTTTTCTTTCCAGCCGTCTACCACCAACTTGCCACGGAACTCGGTGAGCACGTCCAGCCGCTCGCAGAAATGCTGCGGATTGCTCACGAAGTACGCGTAGTCTTCCAGTAAAAGCGCTACCCGTTCGCCAATCGGCAGGGTCAGGTTCAGGCAGGGGCTGGCACGCATGTGCTCTACCAGTGTGGTGGGTATCGCCACGTTGCCGACCTTCTTGCTTTCGCTCTCCACAAATACCGGACGTGCAGGGTCAAATTGGCGCAATGCCTCCCAGATCAGGGTGTCAAAGCGCTTTTGGGTCGGCTGCGGAATACCCGGAATGGCACCTAGCACCGAACTGCGGTGCCGCGCCAGCGCTTCCAGGTCCAGCACCTGTGCTCCCTGGTCAGCAAGTGCTTGTAGCAACCGCGTCTTGCCCGAGCCGGTAGTGCCGCACACCACGCGCAATTGCAGGCGCTCCACCAGTCGGGGAATGTCCGCCACCACCGCTGCCCGGAATGCCTTGTAGCCGCCTTCCAACAGCGTCACCCGAAACCCGATCTGGTCCAGAATCAGCGAGAGCGAACCGCTGCGCTTGCCGCCACGCCAGCAGTAGGCCAGCGGCTTCCAGTCTTTGGGCTTGGCCATCACTTCGCGGTCAATGTGCGCGGCAATATTGCGCGCCGCCATGGCCGCACCGCGTTTCTTGGCCTCAAACTGGTTTACCTGCTTGTACAGCGTGCCGATGATGATGCGCTCTTCATTGTTCAGCGTCGGCCAGTTCACTGCGGCAGGCAGATGGTCTTCGGCGTACTCGGCTTCGGTGCGGGCATCGATGATGGTGTCGAATTCATGCAGACGGGTCAGTACATCGGCTGCGGGCATCACGGTCAGGCTCATGGAATCTGCTTCTTCACGGTAGGCCACATAGTGTTCAGGATGGTGGGATGGGCGGCCTCGTTGGGGTGAATGCGGTCGGCCTGAAACAGCCTGGCCGCGTCGGGTCCATCAGCCACGCCCTTGAGCAGGAAAGGCACAAGAGCTGCCTTGCGGGTCTTGGCCACGCTGGCAAAAGTGTCTGCAAAGCGCCGGCTATAGTCCTGCCCGTAGTTGGGCGGCACCTGCATGCCGGCCAGCACCACCTTGGCGCCTCTGGCCTGCGCGGCCTGCGTCATGGCAAGCAGGTTGTCCTGCGTCATGTCCAGAGGGAGTCCACGCAGCGCGTCGTTGCCGCCCAGTTCAATAATGACCACCTTGGGATGGTGCTGCGCCAGGAGCGCTGGTAGGCGCGAACGCCCGCCCGAAGTGGTGTCACCACTGATACTGGCATTGACCACGGTGGCGGCAATTTTTTCTTTAGCCAGGCGCTGCTCCATCAGGGAGACCCAGCCCGTGCCGCGTTTGAGGCCATACTCGGCACTGAGCGAGTCCCCTACCACCAGTATGGTGGGCACACCGGCTGCCACCGCGTGGGCGGGCAAAGCGCAAGCCCCCGCAAACCCAGCCAGAAATGCAAGCGCGATACAGTGTCGACGAACTACAGAGAGCCCCATGAGTGATTCCATTATTTCCGTTGAGCATGTTTTCAAGGCGGTCACCGATTCCACCGGTACGCTGGAGATTCTGCGCAACATCGATTTTGCGCTAAAAGCCCGTGAGACCGCCGCCATTGTCGGCGCATCAGGTTCTGGCAAAAGCACCTTGCTCTCCATCATCGCAGGGCTGGACACCCCCACCAGCGGCACGGTACGGCTGGCCGGGCAGGATTTGTTCACCATCGACGAAGATGCCCGCGCTGCGGTCCGTGCCCGCAAGGTGGGCTTTGTGTTCCAGAGCTTCCAGTTGCTGGGCAACCTGACTGCACTGGAGAACGTCATGCTACCGCTCGAACTGGATGCCCGCAAAGACGCACGCAAACTGGCCACCGAGATGTTGGGACGCGTGGGGCTGACCAGCCGGCTCAACGCCTACCCCAAGGTGCTCAGCGGTGGCGAGCAGCAGCGCGTGGCGCTGGCCCGTGCCTTTGTGGTCCACCCTGCCGTGCTGCTGGCCGACGAACCCACGGGCAGTCTGGACTTTGCCACCGGCGAGAAGATCATGGAACTGATGTTTGACTTGAACCGGGAGCAGGGCACGACACTGGTGCTCGTCACCCACGACCGCGGCATCGCCCAGCGCTGCGACCGTCGCATCACGATCGAGGCGGGCAGGGTGGTTCCGGTAGCGCAGGAATCATGATGATTTGTGCCTCCAGCCCGCATGAGGTGTGCAAGACACCGTTCGACATCATGTCGGCTCCTTCATGCCGGGGTGCCTGCTGTAGGCATAGAAAACCTTGTCGCGTACCCAGCCCAGCGATTCGTAGAGTGATTGCGCGCGTGCATTGACCCGGGCGGTGGTTAGGTCCATCCGGACCTTTCCATTGGCGATGGCCAATTGCTCTGCAGCCAGTAATAGCGCTTTGCCCGCACCTGTGCGCCGGGCTTCGGGCGCCACAAACAGGTCATACAGCACATAGATGGGCTGTGCCTCGACGGAGCAGAAGCTTGGGTACAACTGGCAGAAACCGATAGCCCGCGCGTTGGCGTCGAACGCGAGGAGGATCGCCGATTCGTTGTTCTGCATCCGCTCGCGGATAAAGCGGGTAGCCAGGGCCGGATCGGGCGGTTGCGCATAAAACTGGCGGTAGGCATCAAACAGTGGCGCAATGGCGTCCAGATCGGCCAGTGTGGCGACGCGGGGGGGGGATGTATTCATGGGTGAAGCGAGGGAAGTTGGGCCTGTGCACGACGGCGTTGTAACAATGCGTGCAGCATCAGCGCTACGACAAGGACGTTGACAATAAACAGGGCGGCGCGAAACCAACTGGGTTGCGCAAACCATTCATAGACCTCGACCGGCAGGTAGATTGCGCCACTGCCAGCCGCCAGCACTTCGGCCCAGGTCTTCTCGTAGTACAGCCCGTAGCCCTCTGCCAGGCGGACTGCAGAATAAACCGCTGCGCCAGCAGCCAGCAAGACCGTGCGCGTGTCCTGTAACCGCGTCGCTGCTTCGAGAAAAATCGACGGGTACTTTGAAGCAGGGTTCAGGTGGGAGTGCGCAATCAGGCTGGCCGCCAGTTCTTGCAGATTCTGGTGTACCAGTGTGAGCAGGCCGGTGGCTGCGACAATGACCAGCACACCCTTGAATGCCTCGAAATAGGCGACCAGCCGAATGGCCTTGTGTTCGTTCACGTGTACTACTTCGCCTTCGCTGAATTCGACCGGAAGGCGTCCAGAAGGTAGTGCCCGGGTGGATGTTTGTGACAGACAGTCACCGTGTCTTCAAACGAGAGCATGAGCACCTCTTCCCCCACAGTGAACGACCGGCCAGCGCATTGCGCCAGGTCTGCATTGGCTTCGATCACCTGTAACTTTGCCTTGCCACTGGCGTCCACCTCCATCACCCGGCCGAACACGGCAAGCCGGGCCGTCACCAGCGCATCCTGCGCTGTCTTGGCCCGGAGCTCGGGGGGGAAGCAACTGCAGGCACTGACGTCAATCGACAGGGCCAGTAACAGTACGACAAGCAGGTTCTTCATGGATGTGTGGGACCAAAGCTGGAAATGATAGCCATGCCTTTTTCAGAATTCAATCGCTTCGGCGATGGCCTTGAGCCCCGCCTGGGCGCACACATCGTCCGCCTCGCCACCCGGTGCGCCCGAGACACCAATGGCGCCAAAACTGGAACCGCCGCCGTCAATCAGCACGCCACCGCCCACTGTCAGCATGCGTGGCGCGTCGCGGATTCCACTCATGGATTTTCCAGCCTGCGTATCCGCTGCGAGCGTGAGTGTCGAGGTACGAAAACTGTTTGCAGCCCTGGCCTTGTTGGTGGCCACCTCTACGGCCACGCCCACCAGAGCAGAAATGCGCATAGGGGTCTCCTCTAAAGGCGGGTGCACATGCAGCCGCATGCCGCACTATTGCACACCCCGGTAGGGGGCGTGTTTGCGAATGATCAAAGGCCGGATGGGCGTTCCTTGTCGGAGCGTCGATAATCTGGGCATGTCTTCTCCCAAAGTGCTATTCGGCTTTCATGCCGTGGGCGTACGCCTGAAAACCGCGCCCAAATCGATTGTTGAAATTTATGTGGATCCCACACGCCGTGATGCGCGCATGCGCCAGTTTGTGGAGAAAGTCACCGAGAGCGGTGTGCGCCTGATTGAAGCCGATGGTGTGCGCCTGGCCAAGCTGGCCGGTAGCCACGGGCACCAGGGCGTGGCCGCGCGGGTGCAGGAGCTCAAGCAGGTGCATTCGCTGGATGAGTTGCTCGAAAACTTGGAGGCTGCCAACCTGGCCCTGCCGGCGGAGCAACGCACCCAGCCTCTCATTCTGGTGCTCGACGGTGTGACCGACCCGCACAACCTGGGGGCCTGCCTGCGTGTGGCCGATGGTGCCGGTGCCCACTGCGTCATAGCCCCCAAGGACCATGCCGCCGGCATCAACGCCACCGTGGCCAAGGTAGCCAGCGGCGCGGCCGAGACGGTGCCGTACTTCATGGTGACCAATCTGGCCCGCACTCTGAACGAACTGAAAGAACGCAGTATCTGGATCATCGGTACCAGCGACCAGGCGACACACACGCTGTACCAGACCGATCTCAAAGGCCCGGTAGCGCTGGTGCTGGGTGCCGAGGGAGACGGCATGCGCCAGCTCACGGCCAAGACTTGCGACCAACTGGTGAGCATTCCAATGCAGGGGGCGGTCGAGAGCCTGAATGTATCGGTGGCCAGTGGCGTATGCCTGTACGAGGCCTTGCGCCAACGCACTACCACCTGATCTGAACCAAGGGAGAGTCTATGTTTGCTACTAAAACGAGAGCTGCTTGTGCAGTTTTGGCGGGGGCTACAGCCCTATTTGTTTTGGAAGGTTGCACCCAGGAGCAGCAGAACAAGATCAGCCGGGACATCCAGAACTGGACCGGCACCAATGGTGTGCTGGAGGTCTATGCTGGCGACAAGGTGGTACGCCGTTTCCTGAAAATCGACAAGATTTCTACCGCCATGGGCACTGATGACAACAAACCACGGGCATACCGCTATGGCTATGGCATCCTGGATGAAAACCTCAACATGCAGGTCGACCCGGGCGAGAAGAAGGTGTATTTCGAAATCAGCGACTACGCCACCAATTACCTGTTTTTCGAAAACCCCCACTAGAGGTTGAAGGAGTAGACCATGCGCTCGGCAACGACGTGGGGGCTGGTTTCTCTGGCGCTACTGATCGGCTTGGGCGTCTACCTGGCGCCGCTCCAGCCTAACCTGGTGGCGCTGCAACTCACGTTTACACCTGCGGCTTTTGCGGCGGTGCTGGCAGCTTGGCAGCCGCAAGGGGTGGCACTGTTCCGGTCGCACTTGCCGGTGGATGGCTTGCTGCTGTTGAGCTACGCTATGTTTGGTTACTTGCTGGTCGGCAACTCCACCGTGTTTGCGCGGTTTTCAGGCGCAGCCCGGTGGAAGCTTGCCCTGGTGTTGCCACTGGCTGCTTGTGCCGATGCTGCAGAAAACCTGTTGCACTGGTGGCTGACCGCCCCCGACGCCAGCGCGGCAGCCTGGATTTACACCCTGGCAGGGGTGTGTGCCAGCCTCAAGTGGCTGTGTCTTCTTGCGTTTGCTGCGGTGGTGGTATGGGCATGGCTGCAGCGACGCAGCGCTTAAACCCAGCCCATCCAGCCCAGGATGCCACCCGCGCCCAGCAGCCACAGCAGGTGCAGGCGGGTTTTCCACACCAGCAGGGTGGCAACGGCAGTCACCAGCCACAGGCGCCAGTGGTCCGCAAAGCTGCCATGGCTGGCGGCCAGAATCCAGCCAGTGGCAATCAATAGCGCAATCACGATGGGCGCCATGCCTTGCTTGAATGCGCGCACCACACGCTTGTCGCGGTTTTGGTGGCCCCAGCGGGCTGCCGCAAAGGTGAGGGTGGTGCTGGGCAGCATGATGCCCAGCATGCATAGGGCCACGCCCAATAGACCATAGCCCCAGGCCAGCCAGCCCGTACTCAGACCACCCGCGGCGTTCACACCCACATTCCAGCCCATGAGTGCGACAAACAGCACATTGGGGCCTGGTGCAGCCTGCGCCAGTGCGATGGACGAAGTGAATTGGCTGCCGGTCAGCCAGTGCTGGTCTTGCACCAGGTAGCGGTGCATATCGGGTGCGGTAGTGATGGCCCCGCCGACCGCCAGCAGCGACAGCGACAGGAAATGAACCCACAAGGACAACCAGTCGACTGCGGTCAGCGTCATGGCTGGGTGCTCCGCGCAGGTATCTGGCCCAGTTGACGGAATGTCCAGGCGCAGGCGGCACCGCCCACCACCAGCAGTACCCAAGCCAGTGGCAGTCGCAGCAGTCCAATGGCTGCAAAAGTCAGCGCGGCGAACGCCCAGCAGACGAGGGTTCCCATCGGGTTTCCCTTCAGGGCAGCAATCAGTTTGAGGCCAGTGGCGGTGATCAGCCCGGCAGCCACGGCACCCATGCCGCGCAACGCGCCCTGCACCTGGGGCATGTCGGCAATGCCGGCAAACAGGGCGGCCAGTGCAATCACGATCAGCAGCGGAAAGGTCAGCATGCCGGCCAGCGCCGCAAGGGCACCGCGCATGCCGAAATAGCGGTCACCAATCATCAGCGAGAGGTTGACCACATTGGGGCCAGGCAGGATCTGGGCTACGGCCCAGTCTTCGACAAACTCGTCCAGCGTCAGCCATTGCTTCTTTTCTACCAGTTCGCGCTGGACCACGGCCAGCACGCCACCAAAGCCCTGCAAGGCCAGAAGCGAAAAAGAATAAAACAGGTCGGTTTTGGAACCGGGGCGGGGCCTGCTGGTGGGCTTGGATGTGAGGGACGCTGTGTTTATCATGTGGCGAGTGCGGTGCAAGCCAGCACTGTACCTGCTCAGGCCCGCTTTGCAGTCGCACTGCGCTTTGCTCTGGCTTTGGCCGGTGCTTTCGGAGCAGTCGCGAGGCCAGCGGCCGTTTCCAGTTCGGCAATCGACTGGTCGGTGTAGTCCAGCATGCGCTGCAGCGATGGCACCGAGCGCCGGCAGGCAATAAAGCCAAAGCCCAGGTTGTCGCCATAACCGCTGATCGTGATGTTGAGCGCCAGGTAATGCGTGGGAATGGACACCGGGTATACCTCGTCCAGATGCGAGCCGTCCAGGTACAGGTCCTCGCGCGGGCCGGGCACGTTGGAGATGACCAGATTGAAGGGGGGGTACTTGCGCGCAGCGCCGGTCACCATGGCCGGGCCCATGCCGGAGATGGCGGTGGCACCATGCGCCAACTTTTGCAGCCGTGGCATGGTGGAGAGCCGCTTTTTGGCCTCGCCTGTTGATTTGACGATGCTGGCCAGACGCTTGAGCGGATCCTGGATATGCGTGCCCAGCTTGGCCAGCAGCAGGGACACCTGGTTGCCGCCCTGGTCTGTTTCTCCGTGCAATGAGACCGGCACCATGGCGACCAGGGGCTTGCGTGGCAGGGCTTTTTGCGGCTCCAGATATCTGCGCAGGGCACCGGCGCAAATGGCCAGCGTCACATCATTGATCGTGGCCCCTGTGGCTTGGCCAATGCGCTTGAACCGGCTTAGTGAATACGTCTGGGCGGCAAAGCGGCGCGAGCCGGAAATTTCCACATTGAAGGGTGTGGGGGGTGCCTGGAACGGCATGGCATGGGCCGTTTCTTCCACCTGGGCACGCACCATGTCCCAGATGCTTGCGCCGACGCCTGGCAGGATTTCCCTGCCTGCCTTGGCCAGTTCAAGGATTTGCTGCAGCAAGCCCTGGGGGCGCGTGTGCTGGCGGGCGGTGGGGTGTTTGCCAAAGTCGCCAGCCCACAGCGGCTGCTTGTAGCCTTGCGGCGTGGAGGACAGGCTCTCCACCATCATGCGTGCGCCGGTTACGCCGTCGATCAGGGCGTGGTGGATTTTGGTGTAGATGGCAAAACGGCCGCACGGTAGCCCTTCAATCACATAGCACTCCCACAGCGGGCGGTTGCGGTCCATCAGGTTGCCATGCAGGCGCGACACCATGGCCAGCAATTCGCGGATGCGCCCGGGCTTGGGCAGGGCCAGGTGGCGCAGGTGGTAATCCAGGTCAAAGTCCTTGTCTTCGTCCCAGTACCACAGGCCGAGCTTGAAGACCGGGCGCTGGTTAAAGGGGGCTCTGGCGGTCAGGTGCTTGCGCCAGTCGGCCAGCAGGGCGGCCACATAGTCGTGGCTGGACCCCGCGGGCGGCGTGTAGATATTCAGTCCGGCCACATGCATGGGCTGGTTGCGGGTTTCCAGCCACATGAAGGCGGAATCGGTTGGGCTCAGTGCGTGCATGGGGGGCCTCCGGTCAGGCTGTCAGGCGCGCGGGCCTACGGGCACGAACTGGTCGCTGTTGTTTTGCAGCCAGGCTCTGGACAGGGCGTCGTCCTGCTGGCGGGGGTGAAAGTCGGGCGCCTTGTAGGCTTTCCATTGTGCGTAGTTGCTCCGGAACATGCCTGAGGGCGACAGCAGCAACTGCCAGGCGCTACGCCAGGTGCTCCATCGGAACAGACTGCCGTCGTGCCACAAGTTGCGTACCGTCTGCCGGGTGATGTCCAGGAAAAAAGTAGTGGTGATGTAACGGAACAGCCGGATTCGCCATTCATGGCTGCCCCCCAGGGCCTTGTAAACATCAAATGCGGTACTGCGGTGTTCGGATTCTTCCGCCGCATGCCATAGCCACAGTGTCTGCAGGCGCGGTTCTGTGCCTTCCAGGGCTTCGGGGTGGCTGAGCATCCACTCCGCGAAGATGGCGGTAAGGTGCTCGGTGGCGGCGGTGGCGGCCACGTGGATGCGCACATCCATGTGGGCGGCAGCCTGCATGCGCCTGGCGGCGCGTGGCTCCAGAGCATTGACGAATCCCATTTTTTCCAGGTGCCCGTTGAACAGCGCATGGATGCGGCGGTGGGTGGCCTCCTGGCCGACAAAGCCCTGCACTTCGGTGGCCAGCCGCTCCTGCTCGGCCGGGGGCAACTGCTTGATACCGGCGCGCACCGAGTCCATGAAGTACTGTTCACCCAGCGGGAAGCTCATGGACAGTGCGCTGAAGAACGCCGAGCGAAAGGCGTCGCCACCATTCCAGCGCGCCGGGAATGGCGTGTTCAGGTCGATAAGAAGTTTGCGGACTATAAGATCGGTCATGGTGCGTGGTCTTTGGTACCGTAGAACACCCTTCCCAGGCCTTTGGGTTTGAAGGTTTTCCAGTGTTTCTCGGGTTGGGCGAGCCGTTCGGCCAGCAGGTAAAGCGCACTGGGGCTGCTGGCCATCCCGCAATGGGTGTTGCCGCGCAGGTGAATATTTTCGCCTTCGGGCTGCTCGTCCTCAATCGAACATTGCCAGGCCACCACACCATCGAGCTTGCTGTAAACCGACGTGGTCGGTACCGGAGGTTTGATCCTGATTTCGAGGTGCTGGCTGAAGTCCATGTCTTCCAGGTTGTCACCGGACAGCCATTCATACAGACGGGTGCCAGTGGACGCCAGCGGGTGCCCGGTGAAGGGGGAGCCCAGTGTGATTACCTGGCGCACAGCCTGTGGTGCCGCCTTGGCCAGTTCACGCGCAAACACGCCGCCCAGGCTCTGGCCAATGATGCTCACTTTCTGCTGGTGACTGCCATGGATTTGCTGCATGCGGGCCAGCATGGCCGAGGTGATGTGGTCCTTGAGCCCGCGGTTGCGCCCCTGGGCCCAGGGATAGGTCGTGTAGCCCAGGTCATCCAGAAAGCGGCGCAGCAGTGCAGTAGACAAATCCGAGGCACCCAGCCCCGGAATCACCAGCACCGGGTGCCCGTCGCCACGCGGGGCGATGCGTTTTACGACGCCCAACATGGTGACCCCGGCCATGTACTCCCAGAAAACGCGCGGCTCACTGGCCAGCAGCCAGCCCGAGGGCACTGCAATATCGGGAAACTGTGTGAGTGAAGCCTTGAGTCGCTTGATGCGTGTCATGCCTGGTCCTTTTTAATAGCATCATTTTCAATGATCGTCACTGTGAGGTGCGTTGTCGAGCCATCTTCACTGCGCACCTGAAGCGCATCCTGTCCTGCGGCGCGCCTTGCCCACACCACGATACGGGAAGGCAGACTGACCGGTTTGCGAAAGTGGGCCTGCAGCGAATAGCCTGGCGTATCCGGCAGATCCGCTGCGGCCAGCGCGCGGGCCAGCGTCCAGGTGCCATGGATGATGGCCTGCGGAAAGCCAAACGGACGTGCCAGCAGGGCATGCTGATGAATCGGGTTGCGATCGCCGGCGATGGCGGCATAGCGCCGTCCCAGTGGCTCGGGGACCGTTGCCTGCAGTATCTGTTTCCAGGGCGCATCGGGCGGAAGGACCTCTGCGGATGGCACGGCAATGCCTGCCGTTGCCGGTGCGCCGAGTGCCATGCCAATGGCAAGGGCCGTGGTTTCACCGCGCCACACCACCTCACCCTGGTGCAGGGCCTCGGTCACCAGGTCAAAGGTCATGCCTCGGCGTGCCCATTGCGCCCGGGTGGTGTAGGCCCGCAGATGCAGGCGCTGTTGCGCTTCCAGTGCGCGGGTTTGCACCACGCGCTGAATTGTATGCACCAGACCCAGCGCCTTGAATGGAAATTGTGGGTCCGCCAGGATGGCAAGATGTAGCGGAGCTGCGGCAATTTGCAGCGCCAACGGTGGCATGGGGGTGTAGGCACGATCTTGTGCCGCTGGCAGTCCGACGCAGGTGCGGTAGGCTTTCAGCCAGTCCGGCTGCAGTGCAACATCCGCCAGGGAGCGTTCAATGCGTGGCATGGCGGCCGGGTCCTGCAGACCGGCACGGCGATGCCACAGGATGCCCGCGTAAGAGCGCAGGTTGGATGGCAGGGCGTGCGCGTCAAGTGCCTGCATGCGGTAGCAGTTCGAGTTGCTGGGCCACCCACTGGATCACCTCGGGCGCCAGGCACAACTGCACGTGGCCCAGACCTTCGAAGACCTGGGGTACAACCCCGGGCATCACCTGCTCACGCTGGGGGAAGACAATGTTGTCTTGTGGGGTCAGTGCAATCCGGAAAAGGGCGCGGATGGCATCCGTTTCCGAGGCCTCCAGTGCAGCCAGCCAGCGGCTTTTCCAGACCATTTGCTTGCCGTTGGTTGAGTGGACGTGGCTGGCAATTTTTGTGCCCTGGTGGGGTGTGCCCAGCGTCATGGCCCGTGCGACCCGGCCGGTGCCGTGCAGGCGGATCCACGCACGTATAGCCAACCCGCCCATGCTGTGACCAACCAGCGCAACCTGGTGTGCGCCCGTAGTGCGGCACAGTTCGTCCACTGCAGCCTCCACAATGGGTGCGTAGCGATCAATAGAGGTGAACAGGGGTTCCAGATTGACGGCCACCACGGTATGTCCGCGCTGGCGCAGCGCGCTGGAGATATCGTCCCAGATGCGTTGGTTGCACATGTAGCCATGGATGAGCACCACGGGAACCCGGGCCGTACCGGTGATGGGGGGCAGGACCACCGGGGGCTGGCGAGACCAGGGCTGGCGAAACAGGAAAACGATAAAACCCGCCCGGTACTCGCCGAAGAGGGCGCGCCACCACTTACCCATGGGCTCCGCACCACGCGAACGCAGCGCACTGTAGGTATCGACCAGCAGCATGCTGAAAAACGGCAGGACTACAGCCGTTATCAGGGCGGTCAGGGCAGGCCAGGTGCTGTCGCGGCCCAGCCAGTAGCCCAGGCAAGCACCCAGCAGGACCTGCATCAGGATCATGTTTCGCAGCAGGCGAGCCAGCATGGGGTTCCTTTCTGTTGGCAGTAGGTGTTGCGCAAACAGAATCAGTATCGGGGTTGGTATTTGCGAATTGCCGCCCTGACATCATCGCTCAAAACAAAGCCTGCGCCATACCGCGCTGCCAATTCATCGGCACGCTTCTCGAAGGCCTCAATACCCATGCCATAAATGAACTGCATGGCGCCACCGGTCCAGGCAGGGAAGCCAATGCCGAAGATGGAGCCGATGTTGGCGTCGTGCACGGTGGTGAGCACGTTTTCCGACAGGCAGCGCGCAGTTTCCACGGCCTGGCGGTAGAGCAGGCGGTCCTTGAGGTCGGTGATGTCCCACTGCACACTGCTCTTCTCGAACAGCGCGTGAAGTTGGGGCCAGAGGAATTTCTTCGCACCTTTTTTTGCCTGTTCTTCGGTCGGGTACTCGTAGAAACCACCGCCACCGGCGCGGCCGGGGCGATTGTGCTGGCGCACCATTTTTTCGATGATCAACTCACCAGGTGTTGCGGTGTAGGTCTTGCCCTCGGCCTCGTAGTCCTTGCGGGTCTGCTCCATGACATGCAGGCTCAGGGTCAGCGCGGTCTCGTCAATCACGGCCAGCGGGCCAACCGGCATGCCGGCCTGAATGCCGGCGTTTTCAATCGCGGCGGCGGGAATGCCTTCGCCCAGCATGGCCGCGCCTTCCATCACAAAGGTGCCAAACACGCGGCTGGTGAAGAAGCCACGCGAATCGTTCACCACGATGGGGAACTTGCCCAAGGCCTGCACGTAGTCGTAGGCGCGCGCCACGGTTTCATCATTGGTGGCTTTGCCTTTGATGATTTCTACCAGCTTCATTTTGTCCACCGGGCTGAAGAAGTGGATGCCGATGAATTTTTCGGGGGTTGCACTGGCGGTGGCCAGGCCGGAAATCGGCAGGGTGGAGGTGTTGGACGCGAAGAAACCACCGGGTGCCAGCATGGGTTCGGCCTCCTGGGTGACCTTGGCCTTGAGCTCGCGGTTCTCGAACACGGCTTCGATGATCAGGTCGCAGCCTTTGAGGTCGGCCACGTCGGCGGTGGTTTGGATCAGATCCAGAATCTTCTGCTGGTCCTCGGCCTTCATGCGGCCCTTGTCCACGCGGCCCTGGGTGATCTTGGCGCTGTAGCTCTTGCCCAGATCGGCTTTCTCCTGACTCACATCCTTGAGAACGGTGGCAATGCCCTTGGCGGCTTGCGAGTAGGCAATACCGGCACCCATCATGCCCGCGCCCAGCAGGCCCACCTTGGCAGGTTTGTAGCGGGGCACGCCAGCTGGGCGGCTCTGTCCGCTCTTGATGGCGTTGAGGTTAAAGAAGAAAGTGTTGATCATGGCCTTGGCGTTAATGCCAGTCATGAGCTTGGCCAGATAGCGGCTTTCCAGGCGCAGGGCAGTGTCCAGGTCCACCTGCAGGCCTTCGACCATGCAGGCGATGATGGCTTCCGGCGCGGGGTACAGGCCGCGGGTCTGTTTCTTAATGACCGCAGGCACCACGGGCAGCATTTGGGCTACGGCAGGATTGGAAGGCAGGCCACCGGGTACCTTGTAGCCCTTGGCTTCCCAGGGGTGCTGGGCGGTCGGATTGGCAGCAATCCAGGCCAATGCTTTGGTGCGCATCTCGGCAGCGGCGTTCCCGCCGGGGGCGACCATATCGTGCACCAGGCCCAGGCCCTTGGCCTCTGCAGGGGAGAAAAGCTTGCCCTCCACCAGATAGGGTTGTGCACCCATCAGGCCCAGGTGGCGGGTCATCTTGGTCACGCCGCTGGCGCCAGGCAGCAGGCCCAGCGTGACTTCGGGCAGGCCGAACTGGATCTTGCGGTCGTCGATGGCAATGCGGTGGTGGCCCAGCAGCGCCACTTCCCAGCCGCCCCCCAGTGCCGTGCCATTGAGCAGGCTGACAACCGGTTTGCCCAGGGTTTCGATGGTGCGGAAGTTCTTCTTGAGGCGTTCGATCTCGACGTAGACCGTCGGAGCATCCGCAGGCTTGAGGCGCATGGTGGCCTTGAGGTCGGCGCCGGCAAAAAAGGTGGATTTGGCAGACGTCAGCAGAATGCCTTTGATGGCCTCCTTGTCGGCAGCGATTTGCGCCGCCAGCGCGTTCAGGTCGTCCTGCCACTGCAGGCACATGGTGTTGACCGGCGAGTTGGGCTCGTCAAAGGTGACGGTGGCAATGCCATCCTGCAGGGTGTATTGAATCGTTTTCATGGTGATCACCGGAATGAAGTGCTATTGAATTAGGAGCTGTTTGTGCAGGTTATTCGGGGGCTTGAGGCCGATTTGGCTTAAATTCGCTCGACGATGGTGGCAATGCCCATGCCACCGCCCACGCACAGCGTGGCCAGGCCGTAACGCAGTTTGCGGCGGTGCAGCTCGTCAATCAGCGTACCCAGAATCATGGCACCGGTGGCGCCCAGCGGGTGCCCCATGGCGATGGCGCCACCGTTCACGTTGACCTTGTCGTGGGGAACCTTCATCTCCTTCATAAAGCGCATAACCACGGCGGCAAACGCCTCATTCACCTCAAAGAGGTCGATGTCGTTGATGCTCAGTCCCGCTTTTGCCAGCGCCTTGCGGGCCGAAGGCATGGGGCCGGTCAGCATGATGGTGGGATCGGCGCCACTGAGTGCAGTGGCCACAATGCGGGCGCGTGGCGTGAGTTTGTGCTCCTTGGCTGCGGCTTCATTGCCGATCAATACGGCAGCTGCACCGTCCACGATGCCGGACGAGTTGCCTGCGTGGTGCACGTGGAAAATGCGCTCCACCTGCGGGTAGCGGGTCAGGGCGACCTGGTCAAAACCCATGGCACCCATCTGCTCGAACGCGGGCTTCAGGCCAGCCAGGCCTTCCAGTGTGGTGTTGGGCTTGATGAATTCGTCTTTGGCCAGAATGGTCTGGCCCAGAAAGTCTTTCACCGGCATGACCGAACGGTCAAAGTAGCCAGCGGTTTGCGCGGCGGTGGCGCGCTTTTGCGATTCGAGGGCAAACGCATCCACATCGGCGCGGCTGAACCCCTCCAGCGTGGCAATCAGGTCGGCGCCAATGCCCTGGGGCACAAATGCGGTTTGCGAATTGGTTTCGGGGTCCATGGCCCAGGCCCCCCCGTCCGAACCAATCGGCACACGGCTCATGCTTTCCACGCCACCGGCCACCACCAGGTCTTCCCAGCCCGAGCGCACTTTCTGCGCAGCCATGTTGACGGCCTCCAGGCCCGATGCGCAGAAGCGGTTGATCTGCACGCCGGCCGCCTGGAAATCCCAGCCGGCCTTCAGCGCGGCCACCTTGGGGATGACCGAGCCCTGGTCGCCCACGGGCGAGACGACGCCCATCACCACGTCGTCCACGCGCGCGGTGTCGAACTGGTGGCGCTGCTGCAGGTCGGTCAGCAGGCCGGCCAACAGCGTGACGGGTTTGACTTCGTGCAGGCTGCCGTCTTTTTTGCCCTTGCCGCGGGGCGTGCGGATCGCGTCGAACACATAGGCTTCGGTCATGGGAAAACTCCGGTGGAATGGAAATATGGGTGAAAACGCATGCCGCGGACGGCGCTGGATGCAGTATATTCTTTTTACCAAGCATTTGCTTTGTAAAAATAACCCCTCAGGTGACCGCCATGATCGACAGAACCCTTTTCTCCTCCGACCACGAATCCTTCCGCGACAGCTTCCGCAAGTTCGTCGAAAAGGAGATCGTTCCCTTCCATGCCGACTGGGAAGAGCAGGGCTATGTGGACCGCGCGGTCTGGACCAAGGCCGGTGAAAACGGCTTTCTGTGCATGTCCATGCCTGAGGAGTACGGCGGCTCCGAGGCCGACAAGCTGTTCTCGGTGATCCAGTTTGAAGAGATCGCGCGCGCGGGCGTCACCGGCATCGGCTTCAGCCTGCATAGCGAAATCGTCGCGCCGTACATCCTGCACTACGGTACGCCTGAGCAAAAGGCCAAGTACCTGCCTCGGCTTGCCAGCGGCGAAATGATTGGCGCCATCGCCATGAGCGAGCCGGCAGCCGGCTCCGACTTGCAAGGCATCAAGTCCACCGCGATCCAGCAGGCCGATGGCAGCTATCTCTTGAACGGCAGCAAGACCTTCATCACCAACGGCTGGCACGCCGACTTGGTGATCGTTGTCGCCAAGACCAACCCCGCCGCAGGCGGCAAGGGCACGAGCCTGATGCTGGTGGAGCGCGGCATGCCGGGCTTCAGCGTTGGCAAGCGCCTGAAGAAGATGGGCATGAAGGCACAGGACACGTCCGAGCTGTTCTTCGACAACGTCAGGATTCCCGCCGAAAACCTGCTGGGCGGCGCAGCCTATGAGAACAAGGGCTTTATCTGCCTGATGGAACAACTGCCGTGGGAGCGACTGCAGATCGCCATCAGCGCGGTCGCCTCGGCGCAGGCCGCGATTGACTGGACGGTCGACTACGTGAAGGAGCGCAAGGTGTTCGGCCAGCCCGTTGCCGCGTTCCAGAACACGCGCTACACGCTGGCCGAGCTGCAGACCGAGGTGCAGGTCGCGCGCGTGTTTGTCGACAAGTGCTGCGAGCTGATTTGTGACGACAAGCTGGACACCGCGACGGCCAGCATGGCCAAGTACTGGACCACCGACCTGCAATGCAAGGTGATGGACGAGTGCGTGCAATTGCACGGTGGCTACGGCTACATGTGGGAATACCCGATCACCCGCGCCTACGCCGATGCACGCGTGCAGCGCATTTACGGCGGCACCAACGAGATCATGAAAGAAGTAATTACACGGTCTATGGGATTGAGCGGAAAATAGCCGCTATGTCTGATACCTCAATCCGTTTTGACGATGGCGCCGCCTACGAGCACTACATGGGCGTGTGGAGCCAACTGGTCGGTGACCGGTTCCTGGACTGGCTGCAGCCTTCAACGCAACAGCGCTGGGTCGATGTGGGTTGCGGCAATGGCGCCTTCACCGACCTTCTGATGCGCCGCTGCGCGCCGGCCAGCGTGCTGGGCGTGGACCCGTCGCCCCAGCAGCTGGCCTTTGCGCAGACCCGTTTCCCCGGTGGCACGGCACGGTTCCAGCAGGGCGATGCGATGGCGTTGCCGTTGCCGGACCAGAGTGTGGACCACGCCGTCATGGCGCTGGTCATCTTTTTCGTTCCCGAACCGTCGCGCGGTGTGGCGGAAATGGCGCGTGTTGTGCAGCCCGGTGGCCGGGCCAGTGCCTATGGCTGGGACCTGATGGGCGGTGGTTTTCCATGGGCGGCAATGCAGGCGGGTCTGCCTTCCGTCGGACGCAGCCCGATCTTGCCGCCAAGCCCGCATGCGGCCAACCTCGACCTGCTGCCGGCGCTCTGGCAAGAGGCTGGATTCGTCGACGTGCAAACCCAGGTGCTGACCGTGCAGCGCAGCTTTTCCAGTTTTGAGGATTACTGGAGGATCGCCCTGATGGGGCCTTCCGTGCAGGCCAGCCTGGCGAGCCTGGAAGCACATGAAATGGAAGTGCTGAAGCGGGCCGTGCACGGCCAGTTTGACAACGCGCAAGGCCCAGTCACCGTGACAGCGCGCGCCCACGCCGTCACGGGGCGCAAACCGCAGTCATCGCAGTAACCGCGACGTTTTTACTTTGTACGCGTCTGGCCCGGGCGCGAATCAATTCCCTGCCTGGGACAGCAGACTGCCGATCTGCGCGTCCTTGTCGCGCCAGAGCTGCTGCACCCATTGCGAAAACGCCTCGCGAAAGGCCGGGTCGTTGGCGTAGTCGCCGCCCACCAGGTGGGCAGGAATGGGCAGCTTGCGCACCCGCACGATCACGCGCCGCATCTTCCCGGTCAGGAATTGCGGAAAACTCGGTGTGCCATCCGGGTAGACGATGGTCACGTCCAGGATGGCCTGGAACCTGGAGCCCATCGCGTCGAGTGCCAGCGCAATGCCGCCGGCCTTGGGTTTGAGCAGGTGGCGGTAGGGCGATTGCTGTTTCGCGTGCTTGGCGGGTGTGAAGCGGGTACC
>JAGWUS010000045.1 GCA_028868305.1 Burkholderiales bacterium | reverse complement strand
TCCATCACCCAGTTTCTGATCCAGAACCGCATCCACGAAGTGGAGTGCGTCATCCCCGACATGACGGGCATTGCCCGCGGCAAGATCCTGCCCAAAGACCTGTATCTGTCGGCCGGCGAGATGCGCATTCCCAAGAGCGTGCTGCTCAACACGGTCAACGGCCAGCAACCTGACAACGGTCCCTATGTGGGCGAGACCGACCCCGACATGGTGTGCCTGCCCGATGTGCGCACCGCGCGCGTGGTGCCTTGGGCGGCCGAGCCGGTGGCGGTGGTGATCCACGACTGCCACGAATTTGACGGCTCACCGGTACGCCTGTCGCCGCGCAGCGTGCTGCGCCATGTGGTGAGCCTGTATGAAAAGCAGGGCTGGAAACCCGTCGTCGCACCCGAGATGGAGTTCTACCTGGTGGCGCGCCAGCAGAATCCGCACGAGCCCTTGCAGCCGCCGCTGGGGCGCACAGGCAAGCCCGAGGCCGGGCGCCAGTCCTACTCCATCGACGCGGTCAACGACTTTGACCCCTTCTTCATGGAGCTTTCGCAGTTTTGTGAAGTACACCGCCTGGGCGTGGAAACGCTGATCCACGAGGCGGGTGCGGGCCAGATGGAAATCAACTTCTCACACGGCGACCCGATGGACTTGGCAGACCGTGTGTTTCTGTTCAAACGCACGGTGCGTGAGACGGCGCTGCGCCACGGCATTTTTGCCACCTTCATGGCCAAGCCCATGGAGCGGGAGCCTGGCAGCGCCATGCACATTCACCAGAGCCTGGTGGACGCAGACACCGGCCGCAACATCTTCTCCAAAGCCGATGGCAGCGCCAGCGACCTGTTCACGCACTACATCGGCGGGCTGCAAAAGTATGTGCCGCAGGTCATGCCCATGCTGGCGCCCTATGTGAACTCGTACCGGCGCCTGTCGCGCTTCATGTCGGCGCCTATCAATGTGCAGTGGGGGTATGACAACCGCACCTGCGGTATCCGCGTTCCCAAATCGACCCCAGAGAACCGCCGCGTGGAAAACCGCGTGCCCGGTGTGGACGTGAATCCCTACCTGGCCATGGCGGCCACGCTCGCCTGCGGCTACCTCGGCATGGTGGGGAAGATCACCCCCACCGACCCGATGCACAGCAGCGCGTGGGACCTGGACTTCGAACTCCCCAACCACCTGGAAGACGCCATCAAACGCATGCGCAGCTGCGATGCGCTCGCCGAGGTGCTGTGGCCCGAGTTTGTCAGCGCGTTTTGCGCCGTCAAGGAACTGGAATACGCCACCTACAACCGCGTGATCAGTTCCTGGGAGCGCGAGCACTTGTTGCTGCTGGTGTAAGGAGAAAAGCCATGACATCCACCACCCGCACCGGCCTGTCGCACGACGCACTGGCCCGCTTTGCCCGTACCGAGCGCGAACGTTTTATCGCGAACCACCCTGTATCCCAGGCGCTGGCCCAGCGCTGTGCACCACACTGGCTATTTGGCGTGCCGCTGCACTGGATGAACGACTGGTCCACCCCCTTTGGCCTGCACGTCGCCCATGCCCAGGGCGCCCATGTGACCGATGTGGATGGCCACACGCTGGTGGACTTTTGCCTGGGTGACACCGGCGCCATGTTTGGCCATGCCCCCGCACCGGTGGTGCACGCGGTGCAGGAGCAGATGTCCAGAGGTTGCACCACCATGCTGGCCACCGAGGACGCAGCCTGGGTGGGCGAAGAACTGGCGCGGCGATTTGGTCTGCCGGTGTGGCAAAGCGCCATGACGGCCAGTGACGCCAACCGTTTTCTGCTGCGCTGGGTGCGCGCGGCCACGGGGCGCAAGAAGCTGCTGGTCTTCAACGGCTGCTACCACGGCACGGTGGACGATGTGTTTGTGGACCTGGTCCACGGCAAGGCTCAGCAACGCGACAGCCTGCTGGGCCAGGTACACGACCTCACCGAGCACACGGTGGTGGTGGAGTTCAACGACCTGACCGCGCTGGAAGCCGCGCTACAGGGCGGCGACATTGCCTGCGTGCTGGCTGAGCCGGTAATGACCAATATCGGCATGGTGCTGCCGGACAACGGCTTCTGGACGCAAGCGCAAGGCTTAATCCGCCAGCACGGCGCCATGCTGATCCTGGACGAAACCCATACTTTCAGCAGCGGCCCCGGCGGCTACGCCAAAGCCCATGGACTGCAACCCAACGCGCTGGTGTTTGGCAAGCCCATTGGCGGCGGCGTGCCCTGTGCCATCTATGGCTTCAGTGCCGAACTGGCACAGCGCGCCATGCAGGCCAAGCGCGATGCGCCACCGGGTCACTCCGGCATCGGTACCACACTGACTGCCAATATGCTGGCCATGGCCGCCGTGCGCGCCACGCTGGGCAAAGTGGCTACCGATGCCGCCTTTGCACACATGTTGCGCACCTGCAGCCAAATTGCGCAGGGCCTGCGCGACTGCATTGCCCGCCACCGTCTTCCCTGGTGCGTGACGCAGGTGGGCGCGCGCTGCGAATTCCAGTTTGGGCCCACGCCACCGCGCAACGGTAGTAAAGCCGATGCATTGCTGGACCCCGGGCTGGAGCAACTGATTCACCTGGGCCTGCTCAACCGTGGCGTGATGATCACGCCGTTTCACAATATGCTGCTGGCCTGCCCGGCCACTTCACAGGACGATGTGCAAAGTCTGCTGACAGCGTTTGATGCGGTGCTGACCCAACTGACCTCAACCTGAAAGCGGGTCTGCATAATCCGCCCATGCCCAAAGCCGCCGCAAAACCCACCACCACCCAGCAGGACGACACCTACGCCACACTGCGCCAGTGGGTGACGGTGGGCAAATTTTTGCCCGGCGAACGGTTGAAAATCCGAGATGTGGCCGCCGAGCTGGGCGTGGGTGTGATGCCGGTGCGCGCGGCCCTACAACGCCTGGCCGCCGAGGGTGCCCTCACCAACATTCCCAATGCCGGTGCGGCCGTGCCCCGACTCTCGCGGGCCGAGTTTGATGATGTGCTGCAGAACCGCCTGCTGCTCGAAGGCGAAGCTGCCGAGCGTGGTGCATTGCGCCTGACGCCTGATGACCGCACAGCCTTGCGGGTACTCCTGCGCGCCATGGACAAGGCGCTGCAGCAGGTTGACGCCAAGGCCTACCTGGATGCGAACGAAGCATTCCATGTACGGCTATACCGCGCGTCGGGCTCCCCCACGCTGATGCAGCTGATAGAGACGGTGTGGCTCAAAGTAGGCCCGCTGTCCAACCAGCTGTTTGAAGACGCGTCCGCGCCGAAGGTTCTGAATGACGCGCACAACGACGTGATGCGCGCGCTGGATGCGGGTGATGCCGGCGCGGCACGACGTGCGATTGAGCGCGACCTTTTTGTCGCGGGGCAGTTTTTACGACAGCGCTGTACGGCCTGAGCGTACAGGCCGAGTACTCAGACGCCAGCGAGCGAGCGCAGACCCGAAGGGTCCACCAGGTTGACCGTACGGCCCGAGCCGCTGATGAGGCTGCGTTCACGCAAATGGCGCAAAACCCGCGACAGTGTTTCGGGGGCAATACCGAGTTGTGCCGCGATCAGCCGCTTGCGCTGCTGCAATTGCACCAGGCAGACACCCTTGTCACTGTTTTGCGCATGGCGCAGCAGCCATTCAGCACACCGTGCTTCAGCGTCTTTGGACAGGCGACTGACCGCCAATTCAGTTTGCTGGCGGTGCGCACGCGCCACGTCGGCCAGCACGGCACTCACAGCAGGCGATCCACCCGTCAATGTTTCACGGAATTCGTTCAGGGGTACCCGACGCAGAACAACTTCTGTCTCGGCCACGGCATCCATGGCACTGGGCAGGTTCAAAACCGCAGCATTGGCCTCCAGCCAGGCGGGCCCTTCGACCACGCCAAGCTGGTGCTCCAGCCCGTTGCCGGCAGGCGCCCCTGCAAGCGCTGGCTCGGCACTGGCAATACCCAGCGCCACGCGGCCTGACTCGATGAAGATGGCTGCATCCGACGCCACAGAGCGCCGCAACAGCACCGTACCCACACCCGCAGACTCCGGAGTATGGGTTTTGAAAAGCGTAGAGGGATTCGCAAGCATGGGCACGACTTTGCCGCGACCGCGCTGTCCCGACCTTGAGAAAAATCAAACTTCGCTAAATGAGTGTCAAAGCACCAGAATCGCCCGGAAATCGTTCACATTGGTATGGGTTGGCCCCGTGACCACCAGTGCATCCAGCGCGTCAAAGAAGCCATAGGCGTCATTGCGATCTAGAAAATCCGCTACTTTGAGGCCTTTGCGGGTGGCCATTTCCAGGGTATCGGGTGAAACGAAGGCACCGGCGTTGTCTTCCACGCCGTCAATGCCATCGGTGTCAGCCGCCAGCGCGTAGACACCGGGCTGGCCCTGCAGCGCCTGCGCCAGCCCCATGCAGAACTCTCCCGCACGTCCGCCGCGTCCACGGGGTACGCCTGGCTGGCGGGGGCGCACGGTGACAGTGGTTTCGCCACCGCTCAGGATGACACAGGGCCGCGCAAAAGGCTGGCCATGCCGGGCAACCGCACGGGCCAGCGCCGCGTGCACCTTGCCCACTTCGCGCGACTCGCCTTCCATTTCGTCGCTCAGCACATAGGCGGTCAGGCCTGCGGCGCGTGCTGCCTCGGCCGCGGTGTCCAGTGATTGCTGCGGTGTGGCAATCATGTGCACACGGCTGCGGGCAAACGCGGCGTCGCCAGGCTTGGGCGTCTCCAGATGCCCATCCTTCAGCAATTGAAATACCGAATCGAGCTCCAGCCCAGGTGTAGCTTGCACAATACGCTTCAAAATTGATAGCGCTTCTAGGGAAGTGGTGGGGTCGGGCACGGTGGGTCCGCTGGCAATCACGCTGGCGTCGTCGCCCGGAACATCACTGATCAGCAGGGTCACCACCTGGGCTGGGGCGCAGGCGGCCGCCAGGCGCCCGCCCTTGATGCGCGAGAGGTGCTTGCGCACGCAATTCATCTCCGCAATGTTGGCGCCGCTCTCCAGCAGGGCCTTGTTGATGCGCTGCTTGTCGGCCAGGGTGATGCCCTCTGCGGGCAAGGTCAGCAACGATGAACCACCACCGGAAATGAGGCACAGCACCAGATCGTCTTCGGTCAGACCCTGGGTCAGGGCCAGTATGCGTTCGGCGGCGGCCAGCCCTGCCGCATCAGGAACCGGGTGCGCGGCTTCTACCACCTCAATACGCGGGGGCAGCCCGGCAGGCCGCTCTGGCACATGACCGTAGCGGGTGACCAACAGCCCGGACAGTGGCGCGTCCGCTGGCCAGAGCGCTTCCACCGCCTGCGCCATGGCGCCACCGGCCTTGCCCGCGCCCAGCACCAAGGTGCGGCCTTTGGGCGGTTGCGGCAAAAACGCCGCAGTGTTGTGCAGCGGCAGCGCGCGACGCACCGCCACGTCGTACAAGTGCCGCAGAAAGGCCAGAGGATCTTGGGTCGGGTTCATCGTGGAATTCCTGGTTGCCTGCATTGTGCACAATCACACCCATGCGAACGCTGCTGATCCACAACGCCCACACCATTGCCACGCAAAACGACACCTTGGGCGAATTGCGCCATGCGTCCATTTTTATTCGTGGCAACCGTATTGAATACGTCGGCCCTGCCACCGACGTTCCGCCCGAGGCGCTGCAGGCTGACGAGGTGATCGACGCCCGCCACCATCTGGTCACACCCGGCCTGGTGAACACGCACCACCACATGTACCAGAGCCTCACGCGGGCGATTCCCGAGGTTCAGAACGCCGAGCTGTTTGGCTGGCTGCGCGGGCTCTACCCCCTCTGGGCCGGACTCACGCCCGAGATGGTGCAGGTGAGCACCCAGATTGCCATGGCCGAGCTGCTGATGAGCGGCTGCACGACGAGTAGCGACCACCTCTACATCTACCCCAACGGCGTGCGACTGGACGACAGCATCGAAGCGGCGGCGGAGATTGGCATGCGCTTTGTGGCCACGCGTGGCGGCATGAGCGTGGGGCAAAGCCAGGGCGGCCTACCGCCGGACCGCGTGGTGGAAAAGGAGGATTTCATCCTCCAAGAAAGCCAGCGACTGATCGCGCAGTTCCACGACGCGTCGTTCGGCTCCATGCTGAACGTCGCGCTGGCGCCCTGCTCGCCGTTCAGTGTAAGCCGCGACCTGATGCGCGAGACGGCCCTGCTGGCGCGCAGCTTCAAGGGCCAGGGCGTGCGCCTGCACACCCACCTGGCCGAGAACGACCACGACCTGGCCTACTCCCGCGAGAAATTTGGCTGCACCCCCACGCAGTACGCGCAGGACCTGGGCTGGCTGGGCCCCGATGTATGGCACGCCCACTGCGTGAAGCTCGACGATGAGGGTATCAGCCTGTTCGCCGCCAGCCGCACCGGCGTGGCGCACTGCCCTTGCAGCAATATGCGCCTGGCCAGTGGCATAGCGCCCATCCGCAAGATGCTCAACGCGGGTGTGCCCGTGGGTCTGGGCGTGGACGGCAGCGCCAGCAACGATGCGGCCCACATGGTGAACGAAGCGCGTCAGGCGCTGCTGCTGGCCCGCGTGGGCCGCGCCATGCAGCCGCCCGAAGAACGCACCTTGCCCAATGGCGAACGCAAAACCTTTTTTGGCTGCGACCTGGGGCCTGCCGAGATGACGGCCCGCGACGTGCTGAAGGTCGCCACCTGCGGTGGTGCGCAGGTGCTGGGCCGCAGCGACATTGGCCACCTGGCGGTGGGCATGTGTGCCGATCTCGTGCTGTTTGATCTGAACACCCTGGGCTTTGCCGGTGGCGCGGTACACGACCCGGTGGGCAGCCTGCTGCTGTGCGCCAGCCCGCAGGCCGACACCACCATCGTCAACGGCAAAGTGGTGGTGCGCAAGGGGCATCTGGAAACGGTAGACCTGGGCCCGTTGATGGAGCGGCACAACAAACTGGCGCTGCAATTGGTGAAAAATGCTATTTAATTGATAGCTGACTGCGCATATTCCATGGGGACTATAGGTCGATTTACCGTACCAGGCAGGGGCTCTTGGGGTCAAACTTCCAGCCCGGAATCAGGTACTGCATGGCCATCGCGTCGTTGCGGGCGCCCAGGCCGTGCTGCAAGTACAGCTGGTGGGCTTTTTCCACTTCTGCCATGTCGAGCTCCACACCGAGGCCGGGTTTGGCAGGTACCGCAATCTGCCCGCCCACGATTTGCAGTGGCGCTTGGGTCAGGCGCTGGCCGTCTTGCCAGATCCAGTGCGTGTCAATCGCGGTGACCTTGCCGGGCGCGGCGGCCGCCACGTGCGTGAACATGGCCAGCGACACATCGAAGTGGTTGTTGGAATGCGAACCCCAGGTGAGGCCCCAGGTTTGGCAGGTTTGCGCCACGCGCACCGAGCCCTGCATGGTCCAGAAATGCGGGTCGGCCAGCGGAATGTCCACCGACTGCAACGCCAGCGAATGTGCGAGCTCGCGCCAGTCGGTGGCCACCATATTCGTCGCCGTCAGCAGGCCGGTGGCGCGGCGGAATTCGGCCAGCACCTCACGGCCCGAGAACACGCCTTCGGCGCCACAGGGGTCTTCGGCATAGGCCAGCACATCGTGCTGGTCACGGCACAGACGCACCGCGTCTTTGAGCAGCCAGCCGCCATTCGGGTCCAGCGTGATGCGAGCCTGCGGGAAGCGCTGGTGCAGCGCTGTCACGGCCTCAATCTCTTCCTCGCCACGCAGCACACCGCCTTTGAGCTTGAAGTCCTGAAAGCCATAGCGCGCCTGTGCGGCTTCGGCCAAGCGCACCACACCCTCGGCGTCCATAGCTTTCTCATGGCGCAGGCGCTTCCAGTCGTCGGCTTGGTCGAGCTCGCTGCTATAGGGCAGATCGGTGACGTTGCGGTCGCCCACATAGAACAGGTAGCCCAGCACCGCCACGCTGCTGCGCTGCTGGCCATCGCCCAACAACGCGGCCACAGGCACATTCAGGAACTTGCCCAGCAAATCGAGCAGCGCGCTTTCCACCGCCGTGACGGCGTGGATGGCCACGCGCAGGTCAAAGGTTTGCAGGCCACGGCCTTCGCTGTCACGGGCGGCAAAGGCCTCGCGCATGCGGTTGAGGATGGCGTTGTAGCTGCCAATCGACTGGCCTATCACCAAGGGGGCCGCGTCTTCCAGCGTCTGGCGGATCTTCTCGCCACCGGGTACTTCGCCCACGCCGGTGTTGCCACTGCTGTCGGTCAGGATGACGATATTGCGCGTGAAGAACGGCGCGTGGGCACCGCTCAGGTTCATCAGCATGCCGTCGTGGCCTGCCACAGGGATGACGCGCAAGGCGGTGACGGTGGGCGCGCCATGCACGGCGCCGGATTCAGTCGGATTCAAGGTCGGTCTCCTCTGCAGGGCGCTGTTGAAACGAAGATTGACACTTGTACAAGTAGGACATCATACAACTAACTCGCCTCAGGTTGCGACTTTTTCAGGCGGTCCTTGCTGTTGGCCAGGTGGGTGCGCATGGCAGCCCGCGCGGCATCCACATCCTGGTTGCGAATCGCGTTGAAGATGTATTCGTGCTCGCCGTGGACCCTGCGCAGGTAGTTCAGCCGCCCCTCGGGCGCACTGCTGGCGGTATTGATCCGAGTACGCGGAATGATCATGGTGCCCAGGTAAGTCATCAGGTCGGCAAAGTGGCGGTTGCCAGTGGCTTTGGCCACTTCCATATGGAAGGCAAAGTCCGAGGGCACCGCATCCGAGTCTTCCTCGATCGAGGTCTGGAACGCATCCAGCATGGTTTGCATGGCCTGCAGATTGGCCGCTGTCCTGCGCTGGGCGGCCAGGCCTGCGGCCTCGGTCTCCAATGAAATACGCAGTTCCAGCAGGGCAATCACGTCGGCCACGGTGGCAAAGTCCACGTCCGCAATCTGGAAGTTACCGCTGCTCTGAGGCGCCAGTGCAAAGGTGCCTACACCATGGCGCGTTTCCACCAGCCGGTTGGCTTGCAGGCGCGAAATGGCTTCGCGCACCACGGTGCGACTCACGTCAAAACGGGCCACGATTTCGGATTCAGTGGGCAGCTTGTCCCCCGGTCGGATAGTGCCCTCACGGATGCTGGCTGCCAGGCTTTCCACCACTTCATTGACCAGCCCGCGCGCACGGCGCGGACGAGGGCTGTCCGCTGTATCGGCACCGGCGGATGTTGCAACAGGGGCTCTAGGGGTTTGCACTAGGTCCATGGAAAAGTCCTTGACTCGGGTGAAACGGATCTCGACAATTTAACACATCAGACAACATACAACTGACAAGATAGCGAACAATTTCATGACCATCAAAGTACACCACACTTTGCTGATGACCGGCGCGGCAGGCGGTCTGGGCACTGCTTTGCGTGAGCGGCTCAAGGCCAATTGCGAGGTACTGCGCCTCTCGGACCGCGCCGACTTTGGCCCTGCCCGGCCGGGCGAAGAGATTGCGCTGGCCGACCTGGCCGACGCGGCGGCAGTGGACGCTGCGGTCAAGGGCTGCCAGGCCATCGTGCACTTTGGCGGCATCTCGGTCGAAGGCCCGTTCGCACCCATCCTGCAAGCCAACATCCTGGGCGTTTACAACCTGTACGAAGCGGCACGCAAGCACGGCGTGAAGCGCGTGGTGTTTGCCAGCTCCAACCATGTGACCGGTTTCTACAAGCAGAGCGACACCATTACGCTCAACCACCCTGCCCGCCCGGACAGCCTGTACGGCGTAAGCAAGGCCTTTGGCGAAGACCTCTCGCGCATGTACTTTGACCGCTATGGCATAGAAACCGCCTGCGTGCGCATTGGCTCGTCGTTTGCTGAACCCAAAGACCGCCGCATGCTGGCCAGCTGGCTCAGCTTTGACGACCTGCACCGCCTGGTGACTGCCTGCCTGACCACACCCATCCTGGGCCACACCGCGATTTTTGGTATGTCCGACAACGCGGTCACCTGGTACGACAACAGCGCAGCGCGCCATGTGGGTTATGTGCCGCAAGACAGCTCGGACCCGTTCCGCGAAGCGGTGTATGCGCGCACGCCGGAGCCCGACATCACCGACCCGGCAGCGATCTACCAGGGTGGCAGTTTCCTGTTTGCGGGTGAGCCCATGACCGCGCACAAGAACGGCAAATAAGACCAGCCATGCACGCAGCCCGGACCATTACCACCACACGCGACCGCGTGGGCGAATCGCCCGTGTGGTCGGTGGCCGAGCAGGCGCTGTACTGGGTGGACATTGAAGGCCGAACCATTCGCCGGCTGGACTGGGCCAGCCAGACCCAGGACAGCTGGACGCTGCCTGAGCGCGTGGGCTGCATTGCGCTGAGCACACGCGGCACAGTGATTGCCGCCATGGAGAGCGGCATTTTTGAGGTGGAGCTGCAGGTACCACCGACAGTGCGCATCGTCTGCCTTGCCACGGTGATGCACCCACAGGCGGGCATGCGTTTTAACGATGGGCGCTGTGATGCCCAAGGCCGCCTCTGGGTAGGCACCATGGTGCGCGATATGTCGCTGGCCAGCACCGCAGGATGTATTTACTGCCTGGACACGCAAGGCCTGCGTGGCCCGGTGCTGCAGGGCTACATCACGCCCAACGGCATGGCCTTCAGTCCCGATGGGCGCACCGCGTACCTGTCGGACTCGCACCCCAGCGTGCAGAAAATCTGGTCCCACACCTTTGACGCCGCATCGGGTTCCTGGGGACCCCAATTGCCTTGGGTCGATATGCAACCGCTTCCTGGTCGCCCCGACGGTGCGGCGGTCGATGCCGAGGGCTGCTACTGGATTTGTGGCAACGACGCCGGCATGGTGCACCGCTTCAGTGCCGCAGGCGCGTTGTTGAAATCCATTCCCCTAGCGGTGAGTAAGCCCGCCATGTGCGCCTTTGGTGGCCCCGCGTTACGCCACCTGTTTGTGACCTCCATCCAGCCTGCCACACCTGCACCCGGCTTTGATGCCGCGCTGGATGGTGCGGTGCTGGTGCTCGACCCCGGCGTGCAAGGCATGGCCGAACCCCTGTTTACCCAGTTTCCCGTTCACTAAACCCAGGTTCATTCAACCCAAACCACCTCAAAGAGGAGACACCCATGAAATTCGTACCCACCTTGATCGCCACACTACTGGCCGGCATTGGCATGGCGAGCTACGCCACGGAATTCAAGTCTGCCGATATCCACAATTCGGACGAATACCCCACGGTTACCGCCGTGAGATTCATGAGTGACGAGCTCAAGAAGGCCTCCGGTGGCAAAAACAGCATCAAGGTCTTTAACAAAGGCGCACTGGGCACCGAAAAGGAAACCATTGACCAGGTGAAGATCGGTGCGCTGGACATGGTGCGCGTGAATATCAGCCCTATGAACTCCATCTGCGCCAAAACCAACATCCCTGTGCTGCCCTTCCTGTTCCGCTCGGTGGACCACCTGCACAAGGTGCTGGACGGGCCCATTGGTGAGGAAATCGGCAAGGATTGCGAAGCGGCAGGCTTTGTTCTTCTGGCCTACTACGATTCGGGTGCGCGCTCGATCTACAGCAAGAAGCCCGTGCGCTCGGTCGCCGACACCAAAGGCATGAAGATCCGCGTACAACAGTCCGACCTGTGGGTGGCACTGACCGCCGCCATGGGTGCCAACCCCACCCCCATGCCCTTTGGCGAAGTGATGACCGCGCTGAAGACCGGCATTATTGACGCCGCCGAAAATAATTACCCATCGTATGGCTCTGGCAGCCGCCACTATGAAGCTGCCAAGTACTACAACAAGACCGAACACTCCATGGCACCTGAAGTGCTGTTGTTCTCCAAAGTGGTCTGGGACAAGCTTCCCAAGGCAGAGCAGGACCAGATCCGCGCAGCAGCCAAGGCTTCAGTGCCCTTCAACCGGCAGGCATGGGCAGCTTACGAAAAGAAAGAGTACGAGATGGTGAAGGCCGCCGGTACCGAAATCGTGGAAGTGGACAAGAAGTCCTTCCAAGATGTGATGGGCCCGGTGTACGACAAGTTCGCCAATACGCCTGACCTCAAACGCCTGGTCAAGGCCGTACAAGACACGAAGTAATTCGCACCAATTATGTACACCCGCTTCTGTGCCACGCTCTCCAAGCTCAGTCTGATGCTCGCGGTGGCCGGCCTTATCGTGCTCATCGCCTGCGTGCAATACCAGGTGATTGGGCGCTACATCTTCAACGACACCCCCACCTGGGCAGAGGCTTTGGCCTTGCTGCTGGTGCTCTACATCACTGCACTGGGCCTGGCCGTTGGAGTGCGTGACGCCGGCCACATCGGCATGGACTCGATCGTCAGCCTGCTACCTGAAAGCATGCGCCTGAAGCTGGAAATCGTGATTCATTTACTGGTTGGCCTTTTTGGCGCCCTGATGGCCTACAACGGCTACCTCTGGGCCGCGCTCAAATGGAACGACCAGAAACCCATGCTGCCCATTCCCTCCAGCATGGATTACGTGCCGCTCATCATTGCCGGCGTGCTGGTGGTGCTTTTTACGATTGAACATGTGATCGCCCTGATTCAGGGCAAGGAAGTGGTGCCAGCATGGAACTGATTGTTTTGGGTGTGAGCTTCGGCTTGCTGTTGCTGATCGGTGTACCTGTGGGCTTTGCCGTCGGCCTGTCATCGGTCGCCACCATCGTCACTGCCGGTTTGCCGGTGGCCGTGGTGTTCCAGAAGATGGTGGGGGGCATGCAGGTGTTCTCCTTCCTGGCGATTCCGTTTTTTATCTTCGCGGGTGAACTGATGCTGCATGGTGGCATTGCGCAGCGAATCGTCCGCTTTGCCAACAGCCTGGTGGGCCATGTACGCGGCGGCCTGGGCATGTCCAATGTGCTGGGCTGCACACTGTTTGGCGGCGTGGCTGGCTCGCCGGTTGCCGATGTATCCGCAATGGGCTCTGTGATGATTCCGCTGATGAAGAAGGAAGGCTACGACACCGACTACGCGGTCAACGTCACCACCCATGCCTCCCTGGTCGGCGCCTTGATGCCGACCAGCCACAACCTGATTCTGTATACGCTGGCGACCGCAGGCATTGCGTCGGTGAGCGTTCTGGGGATGATGCTCGCCTGTGTCGTGCCAGCCCTCTTGCTGACCGGTTTGAACCTGCTGGCTGCTTACGGCGTGGCGATCAAGCGGGGTTACCCCACACGCGGTGCCTTCCCAGGTTGGGGTGAGGTGGGCAACAGCTTTCTGGCCGCACTGCCAGGTCTGCTGATTGTGGGCATCATTCTGGTGGGCATTTTGTCGGGCGTCTTCACTGCCACCGAGTCGGCAGCAACCGCCGTGCTCTGGGCCTTGCTGATCACCGGGGTGGCCTACCGTTCCCTGACCTGGAATGACTTCATCAAGTCCTGCGCCAAAGCTTGCAAGACTACCGGTGTGGTGCTGTTCCTGATCGGGATCTCGAACGCTTTCGGCTATTTTCTGGCGATGTATGAAGTGCCGGAACAAACGGGGCTGTTGATGAGTTCCGTCACACAAAGCCCTTGGATGATTTTCCTGATGATCAACGTGGCTTTGTTCGTGCTCGGAACCTTCCTGGACATGGCGCCCACCCTGTTGATCTGCACACCCATCTTCTTGCCAATTGCCCAGAAATTCGGCATGGATCCTTCGCAGTTCGGCGTGATGATGCTGCTCAATTGCGCGCTGGGCCTGAATACACCTCCGGTAGGAACCACCCAGGCTGTCGGTTGTGCCATTGGAGGCATCTCGGTGGGCGAGGTCATGCGCTCCATCCTGCCGTTCTATGGTGCCCTGACAGCTTGCATGATGCTGGTGACCTACGTGCCTGCGTTCTCCCTGTGGCTGCCTGGCTTGCTACTTCATTGACACAACAAAAAGGATAAGACATGCAACGCAGACAACTCATTCAAGCCGGAATGGCTCTGGCAACCACAAGCCCAGGCTGGGCCCAGGCTCAAACCTGGCCCAGCAAGCCCATCACCATCGTGGTGCCCTTTCCACCCGGAGGTTCCACCGATCTGATTGCCCGCACACTCTCTAACAAAATGGGCGAGAAGTTGGGCGGTGGTGCCACGTTCATCGTGGACAACCGCGCAGGGGCCACAGGCACGATTGGCGCATCGCAGGTGGCACGCGCGCTGGCCGATGGCCGCACCCTTCTGGTCACGTCCCTGGGACCTCTGGTGATTGCACCGCACCTGATCAAGGTGAACTACGACGCACTCAAAGATTTGGACCCGATCACCGTGGTGGTGCAAGCCCCCAACGTGTTGGTGGTGCCCGCAGCGTCTGCGCGCAAGTCGGTAGCAGAAGTGATCACCTACCTGAAAGCCAATCCGGACAAGATGAGCTTTGCCTCATCGGGTAACGGCAGCAGCGATCACCTGACCGCTGAACTGTTTTGGCAACAGACGGGTACCAGCGGCGTGCATGTGCCCTATAAAGGTGGTGGCCCGGTGATGAGTGATTTGCTGGGTAACCAGGTAGAGTCGTCGTTCATGAACATCAACACGGCCCTGCCACAAATCCGATCCGGCAAATTGCGTGCCCTGGCCATCACCAGTGCCAAACGGTCACCGCTGCTGCCCGATGTGCCCACCCTGGAAGAAAGCGGCGTGAAAGATGCCAATGTGAATTCCTGGCAAGCGGTGGTCGCTCCACGAGGTCTGCCCGCCGACATCAAGAAACGCCTCTACGACGCCATCGTGGCCTCCATCAGAGACCCAGCGGTAACGCCAAAGTTGCTGGAGCTGGGCTTTGAAGTGGTACTCAACACACCGGAGCAGTTCGCGGCTTACCAGGCTTCGGAATACGCACGCTGGCAGAAGCTCATTACCTCGCGCAACATCAAGGCGGACTAAACCCGAATGCGTTCGAGCCCTAGCATCTGTGCCGCCACGCCACGCTGCATCCGCATGCATATAACGGACAACGTGGCCATTGTGGTCAACGACGGTGGCCTGCCAGTGGGTGCCGTTCTGCCAGACGGTCTTGTGCTGGTGGACCGCGTGCCGCAAGGCCACAAGGTGGCGCTGGTGGCCATAGCCAAAGACTCTGCCGTACTGCGCTACAACGTGCCGATTGGCTACGCGCTCAAAGACATCCCCGCAGGTGCCTGGGTGCATGAGCGCCTGCTGCACATGCCAGAAGCCCGTTCACTGAACGACCTGCCCCGGGCTACTGCGCCGGCGTGGAATGCCGAGCCCCTGGAGGGCTACACCTTCGAGGGCTACCGCAACGCCGATGGCTCGGTGGGCACGCGCAATATTTTGGCCATTACCACCACCGTGCAGTGTGTGGCCGGTGTGGTGGACTTTGCGGTGCAGCGCATCAAGGAGCAACTGCTGCCACGCTACCCGAATGTGGATGACGTGATTGGCCTGGAACACAGCTACGGCTGTGGCGTGGCCATCGACGCGCCCGACGCCATCATCCCCATCCGCACGCTGCGCAACATTTCCAGGAACCCCAACTTTGGTGGCGAGGTGATGGTGGTGAGCCTGGGCTGTGAAAAGCTGCAACCCGAGCGCCTGTTTCCCGTCGGCAGCATTGCTATACAAACGATAGCTTCTCACGCAAGTGGTACGGTAGCTGCAGGCCAATTGGATTCAAAAACAGAGCCTGCACTCGATGTGGTGTGCCTGCAAGCCGAACAGCATGTGGGCTTCATGAGCATGATCGATTCGGTGTTGGCATCTGCGGTGCCGCACCTGGAACGGCTGAATGCCCGCCAGCGCGAGACCATTCCCGCCAGCGCGCTGGTAGTGGGGGTGCAATGCGGTGGCAGCGATGCCTTCTCGGGCGTCACCGCCAACCCCGCGGTGGGCTTTTGCACCGACCTGCTGGTGCGCGCCGGTGCCACGGTGATGTTCTCCGAAACCACCGAAGTGCGCGACGCGGTGGAGCAAATGACCGCCCGCGCCACCACGCCCGAGATTGCCGACGCCATGGCCCGCGAGATGGCCTGGTACGACGCCTACCTGGGCCGCGGCCAGGCCGACCGCAGCGCCAACACAACGCCTGGCAACAAGGCCGGTGGCCTGTCCAATATCGTAGAAAAGGCCATGGGCTCCATCATCAAGTCCGGTACCGCGCCCATCAGCGGCGTGTTGTCGCCGGGCGAGAAGGCGCAGTCCAAGGGTTTGATTTACGCCGCCACACCGGCCAGCGATTTCATCTGCGGCACCCTGCAACTGGCCGCGGGCATGAACCTGCATGTGTTCACCACCGGCCGCGGCACGCCCTATGGCCTGGCCGAAGTGCCGGTCATCAAGGTGGCTACGCGCACCGACCTGGCGCGCCGCTGGCACGACCTGATGGACGTGAACGCAGGAACCATTGCCGATGGCGACGCCACGATTGCCGACGTCGGCTGGGAACTCTTCCACCTGATGCTGGAAGTCGCCAGCGGACGCAAAAAAACCTGGGCAGAGCACTGGAAGCTGCACAACGCGCTGGTGCTGTTTAACCCAGCCCCTATTACCTGAAAGCACATTCCATGACCTACCCGACCCCTTACCGCCCCTTTCCCAACCAGTTCAAAAAAGACCTGCTCGCCGGCAAGCGCCTGATTGGCTGCTGGGCTTCGCTGGCCAGCCCCATTACTGCCGAAGTGTTGGGCTTAGCGGGGTTTGACTGGGTGCTGCTGGACGGTGAGCATTCGCCCAACGACGTGATCACTTTTGTGCCACAACTCATGGCGCTCAAGGACAGCGTGAGCGCACCTTTTGTGCGCCCGACCAGCAACAATCCGATTGAAATCAAGCGCCTACTGGACGCGGGTTTCTACAACTTTCTGGTGCCCTTCGTGCAGAACGCCGACGAAGCGCAACAAGCCGTGTCTGCCACCCGCTACCCGCCCGAAGGTATACGCGGCGTGTCGGTGTCCCAACGCAGCAACCGCTATGGCACGGTGGCCAACTATTTCCAGGAAGCCAACCGGCACATGTGTGTGGCCGTTCAGATTGAGAGCCGCGAGGCCGTGGCCGCCAGCGACGAGATTGCGGCGGTGCCGGGTGTGGACTGCATTTTTGTCGGCCCTTCCGACCTGGCCGCAGGCTATGGCCACTTGGGCAATGCCGCCCACCCGGAAGTGCAGGCCGCCATTGCCCATGTGTTTGCACAGGCCAAGGCCCACGGCAAACCCACCGGCATCCTCGCGCCGGTCGAAGCCGATGCGCGCCGCTACATGGAGATGGGTGCGACTTTTGTGGCGGTGGGCAGCGACCTGGGGATGTTTCGCAGCGCGACGCAGGCTTTGCGAGACCGGTACCTCAGCTAGCACTTCTTTTTCTGGCACGGAGACTGGGCGGCAGCGCGTTCTGCTGCGTGTCCCCCGCCCTTCGGGCTCCTCCTTTTACCTTCGCAGAACGCGCTGCCACCCAGTCTCCTTCACTACTTCACTCCAACACTATGACTACTCTCGGATTTGTCGGCCTGGGCATCATGGGCGCGCCCATGGCGAGTCACCTCATCGCGGCTGGGCACACGGTCTACCTAAACACCCGCAGCGCAGTGCCTGCTGCCTTGCTGGACGCCGGCGGCAAAGCCTGCGCCAGTGCGCAGGAAGTGGCGCAGAGGGCCGACATCATTTTCCTGATGCTGCCCGATACGCCGGATGTAGAAGCCGTGCTGTTTGGCGACAACGGCGTTGCCAGTGGCCTCAGCGCAGGCAAGACGGTGGTGGACATGAGTTCCATCTCGCCGGTAGACACCAAAGCGTTTTCTACCAAGATCAACGCGCTGGGCTGCCAGTACGTGGATGCGCCCGTGTCGGGTGGCGAAGTGGGTGCCAAGGCCGCCAGCCTGACCATCATGGTGGGCGCGGCAGAAGACACCTTTGCCAAGGTGCTGCCACTGCTGCAATTGATGGGCAAGAACATCACCCTGGTGGGTGGCAATGGTGACGGACAAACCTGCAAGGTGGCCAACCAGATTATCGTGGCACTGAACATTGCCGCGGTGGGTGAAGCGCTGCTGTTTGCCAGCAAGGCCGGAGCTAACCCTGCCAAGGTGCGTCAGGCGCTGATGGGCGGATTTGCCGCGTCGCGCATTCTGGAAGTGCATGGCGAGCGCATGGTCAAACGCACCTTTAACCCCGGCTTTCGCATTGGACTGCACCAGAAAGATTTGAGCCTGGCATTGCAAGGTGCCAAGTCGCTGGGTGTAGCGCTCCCGCAAACTGCTGGCGCTGCGCAACTCATGCAGGTGTGCAGTACACATGGTCTGGCCAACCTGGACCATTCCGCGCTAGTGCGTGCCCTGGAAATCATGGCGAACCATGAGATCAACGGAACCTAAGACCTGTGGTCCTTATCGGCCCACGATTTTCCTGGCCCATGCCTCCATCTGGCCCAGTACTTCGAGCAAAGGTGCTACACCCGTTCACCTTGTCGGTCTTGGGGCTGTCGCGGTAAAAAAGCCGGACAGGCTCAAGGACCGGGATAAATCAGTTCACCCTAGCGCCGCCCTCAAACCACTGCCGGATTAACGCGCGCTCCGCATCGGTGATCTGGGTGGCATTGTTCATGGGCATGATTTTGGTGACCACGGCCTGCTGGTAAATCGCCTGGGCGTGGGTGCCGACACTTTGTGGCGAGTCCAGCCGCACGTTCTTCATCTGCACTTCGGCACCGTGGCACAGATAACAGCGCTGGGCCAGCACCGGTTGCAATTCTTTATAGCCAATCTGGCCTGCAGCCCCCGTAAGTTCTCCACGGCCAGCTATTGAATTAATAGCAGATGGCACTGGCTTCAGCCAGACAATCGCCCCCAGAATCACCACCACACCCACAGCCGCGTAGGGCCAGGGGTGTGCATTGCGACCCAGCTTGAAGCCATGGCGCAAGACAAAGAACTGGCGAATGGCCGCGCCGGCGAACATCATCAGAATCAGCACCAGCCAGTTTTGTGGATGGCTATAAGTGAAGCTGTAGTGGTTGCTCAACATGGCGAACAGCACCGGCAGCGTGAAGTAGGTGTTGTGAACGCTTCGCTGTTTTCCGCGCTTGCCATGGATAGGGTCAACCGGCTGGCCAGCTTTGATGCTGGCCACCATCTTGCGTTGACCCGGAATAATCCAGTGCGCCACATTGGCGCTCATGCTGGTGGCAATCATGGCGCCCACCAGCAAAAACGCTGCGCGGCCTGCAAACCAGTGGCAGGCCAGATATGCCGCCACACCTACCAGCAATGTCACCAGTGCGCCAACAATGGCATCACCATTCTTGCGATGGCCAAAGATGCGGCAAATGGTGTCGTAGGCCAGCCAGAACACCACCAGAAACGCCAGAGCCACCGTCACCGCGGCGGCAGGGCTCCAGGCCATCACCGACTTGTCTATAAGGTAAGTGCCCGCGCTCCAGAGGTAGGACACGGTAAATAGCGAGAATCCTGTGAGCCAGGTGCTGTAGCTCTCCCAGTAGAACCAGTGCAGGTGGCCAGGCAACTGCGGCGGTGCACCGGCAAATTTGACCGGGTGGTAAAAGCCCCCGCCGTGCAAGGCCCACAACTCGCCACTGACACCCTGCTTCTTCAGGTCCTCGTCCACAGGGGGCGTGAGGCTGCTGTCCAGAAACACGAAGTAAAACGAAGACCCCACCCAGGCAATCGCGGTGATGACATGCACCCAGCGCAGCAGCAGATTGGCCCAGTCCAGCAGGTAGCTTTCCATACAGTGTGTTCTCCGTGATCGAAGCTAAAGTGTATACACTTTTTCAGGACTTGACCATTTGCAGAAGTTGGGCCGCCACGCCCACCGCAATGACTTCTGGCCGCTTGTCAGCAATACCGGGCACACCGATCGGGCTGGTGACATGGGCAATCTCATCTGCAAAAAAGCCACGCGCTTCCAACTGCTGGCGAAACGACGCCCACTTGGTCTTGCTCCCAATCAGGCCTACATAGGGCAAATCGCCCTGCGCCCGCTGGCGCGCCAGACAGGCGGCCACGATATCCAGGTCTTCGGCATGGCTGAAGCTCATGATGAGCACCCGCGATTGCGGCACCAGATCCGCCACCGCGGCATGCACCGGGTCGGAATGTTCGCACTGCACGTTGTCAGGCAACTGCGCCGGAAAAATTTCGTCACGGCTGTCGACCCAACGCACTGCAAACGGCAGATTTCCCAGCACCTGCACCAGGGCACGTCCGACGTGCCCACCACCGAAAAGGGCAACCACCTGGATCGGTTCGGTCAGGCGTGCTGTCAGCGTGGGAATATCGGGTGCAGTGACATATTCATACCGCAGGAGGACCTCACCACCGCAACATTGCCCCAGACGGGGGCCCAATGGATAAGGCAACACTTCATCCCCGCCACCCCGGGTCAAGATATCACGAGCATGGCGAATGGCGTCATGCTCCAGATGACCTCCACCAATGGTTCCCACCGTGGTATCGGCCAGCACAGCCATCCATGCGCCCGCTTCGCGTGGCACTGAACCACGGGTGGCACTTATCGTTACCAGACAGGCCACCTCCGAGGAAAGGCGTTGTAAAAAACGGGGCTTCGCGTTCACAATTGGATACCTTAAACCGTCGTCAGACCGTGCAAAAATCTGAATCTTCGGGCACAGTATGCTCGTCGCAGGACAAAAAATTTCCAAGGAGACCGGCCATGCCCCGATTGAACACCCAGCCAACCCGTACTCGTCTCATGCAGTGGGCCAGTCTTACAGCAAGTGTTGCAGCCTTGGTGGCGGGTTGCGCCTACAGCCCTCCCGAAGTGGTGCAGGCGCCAGCACCGGCTCCGTCCCGAGCCCCCGCGCCAGCACCACAGGTCAGCCTGTTGCCGGCCCCTGCCAAGGTCTCCAATGCCAGCACGGCGCTGGCGTACCGCCGCGACGCCGCATCGCATCTGTATGCACAGAATGGAAAGCGTATTTATGCTGGCAAGATGCCACCCCTGCTGCATGCAATCGGTGTGTTGCAGGTGGAAATTGATGCGCGAGGCAATGTTATCGGTACCAGTTGGATGCGAAAGCCCAGCCATGCGCCTGAAGTCGTGGCAGAAATTGAAGAGACCGTCCGCAGGGCCTCGCCTTTCCCTGCCCCGACCAAAATGGGACGGGTCACCTACACCGACACTTGGCTCTGGCACAAGAGCGGACTCTTCCAACTCGACACCCTTACCGAAGGCCAGATGTAACACTCTGGGCCCCACGCTCCACCCCTACGCTCACGAACCGCGGTAGGTAGAGTAGCTCCAGGGGCTGACTAGCAGCGGTACGTGGTAGTGCTGGTCCTCATGGGCCACGCCAAAGTCCAGACCTACCAAGTTCAGAAAATTGGGCTCGGGAAGTGCCACGCCACGGGCCTTGAAATATCCCGCCACATCGAACACTAGCCGGTAAGTTCCCACTCTGAGGTTGCTGTTGTCATACAGCGGCCCGTCCGGGTTGCGACCATCCGGGTTCAAGACAAAGCGCTTGACCAGCGTGGCCTGGTCGCCCTGTGTGGTGTAAAGTGTCACAGCCATGCCCGCAGCCGGCGTGCCATGCATGGTGTCGAGGACGTGCGTACTGAGTCCCATGGTGATTCCTTGCGTTGATTTCAGCAAAGTGTATACACTTTTCCGGATTGACGCTATCATGCGGCCATGAACTCCACCCCCACCGGTTTCATCGTCGAAGCCCTGACGCGCTCCATTGTGGAGCACAATCTGCAACCCGGCGAAAAGCTGGTGGAGCAAAAGCTGGCGGACCAATTTGGTGTGTCGCGCACCCTGATCCGGCAGGCGCTGTTCAAACTTTCACAAAACCGGCTCATTCGCATGGTGCCTGCACGCGGAGCCTTTGTTGCAGCGCCCTCAGTGGCTGAAGCACGACAGGTTTTTGCGGTGCGTCGCATTTTAGAAGCTGGCATGACCCGCAGCTTCATGCGCCAAGCCACTGCATCACAAATCAAGGCGCTGAAATCCCACATTGGCCAGGAAACCGCCGCCATTAAACGCGGCGACATCACCACGCGCACCACACTGCTGGGGGACTTTCACGTGCGCATGGCTGAACTCATGGGCAATGAGGTACTAGCAAACCTGCTGACGGACCTGATCTCGCGCTGCGCCTTGATCACCCTGATGTACCAGTCGTCTGCCGACGCTGAACATTCCCACGTCGAGCACGCCACCATCGTTGACGCCATTGAGTCTGGTGACGAGGAATTAGCTGTATCACTGATGGACTCCCATCTGCAGCATGTTGAAGAGTCGCTGACATTTCAAACTGGGCCTGCTCTGGCCAAGGCATCCGCACGATGAAAAATTACAACAGCACCCTGCCCTACCCACGCGACCTGGTCGGCTACGGCAAAAAAGTTCCTCACGCCCAGTGGCCAGGGCGAGCCCGTGTGGCAGTGCAGTTCGTATTGAACTACGAAGAAGGTGGCGAGAACTGCGTGCTCCATGGCGACGCGGGCTCCGAGCAATTCCTCTCGGAAATGTTCAACCCTGCCAGTTTCCCGGACCGCCACATCAGCATGGAAGGCATCTACGAATATGGCTCGCGCGCCGGTGTCTGGCGCATCCTGCGCGAGTTTGAGCAACGCGGCCTGCCGCTGACCGTGTTTGGCGTGGGGATGGCACTGGAACGCCACCCGGAGCTGACCGCCGCGTTTGTCGAACTCGGCCACGAAATTGCCTGCCACGGCTGGCGCTGGATCCATTACCAGAACATCGACGAAGCCACCGAGCGCGAACATATGCAACTGGGCATGGACGCCATCACCCGCATGACGGGTCGGCGTCCCCTGGGCTGGTACACCGGACGCGACAGCCCCAACACCCGCCGTCTGGTGGCCGACTACGGCGGCTTTGAATACGACAGTGATTACTATGGTGACGATTTGCCGTTCTGGATGGAAGTCCAGAAGACCGATGGCAGCATGGTGCCCCAGCTCATCGTGCCCTACACGCTCGATTGCAACGACATGCGCTTTGCGCTGCCCCAGGGCTACTCCCACGCCGACCCGTTCTTCCAGTACTTGAAAGACACCTTTGACGTGCTATATGCCGAGGGCGACCCCAACGGTCTGAATCAACCTGCCATGATGAGTATCGGCATGCACTGTCGCCTGTTGGGCCGCCCGGGCCGCATCACCGCGTTGCAGCGTTTTCTGGACCACCTTGCCAGCCACAACCACGTCTGGATATGCCGCCGGCTGGACATTGCCCGGCACTGGCGGGCCACGCACCCCTACCAGGCCGCGTGATCACCATGGCACTGACACTCGACCAACTCAATACCGCCGGTGTGGACGAAGCCGTTCAGCTGCTGGACGGCCTGTATGAGCACTCCCCGTGGATTGTTCGCCAGGCGATGGCGCAACGGCCCTTTCAGTCGCTGGCACACCTCAAGCACACCATGGCGCGCATCGTGGCTGAAGCGGGCCGCGAACCTCAGCTTGCCTTGCTGCGCGCCCACCCGGAACTCGCGGGCAAAGCCATGGTCAGCAAGACACTGACTGCCGAATCTACCAACGAACAGAACAAGGCGGGACTCACGCAGTGCACCCCCGCTGAGTTTGAAAATATCCAGAAGCTCAACGCCGACTACAACGCGCGATTTGGCTTTCCGTTCATTCTGGCGGTACGTGGCCCCCGCGGCACAGGCCTGACCAAGGCCGAGATCATCGCCACCTTCGAACGGCGCGCGCACAACCACCCCGACTTTGAACTGGCCGAGTGCCTGCGCAATGTGCACCGCATTGCCGAGATTCGGCTCAACGACAAGTTTGGTTACGAGCCCACGCAGGGCAACACGGTGTGGGACTGGCAGGAAACCCTGGCCCAGCACAGCGATGCGGGCTATGCAGAGCGCGGCGAACTCACGGTAACTTACCTCACCGATGCCCACCGCGCCTGTGCACAGCGCATCAGCAAGGACATGCGCAGCGCTGGATGCGACAGCGTGCACATTGACGCGGTTGGCAATGTCGTAGGTTACTACAAAAAAGATAGCAGCTTGTGCATATCCAGCGAGGGCCATAGCACTAAAACACCTAAAACCCTGCTGACGGGGAGTCACTACGACACGGTGCGCAACGGCGGCAAGTACGACGGGCGTCTGGGCATTTATGTGCCGCTGGCCGTCGTGCAAACTCTAGCTGCACAAAAGCGCCGCTTGCCCTTCGATCTGGAAATCGTCGCCTTTGCCGAAGAAGAAGGCCAGCGATACAAGGCCACTTTCCTGGGTTCAGGGGCGTTGACTGGCGATTTCAAGCCCGAATGGCTGGAGCAGTTGGATGCGGAGGGCGTCTCCATGCGCCAGGCCATGCAGCATGCTGGCCTGTGCATAGCCGACATCCCCAAGCTCCAACGCAACCCCGATGACTACCAGGGATTTGTGGAAGTGCACATCGAGCAGGGCCCGGTACTCAATGAACTCGATCTGCCCCTGGGCATCGTGACCTCCATCAACGCCAGCGTGCGTTACACCGGCGAAGTCATTGGCATGGCCAGCCATGCCGGCACGACCCCCATGGACCGCCGGCGTGACGCAGCAGCAGCAGTGGCGGAGTTGCAGCTGTATCTGGAGCAACGCGCGCTGGCCGATGGAGACTCGGTGGGTACCGTGGGCATTCTGCAGGTGCCCAATGGCTCGATCAATGTCGTGCCCGGACGCTGTCAGTTTTCACTGGACTTGCGCGCGCCAAGCGATACGCAGCGCGATGCACTGGCCCGCGATGTTCTCGCGCAGTTGCAAACCCTTTGCGACCGCCGCGGTGTGCACTACACCCTGTCTGAGACCATGCGTGCCAGTGCAGCGCCCAGCGCGCCCGAGTGGCAGCAACGCTGGGAGGCCGCGGTCACTTCAATGGGCGTACCCTTGTACCGGCTGCCCAGCGGTGCCGGGCACGATGCCATGAAGCTGCACGATATCCTGCCGCAGGCCATGCTGTTTGTGCGTGGTCAGAACTCCGGCATCAGCCACAACCCGCTGGAATCCACCACCAGCGACGACATGCAACTCGCTGTCGAAGCTTTCCTCCAACTGGTCGACGATCTTGCACGCCCCACCTGACCCCACATCACCATGAACCATTACGAACAACTGGACGCCTGGATCGACGCACACTTCGATGAACAGGTGCGCTTCCTGCAGGAACTCATCCGCGTCCCCACGGACACCCCACCGGGAAACAATGCTCCCCATGCTGAGCGTGCAGCGGAACTGCTGGAGGCCATGGGTCTGAAGACGGAGAAGCACCCGGTGCCCGCTGCATTGGTGCACGCTGCCGGTCTGCAGACCATCACCAACCTGGTGGTACACCGCCATTACGGTAAAGGCCCGACGATTGCGCTCAACGCCCATGGCGATGTGGTGCCGCCCGGCGAGGGCTGGACGCACAACCCCTATGGTGGCGAGATCGAAGGCGACAAAATTTATGGCCGTGCTGCAGCGGTCAGCAAATGTGACTTCTCCACCTTTTCGTTTGCGGTGCGCGCCCTCGAATCGCTGGGCATACCACTGCACGGCAATGTCGATCTGCTGTTCACGTACGACGAAGAGTTTGGTGGCGAAGTCGGCCCGGCCTGGCTACTGCAAAACAAGCTGACTCAACCCGACCTGATGATTGCCGCAGGCTTTTCCTACCAGGTGGTCACCGCGCACAACGGCTGCCTGCAGATGGAGGTTACGGTGCACGGCAAGATGGCGCACGCCGCCATTCCGGATTCCGGTATTGACGCCCTGCAAGGCGCGGTGAAGATTCTCAACGCCCTGTATGCACAGAATACGCTCTACAAGCAGGTGCGGTCCAAAGTGGAAGGCATCACCCACCCGTACCTGAACGTGGGCATGATCGAAGGTGGCACGAATACCAACGTTATTCCCGGGCGCGTCTCGTTCAAGCTCGACCGCCGCATGATCCCCGAGGAAAACCCGGCGGAGGTAGAAGCCACTTTGCGCCAGGTAATTGCCGATGCAACAGCATCCTTCCCAGGCATCACGGTAGATATCAAACGCATCCTGCTGGCCAACGCCCTGCGCCCGCTACCTGGTAACAAGCCCCTGGTCAGTGCACTGCAAAAGCACGCCAGCACCGTGTTCGGCGAACCTATTCAGGCACTAGGCACCCCGCTGTACACGGATGTGCGCATCTTCTGCGAAGCAGGCATTCCCGGCGTCATTTATGGCGCTGGGCCACGCACCGTGCTGGAGTCGCACGCCAAGCGCGCCGATGAACGTCTGGACCTGCAAGACCTGCGCCGCGCCACGAAAGTGGTTGCCCGTGTCTTGCTGGATTTATTGGCGAACGGCCAATAACAGGCACACTTTTTGCTCTCAATTTACAAGCTACTATCCAACCACCCTTTCATCAGTCGGAGTTACCATGAACAAGCGCCATTTCTTTAAATTCACCGCTTTTGTAGCCGCAACGCTGACCGCCGGCCTGGCCAGCGCCCAGGTCACCCCCATCAAATTCCAGCTCGACTGGCGCTTTGAGGGCCCTGCCGCCCTGTTCCTGACCTCTGCTGCCAAGGGCTACTACAAGGACGCCAAGCTGGATGTCACGGTAGACGCCGGCAACGGCTCGGGCGGTACAGTGACCCGCGTCGCCTCGGGCGCCTATGACATGGGTTTTGCAGACCTGGCAGCGTTGATGGAATTCCATGCCAATAACCCGGACGCACCCAATAAGCCGGTTGCAGTGATGGTGGTCTACAACAGCACCCCCGCATCAGTAATGGCTCTCAAAAAGTCTGGCATCAAGGCGCCTGCCGACCTGACGGGCAAGAAGTTGGGCGCACCGGTGTTCGACGCCGGCCGCCGCGCCTTCCCCATATTTGCCAAGGCCAACAATGTGTCCAATGTGCAATGGACCTCCATGGACCCTCCGCTGCGCGAAACCATGCTGGCACGTGGTGATGTGGATGCGATTACCGGCTTCACCTTTACCTCACTGCTCAACCTGGAAGCGCGCGGCGTCAAGGCCACTGATGTGGTGGTACTCCCCTATGCAGACTTTGGTGTCAAGCTGTACGGCAACGTCATCATCGCATCACCGAAAATGGTCAGGGAGAATCCGGCCGCCATCAAGGCTTTCCTGCTCGCCGCCACCAAAGGCATGAAAGACGTGATGGCCAAGCCCGAAGCAGCCATCGAGGTTGTGAAGCAGCGCGACGGCATCATCAATGTCGAACTGGAAACACGCCGCTTGAAGATGGCAATTGACACCGCCATCAACACCGCAGATGCCCGTGCGGAAGGCTTTGGCCAAGTGAAGGGCCCACGCCTGTCACTGATGGCCAGCCAAGTGTCGGACGCATTCAACACCAAGACCCGCGTGAATCCCGAGGCCGTATGGAATGGCTCTTTCCTGCCGTCGACCGCCGAACTCAACATATTGCCAGCAGTCAAGAAGTAACCGTCACGCTTCCGGAGTTTCCTTATGTCAGACGCCACAGCGCGACCGTTTGTCGATTTTCAGGACGTCTGGCTGGCGTACAACGCAGACCTGCTGGCAGCCGACCAGTTTGCGGTGGAGGCCATCGATCTGCAGGTACGCCAGGGCGAGTTCATTGCCATCGTTGGTCCCTCGGGCTGTGGCAAGTCCACCTTCATGAAGCTCACCACCGGCCTGAAAATGCCGTCCAAAGGCAGGATCGTGATCGACGGCCAACCTGTGACCGGCCCGCTCAAGATCTCGGGCATGGCCTTTCAGGCGCCATCCTTGCTGCCATGGCGCACCACGGTCGACAACGTGCTGCTGCCGCTGGAGATCGTGGAGCCGTACCGCAGCAACTTCAAAGCCAAACGCCAGGAATACGAAGAGCGCGCGCGCAAGCTGCTGCAAAAGGTGGGGCTTGCTGGCTACGAAGACAAGTTCCCCTGGCAACTTTCGGGTGGCATGCAGCAGCGCGCCAGCATCTGCCGTGCATTGATCCATGAACCCAAAATGCTGCTGCTGGATGAGCCATTTGGGGCACTGGACGCGTTCACACGCGAAGAGTTGTGGTGCATCCTGCGCGACCTGTGGACCGAGCAGCGGTTCAACGTGATTCTGGTCACCCACGACCTGCGCGAATCAGTGTTCCTGGCCGACACCGTATACGTGATGAGCAAAAGCCCGGGACGCTTCGTGGTGAAACAGCAGATTGACCTGCCACGTCCGCGGGACCTGGAGGTGACCTACACCAAGGAATTTACCGATATCGTGCACGACCTTCGCGGACACATCGGCGCCATCCGCAAGAGCGGTGCAGTTATCAACCAATAAGGCAACCCCATGAATAACAAACAACTGGAGTTGTGGTCGCCGTGGATTCTGCTGGTGGCCTTTATCCTGCTGTGGCAATTACTGTGCACAGCCTTTGAGGTGTCGGAGTTCATTTTCCCCAGCCCCTGGCGCATCTGGACGCAGTTTTGGGAATTCAAGGGCATCATCGCGGGCCACGCCTGGCGCACCTACTGGGTCACCATGGCCGGGTTCGGCATTGCCATTGTGGTCGGCGTTTTGCTAGGCTTTGTGATTGGCAGCTCGCGCCTGGCCTATGCGGCGGTGTACCCGCTCATGACCGCTTTCAACGCGCTACCCAAAGCGGCCTTCGTCCCCATTCTGGTGGTGTGGTTCGGCATTGGAGTCGGCCCGGCCATACTTACCGCCTTTCTCATCAGCTTTTTTCCGATCATGGTGAACATTGCCACCGGTCTAGCCACGTTGGAGCCCGAACTGGAAGACGTACTACGGGTGCTGGGCGCCAAACGCTGGGACGTGCTGGTCAAGGTGGGACTGCCACGCTCCATGCCTTACTTCTATGGCTCGCTCAAGGTTGCCATCACGCTGGCATTTGTCGGCACCACCGTATCCGAAATGACCGCCGCCAATGAAGGTATTGGCTATCTGCTGATATCAGCGGGATCTGCCATGCAGATGGGACTGGCCTTTGCCGGTCTGGTGGTGGTGGGTGCCATGGCCATGGTGATGTACGAACTGTTCAGCGCCATCGAAAAACACACGACGGCCTGGGCCCACCGCGGTTCGCAGAACCACTAGACATCAGAAACTAGGAGTCTGGGCGGCAGAGCGTTTTTGGATTTCCGATAAGGCGGCTGATGGAGTTAAGCGCTTCGTTTTCTGACGGTACCGCGATAAAGCAGCGCGGATACGCTGTGATGTCGCGCTTGCAGGGTTGATTCGGACCGGGTACTTCCCTTCAGGCCCTCTGCATCGCCCCCATTCTTCGCAGATTCAGTGCCAGGCAGACGAGCTTGAACTCGGCCTGGGCCTTCTGTAAGCCCCGCATGCTGAATTGTCTGAACCCCAGCACACTCTTGATCCAGCCATTGGGCGGCTCGGCAATCCATTTGCGCTTGCGGTAGTCCGCCTTGCCCTCACTCGTCTGGAACTTGGCCTGCATCGCCACCGTGTGCGGGTATCGCTGTTCATCTCTTGGCTTGGCCAGCACTTTTCCCTCGCGTCCCAGGGCGATGACCAGTTCGGTATCGGGTTGAGTGATTGCCAGTTCGGCCATCACCGCTTCGCTACGGTAGCCTGCATCAGCCAACACTTGCGCAGCAGCTGAACCCGTGTGCTCTTTGACGGCCTTGAGCACCATGGGCAGTTGCTGTACGTCCGAGCTGGTGTTGACGACTTCGGCGGCCACGATGATGTGCGCCATCTCATCCACCGCAGTCTGTGCGTTATAGCTGTAATCAAAGCCGCCGCCAGCACGCTTCATGATGCGTGATTCGGGATCGGTGAAGCTGTCCTGTGCTTTGGGCGCGGGAATCCCGAAGTCGCGCTGGTAGGGCTTGCCTCCTCGGGGTTTGCCATCCTTGTCGCGGGGCTTGCGTTCGTCGTCTGGCGTGCGCCCACGTAGGGTGTCTGCCTGGCGCTGGCGTTCTTCCAGTCGCGCTTTGGCCGCTTCAATGGCCGCCAGCCGCTCTTGTCTGCGCTCAATCTCGGTAGGGATGTCCAACTCGGACTCGTCCTTCTCGGCTTCGTCCGTGCTGGCAGCCTTCTTCAGCAGCGCTTCAATCTGTGCCTTGAGTTCCAGCTCGGTGCTTTGCATGCGCCCATAGCTCATGGCCTTGTGGCGGCTGGCATTGGCCTTGATCTTGGTACCGTCCACCGCAATGGTGCCCAGTTTGACCAGTCCCATCTCGCTTGCCAGGCGCACGACCTGGGTGAAGAGTTCGGTGAATTCAGCCAGATGCAGGGCACGGAAGTCCCGGATCGTGCGGTGCGCCGGAAAGTTGTCAGCTGCCAACACCCGAAACGCTACGTCCTCATAAAGCTTTTTGGCAATCTTGCGGGAGCTGAACACTCCAGTGGCATACGCATACACCAGTACCTTGACCATCATGGCCGGGTGAAAGGGCTGGTTGCGTGGACCGTCTTTGGCGTAACGGGCATGGAACCCGTTCAAATTCAGACTGTCTACGGTGTCGCTGATGAAGTAGGCCAGGTGGCCTGCAGGCAGCCAGTCTTGCAGTGCACTGGGCAAGAGTTGTTGTTGCTCGGGGCAGTAGGGGATGTAGCTTGCACTCATGTCCTTTATTGCAACTCATCCTTCCCAGTTTTCCAATCAGGGCTATCCCTTCTGCCGCCCAGACTCCTAGTCGTCCCTGAGAAACCCCATTTTCGTTTTCCCCCATAGGGCCGTGGTTGAGCTTTATTGAATTTGAGGGATTGCATCGGTACTGGGTTTGCCGGTGGCAGGAAGAACACCAGGAGCTGGCGTATCGTGATCCCGCAAAGGGCGTAAAAAAGCCGCAGCTTTCGCAGGATCTTGCGTATGTTGTGTCCTGCGCCACACAGTAACGCATTCATCGCATCACCCTGCGCACCCTTGAGGAAGTTTCTGGCCAGCCTGCCATCAGACTTCAGGTGCCCAATTACGGGCTCGACAGCGTTACGCCGTTTGAGCTTTCTGTGAATCGCATCGGTCACACCGCGTTTGGTTCCAGATATCCACACCTTGAACGAGTCAGTGTTGCAGCCATGTCCCTTGTACCCCCGGTCTGCATAGGCTTCTTGGGGCGCGATGCCGGTCACACGCGTGGCCTGCTCAATGCAAGCTTGCAAGGTGTGCCCGTCATACGGATTGCCGGGTAGTGACTTGGCTGACCTGGGCGTCCAACGCGGGTTGCGTACAGGCCACCAAAGCGGCTCTCGCAAGATTGCCAGTCGATCTTCTCGCTCAGTTGGACCAACGGGTGACGCAGGTTGATGATGTTGGATAGCTCCTGGCGAAAGAGGTCCGAATCAGCCGTGTGGGTGGTCTCACGTAGTGCCATGGTTTTGCAAGGTTTGAAGCTTTTTATGCCGCAAATCCATGCAATATTTATGCCTCAAATACCTCGCTAACCCGCATGGATGCTAGATTCTTTGGGTTTCTCAGGGACGACTATCTACTCTTCCCGGCCCAGCACTACAGCGAGAGCAGACTTTATGTCTTGAACGCCAATGGCGATAGAGTCACCCGATGCCATGGAAATAGCGCGATTTACCGCATACTGCAACACGGCTTCAGCATTGGCAACACTCTCTTCTCCGATCGTCAGGGCGATGGCGTCCACCGTCAATTCATCTGCCAAACTCACCTTGCGTGCGTCCAGCCACTTCCGCATGTGATCGACCAGTTGCGAGCCTGTTGGCAGAATGAACTCCACCTTTTCCGTGAAGCGTCCACCGCGCAACAAGGCTGCGTCGATCTGATCTGGATGGTTGGTCGCGGCAATCCAAACGATGTCACGCACTTTGTCCCCAACACCGTCCATCAAAGTCAGGAGCTTGTTAGTCGCCGCGGTATTTGGCGAGTATTCACGCGAACGCAGCAGATCATCCGCCTCATCAATGAAGATGATGGCCGGGCGCAGCTCCATTGCGCTGTTGTAGAGTTTTTCGAGTTCTTTCGGGTCCTTTGCCAGATCCGTGCCCGTGGAAATCAGGAAGGCAGATCCAACTTTCTTTGCCAAAGC
>JAGWUS010000082.1 GCA_028868305.1 Burkholderiales bacterium | reverse complement strand
CAGATCAGCGTGGACCAGGCGCAACCCAATCCGCCGAGCTTTGGAAAGCCTGCGTTGCCAAATACCAGCAGCCAGTTGATAAAGATATTGAGGAGCAGTGCCAGCAGGGCAATCACCATCAGCGGCTTGGTCTGGTTCACGCTGGTGCTGTAGCCGTACAGCACGCGGTAGCAGGTAAACGCGGGCAAGGCAAAGCTGGTGACCAGTACAAAGTGGATGGCCAGGTCGCGCACCAGCGGGTCCAACGCCATGTACCTGAACACCAGCGCTGCCAGGTTGGCCACGATCAGCGCAATAAGGCCCATGGCCAGGGCCTTCCACAGGCCCTGGCGCACGACATGGGGCACCTGGTCAAACTCCCTGGCGCCCACATGGTGGGCGACCATCGGGCTGACTGACATCATCAGCCCCATCAAGGTGATGATGACCATGTTCCAGATGGATACACCGAGTGAAATGCCTGCCAGGTCGTCGGCGGACGCGTGCCCGGCCATGGCCACATCCACCACGGCCATGCCGATATTGGCCAGTTGCCCGATCAGGATAGGCCAGGCCAGGTGCCACAGGGCGCGCAGCTCTGCAGTGGAAGAAAGATTGACAGGCATCGGCTTGCCATTCTAGGTGGGCTGCTCGTTTGATCGTCTGCGTTTTGCTTTATTCTTCCCTCAAACAATCGATGAACTGTTCTTGGCAAAAAAAGTGCAACACATGGGTAAAGTCTGGCGACAGGTTGTGGTCCTGCTGTTTGTGGCAAGCGGCGCCATGGCTGCCTTGCCAGCACAGCCTTCCGTGCCGCTGGTGGAGGAGTTCAGCCGCGAAGTTTCAAGACGCTTGCAGATTCCTGAAGACGAACAGGCAGCGTATGCCCTGCGGCTGCAGGCCGCGCTGGAAGGAGCACCGTTGCGGCTCCGGTCGGAGCAATTCGTTTTGCTGGTGGATCGCAACCCGCGGGTGCAGGCCGCTTTTTTATATTGGGGTGCGTCTGGCAGAGGCTGGAGCCTGGTGGGCGCGTCGCCCGTTTCGACAGGGCTGCCTGGCCAGTACGAACACTTTACGACGCCCCTGGGCGTTTTCGACCACTCCCTGGCCAATCCCGACTTTCGCGCCGAGGGCACCAGGAACGAACTGGGTTTTCGCGGTTACGGGATCAAGGGCATGCGTGTGTATGACTTCGGGTGGATCCCTTCACCACGCGGATGGGGTGATGGTGCCATGGGGGTCATGCGGCTGCAGATGCACGCGACCGACCCCGACCTGGCAGAGCAGTTTCTGGGTATTGCAAAGTCCGCTGGCTGCGTGCGCATACCGGCCACGCTGAATGCGTTCATGGACAGGCATGCGGTACTGGATGGGGATTATGAGCGCGCTGTGGCCATGGGTGACCCGCCCTGGGTCTTGCGCCCGGACCGCACACCAACCGCCACGCCAGGGCGTTACATGGTGGTCATTGATTCCGGGCGCAAGGTGCGGCCCCCCTGGTCACCGCTGCCGGGTACCAAAGCGGGCGCTCCGGATAAATGAAAAGTCTCCTGGAAGATCCGGATTCACGGGCCCCGTTGCCGAAAATCCAGGGTCGTCAAGTCCTTGATACAGCGCACTCGCTGCGCCATTTCTGGGTGCAATTCTTCGGGTGAAAGCAGCGCAAAGGCCTGCATACCCGCGGCAAGCGCCGCCTGTATTCCTGGCAGGCTGTCCTCGACCACGGCACAGCACTCGGGCCTCACGCCCATGACCCGAGCCGCATGCAGAAACAGGCCTGGATCGGGCTTGAAAATTCCCACTTCATAGGCGCTGAACAGGCGGTCCGGAAAAAATTTCAACAGGCCCGTGAGTCCCAGGGTCAACTCCACTTTTTCCCGCGGTCCGTTGGTGGCCACGCAGAACGGAATGGCCATGTTCTCCAGCAGATCGAATGCGCCGGGAATCACGTTCAGGCCTTTGCTGAACCGTGTGGCCTGCGCACAGCGGACACGGCTGGTGAATTCCGCTTCAAAGTCCGCCGGCTTTTGCGGGAGTTGCGCCCCAATCCAAGCAATGCAGTCCGCCATGCGCACGCCGCGAAACTGCTGGTGGGCCTGCGCGCGCGTGAAATCGATGCCCAGCGCACAGGCCTGGGCGTGCAGCACGTCCATGCTCGGCACTTCGCTGTCGACCAGCGTACCGTCGCAATCAAAAATCACTGCCTGGATGGGAGGTGCCAGTTTCAATTCACACCTCCAAAGCGGCTGGTCATACTTTGGCATCCACGTAATCCAGCCATTTCTGCCAGGGGTTGAAGCCGGTAATCAGTGCGCTGGCCAGCAGTACCAGAGTGCCGCCCATGAAGATGCCGGCGCCCAGTTTTTCACCCAGAAACAGGTGGCCCCAGGTCACGCCAAACAGGGGCACCATGAACACGGGACTCATGGCGGCCACGGGTGTGACATGCGCCAGGATGCGAATGTGCGCCCAGTAGGCCAGTCCGGAAGTCACCACGCCCATGACGGCAATGGCCGCCAGGGCCGCCGGAGTGAAGTGTGCCTGGGGCCAGCTCCATACGGCACCAGGAATCAGCATCAGTGTGGACGCCAGATGGATGCCCGCTGCGATTTCCAGAGGCTGCATGCGGGTGAGTGCGCGTTTCATCAGCGGTGTCGATGTGCCGTAGCAGCCCGATGCGGCTACACAGGCCAGCGCAGCGACGGTGACCTGGGTGGAAGGTTCCACGGGCCCCAGGCCTACAATCAATGCCACACCGGCAAACCCGCACAGGCAGCCCAGCACCTTGCGTGCAGTGAGGGTGTCCTCCTTCAGCCATGCCGACGCAAAAATGCCAAAAATGACCGCCGTGGAGTTGAGCAGCGCGCTGTAGCCTGCTGGAAGCTGGAGGGCGGCCCAGGCAAACAGCAGGAAAGGCAGGGCCACAGACAACAGTCCCAGCAGTGCCAGTTCACGCCAGTGGCCTTTCGGCCAACGGTGCCGCAGCATACGCATCAGAATGGCCAGTGTGATGGCCGCCGCACCTACGCGCATCACCGCAAGCACATTGGGCCCCAGCACCGGGCTGGCAATGCGGATCAGCATGAAGGACGCACCCCACAGGGCCGATAGTGCAACCAGTTGGCCGAAGTGTCGGGTTTGCATGGCAGACCGGGTTAGCGTCCGCGCAGGAAGAGGGCGTCCAGCTCGCGCATGCTCAGTTGCCGCCAGGTGGGGCGGCCATGGTTGCACTGGTCGCTGCGGTCGGTGGCTTCCATTTGACGCAGCAAGGCGTTCATTTCTTCCAGTGTCAGACGCCGGTTGGCGCGCACCGCACCGTGGCAGGCCATGGTGGCCAACAGCTCGTTTTGCGCGCGCTGGATGACGGTGCTGGCGTCGTGCTGCGCCAACTCGGCCAGTACGCTGCGCGCGAGTTCTACGGCATCGCCTTGCGTCAGGGTGGTGGGGACTGCGCGCACGGCCAGTGTCTTGGGGGAGAACGGGGAAATCTCCAGGCCCAGGGTGTGCAGGGTGTCGCTGTGGGCTTCGGCCGTGGCCACCTCGGCGGGGGTGGCGGCAAAGGTGGCGGGGATCAGCAGGGGCTGGCTGGCCAACGGGCGCACGGAACCATTGGGCGTTGTCAGGTTCAACTGGTTCTTCAGACGCTCGTAGACGATGCGTTCGTGGGCGGCATGCATGTCCACAATGACCAGGCCCTGGGCGTTTTCGGCCAGGATGTACACGCCCTGGATTTGTGCCACGGCGCGGCCCAGGGGCCAGGTTTGTGCCGCTTCTTCGTTGGAGAGGCGGCCGGGTGGCAGAGGGCTTTGCTCCGTGTCCCCCGCCCGCTGTGCGGGCTCCTCCTTTACCTGCGCAAAACCCTCTGCCGCCCAGCCTTGTTGGGCGGCGGTGCTGCGCTGCCACAGGGCGCCTATGTCACTGACGCGGTGGCCTGCGGTCTCTGGCGTTGCTTCAAAATTGATAGCTGGCTGTGCACGGTACATGGGGGCTAGAGGCACTTTTGGCAAAACCCCCAGTCCTGCTGCATAACGTCCCAACGGCGCAGTACTGGCCCCGGTGGACGCATCGGTGGGCGCCTCGTGCACCGCAGTGCCGGCACGTGGCGCCGCCAGCGCATCTTCCACGGCGTGGCGCACCGCCTGGTGCACTTCGCGGCTGTCACGGAAACGCACCTCGATCTTGGTGGGGTGCACGTTCACATCCACGCGCGGCGGGTCGATCGACAGGTACAGCGCATACACCGGCTGCTTGTGGCCGTGCACCACATCTTCATAGGCGCTGCGGGCGGCGTGGGTGAGAACCTTGTCGCGCACGAAGCGGCCATTGACGTAACAGAACTGATGGTCGGCGCGGGAGCGGGCGAAATCGGGCAGGCCGGCACGGCCCCATACGCGCACGGGCGTGCCGCTGCCCGTGGAGTGCCACTCGACTGGAATGCTTTGCGCCAGAAACTCCGCGCCCAGCACATCGGCCAGGCGCTGGTCCAGGCTATCACTCTTTCGCCACTGCTCGACCAGCTTGCCCTCGTGCCAGATGGCAAAGCCCACATCGGGTCGGGCCAGGGCGTGGCGGCGCACCGCCTCGATGCAGTGGGCCAGTTCGGTGGCGTCGGTCTTGAGGAATTTGCGCCGCGCTGGGGTGCTGAAGAACAGTTCTTTCACTTCCACCGTGGTGCCAGTGCTGCGGGCCACGGGTTTGAGTTCGCCGGTACGTCCATCCAGAAGATACGCATCATTCAGGCCGCTAGCCCTCGACAGTATTGCGCAGTCTGCTATGGAGTTGATAGCGGCTAGGGCCTCGCCACGAAAGCCCATGGTGGCGACGCTCTCCAGATCGTGCAGATTGCCGATCTTGCTGGTGGCATGGCGCTTGAAAGCAATGGGCAACTCGTCGTGCAGGATGCCCTGGCCATCGTCTTCTACGCTGATCAGCCGCACGCCGCCGGCCAGCAGCCGCACCGTCACCTGCGTTGCACCCGCGTCCAGGGCGTTGTCCACCAGTTCGCGCACCACCGAGGCGGGGCGTTCGACCACCTCGCCCGCGGCAATCTGGCTGATGAGTTCGTCAGGGAGTTCGCGGATGGGCCGGCGTGCGGACGTGGGCAAGGAGGCGGTAGAAAGATCAGTCACTGTCCCATTTTAGAGGGCACTGCATCAGGGCGCTGCGTGAAGGTCAACCTGATCCAGACGCACAAAGACGAAGCCCCGCCGCAGCAGCTGGAGCAGTCCTGCGGACAGTCCTTCGGCAGAGTCGGAGGCGGGCTTGTTCATGTGGGCGATGATCACGTCGCCCGGTTTCACATGCTTGAGGCGTTCGGCGATGGCCAGCCGGTTCAGGGTGGCGCCAGCGTCAGCGTTGACCGAGAACCCGGCTATTTTGTACCCCAGGTGCTCAATTTCCGTCACGGCCTGCGGGTCGTACACCGCAGTCGCACCGCGGTACCAGTGGGGCGGCACGCCAATCAGCTCGGTGATTGCACGAGCGCCCTCGGAAACTTCACGGCGCAAGTGAATCATGTCGGGCTCACCGGGAATGCCGTAGACCTTGCGCCCGGCACCGATGACGGCGGGAATGTGGTTCTCTCCGTGGTCTTCCACGTCAAACAGGTCCAGGTGCGCCTTGATGACTGATACACCGACCGGGTTCTTGACCAGCCAGCGCTTGGTGGCGAAGAGGGTGGCCGGGATGCGGTTGCGGATCAGGAACTCCACCAGATCGTCGTCAAACTTGCCGGAGCATGCATCGAGTGTCAGTGCCAGTTGCCGCGCGGTGGTGCCCGAGTCCGCAATCGTGTCGTGGATTTCAACCGGCTGCGCCCGGGCACCCAGGGCGGCCAGGAGCAGAAAGATGGCCAGTGTCCAGGCGGTACGGTGTGGAGGAAGCATGGAAAGTCGGTGATAAGGCAGTAATAAGGCGGGGTAGATCGCCGCGCCGGGGATAATCTTCGCATGGAAATTATTGCTGCCCTGATTGACTTCATCCTACACGTGGACAAACACCTGCAAGTGTTTGTGCATAACTATGGCCTGTGGGTCTATGCCCTGCTGTTTGTCATTATCTTTGTGGAGACCGGCGTCGTGGTCATGCCGTTCCTTCCCGGCGACTCGCTGCTATTTGTGGTCGGAGCTATGTGCGGTGTCGGGCTGATGGATTACGCCACGTCGGTGTTGGTGCTGTTTGCGGCCGCCGTACTGGGCAACCAGTCCAACTACACCATTGGCCGTTTTTTCGGGCCCAAGGTGTTTCAGTGGGAAGATTCGCGCTTTTTCAACCGGCAGGCGTTCTACCAGGCCCATAACTTCTATGAAAAATACGGCGGCATCACCATCATTGCCGCGCGTTTCATGCCGTTCCTGCGTACCTTTGCGCCCTTCGTGGCCGGCGTGGCGCAGATGACGCGTTCGCGCTTCACGCTGTACGACATCACCGGTGGCGCGCTGTGGGTGGGTGGCATCGTCACCATTGGCTATTTCTTTGGCAACATCCCGTGGGTGAAGCTGCATCTGGACAAGATCATTTGGGCCATGATCCTCATCCCCGGCCTGGTCATCCTGGCCGGCGCCTGGAAGGCGCGACGCAAGCCGGCTGCTTCAAAAGCCTAGCGGCTGATGGCAAGGCCCAGCCAGACGGCCGCCAGCATGGCCATCAGACCGGGGACGATCTTCAGCGCATAGGCGCGTCCACCGGACTGGAATGCCAGGAATACCTTGGTGGCGGTGTTGGTGCTCAGGCCCAGCAGAATGGCGACCACCGCGTCGTGTACGCCAAGCCGCTTTGCAGACAGCAGTGATGCCGCCGAGGCCGCCGTCGCGTGGGCGTCGGCAAGGCCTGACACGGCAGCACTCAGCAGCACTCCGGTATCGCCCAGCATGGCATTGAGTCCAGCCGACGTGATCAGCACGATGCTGAGCAAAGCTGCAAATCCCACCGATGTCCTGAGATTGAACGCGTGCCCTGTATCCAGAGCGACCGGGGCTTGCGGCTCCCTGGCGCTGGCGGCCAGGATGAGCAGGGCATACAGCGCCGCCACTGCGCCTCCCAGGGCCAGGGGGGGCACCATGGCCAGCAGCAAGGATGGCTGCACCATGGCAATGACGACGGCCATTTGCAGGATGGTGGAAAAAGAGGACAACACGGCGCCCGACACGGCGGCGCCCGTGAGGGCGGGGTTGTCAGCGGCCTTCCGGCCCATAGCGTGAATGGTGGCCGCACTCGACACAAAGCCCGAGGCGAACCCCGCCAGGGGTAATCCGTACTTGGGACCCAGCCAGCGCATGGCCACATGGCCGCAGGCGCTGATGGCCATGACCACCACAATCAGCCGGGCTACGGCACGTGGGTTGATGGCGTCAAACGGGCCCATGAAGCTGTCCGGGGCGAGCGGCACAATAATGAGCGCAGTGGCACAGAACAGAATGATGTCGTGCAGTTCTTGCTCGGACAGCACGCTGCGCACGAAATGGTGCATACGGTTTCGCGCGGCCAGCAGCAGTGCCAGCACCGCACCCATGCCAGCAGCCAGCAGAGAACTGCTGATGGCCAGAGCCCCCAGCAGGCAGGTCAGCAC
>JAGWUS010000044.1 GCA_028868305.1 Burkholderiales bacterium | reverse complement strand
CCGTTTCAGGGGAAATAAGCGGTTTTTCCCGTGCGGCCAGTGGGCACTGCTACTTCGTGCTGAAGGACGAAAGTGGTCAGTTGCGCTGTGCCATGTTTCGCCGGGCCGCCAGCCTGCTCAACTTCAGTCCCAAAGACGGGGAGCGTGTCGAGATACGGGGACGGTTGGGTGTCTACGAACCGCGCGGCGAACTCCAACTCATCGTCGAGAACATGAGCCGGGCCGGGCAGGGCACCCTGTTCGAGCAATTCCTGCAGTTGAAAGAAAAGCTCGAGCGTGAGGGCCTGTTCGACCCGCTGCGCAAGCGACCGTTGCCCCCCATGCCACGGGGCATCGGCGTGGTGACATCATTGGGCGCGGCTGCGCTGCATGATGTGGTGACCGCACTGCAGCGCCGTGTGCCGCACATTCCGGTGGTTCTGGCACCCGCATCCGTTCAAGGTGATGGTGCACCACAGGAACTTGTGGATGCGCTGAAATCGCTCTATGCGCTGGTCGGTGACAGCAGACAGGCAGTACATATCGACGTAGTTTTGCTGGTACGCGGTGGCGGCTCCATGGATGATTTGTGGGCTTTCAACGACGAACAACTGGCGCGCACCATCGCGGCAAGTCCGGTACCTGTGGTGTCCGGTGTCGGTCACGAAACCGACTTCACGATTGCTGATTTTGTGGCTGATCTGAGGGCGCCTACGCCTACCGCAGCGGCAGAACTGGTTGCTGTGCCGTCGCTTTTTTTGCTGGATGCGGCCTTGAGATTGCATGAGCGCATGCACAGCGCCGCGGAACGGCGTCTGGACCGCGATGCCCAAAGGCTGGATCAGGTGTCCTTGCGTATTGGCCGGCCGTCTACCCTGGCGCATCGGCAGCGCATGCGTCTGGCGTCACTGGAGCAGGGGCTTGCCCACGCAGTGAAGGCGCCGATCAGGGCAAGCCAGACCGTTTTACAGGGGATCGACTTGGCATTGCCCCGCGCGCTGCAACGCGCGTTGACCATGGAATCGGACCGCAGTTCACGCCTTGCCATGCGTCTGGAACTGCTTGATCCGCGCCTGGTGTTGCGCAGGGGCTATGCCTGGCTTTCAGATGAAAGTGGCCATCCGGTCAGCAGCGTGACCCAGACCCGGGCGGGACAGCCGGTGGTGGCAACCCTTGCGGACGGCGCGGTTGATATGACCGTTGTCGGCAGCCACGTCAATTAGTTTCTACAATCGCCTTTTTCTTGCCAACCAACGTAGAGGATTTCATGGAACATACATTGCCCGCCCTGCCATATGCGATTGACGCTCTGGCACCTGCCTACTCCAAGGAAACGCTGGAGTTCCACCACGGCAAGCACCACAACGCCTATGTGGTCAACCTCAACAACCTGCAAAAAGGCACCGAGTTTGAAAACATGGCGCTCGAAGACATCATCAAAAAGTCCAGCGGCGGCATCTACAACAACTCTGCACAGATCTGGAACCACACCTTCTTCTGGAACTGCATGAAGCCTGCGGGCGGCGGTGAGCCTTCCGGTGCGCTGGCCGCGGCCATCAACGCCAAATGGGGCAGCTACGCTGCGTTCAAGGAAGCATTTGTGAAGTCTGCCGTGGGTAACTTTGGTTCCGGCTGGACCTGGCTGGTCAAGAAGGCCGATGGCTCTGTGGACATCGTCAACATGGGCGCTGCTGGCACCCCCTTGACCACCGCCGATAAAGCCCTGCTGACCGTTGACGTGTGGGAGCACGCTTATTACATTGACTACCGCAACCTGCGGCCCAAGTTCGTTGAGACTTTCCTCGACAAACTGGTGAATTGGAGCTTCGCAGAAGCCAATTTCGCCTGATTGGGTTAAGCGCTGATAAAAAAGCCACCGTATGCGGTGGCTTTTTTACGGGGTGTCCGGTCTTAATGGTTGACGGAAAACGGAGGCCCACCCAGCCTGGAGCCGGCTTTTAGACCCTTGCGGGCAAACCAGCCCTGGTTCATTTCCAGCACATAGCGCACTGGCCTAGCCGAGCAGTGAGAGCTGGTCGTCTGGGGTTTCATGTCCTCCAGATTGACGATGCTTCCATCGTCGGCCACAAACGCCGCAGTCAGCGGCAACTCGGTGTTTTTCATCCAGAAGCACTGTTTGGTGGGATTCTGGAAAACAAACAACATGCCTTCGTGCTGTGGCATCTCCTTGCGGTACATCAGGCCAACGGCATGCTGCTCCGGCGTAATGGCAAGTTGAGTGTCAATCTGGTGAATGCCGGCGGTCAGCACAATACGCTGCAGATTCATTTGCGGCGTACCTTGGGTCTGCGCGTTTGCCAGCGCTGCAGCGAGAAGAAGGAGTGAAAAAAAAATCGGTTTCATGGCGTTATTGTGAACCAACATTGACGAGACGCCTGGAGCTTGCCAGAAAGCCGCAATTCTTTTGGGACTAGAATTCCTGACGATCCTTGCAGGGCCGGTGAGGGTTCCGAGCGGTTATTCGAATTTCACCATTGATGGAGACTTTTCCTACATGTACCAGCACATCAAAGTTCCAGCTGAAGGCCACAAGATCACCGTGAATGCGGACATGTCGCTCAATGTGCCTGATCAGCCGATCATTCCTTATATCGAGGGTGATGGTACGGGTTTCGACATCACGCCTGTCATGCTCAAGGTGGTCGACGCCGCGGTGGCCAAGGCCTACGGTGGAAAGCGCAAGATTCACTGGATGGAAGTCTATGCCGGCGAGAAATCGACCAATGTGTATGGCCCCGACGTGTGGCTTCCCGAAGAAACGCTGGAGGTGCTGCGCGAATATGTGGTCTCCATCAAGGGCCCACTGACCACCCCCGTTGGCGGTGGCATTCGTTCACTGAACGTTGCGCTGCGTCAGGAACTGGACCTGTATGTCTGCCTGCGTCCCGTGCAGTACTTCGCTGGCGTGCCTTCACCCGTGAAGGAACCCCACAAGACCAACATGGTGATCTTCCGGGAAAATTCGGAGGACATTTATGCGGGTATTGAATTTGAAGCTGGCAGTGAAAAGGCCAAGAAGGTCATCAAGTTCCTGCAGGACGAGATGGGGGTCAAAAAGATCCGTTTTCCCAACACCTCGGGGATTGGCGTCAAGCCGGTATCCAGTGAAGGTACCGAACGCCTGATGCGCAAGGCCATTCAGTACGCTATTGATAACGACAAACCCAATGTGACTATCGTCCACAAGGGCAACATCATGAAATACACCGAAGGTGGTTTTCGTGACTGGGCCTATGCGCTGGCGCAAAAGGAGTTCGGTGCCGAGTTGATTGATGGTGGCCCATGGTGCAAGTTGAAGAACCCGAAATCGGGTAAGGACATCATCATCAAGGACGTCATTGCCGATGCCTTCCTGCAACAGATTCTGTTGCGCCCCGCAGAGTACTCGGTGGTGGCCACACTGAACCTCAACGGAGATTACATCTCGGACGCGCTGGCAGCCCAGGTAGGTGGTATCGGGATCGCCCCGGGCGCCAACCTATCCGATTCCGTGGCCTGCTTTGAGGCGACGCACGGCACTGCTCCAAAGTATGCGGGCAAGGACTATGTGAATCCAGGTTCCGAAATTCTTTCCGCGGAAATGATGTTGCGCCACATGGGCTGGAAGGAAGCTGCTGACCGCATCATCAAGTCCATGGAAAAGTCCATTCTGAGCAAGAAAGTCACTTACGACTTCGCCCGTTTGATGGACGGGGCCACGCAGGTGAGCTGCTCCGGTTTCGGTCAGGTCATGATTGACAATATGTAAGGCTGTCTTGCACCCGCTTTGCGGATGCGCGGCTGGAGTTATACCTAAAACCGCAGAGGCTGAAGGGCCTTTGTGGTTTTTTTTATTTTGCATCTTGATTGCGTCGCAACTGTCTCCACATCGCTCTTGTGGTGCAGCATGCGGATGCGACCTATAGAATCTTTTCATGGCATCAATTAAACCGACCCAACCGCCGGCACCACCACTGAAACAGCCCGAGAAGGACGATGGAAATGCCGTCGTTCTGGAGCGGCGTACGCAGCGCGTTGGGCCTCCGCAGATGTACCAGGTCGTCATGTTGAATGACGATTACACGCCGATGGAGTTTGTGGTGGTGGTAATACAGGAATTTTTTGGCAAAGATCTGGAAGCGGCCACGGCCATCATGCTCAAGATCCATCTGGATGGCAAAGGCGTCTGCGGTGTGTATTCCCGAGACGTTGCTGCCACCAAGGTGGATCAGGTGCTGGAGGCAGCCCACAAGGCGGGACATCCGCTGAAGTGTGTTGCGGAGCCGGTTGAATTTTGAATGAAGCAGGGAACGAAGTTCTCACGCTCCAAGAAAACGGTTTACAGTTAATCATCAACGCAAGGCAAAAGGAAATCACATGATTGCCCAAGAACTGGAAGTTAGCCTGCACATGGCGTTTGTGGAAGCGCGCCAGCAGCGCCACGAGTTCATTACCGTGGAGCATCTGTTGCTCGCCTTGCTGGACAACCCCAGTGCGGCTGAGGTGTTGCGCGCGTGCTCGGCGAACATTGACGATCTGCGCAAGTCGCTTTCGAATTTCATCAAGGACAACACGCCGCAGGTCGCTGGCACCGATGAGGTGGATACCCAGCCCACGCTGGGCTTTCAGCGCGTCATACAGCGCGCCATCATGCATGTGCAATCTACTGGCAGCGGCAAGAAGGAAGTGACCGGTGCCAATGTACTGGTCGCCATTTTTGGCGAGAAGGATTCCCATGCCGTGTACTACCTGCACCAGCAGGGCGTAACGCGCCTGGACGTGGTCAACTTCATTGCCCATGGCATCAAGAAGAACGATCCCCCTGAAGTCACCAAGTCCAGCGATGCGCCAGTGGAAGGCGAGGAGGGCAGTGGCGAGAAGAACGAAAAGGCCTCGCCGCTGGAGCAGTTCACCGTCAATCTGAACCAACTGGCCAAGGACGGCAAGATTGACCCTCTGATTGGCCGTGAGTACGAAGTCGAGCGCGTGATCCAGATCCTTTGCCGCCGTCGCAAGAACAACCCCTTGCTGGTGGGCGAGGCCGGGGTTGGAAAAACCGCGATTGCCGAAGGCCTGGCATGGCGCATTACCCAATCGGATGTGCCGGAAATTCTGGCCGATTCGGTGGTGTATTCGCTGGACATGGGCGCCTTGCTGGCTGGTACCAAATACCGTGGTGATTTCGAACAGCGCCTCAAGGGTGTGCTGAAGTCGCTCAAGGACAAACCCAATGCGGTTTTGTTCATTGACGAAATTCATACCCTGATCGGTGCCGGTGCGGCTTCTGGGGGTACGCTGGATGCATCCAACCTGCTCAAACCCGCGTTGAGTTCGGGCCACCTGAAATGCATTGGTGCAACCACCTTTACTGAGTACCGTGGCATCTTCGAGAAAGACGCCGCACTGTCGCGCCGCTTCCAAAAGGTGGATGTGGTGGAGCCCAGCGTAGAGCAGACCATTGATATTCTCAAAGGCCTGAAATCACGTTTTGAGGAACACCACAACGTCAAGTACGCCCTGGCGGCCTTGCAGGCTGCGGCTGAGTTGAGTGCCAAGTACATCAACGACCGGCACTTGCCTGACAAGGCCATTGATGTGATTGATGAGGCCGGTGCTGCCCAGCGGATTCTGCCGGTGAGCAAGCGCAAAAAGACCATTGGCAAGGCCGAGGTGGAAGAGATCGTGGCCAAGATAGCCCGCATTCCCCCGGCCAATGTGTCCAACGATGACCGTGGCAAACTCAAGACCCTGGAGCGGGACCTCAAGAACGTTGTGTTTGGTCAGGACAAGGCGATCGATGTACTGGCCTCTGCCGTCAAGATGGCGCGGTCGGGCTTGGGCAAGGGCGACAAACCCATTGGCTCGTTCCTGTTCAGTGGCCCCACTGGCGTGGGCAAGACCGAGGCTGCCAAACAGCTGGCCTACATCATGGGCGTTGATCTGATTCGCTTTGACATGAGCGAGTACATGGAACAGCATGCCGTGAGCCGCCTGATCGGTGCACCTCCGGGGTATGTGGGTTTTGATCAGGGTGGCCTGTTGACGGAAGCCATCACGAAGAAGCCGCATTGTGTGTTGTTGCTCGATGAGATCGAGAAGGCCCATCCCGCCATCTTCAATGTGCTGCTGCAGGTCATGGACCACGGCACATTGACAGACAACAATGGGCGCAAGTCCGACTTCCGCAACGTCATCATCATCATGACGACCAATGCGGGCGCTGAAACAATGAACAAGGCGACCATTGGCTTTACGAATCCGCGTGAGGCGGGTGACGAGATGGCCGATATCAAGCGACTGTTTACACCCGAGTTCCGCAACCGTCTGGATGCGGTGGTGAGCTTCAAGGCGCTGGATGAGAACATCATCCTGCGGGTGGTCGACAAGTTCCTGCTGCAACTGGAAACGCAGCTGGCCGAGAAAAAAGTGGATGTCACTTTCACCGACAAGCTGCGCAAGCATCTGGCCAAGAAGGGCTTCGATCCCCTGATGGGTGCCCGCCCCATGCAGCGACTCATTCAGGACACGATTCGCCGCGCTTTGGCCGACGAGTTGCTGTTTGGCCGTTTGACCGATGGCGGTCGTCTGACGGTGGATCTGGACGACAAGGATGACAGCAAGACCGAGGTGCTGCTGGACATTCAACCCCTGCCGAAGAAAGAGGGCAAGTCCAAGTCTGAGGAAGCGACTGCGGGTTGATGCTTTTCCACTTACTGGAAGGGGCTCAGTTTTTCGCGAACTGGGCCCTTATTGTTTCCATGCGCTGGCGGTTGACGTTGAAGTCTTTTCCCCCCAGCCGGCTTGCGGAACGTATCTGGATGGCGTTCCCCTGGCGATCGAGCCAGAATTCCATGTCATCGGTAAATTTCAGGAGTGGTGTGGACGCCTGGGCATAGAGGTAGTCAGTCTCATGCTTGACCACCTCGACCCGGTCCATGGACCTCAGCGTTTTCTCAAGCCGCTGCATGGCTTTTTCGGGTTCATCGGAAAAACGGATAGGGTCAATGCGCGCATAGTCTCGTTGTGGGTGGTTCGGGTACAGATCAGCCTGACTACTCACGCTATTGGGAGTCAGGGATGGGGGCTTGAGGCGGCCGTTATGGATGCCCAAGTCCTCAGGCATGCGCCCACGCAGCAGGCCAAGTTGACCCACTGCCAACACGGTGGCTGCCACCACGAAGAAAAACAAAATGGCAAAACTAAGGATTTTCATATTGCCATTGTGCGACGTGCCAGAATTGTCACGCCTAACCAGTCTTGAATTCATGAAGAAATTTTTTCTCCTGGTAGCCATTGCACTCATGGTGGGTTGCGCTACCGTTCCGTTACCGACCGAACCTCCGGCCCCGGTGCCCACGCCAGTGATGGTCAAGATACCGCCGCGCATTGGTCTGGCCCTTGGCGGCGGTGCTGCTCGCGGGTTTGCGCATGTTGGTGTCATTCAGGTGCTGGAAGAGGCCGGCATTCGTCCCGACCTGGTGGCAGGCACATCCGCGGGTAGCCTGGTGGCCGCCATCTACGCCAGCGGCAAGAATGGCAGTCAATTGCAGCGGGTGGCAGAGACCATGGAAGAGGCCACAATTGCCGACTGGACCCTGCCTTTGTTCAACCGCGGTGTGTTGCGCGGGGATGCGCTGGCGCGCTATGTCAATGGACAGGTGGGCGCCCGATTGATTGAGGACATGCAGATGCCCCTGGGCATTGTGGCGACGGACCTTAACAGCGGCCGTGACATGCTGTTTCAGCGGGGCGACACAGGTACGGCAGTGCGCGCTTCCAGCGCCGTGCCAGGTGTTTTTCAGCCGGTGAAGATATCGGGCCGTGACTATGTTGACGGTGGTCTGGTGTCTCCGGTGCCAGTGCGTGCAGCCCGAAAAATGGGGGCCGAACTGGTGATCGCGGTGGATATTTCTAGCCCACCCGACGGCAACCTTTCCAACGGTACGCTGGATGTGTTGCTGCAGACGTTTTCGATCATGAGCTTGAGTATTAACACCTTCGAACTCAAGGATGCCGATGTGCTGGTAAGGCCCATGCTCAATGGCATTGCCAGTTCGGATTTCAGCTCACGCAAGCGTTCCATTGAGGCGGGCCGCAAGGCCATGCTGCAGCAGATGCCGCAACTGCGCAGCGCCATTGCCGCCAAGACGCGACAGGTTTTAGCAACCAACTGAAATCAACCCGGTTGGTTGCTTGTTTCAAGCCGTCGCAAGTCGAAGCCCATAATCGCCAGTCTCTGCAGCAGGGCGCTGTAGGCAGCGGGTTCCACATGCGGAGATCTTGACAGGATCCAAAGATACTCACGGCTAGGCTCACTGACGGCGACGAGTTGATAGGCGGGGTCGAGGTCTATTACCCAATAGTTGCCCCATACAAACGGCAGAAAAGCCAACCACGCAGGCGCGAACCGTACTTCTAGCTTTGCTGAGTTGCTGGGGCCTGTCTGGCGCGCCGCACCGATGACTTCTTCCATCCCGCCGGCAGCGTTGCGGCAACGGTTGACGACCTGTACCCTGCCGCCATCCAACAGGGTGTAGTCGGCGCGGGTTTCTGCGGCGCACTTGCGTTGAAAGGCATTTGGATATTTCGCGATTTCGTACCAAGTGCCCATGTAGCGCTGTATATCGAGTTGCGCTATGGCATGCAGCGGTGCCACGGGCTCAGTGGATTTAGCCCAGAGGGGCATGGCGCACAGCAATGCCACTACGATGGTCGGGACAGGAAGCATTTTTTCCCTACTTGGCAACAATCGTCTTTTCTACAGGCGCCAGCACTGCAAGCTTCAGGTGCTGCACTCCAAAGGGAATACCGATGACGGTCAGGAGGAGGGAGAGCGTGGTAGCCACGTGTCTAATGGCCAGCCATACGCCAGCGAAAATGAACCAGAGGATGTTGTCAATAGCGCGCACTGTTATTACTCCCGTCGAATGCGCAATATACAACGGCGATAACAAAAAAAAGGCCTCGTTTTGCAACGAGGCCTTGAAGGGATCCCTGAACCTGAAGGTTTCGAAAGGACCCGAGGAGACAACCGGTAGAAACTTACTTAAAAGCTCCTGATGAACTAAATTATCTCAGGGTTTTCCCTTGGTAACTAGAGTGTGCACCCAAAAATGTAACTATTTGCGCGCCCCTGCCCCAATTAACGCTTCTTGGAAGCTTGCTTGGTAGCGGCGGTCGCAGTGGAGGCCACGGCATTGAAGTTGGCTTCAGCCACTTCGGTAGCCTGCTTCACAGCTTTCTGTACGGATTCCAGAGCATTGTTGGCAGCAGCCACAGAGCTTTTCATCATGGCAACCATGGACTCAGAACCAGCGGGTGCGTTCTTGGCAGCGCTGTCAACCAGACCAGCAAACTTCTTCTGAGCGTCAGTAGCCTGTGCTTCGGCAGCCTTGGTGAACTCGGCGCCAGTAGCGGTAGCGATGTCATACAGGTGACGGCTGTAAGCAGCAGTCTTTTCAGCCAGGGGCTGCAGCAGGCTTTGTTGCAGGGCCATCAGTTCCTGCGCGTCTTTCACGCTCAGAACGGACTGGCTATGGTCAGCAACTTCAGACAAGGCGGCCTTGGAGGCAGTCATGTTCAGTTCGACGATCTTCTCAACACCTTCAAAGGCTTTGTTGGTCAGGCCAAACAGGGTTTCCAGATTGGCTTTTTGAGCGGCAACAACTTGTTCAACGGTCAGCATAAAAATTCTCCATCAGGTTTAAGGTTAAAACTTCCATCTGCTCCGAAACCCAGTCTTTCGATCTGTCTATGTTGCAGTGCAGCATGGTCTGAATTATAGGCAGCGGTTTCCAGGATGCAAGGACTATTTGTTGCAATGCAACAAATTAGGGGCAATTTTCTAAAAACACCCGTTTTCACATGCGCGTCACACAAGGGACGCGGGTGGCTGTGACCTCGGAAGACGCTGGCAAAATCAAGTTCATGCAGAACAACAAACCCGCCAAACCCACCCAGGAGCCACGCAGCGCCTATCGCGCCCTGCGGCCCATTACCACCCGCTGGATGGACAACGATGCCTACGGCCACGTGAACAACGTGGTGTACTACAGTTGGTTCGATACGGCCGTTAACGCCTACCTGATCGAGCAGGGCGCGCTGGATATCCACGACGGTGAAACCATTGGACTGGTAATCGAAACCCAGTGCAATTATTTTGCCCCTCTGGCCTTCCCGCAGACGGTCGACGCCGGAATCCGGGTGGCGCACATGGGATCATCGAGCGTGCGGTACGAGGTAGGCATCTTTGGCGAAGGAGAGTTGTGTGCCGCCAAAGGGCACTTTGTGCATGTGTATGTCAATGCGCTGACACGGCGCCCTACCGCCTTGCCTGAAAAATTGAAAACAGTACTGGAGACTTTGCGATGAATAAGACAGAAGTGGATGCCGCCATCACCTCGCGCATGTCGGTGCGCGCCTTCACCCAGCAGCCGGTGGCCAGGAATGACCTGGAAGACATCCTGGAGGTGGCCAGTCGCGCACCGTCGGGCACCAATACCCAGCCCTGGCATGTTTATGTGCTGCAGGGCAAGAGCCGCGACAGCCTGGTCGATAAAGTGTGCGCTGCCCAGGATGCCATGCGCACCAACCCGGCACTGGCGGCCGAATACGTAGAGGAGTACGACTACTACCCCACCCAGTGGATCAGCCCCTATATTGATCGCCGGCGCGAGAATGGGTGGGGCCTGTATGGGCTGCTGGGTATTGGCAAGGGTGACAAGGACAAAATGTACCTGCAGCACCAGCGCAATTTCAGGTTCTTTGATGCGCCCGTGGGGTTGATGTTCACCATTGACCGCGCGATGGGCCGCGGCTCACTGCTGGACTTTGGCGGCTTTATGCAAAACATCATGGTGGCCGCCCGTGCACGCGGCCTGGATACCTGCCCGCAGGCTGCATGGAATGGTTTCTCCAAAATCGTGATGCCGCACATCGGTGCTGGCGAGAGCGAAATGTTGGTCTGCGGCATGTCGCTGGGCTACGCCGACAAGTCGGACATCGTCAATACTTTCCGCACGCCGCGTGTGCCGGTGGCGGAGTTCACCAAGTGGCTCGACTGAGCTGCTGATGGCCTTCGTCGCGATCCAGTTCCTCAACGGGCTGAGTTACGCCAGCACCCTGTTCCTGATGGCCGCAGGGCTCACCCTGATTTTCGGGGTGACCCGCATCGTCAATTTTGCCCACGGCAGCTTCTTCATGCTGGGGGCGATGCTGTCCGCGCACTGGCTGGTGAACTGGTTTCCAGCCTGGAGCGACAGTGCGTGGCTCTACGGGTTTGCTATGCTTTTGGGAGCTTCTTGTGCAGGACTGGCGGGGTCTATAGCCGAATTTGTCTTGTTGCGCAGACTCTACGGCGTGCCGGAGCTGTACCAGCTGGTCGCCACCTTTGGCCTGAGCCTGGCCATGCACGACGCCATGCGCTGGGTGTTTGGGCCCGAAGAGGTTTTTGCCCCCCGTTTTCCAGGGCTCAAGGGCGCCATTGAATTGGGCGGCGAGTTTTTCCCGCAGTACCAGGCGGTCACCATCGTGCTCGGGCCGCTGGTGTGGCTGGGCCTGCACCTGCTGCTTGCGCACACCGGCTTTGGCGCACGCCTGCGCGCAGCCACCCAGGACCGCACCATGCTGTCAGCCCTGGGCGTGAACCCCAAACCCCTGATGCTGGGGGCCGTGGTGCTGGGGTGTGCGCTGGCCGGCCTGGGGGGGGCCTTGCAGTTGCCCCGTGAGCCCGCCAATTTGCAGATGGACATGAACATTGTGGTCGAGACTTTTGTGGTGGTGGTCACCGGCGGTCTGGGCAGCATTGGCGGCGCGTTTTTGGCGGCGCTTTTGATCGGGCTGGTGCATGCGTTTGGCACCAGCCTGTTGCCCGAGGCCACGCTGGTGCTGGTGTTTGCCACCATGGGCGTGGTGCTGGCGGTGCGGCCGCAAGGCTTGCTCGGACAGCCCCTGGAGCCGATGGCGCAGGAGCTTGGGCACCGCTTTGGTTGGGCACCGCGTTCCGGTCGCACATTTTCCGGCGTGTGCTTGCTGCTGGCATTGCTAATGGCAGCGGCGTGGTGGGCGGGTGATTACGCCCAGTCGCTGGCCAGCGATGCCATGATTTTGCTGGTGCTGGGGGTGAGCCTGCAGGCCATGATGGCCTTGGGTGGACTGGTGAGCTTTGGCCACGCCGCGTTCTTTGCACTGGGGGCTTACGGAGCCGCCTTGAGCCACACCGTGTGGGGCTGGAGTCTGCCTGGCGCTCTGGCGGCTGGCTGCCTGGCCAGTTTCGTGGTGGCTGTGGCGTTGGGGGGGGTGATGGTGCGCAGTGCTGGCGTCTACCTGGCCATGCTGTCGCTGGCGTTGGCGCAGGTGGTCTGGGCTGCGGCCAGTCAGTGGGTGGCGGTGACGGGTGGCGACAACGGCCTGATCGGGCTGCAGCTGGTGACCGAGGAAACGCGACCTGTGTTTTTCTTCCTGCTGGTATTGGTATCCATAGCCAGCATTGCAGCCCTGCGTCGTCTCAGCCGTTCCACGCTGGGCGCTGCCTTGCAGGCTGTGCGGGACGCACCGGAGCGCGCGGCAGCCAGTGGCTTGCAGGTCTGGCGTGTCAAGGTCCGTGTGCTGGTGGAAAGCGCCACGCTGGCCGGGCTGGCCGGGGGACTGTTTGCTGCGCACAAGGGGGCGGTGTTTCCGTCGGTGGCATCGGTGTCCACCTCGGTGGACGCGCTGCTGGTCATTCTGCTGGGGGGGCTGCACCAGGTATGGGGGGCGGTCGCCGGGGCCGCCATTCTGGTGTGGGCGGCCGGTGAGCTGGGGCGTGGCTTTGACTACTGGCGCGGCGCGCTGGGTCTGCTGGTGATGGGCATCATGGTGCTGGCACCGTCGGGGCTGATGGGTTTGCGCCTGCCGCGCAGGAGGCGCGCATGACGCTGGAGGTGCAGCACCTGGTCAAGCATTTTGGTGGGGTGCAGGCCGTCAAGGGCGTGTCGTTCTCGGTGGCGGCAGGCGAGTGCGTGGCGCTGATCGGCCCCAACGGGGCTGGCAAGTCCACCACATTTGCCTGTATCGCCGGGCAGCATGCCCTGACCAGCGGCCAGGTTAACTGGAACGGCCAGCGGGTGGATGGTCTGACACCAGCGCAGCGCCTGCACCGCGGCATGGCCCGCACGTTTCAGGTGGCGCAGACTTTCGAGGCCCTCACAGTGCTACAAAATTTGCAGCTGCTTGTTCAATATCCACGAGGGCTGAAGGCCTATAACGTGCTTGACGGGGCAGACCCGGCCAGTGCGCTGCACCTGTTGGGCCAGGTGGGGCTGGACGCGGTAGCGCATCTCGAGGCGCGTGACTTGCCCTATGGCGCCCGCAAGCGGCTGGAACTGGCCATGGCGCTGGCGGGTCTGTTGCCGAAAGCCGATCAACTCTCGGCACCCCAGCTTCTGCTGCTGGATGAGCCCGCTGCAGGTCTGGCCGCCGAGGAGCGTGCCGCGCTGATGCAACTGGTGCGCACGCTGGCGCAGGAGCAGGGCATTGCCGTGCTCTACACCGAGCACAACATGGACGCCGTGTTCGGCGTGGCCGACCGGGTGCTGGTGCTGATGGATGGGCTGCTGGCCGCGCAGGGCACGCCGGACGCTATTGCGAAGGACCCGGTGGTGCGCGCACGCTACCTCGGCATGGGCTTTGCCACGCCGGCGGGGGCTATCCATGCTTGAGATCACGCATCTGAACGTCTGGTATGGCGCGGCGCAGGCGCTGTTTGATGTGTCGCTGACGGTGGGCCGTGGCGAGCTGGTGGTGTTGCAGGGCCTCAATGGTGCAGGTAAGTCCACCTTGTTGCAAGCCATTATGGGCTTGAGCCCTCATGCAACGGGAACAATATGCTATCAAAAAAAGAGCATACTGGGGCTGGAGCCGCACACCATTGCACGCCTGGGGCTGGGCTATGTGCCCGAGGACCGCAGGTTGTTTTCCGGTTTGACGGTACAGGAGAACCTGCACATTGCCGCCAGGATACAGCGTGCAGAACGGGCTGGTGGCGCGGTGCTCTCCATCCACGCCCGCCAGGAGCAGGTGCTGGCCCTGTTTCCGGCTCTCAAGAACATGCTGGGACGCAAGGCTGCACACATGAGCGGCGGCGAGCAGCAGATGCTCAGCATCGCCCGCACCCTGATGACCAGCCCGGCACTGCTGCTGCTGGACGAGCCCTGCGAGGGAATTGCACCGGTGCTGGTGGAGGCGATTCGTGACGCGCTACTACATCTCAAGGGCACGGGAATGCCCATGCTGGTCGCAGAACAAAATGCCATTTTGTCCAGCCGAGCCGACCGGGTCATTACACTGGTAGCCGGTCAGATTGCTAACACCCCGTAAACCATGATCATTACCAGCCTGCTTGACACGGACCTGTACAAGTTCACCATGATGCAGGTCGTGCTGCACCAATTTCCTGGTGCGCAGGTGGAGTACCGCTTCAAGTGCCGCAATGCAGGTATCAACCTGGCAGCCCATGCCAGCGAAATCCGCGAGGAAATCCGCGCGTTGTGCAGTCTGCAATTCACGGAAACGGAGCTGGCCTACCTGAGGTCCCTGCGCTTCATCAAGAGCGACTTCGTGGACTTTCTGGGTCTGTTTAAGCTCAACGAGAAATACATTTCCGTCAATCCCCAGTCTTCGGGTGAGCTGGAGATCGTGATCGTTGGCCCCTGGCTGCACACCATTCTGTTTGAGATCCCGGTGCTGGCCATCGTCAATGAGGTGTACTTCCGCAACACCCAGCCCGTTCCCGACTTTGTGGAGGGTCGCAAGCGCCTGGAAGCCAAGATCGATCGCTTGCACGCGCCGGACTTGAAGGACCTGAAAATCGCAGACTATGGTACCCGTCGACGTTTTTCGCGTGCCTGGCACGAGGAAGTCATGCGGGTGCTTTCGGCCAGGCTTGGCACCCTTCAGAGCCCGAGCCGCGGCAAGGGTTCTCCCGGTCAGCTGGCCGGAACCAGCAATGTGGAGCTGGCCCAGAAGCTGGGCCTGATTCCGCTGGGCACCATGGCACACGAATACCTGCAGGCGTCGCAGGCTCTGGGGCCGCGCCTGCGTGACAGCCAGACCTATGCTTTCGAATCCTGGGCCAAAGAGTACCGTGGCGACCTGGGTATCGCCTTGAGCGATGTGTACGGCATGAGCGCCTTCCTGCGCGACTTTGACCTGTATTTCTGCAAGCTGTTTGACGGCGCCCGGCATGACAGTGGCGACCCTTTCGCCTGGGGCGAGCGCATGCTGGACCACTACGTACGCAACCGGGTGGACCCGCGTACCAAGACGCTCATCTTCAGCGACGGCCTGACGGTGCCACGCATTATTGAGCTCTATAACCAGTTCCGCGGGCGTTGCCAGCTGGCGTTTGGTATTGGTACCAATCTCACCAATGACCTGGGTTACGAGCCGCTGCAAATCGTCATCAAAATGGTGCGTTGCAATGGCCAGCCCGTGGCCAAGATTTCAGACACACCGTCCAAAAACATGTGCGATGACGAGAAGTATCTGGCCTATCTGCGTCAGGTGTTCGAGATACCGCAACCCCACTGAACCCCGCCGCATTGAGCCCCTCCATGACCCAAGATGCCATCCTGATCGCGCGCTCCGTTTTCCCTGAAGTGGAGGACAAACTGCGCCAGCATTTCCAGGTTGAAACCACCCCGCCTGGCGTGGTCTGGTCGACTGCTGAATTCATTGAACGTCTGCGGGGCAAGGCTGGCGTGCTTACCACAGGGGGCGAGCGCATTGACGCGGCGTTGCTGGCTGCGTGCCCGCAACTCAAAATCGTATCCAACCTGGCTGTGGGCTACAACAATTTTGATCTGGACGCCATGAGCGCCGCGGGCGTGCTGGGCACCAACGCGCCTGACGTGCTGACCGAGACCACCGCCGACTTCGGTTTTGCGCTGCTTATGGCCACGGCCCGACGTATCGCCGAGAGTGAACATTACCTGCGCGCTGGCCACTGGACGCAGTGGTCGCTGGACCTGTTTGCCGGTGCCGAAGTGCACGGCAGCACGCTCGGCATTCTGGGGATGGGGCGCATCGGCCAGGCCATTGCACGCCGTGGTGCCCACGGTTTTGGCATGAATGTGATTTACCACAACCGTTCACGGCTGGACGCCGACACCGAAGCCGCCTGCAAGGCCCGTTTTGTAAGCAAGGCGGAACTGCTGGCCCAGGCCGACCATCTGGTACTGGTGTTGCCCTACACACCAGCAGCGCACCACACGATCGGTGCCGCAGAGATTGCGCAGATGAAGCCCACCGCCACGCTGATCAATATCGCGCGCGGCGGCATTGTGGACGATGCGGCTTTGGCAAAGGCACTGCGCGAGAAGCGTATCGCCGCGGCCGGTCTGGACGTGTTTGAGGGCGAGCCCAAGGTACATCCCGACCTGCTGACCGTGCCCAATGTGGTGCTCACACCGCACATTGCCAGCGCCACCATTCCCACCCGCACGGCCATGGCCATGCTGGCGGCCGATAACCTGATTGGCTACCTGGTGCATGGCAAGCCGCTGACACCGCTGAACCCGGAGGTGGTGGCTTGACCGATACGGCCTGGTGGGTGTGGCCCTTGCTGGCCCTGAGCGTGCTGAATCTGTTCGCGTTGATCTGGCTGGCGCGGTCCCAGCGTGGCGGTATGGACAATCTGGAGCAGCAACTGCAGCGCAAGGAGTTGCAGGAACTGCGTGCCCAACTGCAAGCCGCCACCGAGCGCCTGGAGCGCGAGTTGCGCACCGAGATTACCGAGTCCTCCCGCGGTGGCCGACAGGAGTTGACGCAAAACCTGGCGACCTTCCAGCAGACGCTGGTGCAGCAGGGCGCAGAAGCCACCCGCACCCAGAACACGCAGATTGACGCCTTTGGTCAGCAGCTCACGTTGATGCAAAAGTCGCTGTCGGACACCTTGTCCACGCAGCTCAGCCAGTTGTCCGAGTCCAACGCCCGCCGCATGGCTGAGATCCGCCAGACACTGGAAGTGCAATTGGCCCAGCTGCAAACCACCAACACCGCCAAGCTCGACGAAATGCGCGCCACGGTGGACGAAAAACTGCAGTCCACGCTACAGGCGCGCCTGGGCGAGAGCTTCAAGCAGGTGGCCGAACGGCTGGAGCAGGTGCACAAGGGCCTGGGTGAAATGCAGTCGCTGGCGCAGGGCGTGGGTGACCTCAAGCACTTGCTTACCAATGTCAAGACACGCGGCATGTTTGGCGAGGCGCAGTTGGCCAGCCTGCTGGAGCAGGTGTTTGTGCCCGACCAGTACGCGATGCAGGTGGCTACTCGCCCGGGCAGTAAAAACGTGGTGGACTTTGCCATCAAGCTGCCAGGCAAGTCCGATACCGGCGAGCCGCTGTGGTTGCCCATCGACGCCAAGTTTCCCAATGAAGACTACGAACGTTTGCTGGATGCACAGGCCAATGCCGATGTGGTCGGCGCGGAGGCTGCTGCCAAGGCGCTGGAATTGCGTATTCGGCTGGAAGCCAAGTCGATTTCCGAGAAATACGTGGAACCACCGTACACCACCGATTTCGCCATCCTGTTCCTGCCCACCGAAGGCCTGTATGCCGAGGTGTTGCGTCGCCCGGGACTGATGGAAGGCCTGCAGCGCGCGCACCGCGTCACGCTGGCCGGGCCCACCACCTTGCTGGCGATGTTGAGTTCCTTGCAAATGGGCTTTCGCACCCTCGCGCTGGAAAAGCGCTCCAGCGAAGTGTGGCAAGTGCTGGGTGCCGTCAAGACCGAGTTTGGCAAGTTTGGTGATGTGCTGGCCAAGGTCAAGGCGCAGACGCAGACGGTGCTCAATACCCTGGACAATGCCGAAACCCGCAGCCGCGCGATGGGCCGGGCACTCAAGAAGGTGGAGGCGCTGCCGGACACCCAGGCGCAGGCTTTGCTGCCCGGGGACCTTGACGCCGGCAGCGACGGGGACGTCCAGCCTTGACGGAACACCACGCCAGCACAGGGCATCGCGGCCACGGACCCAAAGTGCTCTTCCGGTTAATTTCCGGGCAAATTTGCCTGCACGCCAGCATGGCGGGGCTGCGCATGGCGGCACCTTTGTATGCTCTTAGCCAGGGCTACAGCGCCCTGTCGGTGGGTTTTTTGCTGGCCCTGTTTTCTTTGTCGCAGGTGTTTCTGGCTATCCCTGCCGGGCGCTTTGCCGATCGACACGGATTGCGCAGACCAGTCGCTCTGGGCGTCCTGGTGGCCTCTTGCGGTGCGGCGTTGTCGGTGCTGTTTCCCGGTTTTGAAGTCTTGTGTTTCAGTGCCTTGTGTCTGGGCGGCGCAACGGGAGCTTCTGCAATTGCCCTGCAAAGGCATGTGGGCCGTGCGGCCAATAGCACGCTGGAACTCAAACAGGCATTTGGCTGGCTTTCCATCGGTCCTGCGGTCGCCAACTTCGCGGGGCCGGTGGCGGCGGGGCTGCTGATTGACCATGCCGGTTACCGCTGGGCTTTCCTGTTTTCCGCGGTGCTGCCGCTATGCACCTGGCTGTTTGTTCGCCACACCAAAGAGTTGCCATCCGTTCCAGCGGTGCCGGGCGGGGCAACCGCGCAGGCCTGGGCGCTGCTGGGCGAGCCGCGCATGCGCCGCTTGTTGCTGGTCAACTGGCTGATGTCTTCATGCTGGGATGTGCATACCTTTGTCGTGCCCCTGTTGGGGCATGAGCGCAATTTCAGCGCCTCGGTGATCGGAACCATTCTGGGATCCTTTGCGGTGGCAGCAGCTTGCGTGCGGGTGTTGATGCCGGTGCTTGCAGTACACCTGCGCGAGTGGGTCGTCGTGAGCGGTGCCATGGTGGCCACTGCGCTGCTGTTTTTCATTTACCCGTTCATGCACTCGCCCTGGACCATGGGCTTGTGCTCGGTGCTGTTGGGGTTAGCGCTGGGCATGGTGCAGCCCATGATCATGAGTACGCTGCACCAGATTACGCCCCACCACCTGCACGGCCAGGCTATTGCGCTTCGGCTGATGATCATCAACCTCTCCAGCGTACTCATGCCCATGCTGTTTGGCACTGCGGGCGCCGTAGTTGGCGTGTCCGTCGTGTTCTGGACCGTGGGGGCCATCGTCGGGCTGGGTTCGCGGGCCGCCTGGCACCTGCGCCCCTGAGGAGCGTGGCCGCGCTCAGGCCAACTGGTAGAAGTTCTTGATGATGTTCCAGGTCTCTAGCGGGTCGTCGGTGGTGTGCACCAGTTCGAGGTCTTCCTCGGAGATAGCGCCTTCTTCTACCAGAACTTCCAGGTTGATCAGCCGTTTCCAGTAGTCGGTACCAAACAGGATGATGGGCACAGCGGTGGCCTTGCCAGTTTGCACCAGTGTGATGACCTCGAACAGTTCATCCAGGGTGCCAAATCCTCCGGGAAAGGCCACCAGCGCCTTGGCCCGCATCATGAAGTGCATTTTGCGTAGAGCAAAGTAGTGAAACTTGAAACACAACTCCGGCGTGATGTAGGGGTTGTGGGTTTGCTCATGGGGCAGGGCGATGTTGAGGCCGACATTGGGCGCACCCATCTCATGGGCCCCACGGTTGGCCGCTTCCATGATGCCAGGGCCACCACCGGTGGCAATGAACAGGCGGCTTTGCGGGGCCTGCTGGTTGCTGTAGTCCGCCACCAGCCGCGCGAACAGGCGGGCCTGGTCGTAGTAGCGGGCATTGCGCATATGCCGCTGCGCCAGGGCGATGGCTTTGATATCCCCGCTTTGTTGTGCCTGCTCCAGGCTTTGCAGTGCTTTCTCGGGCGATGGAAAGCGGGCACTGCCAAATACCACGACGGTGTTTTCAACGCCCGCCTGGGTCTGGTCCAGATCGGGCTTGAGCATTTCTAGCTGGAAGCGGATGCCCCGCGTTTCACGCCGCAACAGAAATTCGGGGTCGGAAAAAGCCAGGCGGTAGGCGTCGGCGTGCAGTGCCAGGCCGGCGTCCGCATGGGCCTGCAAATCAGCCCAGGCATCGGCCAGGGTACGTTCGTTGAGATGGTGGTGGTTTTTGTGGTTGTGCATGGTCAGGAGAGTAGAGCGTCCGCAATGGCCGCGGCCATGCTGACGGCATTGGTAGTGTGCGGGATACAGTCGGTACTCCACACCTTGCCGACCCCGGCAGTCTGGATCAGTTGTACTGCATTGTCGGCAAACAGGGCATGGGTGACCGCCACATCGACGCTGGCAGCGCCAGCGGCTAGCAATAGGCGGGCGGCTTCAGCGAGGGTGTGGCCGCTGCTGGCCACGTCGTCCAGCAGAACGACGCTGCGCCCGGCGACCTTGATGTCCGGCAGGGTGACTTCGACATGGCGGTCCCCGTGGCGAATCTTATGGCACACGGCGAAATCAAAGTTATGGCGTGCCGCAGCCTGGGCAATCCACTGTGCAGACTCTTCATCGGGACCGACCAGCAGAGGGGCCTGCACATGCGCAGCAATCCAGTCGGACAGCAGTGGCGCACCACTGAGTACCACGGTGTGTGGGACGGGCACCGCTTCCTGCAGGGTGGCAACCCGGTGCAGGTGCGGGTCAACGGTAATGACGGCATCAAACAGGCCAGCCAGAAAGCTGCCTACTACGCGCTGGCTGATCACTTCGCCGGGGTGGAATGCGATGTCCTGGCGCATATAGGCCAGGTAGGGGGCCACCAGTGTCAGATGCTGTGCGCCCAGCTGGCGCGCCGTGCGTGCCACCAGCAACAACTCGACCAGCTTCTCGTTTGGATGGTCCAGGGTGCGCAGCAGCACTACACGCCGGGGCAGCGCCGGTGGCAGACGCAGTTTGAGTTCACCATCGGGGAAGCGGTGGCGTTCCAGGCATGCAGTTGCCATGCCGGCTGCCTGTGCAATGCGCGCTGCGCTGGCCTGGTCTTCTTCAAAATGCAACAGCAAGGTTTGCAGGGGCATCAGAACTCCACGTAAACGTGCGGCACCTCACTGGCGCTGCCAATGGTGTAGCCCGAAGACCTTGCGCAGGCCTGCCGCGCAAACTCAAGGTCGGCCGCATACGATGCATGCACCCGGTAGAGCGGTTGGCCCACTTGTACCTCGTCCCCCAGTTTGCGTAGCAGATCCACGCCCGCGTTGGGGACCTTGGGCGCACCGGCCAGTCCGGCAATGCGGGCCAGTTGCAGGTTGTCGATGCCGGTCACCACACCAGCCGAGCGCGCACAGACTTCAAACGTGAGTGCGCCGAGTCTGGGTTGCTTGTGGTTAAAGGACTTGCTGCCTTGCGCCTGGATGATGTCGTTCATTTTGGCCAGCGCGCGGCCGGAATCCAGAATGTCGCGGGCAATGGCAAAGCCGTCACCCCCGCGCACGTCGGGGTCGCATTCAATCAGCCGCCCTGCCAGACGCAGGGCCTTTTGCCGCAGGTCCATGGGCGCGCGCGGGTCGTTCTCCAGCACCTGCATCACATCACGCGCTTCCAGCACTGGACCGATGCCGTTGCCAACGGGCTGGCGGCCATCGGTAATCACCACATCCAGCGACAGTTGCATGCGCTTGGCAACGTATTCAAACAGCCGGCGCAGGCGCTGGGCGTCGGGCATGGAGCGTACTTTGGCCGTGGGGCCAATGGGAATATCCAGCACCAAATGGCTGGAGCCCGCCGCGATCTTTTTTGACAGAATGGATGCCACCATCTGACCCGGCGAGTCCAGAGAAAGTGGCCGCTCCACCGAAATCAGCACTTCATCGGCCGGTGACAGGTGCGCCGTGCCGCCCCATGCCAGGCAACCTCGGTGGGCGCGCACGATGGTCTGCAGTTGTTCTATGGGCAGCTCCACATTGGCCAGCACCTCCATAGTGTCAGCTGTACCGGCGGGCGACGTGATGGCGCGCGAAGAGGTTTTGGGACACAACATGCCGTGCGCTGCGACGATAGGCACGATCAACATGGAGGTGCGATTGCCAGGGATGCCACCAATGCAGTGCTTGTCTACCACCAGCGATTCTTGCCAGTTGAGCCGTCGGCCAGCACCCACCATGGAATCGGTTAGAAAAAACACTTCCTCCCGATCCAACTCGTCGCGGTCGCAGGCCACCACAAAGGCGGTCAGTTCGATCTTGGAGTAGCGGTGGTTTGCAATGTCCTGCACGATGGACCTAAAGTCTTCGGCGCGCAGTCGTTCACCATCAATCTTGCGGTGCAGGGCGCCAATAGATGCCGGAGGCTCGGCTTGCGCCACCGTGGCGGTGTGACCTTCCAACACATCCAACTGTGCGAAGGCGGACTTCGAGAGGCCCAGTTCACCGCAAGCCACAATGGCCTGGTCATCCACCACGTTCAGCGTGGCCAGTATGCTGTGGCCGTTGGTGCGGATTTCGATTTTGGAGAGCGCCTTGAAGCCCTCGGCCCGATAGACCTCGCAGTCCCGGTGCATATAGGCCACATTCTCATGGTAGGTGTCTATCAGCACCCGGCGCAGGGCCAGCCGGGCCAGGCTGGTATTGGGTTCCGGCATGCCGGATTCTGGCGTTGTATCCGGTGGTGTTACAGCAGTCATGTGAGTAGCCTACACCGATTTTGCGTGCCAATGGAAAAGGCTCCCGAAGGAGCCTTTTCCATACCCTATGCGGGGTTTCGCCGCCGGGTCACTGGTTTTTAGACGCGCTTGCGATATTCGCCGGTACGGGTGTCGATTTCAACCTTGTCGCCCTGGGCCACGAAGATTGGCACGCCAATTTCGAAACCGGTCGCGATCTTGGCTGGCTTGAGCACTTTGCCAGAGGTGTCGCCCTTGACCGCAGGCTCGGTCCAGGTGATCTCGCGTACCACGCTGGTAGGCAACTCGACCGAGATGGCCTTGCCTTCGTAGAACACCACTTCAACCGCCATGCCGTCTTCCAGGTAGTTGAGGGTGTCCCCCATGTTTTCGGTTTCGACTTCGTACTGGTTGTACTCACCGTCCATGAACACATACAAGGGGTCAGCAAAGTAGGAGTAAGTGCACTCTTTCTTGTCCAGAATGACCTGGTCCATTTTGTCGTCCGCCTTGAACACGACTTCAGTACCGAAGTTGGCGATCAGGCTTTTGAGCTTCATGCGCACGGTGGCAGAGTTGCGGCCGCCGCGGCTGTATTCGGTTTTGAGGACGACCATGGGGTCCTTGCCGTGCATGATGACGTTGCCGGCGCGAATTTCTTGAGCGATTTTCATAGATGCTTAGGTGCGTAAACGCTAGATCGAAAGTAGGCCGCACACGGCGGCGAAGACGCCGTCTATTTTTCCGGCGGCGCAGGGCTCGAATCGTCGGCCAAAAATGACCGGCAATTTCAGCAAAGCCTTGAATTTTAACGTTTTTTCATAGCAAAGTCGACTAGACCGCTGGTCAAATCCACCAACTCCAGCAGGCGGGAGCGGGTGTTTTGCGTAATTTGTTGCCAGTTTTTCAGGTCGGTGCCGTCCAGAGCGTCGCCGGGGGCCGACTTTTCGATCCCGTTCCACAGCGCATGCCAGTGGCGCAAACTGGCACTGGCGTCCAGCATGTCCAGAAAAGCATCGAGCTTTTCGTGGTGTGCAGCGTCACTCTGCGGGTAGATATGCCACAGCAGCGGCTTGCCTGCCCACAAGGCACGCACCAGCGAATCCTCGCCGCGCACGCAATTGAGGTCGCAGGCCCACAGCAGGTGGTCAAAGTTGCGCTGGCTAAGTGCTGGCAGATATGAAATTGATAGCGCCTTGTGCAGTTTAGGTGCGGGCTGGAGGTCATTTTCATACTTCAACGACGCCTGGATAGCTGCCGAGGCGCGTCCGGGCGTCACCAGCAGACGGGTGGGGCCAGGCATCTGCGCCAACTGCGTTAGCAGCCGATCCAGTGCAGGTGGCTCATAGCAAAACAGGCTTATCAGCCGTTCGCCAGGTTGTTGGGCAAGACCCATCTGGTGCAGCCAGGCACTGCTGTCAAACTGGCGCTGGCGCTCCAGCAGATCGGGTTCCCGCAGCAACCCACCGGTGCGGTGGTGGAACCCCGGGTAGTAAAAATGTTTGGTCCAGCCCTTGGCTGGGCCCGCCATCACCGGGGAGGGGAGTCCATGTGCACGCTCCACATACGGCTCGGCGCTGAGGTACTCCAGATTGATCCACACTGGGGGTGTCAAGTCTTTTATGCCTGTAGCCCCCGTCAGATATGCACGGGAAGCTATGAATTCAGGAGCAATTTCACAGCCAAAACCCTCCACCCACACATCGGCGGGCATCAGTGCAGCCAGCACCTGCGCGTTGGCGCTGTCATTCCAGTCATGTACCGTCACCCCCGGCCAGTCACCTGCAATTGCACCTGGCGCCATCCACTGCAGGGCCGACGCATCGTCTACCCACAGTCGCACGGTGTGGCCGCGCCCGGCCAGGTCCGCACACAGGCGCCAGCACACACCAATGTCGCCAAAGTTGTCGATCACGCGGCAGAACACATCCCACAGCAAGGCAGGGTGCAGTGGCAGGGTGTGGGTTGGTGTCGGAAGGATGTCAGGTTGGGCCGGTTCCATGGCCGCAATTGTCAATGACAATAGGCCACCATGAGCGATTCCCATTCCGAAGAACTGTTGCGCGAGGTGGCGTCACTGCCGCCCTTGCCGGGCGTGTACCGCTACTTTGATGCCGACGGCCAGGTGCTGTATGTGGGCAAGGCGATCAACCTGAAGAAGCGGGTGTCCAGCTATTTCCAGAAGAACCATGGCGGCACACGGATCGGCCATATGGTCAGCAAGATAGCTCGCATGGAGACCACGGTGGTGCGCTCCGAAGCTGAGGCGCTGCTGCTGGAAAACAACCTCATCAAGACGCTCAACCCCAAGTACAACATCCTGTTCCGGGACGACAAGAGCTATCCCTATCTGAAGATGACGGGTACGCCGCCCGTGAAGCGCGGTGCCAAGCCGGACGAGGGCGAAAACGTCTCGGTGAAAAAAGCGACGCAACCCGCTGACTTTGCCCGTGTGTCCTACTACCGCGGCGGTGTGGAAAAGAAGCATCGTTACTTCGGGCCGTATCCCAGCGCCTGGGCAGTGAAGGAAGCCATTTTGCTGATGCAAAAAGTCTTTCGCTTGCGCACCTGTGAAGACCCAGTTTTCAGCAACCGCACCCGACCTTGCCTGCTGTACCAGATCAAGCGCTGTTCCGCGCCCTGTGTGGGAAACATCAGTGCCGAAGACTACGCGCAGGATGTGGCCAACGCCGAGAAGTTTCTGCGGGGTGACGCGCAAGAGGTTCTCAAGGGCCTCGAAGTCCGCATGATGGCGCACGCCGACAAGCTGGAGTTTGAGCAGGCCGCCGAACTGCGTAACCAGGTGGCGGCGCTCTCGAATGTGCTGCACCAGCAGTCGGTGGACAACGTGTCGGACCGCGATGTGGACATCCTGGCCGTCAAGGTACAGGGTGGCAAGGCCTGTGTGAATCTGGCCATGGTGCGCGGTGGCCGGCACTTGGGTGACCGGCCGTATTTCCCGGTGCATCTGGAAGATGCTGCGGCCATTACCGCCAGTTCCAATGAGGGAGAAGAGGGTGATGCCGCCGCAACTCCTGCTGTGTCGGTCGAGGCGCAGGTGCTTGAAGCTTTCCTGGCGCAGCACTACATCGGCGTGCCCATGCCCTCCGTTCTGGTGGTCAGCGAGCCTGTCAGCAAAGCCCTGTTGGCCGCGCTGTCTCAGCAGGCCGGTGTCAAGATCACTGCGGTGCACCAGCCGCGCGAGCAGCGCCGGGCCTGGCTGGACATGGCGCAGACCAATGCGGCCCTGCAACTGGCGCGACTGTTGGCTGAAGAGGGTTCTCAACAGGCCCGCACCCGCGCCCTGGCAGATGCGCTGGATCTGGCGCTGGATAACCTCGACGAATTACGCATCGAGTGCTTCGATATTTCGCATACAGCCGGCGAATCCACCCAGGCGTCTTGCGTGGTGTTTCACCACCACAAAATGCAAAACGCCGAATACCGCCGCCACAACATCGACGGCATCACTCCGGGTGACGACTACGCCGCCATGCGCCAGGTGCTGACGCGGCGCTACAGCAAACTCGCCGAAACCCTGGCCGAGGCCAAGCACACCGGCCAGATACCTGCCGGCACGGGCCGCCTGCCGGACCTGGTACTGGTCGATGGCGGCAAGGGCCAAGTGTCCATGGCGCGCGAAGTGTTCGAAGGGCTGGGGCTGGACCTGTCGCTCATCGTAGGTGTGGAAAAAGGCGAGGGCCGCAAGGTGGGGCTGGAAGAACTGGTGTTTGCCGATGGCCGCGACAAGGTTTATCTGGGTGCTGACTCGGCAGCGCTCATGCTGGTGGCCCAGATTCGTGATGAAGCGCACCGCTTTGCCATCACCGGCATGCGTGCGGCACGCGCCAAAGTGCGCATGGGGGGAGGCAAGCTCGAAGAGATTCCTGGCATTGGCCCCAAGCGGCGCGCCAAATTGCTGCAGCGCTTTGGTGGAGTGCGTGGTGTGGGCCTGGCTAGCGCGGAAGATATTGCATCGGTCGATGGAATTTCGCGCGAACTGGCCGAAGAGATATACAGAGCCTTGCATTAGTGGCCAACGCAAGCCATGCCACAATGACACCCATGTTCACAACGATACCCACCATCATGACCTGGGCGCGAATCTTCGCAATCCCCCTCATTGTGGGTGTGTTTTATCTGCCAGAAGCTGCGGCCTCGCAGGCAGAGCGCAATCTGATCGCCACGGTCATGTTCGTGGTGTTTGCCTTGACCGACTGGCTGGATGGTTACCTGGCGCGCAAGCTCAACCAGACTTCATCGTTTGGTGCTTTCCTGGATCCAGTCGCCGATAAATTTTTGGTGTGTGCCTGTGTGCTGGTGCTGGTGCATCTGCAGCGGGCCGATGTATTTGTGGCCCTCATTATCATTGGTCGCGAGATTGCCATCTCCGCACTGCGTGAATGGATGGCCCAGATTGGTGCCTCCAAGAGTGTGGCGGTGCACATGATCGGCAAACTCAAGACCGTGGTGCAGATGGTGGCCATTCCGTTCCTGTTGCTTGACGGCAAGCTCTTTGGCGTAATTGATACGCACCAGTGGGGCGTGGTACTGATCTGGGTGGCCGCAGTGCTGACTGTCTGGTCCATGGTGTATTACCTGCAAAAGGCGCTACCAGAAATCCGCGCCAAGGCCCGCTAGCAGGCGCTTTGCGAGTTTTTCTATCACAAAAAAATCTTACAACTTGGTATCTTGCTGCCGCGTAAATGCGACTAGAATTCGCGTCCGCACCGTCGATAAAGAATATTGAAGAGACAATCCATTCCTATCTAACAAGGGGTCTTTGTGAATAAAACAGAACTGATCGAACACATCGCAAAACACGCCGACATTTCCAAGGCTGCTGCCACGCGCGCCCTGGAGTCCACCATTGGTGCCGTGAAGACTACCCTGAAAAAGGGTGGCACTGTTTCTCTGGTGGGTTTTGGCACCTTCGCCGTGGGCAAACGCGCTGCCCGCACAGGTCGCAATCCCCGCACCGGTACTGCGATTAAAATCAAGGCTGCAAAAGTTCCAAAGTTCCGTCCGGGCAAAGCATTAAAAGATGCTTTGAACTGACCACCGGTTGAAAGGCCGGGTGATTAGCTCAGTTGGTAGAGCGTCTGCCTTACACGCAGAATGTCGGCGGTTCGAGCCCGTCATCACCCACCACCAAGACAAAGGCGAACAGGTTGTTCGCCTTTTTTAGTTTCTGCATAGCTTGAGTTCAAGTTAGCTTGCACTGAAACTGCGTTTGTTGATTTCATGGAGAGTTAGCGCATGTTTGATTTTGTCCGCAAGCACACGAAGATCATGATGTTCCTCATGTTCTTGCTGATCATCCCCGCGTTTGTGCTGGTAGGGGTCGATGGTTATCGGCGCATGAATGGCGGCGGTGAAGCCGTAGCCAAAGTGGGTAGCCATGGTATTACGCAAGCAGAGTGGGACGCTGCGCACAAGAACGAGACGGACCGACTGCGTGCCTCCATGCCCAATGTCGACCCCAAATTGCTGGACTCGGCCGAGGCGCGCTACGTCACGCTGGAGCGTCTGGTGCGCGAACGCGTTATGGCAGATGCCGCACAGGGTGCGCACCTGATCACCACCGATGCGCGACTGGCTCGTGAACTGCAGCAGAACCCGACCATCGCATCGCTGCGTAAGCCAGACGGTACGATGGACATGGAGCGGTATCGCCAACTGGCCGCCAGTCAGGGGCTGACGCCTGAAGGCTTCGAGGCCCGCGTACGTAATGACTTGTCCATGCAGCAGGTCGAAACGGGAATAAAAGATACGGCTTTTGCAACCGCTGCGCAGGCTGCGGCTGCGTTGAATGCGTTTTACGAACGTCGCGAAGTGCAGGTGGTGCGCTTCGCAGCGGCGGACTATGCGGGCAAAGTGACGCCTAGTGATGCCGACATCGAGGCGTTTTACCAGGCCAATCAGGCCATGTTTCAGGCCCCTGAGGTGGCCAATGTGGAGTACGTGGTGCTGGATCTTGACAGCGTCAAGAAAACCATTAGCATTAATGAGCAGGATCTCAAGTCCTACTATGAGCAAAACGCTGCACGCTTGAGTGGCAAGGAAGAGCGCCGTGCCAGCCACATTCTGCTCAACGCGCCCAAGGACATGCCAGTGGCCGAGCGCCAGAAAGTCAAAGACCGTGCAACGGCGCTGTTGGCCCAGCTGCGCAAGGCGCCAGAAACATTCGCTGAGGTAGCCCGCAAGAATTCGCAGGACACCGGATCGGCTGCCAATGGCGGTGATCTGGATTTCTTTGGCCGCGGCGCCATGGTTAAGCCGTTTGAAGAAGCGGTGTTTGCCATGAAGAAGGGTGACATCAGCGATGTCGTGGAGTCTGATTTTGGTTTCCACATCATCAAGCTCACTGATGTGAAAGCACCCAAGCAGAAGAGTTTTGATGAACTACGTGTCGGTATGGAAGCCGACCTACGCACCCAGCAGGCGCAGCGCAAGTTCGCAGAAGTGGCCGTAGAGTTCACCAATGGTGTGTACGAACAGTCTGATGCACTCAAGCCGATTGCCGACAAGCTTAAGCTCGAAGTCAAAACCTTTGCCAATCTGCAGCGCAATACTGCGCCTGCGCAGGCCGGTGTGCTGGCCAATCCGAAATTGCTGGCCGCGATTTTTAGTGCCGATTCGGTCGAGAAGAAGCGCAATACCGAAGCCATTGAAATCGGCGCCAATCAACTGGCCGCGGCCCGCATCACCCAGTACACCGCTGCGCGTACCTTGCCACTGGCTGAAGTGAAAGTCGCAGTGCGCGATCGTCTGGTTGCCAGCCGCGCAGCGGAAATGGCAAAAAAAGAAGGGCAGGAGAAACTGGAGGCCTGGAAGGCCAACGCGGCTGGTGCCAGTTTGCCGGCCGCTGTGGTGGTTTCGCGTGAGCAGACCCAGAACATTCCAGCACCCGTGATTACTGCTGCACTGCGCGCCGATACCACGAGCTTGCCGGCCTGGGTGGGCGTGGATCTGGGTGCGCAAGGTTATGCAGTCGTGCGCATCAACAAGGTGTTGGAGCGTCCACCAGTGGCCGAAGCGACCCTGAATCAGGAACGCGATCAGGTTGCACAGTGGCTGGCCGGGGCTGAAGTCCAGGCGTATTACCAGTCACTCAAGGACCAGTACAAAGTACAAATCAAGGTTGCCAAGCCAAATTCTGCGGTGCCCCATCCACAATAAGTGCAAACTGCGGCTATAATTTCCGCTCTGCGGTGGCTGTAGCTCAGTTGGTAGAGTCCAGGATTGTGATTCCTGTTGTCGTGGGTTCGAGCCCCATCAGCCACCCCATATAAACATTGAATGGCCTGCTATCAAAACGATAGTGGGCTTTTTTCATTCTGTGGTCATGTAGCCACTATGTAGCCACCAGTACAGGGTTTTGCACCATTAGAGTCAGCCCCAAATGCAGAAAACCCGCACTAGCAGGCTTTGATTTACTTTGATTGTTTTTCAGTGTGAGCCCCGGACAATCCCGGCGCGGCAACGGTATTTCACCGTTATTTAATGGCACTTGTCCCGGTCTGGCCCATCTATTCCGCACTACTTTAGATTGCTGGGGCTGGTCTGCACCCTTAGTGCAACCTTTGTGCTCGCGCGTACTGTGTAGAAACGCTGCAAGCCGTTGCCACAAAAAGGGAAAAGGGAACTGACTCCCTTACCGTGACATTACCGTGATGCCCTCAAACCCTTGCTATAACCTTGCGGTTCCCTTGGGGTAGCCTAGGGGTAATCTTAGGGTTCCCTCACGGTGTCGGGGCTGGGTGCTTCCCGGCCCGTTAACTGTTTCCTGCCTGTTATTGCAGACGTTTGCCCGGTCAATCCTTGGCACTCTCCGGCACTGTGCGGAATTGCTCCGGCAGTCGCCATGCATCGCGGTTGCTCCCATAGAGTGCGGGGGGCTTCCATTCCAAGGCGCAAAGCCCCGTTATCAGCAGCTTGTCTAACAACGCCTGAGGTTTCAGAGTAGGGAACATCTCGGACGCCAGCGCCAGCGCATCAAAGGCAGCTTGTCCAGGCATGTAGTCGATACGGGTGCGGTCTTTTTTAGCCATTGTTTCTGCTTCTAAGTTACTGATTGCATTGAGACTTTCAGGGCATACCCCGAAGTGGGGTAACGCCTTGAATCTGTTGGCATTTAGGTAATTGACTCCCCAGCATTGGCCAGGGTGTGCGCGCAGTTTTCCCAAGGTAGAGCATTACAGCCACAGTGCGGCACATGTGCAGGGCCAGTGATGCGCGTGCGGTTGTTGAATGCTGCGCACCGTTCGGCTTTCATTGCGGCATTCCTGTTCGGCGGGTTGTGGCTTCCTTTGGGTTTGTCACTTGCAGCCGTTGCAAGTGAGCCAACATGCGCGCTCGGAATCCATCGCAGGAACGGCGTTAGGTCTGGCGGGTCAATGATGTACCAGACACGCTTAAACGCATCCCAGCGCGCCCCTAGTGCTTTTGCTGTGAGGCGTTCGGGGTAAGTGGTTGTCAGGTCTATGCGCATTCCGTGCCCCCATCCGTGCCAGGTGCTGCGCTTTCCTTTGCTCCAAAGTGTGCGCGCTCTTCCCCCACACCCCCTGCACAGGAAGGCGCGCAAGGCGCACCCCCTGCGCTCTCTGCGCTTTCATTGGTACAAGGCGCGGAAGGCGCGCATGGCGCAGATAGTCCGGCAATTGCTCTGCCTTCGCTTGTCAGCGTCCAACGTGCACGGGTCTTGCGGTCATGGGTGCGGTACTCCACGGGCTCTAACCACTTTGCGCGCTGGCACTGATTAACAATGCGCTTGCACCCATCGGCGTTCAGCTTCAGCTTTTGGAATGCGGGCTCACTCTTGAGCATGGCAAACACATTATTGCGGGCAGTGGCAACCGGACTGCAATACTGTTGGCGGCTCTCAAACTCCGCAACCATGCGTAACAGGTTAATTGCACGTTCATCCTCTGCGCGGCCCTCTACACGCTGCATGAATGGGTTTAGCGGGTTGTCGGCAGGGTCATTGCCCATCAGTTGAGGCAAACCAGCATCCGGCCATTCCAGCGTCAGTGCTTCCCGCAATTTACCCAGATTGGATTTTTGATGCTCCAGCGTTAGCGTGCCCATCTCTGTGCGGGTCATAAACAGGCGACTCCGGGCGCTGTTGTGCCAGGCGGTAGAACCCGAATACCCTTCGCCCCCTTCGGCCTTGCGTGCCCGGCTAGTGTTCTTGTCAACGTGCGCCAGCAACACCACGGCGCAGTCTGTCAGGCGTGCCACCATCACCAGCGAACGAATGAAGGCGCGCACCTGCTTACGCTGTATTTCATCGCCCCCATAAGCATCACTGGCGTTATCCACCACTACCAGCCCCACATCTTCCAATTGCACTAGCTTGCGCAGTTCAAAGTAAGTTGCGGTTGTCTCACCAGCCCCCCGGCTATCTGCGGAAAACAGTTCGGGGTTTTCGGTGCCATCCACTATGTGCAGCTTGCCATCCAATTGCGCGGGGTTGATTCCCCATGTGTGGCAAATGAAGGCCAGGCGGTGCCGGACAATGTGCGCGCTATCTTCAAGGCTCACAAACAGGGTTTTGCATTGCACTGTGTTCACCCCAAATAGCGGGCGTCCCAATGCAGCACAAACACCCAGCATCAGCGCAATAGTGCTTTTGCCCGTGCCACCATGCGCACCCAGCAGGGAAACCACACCACGGGGCAGATAGCCATCCCAAATGAATTGCGGCGGCGGGGCTGGGTTGGTCAGCACATCAAACACGCTCACGGGTTTAAGCATGGGCGGCGGTAGTGCAGGCTCATGTGCAGAATGCAGCAGGGCGCGCAATGCTTCCATGCCTTCGCTCTGTGCCAGGTCGTTTGCATCAAAATTGCCCGGCGCGCCTTCGGGCATGTAGGCCACAGCAGCGTTAACCGTGCGCGCTATCTTTTCAGCGTCCGATTCTTTGCCAGCATCCGGCACCAGCACAAGGCGGGCGGCTTTATCCGCTTCGCGCAGGTCAGCCGCAACACTGGCAACCCTTCCCCAGCCAAAGCACACCACAGCAGCGGCCCCGGTTGCTTGCCAGCACGCCCACGCAGTACCGATACCCTCGCAGATATAGGCCACACCACCGGGCACCAGTTCACCCACAACATGCAGGCCTTCCATGCTTGCGCCGGGCAGGTTCAATTTGCCGGGCTTACCTTGTGCCTTCAAGCGCTGGGCTACATCAGGCAGGGCAATGAATTGCAGGCTCGATAGAGTCCCATCGGTACGCGACACGGGCACCACCAGCGCCCCGGCCATGCTCTCACCAGCAATGCGCAGGGAATCATCAGCAGGCAGCACGCGCAGGCCATCCAAAGGCACAGCAGCGGCTTGCTTCTCAATGATGTACGGGTGTGCGCTTGTGGCGGGCTCGCATCGTTCCCATATCTCGGCAGCACTCATGCAAGGGCGGGGCTTTGCTGGGGCTTCTATGGGCCTTGCAAGGGGCTTGGGGCTGGGTAGCGGTCTCATGCTGTCCCCATATCCAT
>JAGWUS010000004.1 GCA_028868305.1 Burkholderiales bacterium | reverse complement strand
TGCATGGTGAGCGGGCCCGGCAAAGGCGTCACAGGTGTAGTTGAAGCGGGTGTGGTGGATGGCATGGCCTGCAGTGTAAATCGTGCGGCATTGAATGCGAAATTGACCTGTACCCCTCGCGGAATATGCGCAAGATGCTATTAAAAGCGTAGCAAATCAACAGCTAGTTCAATCTGTTGCGCCAATAGTTGGGCTTGCGGTGCTGGTGGGCAATGGCTTCGTCAAGCTCGGCCTGCGCCGGCTCCAGAAAGCGAATGCTCATGCGGGATTGGAGTTGACCTGGTACTTTGCAATCACTTCAGACAAAGCCACGGCCTTCACCTCACCGCGCCGATAGGCTGCCAGCCGGTCATCTGCCTCTTTGGCCCAAAGCGCGTCCAGTGCGGTATCCGGCTCATCCAGGCTGTCCAAAATGCGCTCCACCACCTCCATCCGCTCCTCGGGCGGCAACTGGACGGCTTGGGCGCTGAGGGCTTCGGCGGTTGTGGTCATGGCGGCTCCAATGGGCTGGTGAACGAACAGGGAACCACTATAGCGCTGTGACGCTCACCCAGTGCCATGGCGAGAATCTCGGGGGAATGCCAATGGCGAGCGCGGAGGACTCGGTTGCATTGGGTGAAATACCCATATTGGGGTGGAAAAAGCCCGAATTGGGTTTCATGGGAAATCGGCAATGCAATTGTCCTCCAGCCCCCGTGGAATATGCGCAAGCAGCTACCAAAACCGTAGCAAACACAAGACAAAGACTTAGAACTTATCCGTAAATAATATTTACGTCCAATTTGATCTTTCGAAACGCCATGATTGAAGCCGCCAAGTGGTTGAGCGCCAAGTAGCTACGATCAAGTTTCTCGTACCGCACGAGTAGCTTTCGGAATCGATTGAACCAACTGTGCGCCACTTCGACGACCCACCGCCGAGCCTTCTTCTCTGGGTCTCGTTTGAGTTCGCTTGCCTCTTGTCCTCTGCCCTTGACGTGAGCAATGTAGCCGTGCTCCTCAATCACCTTCAAAGCCGGTGCGCCGGTGTAGCCCGCATCGGCGCACAAGTGCTTGTGTCGCCTCAGCGGTGGGCTGGGTCGCTTGACAACGATGGCATCGAGCACGGCTTCCAGTTGGGAGACGTCATGCCGGTTTGCTCCGGTCACGACGAGCGACAACGGGACGCCACGACCGTCCACCAGCAAATGGCGTTTGCTCCCATTTTTTTCCCCTATCAGTGGGATTGGCCCCAACGCTTTCCTGTGCCAACGGCGCCTTCATCATCGCCCCGTCAATACTTTGCCATCGCCAAGCGATGCCTTCAAACTCATCGTACTCAGCAAGACCCAACTTCCACAGGGCTTCAAAGACGCCTGCTTTTTCCCATTCGAGGAATCGGGCATGAATTGCGCTGGCACTGCCGTAGCGCTCGGAGGGCAGTGCCTTCCACTGACACCCCGTTCGCAGCACGTACACGATTCCCTCAAATACGAGGCGTGGGTCTTTGGGCTTGCGTCCACCACCAGTCTTTCGGGTGTAAGACTGATCGGCCACCCTTCGACGCACTGGGATCAGTGGCTCAACGCGACTCCAAAACTCATCGGTGACTTCCCATGCTTTTGCCTTCGCCATCTTCACTCCAAACGCGGTCGTCGCGCATGGAAGCGTATTATCACTTATTTACGGATAAGTTCTTAGTCTGGAGCAAAAACGTTTCAATCGCCCTTGTTCTTGCGGCGGCGGGCGGCGATGGTGCCGATCAGGCCTACACCGACCAGCATCATGCCGTAGGTGCCGGGCTCGGGGACCGGGGTAGCGACGATAAAGTCTTGTTGATTGCCACTTTTGTAGAAGGTAAAAGTGTAATTGGAGGGGCCGTTGTAGCCCAGAGAATTGGTCAGCAACGATTGTGTAGCACCCACCAATGTTGCATTGGTTCCTGAGTTGGTCCGCACTGATCCTGTCCCCAGAACACCATTGTCATTGGCGACTTCCCACAAGGCCAGTTGCAGGGCGCCTGCCGTGGTATTACTTGTCAGCGCCGTGGCGTACGTATTGCCGTAGTTAAACAGGTCGGAGATCCTGTCAATGGTTGCAGCACTGAAGAAGGAGTTCAGAGTTGTCTTCGTATAAGGGGATGCTGTCGCGGAAGAATACTGGAAGGGGTCCAAGCAGAAAGCCAGGAATGAACTGGTAGCGGCACCTTCCTGCACTTGGATAGTTTGGAAACCGCTCCACCAGTTCGCGGTGCCCAAGGGCAGAGTCAAGCTACCAGTGGCCATACCTTTGCCCAAGCCAATTTCTTTGACCTGAACGCTGGTGTCAGCACGCGCAGTCCCCAAGAGAAGCGTTCCCAGAAGGGCGCTACCGGCAACGAGCTTTGCGAATAGTTGGCTAATTTTCATGATGAATCCCTTTGCTAGCTTGATTTCTTACTTGTGTAACAAAGTGTCAATTTTGTAAACGGTTTTGTAAATAGTCCGAATGGACTAATCGAACCACCCCCAGGAGTTCGCCTTCCACAGTGTGAACTGAAAGGCGGATTTGCAGGCAAAAATATCTGTGTTTATGTACAGTACACATGTGCCACCATCCCATCCACTCCAAAACCCTGCCTACGCCGAACTGCATTGCCTGAGCAATTTCAGCTTTCAGCGTGGTGCGTCGCAGCCTGAAGAACTGGTGGAGCGGGCCCACACGCTGGGTTATAGCGCACTGGCGATGACCGATGCATGTTCGGTAGCCGGGGTGGTTCGGGCGCATGGCGAGGCGCAGCGGCTGGGTCTGAAGCTGTTGCCGGGTGCCGAGTTTGCAGTGGAGTTACCCGGTCATACCGCCGATGCAGGCCAGGGGCAGGGCAGCTTCACGCTGGTGGCACTGGTGCACAACCTGCAGGGCTGGGGCAATCTGTGCGAGTTCATTACCGTGGCACGCCGTGCGGCGCCCAAAGGGCAGTACCGGGTGCGCTGGCTGGACGCGCCGTGGCACCTGCTGGCGCATTGCGAGGTGCTTCTCAGTCTGCCATCTGCTATCAATATAGAAGCTGTCTGCATAATATGCATGCGGGCTAGAAGTCTTTTTTGCTCTGAAATAAATGCTGCGGTGTGGCTGACGGTACCGGCATCCCTGAACCCGGCCGACACGTTGGCACGGCATCGTCTGCAGCAGATCGCGCAGCTCACTGGTGTGCCCCTGGTGGCTGCGGGCGATGTGCGCATGCACCTGCGCTCGCGCAAGCCGCTGCACGATGTGCTCACTGCGGTGCGGCTGGGGGTGCCGGTGTCGCAGTGCGGGTTTGCCCTGCAGGCCAATGCCGAGGCGCATCTGCGCAGCCGCGCCCGGCTGGCAGCGCTGTACCCGCCGGAGTTGCTGGCCAATACCCTGGTGGTGGCAGACCGTTGCAGCTTCAGCCTGAACGAACTGCGTTATCACTACCCGCTGGAGGCGGTGTTGCCAGGCCACACACCGGCACAGACGCTGCGCCAGTACGTGGAGGAGGGCGCCCGTGCGCGCTATCCGCAGGGTGTACCGGAGGGTATTCGGGGCCGTGTGGAGCACGAACTGGCGCTGATTGCGGAGTTGCACTTCGAGATGTATTTCCTCACGGTGCACGACATCGTGCGCTTTGCGCGCAGGGAACACATCCTGTGCCAGGGCCGTGGCTCGGCGGCCAACTCGGTGGTCTGTTACTGCCTGCACATCACCGAGGCCAATCCGCAAGAAACCTCGCTGCTGTTTGAGCGTTTCATCTCCCGGGAGCGCAACGAGCCGCCCGATATTGACGTGGACTTTGAGCACCAGCGCCGCGAGGAGGTCATCCAGTACATCTATGCCAAATACGGTCGGGAGCGCGCCGCCATTGCTGCCACGGTGGTCAGCTACCGCCCGCGCAGCGCCTTGCGCGATGTGGGGCGGGCGCTGGAGATTCCCGAGGCACTCATCGCGGCCATGGGCAAGGAGCATCCCGGCATGTACAGCCGCGAGGTGCTGGTCGAGCGGCTGCAATCTGCTATTGAAAAAGTAGCTGCTCACGCAGATTCTGCAAGGGCTAGACGCCTGGATGGCAATGCGGTCTGTTCCGTGTCACCCGCCCGCTGCGCGGGCTCCTCCTTTACCTACGCAGACCGCATTGCCATCCAGGCTCGCGACGTGCCGAGTGGCATTGCACTTCCATCCCCACGCCGTCTGCAACTGTGGCTGGACCTTTCTACCCAGTTGCAGCGTTTTCCGCGCCACCTGAGTCAGCATGTGGGTGGCTTTGTGCTCACCCAGGGCCCACTCACGCGCCTGGTGCCGGTGGAAAATGCTTCGATGCCAGATCGCTCCATCATCCAGTGGGACAAGGACGATCTGTCTGCCGTGGGCCTGATGAAGGTAGATGTGCTGGCCCTGGGCATGCTCAGCGCCATCCGCCGCTGCCTAGACATGGTGACGCATAGGCGCAAGCTGCCAAAACCCCTGCGCATGCAGGACATTCCACGGGACGACAAGGCCACCTACGACATGATCTGCGCGGCGGACACTGTGGGCGTGTTCCAGATCGAGAGCCGTGCGCAGATGAGCATGTTGCCGCGTCTGCGTCCCCGGTGTTATTACGACCTGGTGGTGGAAGTGGCCATCGTGCGGCCGGGGCCGATTCAGGGCGGCATGGTGCACCCGTATCTGAAAGCGCGCAAAAACCCGGAGGCGGCGCAGTCGCCCTACCCGGCCCTGCGCGAAGCCCTGGGGCGTACCCATGGCGTGCCCATTTTTCAGGAGCAGGTGATGCAGATTGCGGTGTTGGCCGCCGGCTTCACGCCCGGCGAGGCCGATGGCCTGCGCCGCTCCATGGCCGCGTGGAAGCGCCACGGCAACGTCAGCCAATACCGCGACCGGCTGGTCGGCGGCATGGTGGCGCGTGACTACCCGCTGGACTTTGCCGAGGCCATCTTCAAGCAGATGGAGGGTTTTGGCGAATACGGTTTCCCCGAGAGCCACGCCGCCAGCTTTGCGCTGCTGGTCTACATCAGCTGCTACCTCAAGTGGCATGAACCGGCCTGCTTTCTTGCGGCCATGCTCAACAGCCAGCCGCTGGGCTTTTACGGCCCCGCGCAACTGGTGCAGGACGCTCGGCGCCATGGCGTGGAGGTGCGTGCGGTGGATGTGTTGCACAGCGACTGGGATTGCACGCTGGAGGGCGCATCCGTGCGCCTGGGGCTGCGCATGGTCAGTGGCCTGCAGAGGACCGTGGCAGAGCGCATCGTGGCTGGCCGCATGCAGGCGGCCTTTCACAGCACGCAAGACCTGGCCCTGCGCTGCGCTTTGGACGCCGGCGACCTCAAAGCCCTGGCCAGCGCCGATGCCCTGCGGTCCCTGAGCGGTCACCGCCGCCAGCAGGTGTGGGAGGCATCGGCCCTGCGCAAGGCGCCGGCCCTGCTGCAAGGGGTGCCGATTGATGAGGAGGACCAGGAGCTGGTGGCTGCAGAAGAGGGCGAGGAGGTGACTTTCGATTACGCCGCATTGGGGCTCACTTTGCGCTCCCACCCCTTGCAGTTATTGCGTGGGCAGCTATCAAAAAAGAAGCTGCTGACTGCTGCGCAGATGCAGGACTATCCCAGTGGCCGCCTGGTGCGGGCCTGCGGCATTGTCACCATGCGCCAGCGTCCGCAGACGGCCAAAGGCGTGGTGTTTGTCACCCTCGAAGACGAGACGGGCAGTGTGAACGTGATTGTCTGGAAGGCCGTGAAAGAGCAGTTCCGCCAAGAGGTCTACCAGTCACGCCTGATGGCGGTCTATGGTGTGTGGCAGCGCGATGAAGAGAGTGGCGGCCAGGTACGCCATGTGATTGCCAAGCGGCTGGTGGACCTGACGCACTTGCTGGGTGAACTGACCACGAGCAGTCGGGATTTTCATTAGAGACCTTGCGCCCCCATCTTTTGCAGCCTTGCGGACCATTAGCCGACGCCATCGTTGTCCAGCTTGTCCACCAAGCCGATCAATGTCTCGTTCACAGGGGCAAACCCCATGAATCCGAGGACGTTGCGTTCCAGGGCAGGCGGCAGCTTTCCATTTTCCTAGTTCTGCTGCGAATGCAAAAGTGGAAAGTCCAGCGATGCCACCTCAAGCCGGCGCACCGAGCGCGTAGGCATCGGCCAATACGTGGCACAAGTGCGCCTGACGTGCGTCGGTGGGGCACTGAATCAGATGAATACGTTTGGACTGCATATTCAATCCTGTCGGTAAATCCCTTTGCGCCCAAAATACCATGTTCACGTGCGGGCGAAAAGGCTGCCGGTGTCTGTAACAATTATGGGATGCGTACTGCAACCCGTCACGATATACAGCCCCCCCCAAAGCGCCATGGGCGATTGCTTGGGGTGGCCCTGGTATGCGCATGCATTGCACCGCACAGCGCCGTATTTTTTCTCCAGCATGTGGATGGTGTGCCCCTGTGGCTTGCCGAGTTGGCCCGGTTTGTTCCTTACTACTGGGTGCTGCTGCCGGCCCTGCTGGCGCTAGGGTTCTCGCTGGTCCTGCCGCGGGTGTGGCTGGTGCTGTCACTCGCCAATGTGGTGGTTCTGGCCACGGTGACCATGGGGTTGCATTGGAATACCTCTAGCGACGATGGTATGGAGGGTACGCGGCTGCGGGTGCTGACCTACAACGTCAAGGCCTTTCAGGCGGTACACCGGCAGGGCGGACTCGATGCCATTGCGCTTGAAATTCGCCGTTTCCAGCCAGATATCGTGGCCCTGCAAGATGCCAACAGTTGGGTGGTGTCGCGTTCGGACGCCGGGATAACAGTGGCGCCACCCATGTTCGGTTTGCCCCATGTGGTGGCGATGGGGCAGTATGTGGTGGCCAGCCGGTTTCCCCTGAGCGCCTGCGAACCCGGAAAGTTGGATTTTCGGGACGCGTCACGCCAGTATCTGCGTTGCCTGGTGAACATCCATGGCAAGTCGCTCCAGTTGGTGACGGCCCACTTTGTCTCACCGCGTGAAGCCCTGGTTGCCACGCGACGTCATGGGTGGAATGGAGTGCGCGAATGGCAGGTGGATCTGGCAGACCGCCTGACCCAATCGCGTACGCTGGCGGCCGACGTATCCCGTCTTTCCCGCCCACTGCTGCTGATGGGAGACCTCAACGCCCAGGAAGCTTCGCCGGTGGTGGTGGAGCTCAAGCGGACGGGTTTGCGGGATGCGTTTTCCGCCGCAGGTCGTGGCTATGGCTATACGCATGGGCATTCACTCTCACGCGGTCTGGATCTCCTGCGCATAGACCACATTCTGGCCAGCACGGATATAGGCGTGGTGCACAGCCAAGTGGGCGGTGGTGAAGCCTCGGAGCACAACCCTGTAGTGGCCGATCTGGTGTTGGGTGCGGACCTATCGCGTGCCGCGAAAATGCCGCCGTAAGCTGCACCTATGATCAGACCATGCACAGGCCAAGTTTTGCGAAACCGATAAAGATCAAGGATACCTAGCCCCTGGCACTGGAGGTGTTGCGCGGGTCGATGCGATTGCGGGCCACGCAGACGCTGCATTCCCGCTGGCTGGTCTGGCTTGCCAGTGCCATTTAATTCTGGCTCTGCTCATTCCCTGTCAAGGCTGCTGATTGACAGGTGGTGGATGTCGATGTCCAACTGGGCGGTGGTTGGGCTGCAGCCATGGCGAAGTCGTACCAGGAGTCCCTGCGCATGCGATGCGAAGACCTGGAGTTGCCGCCACAAGCCGACTTGCGGCCCATGGCGAAACTGCGTATGACCAGCAGGTAGCTTTATTTAGGGGTGACCACGCTGTCGATGACATGGATCACGCCGTTGTCGGCCATGATGTCGGTCTTGACCACGTTGGCGTTGTCTACCTTGACTCCACCCATGGTGGTAACCGTCAGTTCAGATCCCTGCACAGTCTTGACTTTTCCTGCCTTCACGTCAGCGGCCATCACCTTGCCAGGTACCACGTGGTAAGTCAGCACAGCCGTGAGCTTGGCTTTGTCTTTCAACAACGCTTCCAGATCTGCCTTGGGTATTTTGGCAAAGGCTTCATCGGTGGGGGCGAAAACGGTGAAGGGGCCTTTGCCCTTGAGGGTGTCCACCAGGCCAGCTGCGGTCAATGCGGCGGCCAGCGTCTTGAAACTGCCAGCGGCAACTGCGGTGTCAACGATGTCCTTGGCCTGTGCGGAAAACGCGACGCCGAGGGCCAGAACGGAAGCAATGAGGGTCTTTTTCATGGAGATCTCCAAAAAGTGATTGATTCACTGGGTTCGCCAAAAATGTGGCGCAGACGGAATATATTACTATTTAGTATCCATATAAACCGTATGGTAATTATAAATACTTGTCAGTATTTTTTTGGGGGCCTGTATCTGATTTACGATGGGTGACAACTTGTAATACCACCCGGCGACACACCGTGTACACACCAAAGCATTTTGAAGAAACCCGCACCGAGGTAATGCATCAGCTGGTGCGCGCCCACCCGCTGTGCACGCTGGTCACTCTGTCCGACGACGGGTTGTTGGCCAACTACATCCCCATGTTGCTGCGACCGCAAGACGGCACACTGGGTACACTGGTCGGGCATGTGGCCCGCGCCAATTCTGTGTGGCGTGCTACAAATTTCGAAGTACCGGTGCTGGCCCTCTTCCAGGGGCCGCAACACTACATCAGCCCTTCCTTGTACGCCACCAAGGCCGAGCATGGCAAGGTGGTGCCGACCTGGAACTACGCGGTGGTGCAGGCCCGCGGCCGACTCACGGTGCACGACGATGCCGATTGGGTGCGCCAGCAGGTCACCGAGCTCACGCAACAGCAGGAAGCTGCACGTGCGAAGCCCTGGGCGGTGAGCGACGCACCGCGCGACTACACCGACACGATGATCAAGGCCATCGTGGGCATTGAGATCGCGTTGACGCAATTGAGCGGCAAGTGGAAGGTCAGCCAGAACCAGGTGCTCGCCAACCAGGACAGCCTGGTGCAGGCCCTGCAGCAGGGCAATGCCGATAACCAGGCTATGGCGCAGCTGGTGCGCAGCTTTGCGCCGGGCCGCAGCAATCCGGCCTAGATCCGGCCTAGATGTACCAGGTTTTTAGCGCTCTTCGAGCGTGCCGTCGGCATGCCGGGCAAAACGGCCCTTGCCACGCGGGTGCACCGGGTCACTGACACCCCAGTGCCAGCCACCAAACTCGGTGCGGCGGTAGTCGGCAAAGGCCTGGTGAATTTCGGCCTGCGTGTTCATCACAAACGGGCCGTACTGCGCCACGGGTTCGCCAATCGGACGGCCCTGCAACACTAGCAACTCGGCTTCATCCTCGCCATTGGAAAGCAGGCAGTCGTGGTTGCCCTGGACTTCAATGACCGATGCACGCGGTACCCCTTCACCCGCCACGCGCAAACTGCTGCCGCTGAAGAAGTACAACTGACGTCGGGTGCGCGCGTCGCGGGCGGCCGGCAAGGTCCACTGCGCGCCGGGGGCCATCCTGATTGTGTAAATGCCCACCTCGGCATCGGCCTTGCTGGCCCAGGAGTCGGGTGGTGGCGGCAGACAAGTCACGCCGGGCAATGCACCGGCAATGCAGGTCACTTCGGTCACATGCCCCTGCGCGTCAGATGCCTGGAGGCGCGGAATATTCTCGTGCCAGAACATGGTGAAGTGCGGTTCGGCCATCTTGTTCTTTGCAGGCAGGTTGAGCCAGATCTGGAACAGCTCGGCCGGGTTGGGTGCGTCACTCTTGAGCAGGGGAAACATCTCGCAATGCACGATGCCCTTGCCGGCAGTGAGCCACTGCACATCGCCGCCACCAAAGCGCGCCGTAGCGCCCAGCGAGTCGGAATGGTCAATCAGCCCGCGGCGCACGATGGTGACGGTCTCAAAGCCGCGGTGGGGGTGCGATGGAAAGCCCGGTACGGTTTGCCCGTGGTACATGCTCCAGCCATCCTTACCGCCAAAGTCCTGGCCCAGTTTGCGCCCGGCTAGTGATGCGTCTGGTCCCAGGAGGGCGTTGCCCCTAGGGTAGGCGTCATTGTGGTGCACGCAAAACAGAAATGGGTCGATGGTTTGCCAGGGGAAACCCAGGGGGGCGATGGAAAGAACGGTTTTCATGAACGGTATTGTCTTCGCAACAGCCACTAAGATCGGCGCATGTATTCTGGAACCCGTTTGTCGCGCGTGCTGTGGGCCCTGCTGGTGGCCGGCGTGGTCCTGGCGCTGGATCTGGTTCAGCGGTTTGAGGTACCTGCGCCTGCGCAGGCACTGACAACCGGCGACCCAGGCATCGACGTCAGCCGCCTGCAGCGGGTTGCGCAGGGCGACATTCCCATGCCCGAGGGCGCCAAAGCGGCACACGCCAGCAGCTTGCTGGTGATGCCACCCACCCAGGCGGCAGCCCTGACGGTGTTCTGGTTTTCCGGTGAGCGTGAAAGTGGGCCGCTGGTGCAGATTGTGGCGTCCCAACTCGATCGCCGAACGCACATCTGGTCTGAACCCCGTGTGGTGGCCAACCGCCATGTGCTAGGCGCAAAATTAGGCTATGGTCTGCGCCGACTTGGGAATCCGGTGGCCTGGCTGGATGCGCAGGAGCGCATGCATTTGTTCGTGGTGGCCACTGGCTTGGGCGGTTGGGCGGCCAGCCGCATCCTGCACCTGCAGCAGAGCAGTGCACAGCAAACCATGGAGTCCGCGGCCTTTGAACCCGTGGATGTGCTGCCGCTGTCGTGGTTGTGGAATACCAGTCACCTGGTGCGCAATGCGCCGCTGCCCCTGGCGGACGGCGGAATGGTGCTGCCTGTGCATTTTGAACTTGGGCTGAAATACCCGGTGGTGCTGCGCATGGGTGCCCAAGGCCGATTTATGGGCATGCAGCGGGTCTCCACACGCACCCATTTGCTGCAACCCACGCTTCTGGCCCAGTCGCCACAGCAATGGCTGGCATTGATGCGTGACGAGCGGCCCCATGGCAAAGTGGGTGCTGCAGTCACCCGCGACAGCGGCCGGCACTGGCAGGACTTGCCCGACCTGGCGCTGGACAACCCGGATGCTGCTGTTGGTGGCATGGCTTTGGCATCGGGCCAGTTATTGCTAGTGCACAACTCGTCTCTAGGTTCTCGGGCGCGTCTGGACTTGAGTCACAGCAGGGACGGCCAACACTGGTCTTTGTTGGCCACACTGGCCGACGGTGCACCGACGGACGAGTTTTCCTACCCTGCGCTGGCCTGGGCCGATGGCAGTCTGTGGATCAGCTACACCGTGGACCGCAAGCGACTCGCCTGGCAGCAATTTGCCCCGTTTGGCGATGTGGCTCAGAAAAATATGCGGGGCAAAACACCATGAGTCTGCTCGCTCAACTCATCAGCACCGAAGCCCCGCGCCTGCCGGCGCTGGCGCTGTCAATCTGGTGGCTGCACCTGGGCTGGGCGGTGGTGCTGGCCTGGCTGGCTGCTGGCCTGGGTCGGTGGACCGGCTTGCCGCGCGCGGTGCAACTGGTGTTTGCCGCTGTGCTGGCGCTATGGACCTGTCTACCTGGCCCCTACGCCCCCAGTCACTGGCTTGGCCTGGCTTTTCAGGCACCCAGTATCAGCCTGGTTCTGCTGTGCGCTTTGGATCTGTATCAGCGCTATTGGCGTTCTGCGGTGTCGCTTGCAGAGGGGCAATCAGCCCGGGGTTTCCTGGTGCTGGCGGGTGTGCTGCTGGGCTGGGTTTTGCTGCTCGACACCTTCGCGGTGTTTCCCGTGGCGTTGTACGCATGGGGTTTTTCTCCTGCCGTGCCCGTGGTGGTGGTGGTGGCAGTGCTGCTGCCCTGGGCCTTGCGCCACAAAGAGCCAGCGACACCCTGTGCTCACGGGGTGATAGCACTTGCCATGTTGGTATTTGCGGCACTGCGCCTACCCAGCGGCAACGCCTGGGACGCGCTGCTGGACCCCTGGCTGTGGCTGGCACTGCATGTTCTTGGCGGACGCATGCTGATGCACCGGCAGCGGTGCCGGGCTGGAGGCCGGTTCAGCCTCTGACCAGTTTTTCGACGTGCGTGCGTCCCTCGGGGTTAGCCATCATCACCAGAGTGACACCTCCTTTGACAGGATGGTCATCGGATGGGTTGAAGATCCACTTCCCGTTTTCCTGAATCGCCATGATCAGGTAGTCGCGGGACTTGGGAATGAGTTCTGCCATCGCGATGGTGGCAAAATCGTTTGGCACAACTACTTCTTCGACACGCAGCCCCTCATCGCTGTGCAGCATCTTGTCCATGAAATTGACCACATGGGGGCGCACCATGGCCGAGGCAATGCGCATGCCACCGGTGAAGTCGGGTGAGACAATTTCGTCGGCACCCGCACGGTGCGCTTTTTTGGTGTTACGGATGTCATGCAGGCGCACCACCACCCGTGTTTTGGGGTGCGTCATCTTCACCGAGAGTGCCACCATCAGGTTATGGCTGTCGTCCCCCGTAACCGCAAAGACACCTGCCGCATTGGCCAGGCCTGCCTTGAGCAGGGCCTGGTCATCGGCGGCATCGTCATGCAGGTAGAGTGTTTCGGGGTAGATTCCCAGCCAACGGTCCAGCGCTTCACGGTCGGATTCGATCACCACAATGGCCCGTTTGGTTCGTAGAAGTTCAATTGCAACGTTGGTCCCTACCCGGCCGATACCGCAGATGATGTAGTGCCCGCGCGTGGCTGCTATTGTCTTTTCCATACGTTTCTTCCTCAAACCAGCATTTAGGTCAGTATCAATGAGCAGCGCCACCAGCATGGAAAACAGGTAGCTCAGGGTGGCGATGCCCAGAACAGCAATAAAAACTGTGAACAGTCGCCCCATGGGATGCTGCGATAAGTCCACGATCTCGCCATAGCCGATGGTGGCGATGGTGATGAAGGTCATGTAGAAGCTGTCGATCCAGGTGGCGTTGGGCGCACCGATGGCGTGGTAGCCCACGGTGCCGGTCAGCGTGATCAGAATGAGCAGCACCGAGCCGTAGGCCAGCCGTAAAAAATGCCTGCTCTGGAGAATGTCTTTCAGCACGTCAAATCGGTTGTTGAATCAGCGCTCACTGCGCCGATGTTTTCACGATCAGCCACTCCTTGCGGAACAGCCATTGCTGCGGGTACCACAGGTTGTTCAGCGTCACTTCGCCTGACTTGTGGCGGCTCTTGACGTGCCAGCGCGAACCCAGCACCCGGCAGGTGGGCACACAGCTTGGGGCGGCGTCGTCCGAATTCTCCTGCAACCAGACCACAGCATCAAACTGGCCGAGCAGAAACTGCAGACGTTCGGCGGGCGGCAGATCGGGCTTCAGCGCGCCGGTGTTGCGCCCTTCAGCGTCATAGGGAACGACATGGCTGGCCGGGAAAACAAAGTGGAAACGTTCGTACTGGCCGGTAAAACCGTTGGGAACTGCGATGCGCTGGCCCTTGACCTGCGCCTGAACATTCAAACTGTACTGGGCCGAGGGCGCCTCCAGCGGCACCACCATCAGGCCAAACGTGGCGTAGACCGCCAGGCACGACACCAGCGCACCTGTTCGAACCCAGCGCTTTATGGAAAAAGTGGCTGTAGCCACCGCCAGACCTACGCAAGCAGCTATTAAAGTCATAGCGTTTTGCGAGGGCGCAGCAATCTGCATGTCGGCCATGACCCAACCAATGCGCGCCAGCAGGACCAGGGCCGGAGCCGTGATGGCCGCGGTGACCCAGAACCAGGCACGCGGAATTTTTTCCCATGCCAGGGCCATGACTATCGCCAGCGCTGGCATGGCCGGGATGACATAGCGCGCCGAGCGCTGGCTTGGGATCGTAAAGATGACCAGCCACACCACCAGCCAGACCAGCACAATGCGCAGCACGGGTGCCATCTGCACATAGGTCTGGCGTTGGAAGGCGCGTGGCAGTGCCAGCAGCAAGAAACCCAGCACCACGAAGAACAGCAGGCCACCGTTTTCCGGGTAAGCCAGCAGTTGGGTCCACATGGGATAGGCGCCGTAGAACGCCGCATGCCAGTAACCCAGGCCGCCAGACATTTTGCCGGCGTTCTCCGCCACCACAAATTCCTTCCAAACCGAGGCAGGGTCGGGGTCCAGCACAAACCACAACGCGAAGATTCCCACACCCAGCAGCGCGCTCCACGTCACGCCCAGCGTGGTGCGCAGCAAAGTCGGCCAGCGTATGTCCTCTTCGGTGGCGAGGATGGCGCCCCACAGGGCTGCTGCGGCGGGCGCCACCAGGGCAAAGGATTTGTAGGCCGCGCCCAGGCCCATGGCGATGCCGAACAGGCTGTAGGCAACGAATCCCAAGGGGCGCGCTGTGGTCTGATCTGCTACGCTGGGCCGTAACTGGCGCCACAGTAGCCAGAACATGGGCAGCGCCAGCCAGAAGGTTTCGGGTGCCGAAGTCAGGTAGACACGGCCATAGCGGAAGGTCGAGAAAAACAGCAGGTAGAGTACCGCCGCCAGGCAGGAGGTGCGCAGTTTATGCGGCTGGTCCCCATCCGTCATGCGGTAGGTGAACAGGGCCAGCAGCGCAGTGGTCGCAAAGGTGTACAGGATGCTGGGGATGCGCAGTGCCAGCAGACTCCAGTGGTTGCCCCAATCGCCTGCCACCATGGCCTGCCAGAACAGCAAAGGTGGCTTGGTGTTGCGGGTGTCGATGATTTCGGATTGCAAGGGCAGCCAGTGGCCCGACTCGGCTGTCATGCGGGCGATATGGATATAGACCATCTCGTCGCCGTTGGTCGGCGCATAGAAGCTGCCCAGTCCGAAAAGGTAAACCCCCACCGCCAGCAACACCAGCACCATCCAGGGCCACGGAACCGCAGCGGCGGAGCGTGGGGGCTGCTTTTCCGTCGGGCCGCCCCAAGGAAAAATGCGACCCCCTCGGGGGGCAGCGACCCGCGCAGCGGTGGAGCGTGGGGGCTTCATTCTTTTTTGTGGCGCTTGAAAGTCCAGCGGTCATTGGCCAGAAAGTTGCTCACACTGGCGGCAATGATGGCAATGATGTTGGCCAGCCGGTAGTCCATGCTGCCCGACAGCAGCAGTGTCAGGACGTATTGCAGCGCACTGCCAAATGCCGAGGCCGTGACATACTGGCCAAACTCCATGCCCAGCAGGCGCAGACTGACCGGGTGAATCTCTCCAGCTTCCAGGGTACGGACCCGGTCAGCCCAGGTCCACAGCCGGTTCCAGGTGAAGTTGTTGAGCGTGGCCAAGGTGATGGCAAGCGCTAGTGAGAAGTAGGGTTTGTTGTAGCCGGCTTCAATCTGGTTGAACAGGTACTCGTGGCCGAAGTGCAGCACCAGCAGGTTCACCACTGTGCCGCTGGCGCCGACGATGCCGAACTTGAGGTAGCGGTAGCGTTCCAGCAGGCCCAGCGTCCACAGTGTGGCGCGCTGTATCGCGTTGGGGGAACTCATGCCGCGGACTGGGCCTGCAGAATCGCCAGGGCCTGGTCCAGCACCGGGTCGGGCGCAATGCGCTTGAGGCACTGGTTGTCGCCGTCACAGAAGGTCAGACGATGGTTATAAGCTGTGAGGCAGGGCGAACAGGCGATGCCCGATTCGAGGATGATGGTGCGCTTGCCCAACGGGCCATAAAGCTTGCCAGTCTCGGGCCCGAAGAACACCATGGTCTGGATGGGGGTGACGGTGGCGAAATGGCTGGGCCCACCGTCGTTGGTGATGAGCAGGACACTGGCATGCATGAGCATCAGCAACTCGCGGATGCTCCTGGTGTAGCCGGTCAGGTCGAGGCAGGCGCTGTGTCCGACTTGGGCTTGCAGGTCTTGGGCTAGTACTGCATCGTCCTTGAGTCCGATCAGGCCCACTGCATAACCCGCAGCGCACAGGCCCTGCACCACGCGGGCGTAGTGGCTGGCAGGCCAGGCGCGCTCTGGCAGAATGCCGCCGCCGGCATAAACCAACACCAATGCGCGCGTTGTTGTTATCGGGTGGTCGGATTCGACCTTGGCGCGGTACGCGGCCAGTTCCTCGGGCGTGAAGGGGACCGACAGCTCGGGCTCGGCCGGAATCTCGCGGATAGCGCCAGCCCGGTTGCGGGGCATACCCTCGGGCGACTTCAGGGCATCGACCAGTGACAGAAACTGTTTGCTGATGTGCTGGTAGGGATTGTAGGGAATGGCGTGGTTGATGAAGCTGCCGCGGTACAAGCCCTCTTGGGTGTGCGGTGTGAAGCCCACACGCACCGGCGCACCGGTACTGAACGAGAGCAGGGCGCTGACGCGGGAAAATAGTTCGCAGTCGATGACAGCATCCAGCCCGAGCTTGCGCATGCGCAGGCTGATTTTGAGAATGTCGCCAATCAGCGCGCCGCCCGAGCTGTCGTCCAACGTATGCATGGATTCAACTGCAGTGAGCGACAGCAGTTTGGAGACTTCCTGGTTCTTCTTGAGTTGCAGGATGTGGATGGCGGCGCCCGGGTACCGGCGGCGCAACTCGGCAAACATGGGGCCGGCCAGCACGATGCTGCCCATCTCGGAGAGCAGGATCACCAGAATATTTTTAGGTGCTTGCCCTAAACGGACGGGTGCACCGAACAGCCCGGTCAAGCGCACCCACGCAGACACACCGGCGCACAGCAGCTGGCCCACCCAGCGGTCTATGAAGCGTTGTGTCTGCAGTTTCATCGGCGCAGCGCTTATTTCAGGCCAGCGGCTGCACGCAGCGATGCGGCTTTGTCGGTGCGTTCCCAGGTGAACTCGGGCTCTTCGCGGCCGAAGTGGCCGTAGGAGGCGGTCTTCTCGTAAATTGGTCGCAGCAGATCCAGCATCTGGATGATCCCCTTGGGGCGCAGGTCAAAGTGCTCGGCTACCAGGGCAGACAGCTTGTCGTCAGGAATGACGCCGGTGCCTTCGGTGTAGACCGTGATGTTCATGGGGTGGGCCACACCAATAGCGTAGGCCACTTGCACCTGGCACTGCTTGGCCAGGCCGGCAGCCACCACGTTCTTGGCCACATAACGCGCGGCGTAGGCGGCAGAGCGGTCCACCTTGGAGGGGTCTTTGCCGGAGAACGCGCCACCACCGTGGGGGCAAGCGCCACCGTAGGTGTCCACGATGATTTTGCGACCGGTCAAACCACAATCACCCTGGGGGCCACCTACCACAAAACGGCCGGTGGGGTTGATCAGATACTTGGTGTTCTGTAGCCATTCCTTGGGCAGCACGGGTTTGATGATTTCTTCGATGATGGCCTCGGTGAAGCTGGCCTTCATGTGGTGCTGATCCTGCGACTGGTCCGGGCTGTGCTGGGTAGACAGCACCACGGTGTCAATGCTGTGGGGCTTGCCGTCCACATAACGCATGGTGACCTGGCTCTTGGCGTCAGGGCGCAAGAAGGGCAGGCGGCCGTCTTTGCGTAACTGGGCCTGGCGTTCCATCAGGCGGTGGGCGTAGTAAATCGGCGCGGGCATCAGTTCGGGTGTTTCGTCGCAGGCGTAGCCGAACATCAGGCCCTGGTCGCCGGCACCGGTGTTCAGGTGGTCATCGGACGCGTGGTCCACGCCCTGGGCGATGTCGTTGGACTGCTTGTCGTAGGCCACAAGCACGGCGCAGCCTTTGTAGTCGATACCGTATTCGGTGTTGTCGTAGCCAATACGCTTGATGGTGTCGCGCGCCACCTGGATGTAGTCCACATGCGCGTTGGTGGTGATCTCACCCGCCAGCACCACCAGGCCGGTGTTGGTCAAGGTTTCAGCAGCGACGCGGGACTTGGGGTCCTGCTTGAAAATCGCATCGAGGATTGCGTCAGAAATCTGGTCTGCCACCTTGTCGGGGTGGCCTTCAGAAACAGACTCGGACGTGAAGAGGAAATCGTTCGCCATACATGTTCTCCAAAAAGTTCATCAAGTCGCGTTGCTTGGGCTTTGGAGCTTGCAGCGAACGCTTTAGCAGATTCGTCAGAATTGACAAGGCACAATGGCAACCCGTATAGAGATGCCACCATGGTGTCGCCCTGCAAGTAGTTCCGTAACTCAGCGACCTTTTGATTTTAGCTCAGTCATGACCCTTGTCTTCAAACTGCTGTCCCTGCTGCCCTTGTGGCTGCTGCATGGCCTGGGATGGATGCTGGGCTGGCTGGCGTTTTTGGGATCCAGGGTCTATCGGCGGAGGTTTCTGGACAACGTGCGGCTGGCCGGCATTGGCGCTATGGGCTGGCGCAGTGCCGTGGGCGAGGCCGGCAAAATGGTGGTGGAATTGCCCCGGCTGTGGCAAGGCGCCCCGGTCGCTGTGCAATGGCAGGGACAGGAACATATTGACGCTGCCCTTGCCCGGGCTTGCGGAATGGTTTTTTTAACCCCCCATCTGGGATGCTTTGAAGTGACAGCACAGGCTTACGCTGCGCGTTACGGTTGCGCAGGGCACCCGATGACGGTGCTATTCCGGCCTCCACGCCAGGCCTGGTTGCGCGATTGGGTCGTGGCTTCGCGCGCCCGCCCGGGGTTGATGACCGCGCCCACCACGTTGGCTGGGGTCAAGCAGTTGATCAAGGCACTCAAGCAGGGGCACAGTGTGGGCTTGCTTCCGGATCAGGTACCACCTGCGGGCTTGGGCGTATGGTTGCCATTCTTTGGACGGGATGCCTACACCATGACGCTTTCGGCCCGGTTGGCATTGCAGACGGGTGCCGTGGTTCTGGTGGCCTGGGGGGAGCGCCTGAGCTGGGGCCAGGGCTATGTGGTGCACGTGGCGCCCCTGGGAGCCGCTTTGGCGGGCAGTGTGGAGCAGGCTGCTTTGCAGATTAACCGTGCCATGGAGACGCTGGTGCTGCAATCCCCGGGTCAGTATTTGTGGGGCTATGCACGTTACAAGCAACCGCGGGACATGTTGTGAACCCTGGACCCCACGCTGCATGCTGACGCGAATTGCACTGAAATTGCTGGAGATGACGGCCTGGATGCCGTTGCCCTGGCTGCGCGGTCTGGGCTGGCTGCTGGGCCGAACGCTGTTTTGGGCGGTGCCTTCCCGGCGACGGGTGGTTCTGACCAATCTGCGCCTGTGTTTTCCACACTGGACCCCACAGCAACTGCATTGCACCACAGTGGAAACTTTCGTCTGTTTTGCCCAGTCCTGGCTGGATAGAGGCTGGTTGTGGCATGGTGCGCCGGACACGACGCGCAAGCGATTGAAGCTTGTTGGTGCACTGCGCGAGTTGGAGGGCAATGCGCCTACGGTCATCTTCGCACCGCATTTCATGGGGCTGGATGCCGGCTGGACGGCACTGACACAACAGGTTCCGCGCGCGTTCAACACGATCTATACCGACCAGGCCAACAAGACTTCGGATGCCTGGATTTACCATGGGCGCAAGCGTTTTGGCGATGCCCAGTTGTTTGGTCGCATCGACGGTGTCAAACCCATCCTTGCCGGACTAAAAGCAGGGCAACCTCTGTACCTGCTGCCGGACATGAATTTCGGACCGGGGGAGTCGGTGTTTGTACCGTTTTTTGGGGTGCAGGCAGCTACGGTGCCATCGCTTTCACGGTTCGCGCGCTTGGGGCGTGCCAAGGTGGTTCCGGTAATTTCCCGCATGACACCTGCAGGGTATGACGTGGAGGTATTCCCCGCCTGGAGAAATTTTCCGTCCAACGACCCGATGGCCGACACCGCGCGCATGAATCTGGAGTTGCAGGCTTACATTGACACCATGCCGTCGCAGTACTATTGGGTGCACAAGCGATTCAAGGACCGCCCGTCCGGCGAAGTGGCGCCCTACTAGGCTGCCGGTGGCGTGGGTGATGCAGGTGCCGTGGCCGCAGGTTCCGGATGGGCCCAGCGCCACAGCAGCTGCGCCACATCTTCAATACCGGTGCGTTTGGTGGCAGAAAACAACTTCACCTCGCCGCCGCCCGCCTGAAGCTTGGTGATGGACAGCACTTTGGCTCCTTCGGTGCGTGTCAGTTTGTCCGCCTTGGTGAGGATGACCAGAAATTTCAGGCCTTCCTCGACGCGGGGACGAATTACATCCAGCAGGATCTCATCGAGTTCGGTCATGCCGTGGCGCGGATCGCACATCAGCACGATGGCCTTCAGATTCTTGCGGCTCACCAGATAATTGGCCATCACCTGCTGCCAGCGGATCTTGTCCTGTTTGGGCACCGCGGCATAGCCGTAACCCGGCAAATCGGTCAAAACAGCGTCGGTAACCCCCTGTTTGCCCAGAGCGAAAAGATTGATGTGCTGGGTACGACCAGGTTTCTTGGATGCAAAGGCTAGTTGCTTCTGCTGCGTCAGTGTGTTGATGCAGGTCGATTTGCCCGCGTTTGAGCGTCCGACAAAGGCAATTTCAGGAACGTCGAGTTCGGGCAGAAAGTGCAGCTGCGGGGCGGTGGTGAGGAATCGCGCAGTGTGCAACCAACCCAAAGCGATGGTGGCCTGTGATTTTTCTGCTGCTGCCTGCGTCGGGGTAGGTGGCTGTTTGGAGGGTGGGTTTGTGCTGTTAGTCATTTAATTGAAGGTGAAACCCGAAGCGCCATTGTAGAATGGTGCAGTTTTGCTCACCAGACTTGACCGCACTATGAAGTTGTTTGCCCCTCTGCTTATCGCCGCTGTTGTTGCAGCGGCCTCCATTTCTGCGTTCGCCAACGACGCCAAACCCGAGGTGGCCAAGGCCACCAAGCCAGATTTGGCCAAAGGCGAGGCCACCTTCGGCGCGGTTTGCGCAGCCTGCCACGGCGCAGACGGTAACTCGGGCACGCCTGCGTACCCCAAACTGGCGCAGCAACACCCCGAATACTTGGTCAAGCAGTTGCAGGAGTTCAAGTCTGACAAGCGTGCCAACGCCATCATGAAGGGGTTTGCCTCTGCACTGTCCGATGAAGACATGAAGAATGTCGCTTACTGGGTGACTACCAAGAAAGCCAAGCCTGGCTTTGCCAAGGACAAAGAATTGGTGACCTTGGGTGAGCGCATTTATCGTGGCGGTATCGCAGATCGTCAGGTGCCTGCTTGCGCTGGTTGTCATAGCCCTAATGGCGCAGGCATTCCTTCGCAATACCCCCGCCTGAGCGGTCAGCATGCTGATTACGCTATCGCGCAGTTGACGGCTTTCCGTGATGGTGGCCGCAAGAACAGCCTGCCAATGACCCAGGTTGCTGCCAAGATGAACGATCGCGAAATCAAGGCCGTGGCTGATTACGTCGCAGGTTTGCGTTAATTTCCGGGAATTGCCGGGGTTCCAGGGGAACCTTTTGCTGGCAAGCAACCCTAATCGGGCAGGTACACCAGAAGGTGGCCTGCCTTTTTTTGATGCCCATTTCAGACATCCATGACTGTTTCCACCCAAGGCCTTGAGTTAAATACTGGCTCGCGCGCCCTGCGCGCCGGTGTGGAGTTGCTGTCATCCATGCGGTTCGCCATATCGCTGCTCACGGTGATTTGCATTGCTTCGATCATTGGCACCGTGCTCAAGCAGCATGAACCACTGAATAACTATATCAACCAGTTTGGTCCTTTCTGGGCGGAAGTGTTTGCGCGCGCTAGTCTCTACAATGTCTATAGCGCCTGGTGGTTTTTGGCTATCCTGGGGTTTCTGGTAACCAGTACGTCGCTGTGTATTGCGCGCAATACCCCAAAAATCTTTGCAGACTTGAAGTCCTACAAGGAAAACATTCGGGAGCAGAGTCTGAAAGCCTTCGGCCACCGTGCTCAGGCCGTGCTGGAGGAGTCGCCGGAGAATGCGGCACGCCGCCTGGGAAACTTGCTGGCAACCGGGGGCTGGAAAGTCAAATTGCAACAGAGGGAAGGCTCTGGCGCAGGGGGCTGGATGTTGGCAGCCAAGGCGGGGTCTGCCAATAAGGTGGGTTACATCGCAGCACACAGTGCAATTGTTCTGGTGTGCCTGGGTGGTTTGCTCGACGGGGATCTCGTTGTGCGGGCGCAGATGCTGATCAATGGCAAAACGCCTTACAAGGGCGGCGGCATGATTGCCGATGTGGCCAAGGAGCACCGTCTTACCGAACGGAACCCCACGTTTCGCGGCAATCTTCTGGTGGCTGAAGGCACCCAGTCTGATACGGCCATTTTGAGCCAGTCGGACGGCATCCTGTTGCAGGAGTTGCCATTTGCAGTGGAGCTGAAGAAGTTTGTGGTGGAGTACTACTCTACGGGTATGCCTAAATTGTTTGCTAGTGACATCGTGATTCACGACAAAGAAACGGGCGAGAAGATAGCCACCCGGGTGGAGGTGAATCATCCGGCGAGCTACAAAGGCATCGAGATTTACCAAAGCAGCTTTGACGACGGAGGGTCCACCGTGCGTTTCAAGGCAGTGCCCATGCATGCACCTGCCAAGTCCTTTGAGTTGCAGGGAACTATCGGTGGATCTTCGCAGTTGACCCGTGGTACCGATGCTGCCGGCGAGCAGCTGGTGGTGGAATACACCGGTTTACGGGTCATCAATGTGGAGAATTTTGCCGGAGACCGCATGTCGGGGACCGACGTTCGCAAGGTTGATTTGCGGGAGACCTTGAATGCCAGCCTGGGTGCAGCCAACAAGGTTGATGGCAAGAAAGACTTGCGCAATGTTGGCCCCAGTGTGAGCTACAAATTGCGCGATGCCGCAGGTCAGGCGCGCGAGTTCAATAACTATATGCTGCCGGTGGATATGGGCGAAGGCACCCCGGTATTCCTGCTGGGAATGCGGGAATCGCCGGCCGAACCGTTTCGCTATTTGCGTGTCCCCGCGGATGCGCAGGGAAGTATGGACGACTTCATGCGTTTGCGCTACGCCTTGCTGGATCCGGTCATGCGAGAAAAGGCGGTCAAGCGCTACGTTTCACAGGCCGTGGATCCTAAAAATGTGCAACTTTCACAGCAGTTGGATGCTTCGGCCTTGCGCGCGCTGTCGCTATTTGCAGGTGTGGACCGCCCCGGCGCCACAGCACCAGCAGCTGGGCTCCAGACCATTGCGGACTTTATTGAGGCCAATGTTCCTGAAAATGAGCGCAACAAAGCCGGTGAAGTCCTGATCCGTATCCTGAATGGCACCTTGTTCGAGCTGGCGCAGCTTTCGCGGGAGAGTGCTGGGCTGCCCCCCCTGCCTGGTGACCAGAAGACGCAGAAGTTTATGACCCAGGCCGTGCTGGCTTTGAGCGACGCTCCCCTGTATCCAGCACCTGTCACCTTACAGTTGACAGACTTCACCCAACTGCAGGCAAGCGTCTTCCAGGTAGCCCGTGCACCTGGTAAGACGGTGGTTTACCTGGGGTGTGCCCTTCTGATCCTGGGGGTATTTGCCATGTTGTACGTGCGCGAGCGACGTTTGTGGATATGGTTTAGTGTTGCGGCAGATGAAAAGCCGGGGGACGCGCCCAGGGCGCATGCCACCATGGCACTTTCGACCAACCGCAAGACGATGGATGGCGACCGAGAATTTGAACAACTCAAAGCCCGTTTGCTGGGCGTGACCGATTGAAACTATGAATACCGTATCCATACCTTCTCCTTCCTCTCAGGGCAGTGGAGTGGGGCACAGTGATTTGCTCAACGCAGGTTATTTTTCTCGGCGCAATGCGTTTGACTGGGTGTTCGCATTGGCGGTGGTGTGTGGCGGGCTGTTTGCCTTCACCCAGTACTACGCCGCCATGGATGTCTATGAAAAAGGCATTCTGCTGGCAGCGATTCCCAGTGCCATCATGCTGGGCTGGTTCTGGCGTCCACTGGCCATCCTGATGCTCGTGGTAACAGGGTTGTCGCTGGCAGGTATCGCCTCGTACCAGGGTAGTCTGGCCCGTGCGGAGTCGGTGTTCTGGTTGAAGTACTTTCTTTCGAGCCAGTCCGCCATCCTCTGGATGAGCATGTTGTTTTTCATGAGTACGGCTTTTTACTGGATTGGCGTATTTGTCAAAGACCGTGCCGAGGGTATGGAACTGGTGGCCTCACGTCTCGTGTGGGTGGCTATCACCATGGCTCTGACCGGTACCATGGTGCGATGGTACGAGAGCTATTTACTGGGCGCGGACATTGGACACATTCCAGTGAGCAACCTGTATGAAGTGTTCGTGCTTTTTTGCTGGCTGACCGCAGCCTTCTATCTCTACTTTGAAGCGCAGTACAAAACCCGTGCGCTGGGTGCCTTTGTCATGCTGGTTGTCAGTGCAGCGGTGGGATTCTTGCTCTGGTATACCCTTGTGCGACAGGCCTACGAAATCCAGCCGTTGGTCCCCGCCCTCAAGAGTTGGTGGATGAAGTTGCACGTGCCTGCCAATTTCATTGGGTATGGCACTTTTGCGTTATCGGCCATGGTGGCGTTTGCTTACCTCATCAAGCAGCAGGCTACCGAGACGCGCTGGTACAAGCTGGCGCCGCTGTGGTTGCTGGGTGTGGTGCTGTGTTTTGAGCCTATTGTGTTTCGCAAGTCTGCTGTTGCCGGTATGAGTGACTACTGGGCGGTGTACTTCGGCATCTCGGCGTTGATCGTGGCCAGCATTCTGTTTGGACGCAGCCGCATTGCCGCTAAATTGCCATCGTTCGAAATCCTGGACGATGTGATGTACAAGTCCATTGCCGTTGGCTTTGCTTTCTTCACCATTGCCACCGTGCTGGGTGCGCTGTGGGCTGCCGAGGCTTGGGGCGGCTACTGGAGCTGGGACCCCAAGGAAACCTGGGCATTGATTGTCTGGCTCAATTACGCCGCGTGGCTGCATATGCGGCTCATGAAGGGGCTGCGGGGCACGGTGGCCGCCTGGTGGGCACTGTCCGGCTTGGCGGTGACTACCTTTGCCTTTATTGGGGTCAACATGTTTCTTAGCGGTCTGCACAGTTACGGCACGCTGTAAGAACGGCGGTCGCCGCACGACCAATTTATTTCCACGGAGGTCGCTATGCTGATCCAGTCCGGTGCCGATGGTTTCCGTCATCCTGTAGCCAGCGAAATAACGGACCGCAAGGTTTACGAGGATCGGCGCACCTTCCTTAAAACGCTTGCTGCTGGCGCGGCTGGAAGTTCCATGGCCTTGTGGGCCTCGCGCCAGGCATTGGCCCAATCGGCATCCTGGGGCCAACGGCCCGGAAAGCTGGCAGCGTTGACCGGTGGCGTATCCAGGGTGGACGCGGCGGTCACCATGGAAAAAGCCACTCCGTACAAGGACGCAAGTACCTACAACAACTTCTATGAATTCGGTACCGACAAGGCCGACCCTGCCATCAACGCGCATACCCTGAAAATTAGTCCCTGGTCGGTGGAAATTGAAGGGCTGGTCAAGAAACCGGGACGGTTGGCGCTGGAGGATTTACTCAAGCTTAGCCCGCTGGAAGAGCGCATTTACCGCTTGCGATGTGTGGAAGGCTGGTCCATGGTGATTCCGTGGGTGGGCTATTCCCTGGGCGAACTCATCAAGCGGGTAGAGCCGCTGGGCAGCGCCAAATACGTAGAGTTCATTACCCTGGCCGACCCCAAAACCATGCCGTTTGTCGGCTCCCGCGTGCTTGACTGGCCCTATGTGGAAGGTTTGCGGCTGGATGAGGCCATGCATCCCCTGACTCTGCTTACATTTGGTATGTACGGTGAAGTGTTGCCCAAGCAAAGTGGTGCACCGGTGCGACTGGTGGTGCCGTGGAAGTACGGATTCAAGAGCGGCAAGAGCATCGTCAAGATCCGTTTTACCGACAAGCAGCCGGGAACGGCCTGGAACAAGGCGGCCGCCAACGAGTATGGCTTTTATTCCAATGTAAACCCCAACGTGGACCATCCACGCTGGAGCCAGGCCACCGAGCGCCGCATTGGCGAGGACGGTCTATTTGCCAAAAAGCGCAAGACCCTGATGTTCAACGGCTACGAGGCCCAAGTGGGCCAGCTATATGCCGGCATGGACCTCAAAAAGTTCTATTGATCGCGTGCTGTTTTTCGTGAATGCCTTGCTGTTGCACAGGTCCGCCAAGCCGGTAGCTTTTATCTTTGGGTTGCTGCCTGCGCTGTGGCTGGTGTACGCCGCAGCCTTTGACCATCTGGGCGCCAATCCGGCAGAGGCGCTGGAACGCGCACTCGGAGACTGGACACTGCGGATGCTTTGTCTGGTGCTGGTGGTGACTCCGATGCGTGTTGTTGCCGGATTGCCAGGTCTGGCGCGGTTTAGGCGCATGGTGGGTCTGTATGTATATTTCTATGCGGTCCTCCATCTGCTGGCGTACAGCTGGTTCGACATGGGGTTTGACCTGGTCGATATAACCGTCGATATCTCAAAGCGCCCGTTTATCCTGGTGGGCTTCCTGTCGGTGGTGCTGCTCACCCCGCTGGCGCTGACATCATCCAATCGGGCCATTCGCACATTGGGGGCACGTCGCTGGCTTGCCCTGCACCAGAGTGTTTATGTGGTTGCCGTGCTTGCCGTACTGCACTTTTTCTGGATGCGTGCGGGCAAGAATAACTTCACGGAAGTGGCTGTCTATGCCGTGATTCTGGCCGTGTTACTGGGCTGGCGTTTGCAGCGCTATTTTGGAAAAAATGGCCGCTAGCCCATGCAGGATATGCGCATTAAGCTATCAATAGCATAGCGTTCAGAGTAAAAGCTCGCCGCGCATCTGGTCCATCAAAGTGTCACGGGCGCGTATCAGGTGGTAATGGCTCGCGTCCACCAGCACCTCGGCGGCTTTGGGGCGCGAGTTGTAGTTGCTGGACATGCTCATGCAGTACGCGCCTGCAGACAGGACGGCCAGACGGTCACCCGCAGCCACGGCTAGCGCCCGGTCGCGGCCAATCCAGTCGCCGCTCTCGCAGACCGGCCCCACCACATCGCAAAGCAAACTCTTGCTTTCGCTCTTGATCTGCTGCACTTCAGACAGGGGAACGATGGTGTGGAATGCCTGGTACATGGCTGGCCGAGGCAGGTCGTTCATCGCCGCATCCACAATGCAGAAGTTTTTCTGTTCGCCTGGCTTCATGAACAGCACTTCGGTAACGCATACGCCAGCGTTGCCCACCAGTGACCTTCCGGGCTCAATCATCAGTTTGCGTTGGCCAAAGCCACGCGCATCCAGTTTGGCCAGCAGTTTTGCCCACAGCACATCGGCGGGTGGTGGAGTGTCGTCGTTGTAGTTGATGCCCAGGCCACCACCAAAATCGATATGGTGAATGGGGATGCCTGCCGCTTCAATGGCTTCCACCAGGTCCAGCATGCGGTCCATGGCGTCGAGATACGGTGTTTCCTCGGTGATCTGGGATCCAATATGGCAGTCAATACCCACAACGTCCAGCCCGGGCAGCGACGCAGCATGCTGGTAGGTGGCCAGCGTGCGTTCGTGCGCGATGCCGAACTTGTTGCCCTTGAGTCCGGTGGAAATATAGGGATGGGTCTTGGGGTCGACATTGGGATTGACACGAATGCTGATAGGTGCCCGCTTGCCCATGGAGACGGCCACGGCGTTGAGCACGTCGATTTCTGCTTCGCTCTCCACATTGAAACAGCCAATGCCGGTGTCCAGGGCCCGGCGCATTTCGTCACGGGTTTTGCCCACGCCGGAAAAAATCACCTTGCTGGCGTCAGCGCCCGCAGCCATCACCCGGGCTAGTTCGCCGCCCGAAACGATGTCGAATCCGCAGCCGGCCTGTGCAAATACCTGAAGCACGCCGAGTGTGGAACTGGCCTTCATGGCATAGCAGATCTGGGCGTTGCGTCCGGCAAATCCACACTGGTAGGCTGCCAGCGCTGACAGCATCGACGCCTTGGAATACACGAACAGCGGGGTTCCAAACTCCGTGGCAAGAGCGTCAAGGGCGCAGTCTTCTACTTGCAGCTGTCCGGCAGCGTAGTGGATATGGGGGTGTCCGGGAAGGGTGTCGGTGGTCATCAGGTTCAGTGAGGAGTTGGTGTGGTAGCAGGTAATGGGGTGGGGGCGGTCGTTGTTGGCATGGGGCTATTGCGTTCCGGAAGGTAGAGCGCTCCGGTCTGCCCGCATCCCGCAAAATTCACCACAGCCGCTGCAAGGACCATTGCGCTGACTAGAATTCGATTTGCTTTCAACATGGTGAAATTGTAATGACCGACTCTGAATTCATGGATTGTGCAGAGGCTTTACTCAAGGCAGTAGAGACAAGTTGTGACCGCATCAACGATGAGAGCGATGCCGACGTGGACAATCAGCGCGTAGGCAGCATGGTCACTCTGACCTTTGCCAATCGCAGCCAGATCATCATCAATCTGCAAAAACCTTTGCATGAAGTCTGGATGGCCGCCCGATCTGGCGGCTACCACTACCGTTGGGATCATGGGCAATGGCAAGACACCAAAGGGCAGGGCGAGTTTTTTGAGGCCCTGTCGCGGGATGCATCGACCCAGGCTGGGATGGAGTTGCGCTTTTGGGCCTGATCAGTTTTTGAATAGATCTAAAATTTTTTTCTTTTCGTCGCCCGCAGGAAATGGCTGTTGCGCATCTTGCTTATCGTCCATCCCAAGATTGGAAACTCCAGCGCCGCGGGAAAATTCGTCGTAGTACCACTCGCCACCTATATTGACCAAGCCCTCAGGCGCCGTGGGTTCGGAAACCGCAACATTCTTCAAGGCGGTTTCCATGTAGCTGATCCAGATAGGCAGACTCAGGCCACCGCCCGTTTCCCGGTCGCCCAACTTGCGTGGCGTGTCATAGCCTATCCAGGTAACGGCCGTGAGTGTCTGCTGGTAACCGGCAAACCAGGCGTCCATGGAGTCGTTGGTCGTTCCGGTCTTGCCATAAATGTCAGGCCGCTTGAGAGTTGCCTGTGCCCGTGCGGCGGTGCCTGATCGGGTGACTTCCTGCAGGAGGTTGGTCATGAGAAAGGCGTTGCGGGGTTCAATAGCGCGCTGTGTTTCATCCACCACCACGGGGGAGGTCTCGACAAGTACCTTGCCACGTTGCTCACTGACTTTGGAAACCAGCCACGGGTTGATCCGGTAACCGCCATTGGCAAACACGGAGTACGCAGTGGCCATTTGCATGGGCGTGACCGATCCGGCGCCCAGCGCCATGGTCAAGTAGGGCGGATGGCGTTCGGCCTCAAATCCGAAGCGTGTGATCCAGTCCTGTGCGTACTGCGTTCCAATCGACTGCAATATCCGGATGGAGATCATGTTTTTTGATTTCGCCAGACCACGTCGCATGGTCATCGGACCTTCAAAGGTGCCGTCGTAGTTCTTGGGTTCCCAAGGCTGTCCACCGGTGACACCCGCATCAAAAAACAGGGGGGCGTCGTTGATCACGGTTGTGGGAGTGAATCCTTTTTCCAGCGCCGCAGAATAGATAAATGGCTTGAAACTAGATCCAGGCTGGCGCCAGGCCTGGGTGACGTGGTTGAATTTGTTCTTTGCAAAGTCAAAACCACCCACGAGGGCCTTAATAGAGCCGTCACGTGGGTCAATGGATACGAATGCACCCTCAACTTCGGGTAATTGTGTGATTTCCCATGCGCCTTTGCTTGTCCTGACTACCCGAATCACGGCGCCCCGTCGAATCTTGATGTTGGGCGGCGCCTTGTCGGACAGCCCCGATTGCGCGGGTTTGAGTCCTTCGCCGGTAATTTCCAGAGTTTCCGCATTCTGCCGGACTGCCTTGATATGTTTGGCATCGGCCTCCAGCACCACGGCGGACATGACATCACCATTGTCCGGATGACTATCCAGTGCGTCGTCAATGGCATCGTCAAGTTCCTGACCGTTGGCCGGTAGCGTCACGAATTTTTCTGGGCCACGATAGATTTGCCGCCGCTCAAAGTCCATGATGCCCCGGCGCAAGGCCCGGTACGCGGCGTCCTGATCTGCAGTGCGTAGCGTGGTCTGGACATTGAGACCCCGGGTGTAGGTTTCATCCCCGTACTGGGCGTACATCAGTTGGCGTACCATCTCGGCAACGTATTCTGCGTGGACCTGCTTTGAGTTGGTGGCTGTTTTTATCGTGAGTTCTTGCTTCTTGGCTGCATCGGCCTCTGCAGCCGTGATGAAGCCGTTTTCCAGCATGCGGTCGATGATGTAAAGCTGCCGCGATCGCGCCCGCTTGGGATTGTTGATGGGGTTGTAGGCAGATGGTGCCTTGGGCAATCCTGCCAGCATGGCTGCCTCTGCCACAGTGATGTCTTTGAGGGGCTTTCCAAAATAGGCTTCCGAGGCCGCCGCGAATCCGTATGCCCTGTTGCCCAGAAAGATCTGGTTCATATAGATTTCAAGAATCTGGTCCTTAGTCAGTAGATGCTCCAGCTTAAAGGTCAGTAAAATTTCATAAATCTTGCGGGTAAATGTCTTTTCCGAAGTTAGGTACACATTGCGCGCCACCTGCATGGTGATGGTGGAAGCGCCCTGGCTCTTCACCCGTCCCACATTGGCCAGCCCGGCGCGCACCACGCCGATGTAATCCACACCGCCATGCTGATAGAAGCGGGCGTCCTCAACCGCCAGCACTGCATTGGACATAACTTTGGGAATTTCACGGATGGGCGTCAGATGCCGTCGTTCTTCGCCGAACTCACCCAGAAGGTCGCCTTCAGCAGAAAAGATTCGTAGGGGGAGTTTGGGGCGGTAGTCCGACAGATCAGAAATATCCGGCAAATTGGGGAACGCCACCGAAAGTGCAAGGGCTATGAGCAGAAGCAGTGACACCAGCCCTGCTGCAGCTATCCCAGTAATCCAGAGGCTTGCCCGGATCAGCCAGTGCCGGGGAGTGCCTTTGCCCGTCGGGGCTTTGTCGGATTTTGGAGTGATCGAGGCCATATCGTTGTGGGTTGGTTGGCGCAGGACGGTTTAAAACCCTGCATTGCGGCAGAGCGGCGCTGCGCTCAAGGTCGATGACGACATTATCCACATTGCGGTCTGTGGCATATTCTGTAAACAATGGTAAAAAATCGTCTGCTTTTGGCAACGCTTGCTATGTTCCGGTCAGGAAAAAACCTTTGCGGGACAAGGAGCTTACTGATAGCATTCAAGTGATTTCTTAAGTCTGGTCGTCACTTTGATGACCTGTTTCAGGGGACAGTTTTGATCTCATTGGGGTCGCTCTTCAGTCGCCAGCCGGCACCTTTGCTCGGTCTGGATATCAGTTCTTCCAGCGTCAAGCTGGTCGAGTTGGGCCGTGACAAGGCCGGTAATCTGGTACTTGAACGATGTGCCATCGAGCCGCTGGAGCGTGGCTGGATCAGTGATGGCAACATCGAAAAGTTCGATGAGGTGGCCGATGCCTTGCGACGGCTCGTTAAGAAAAGTGGAGCCAAGACCAAAAACGTGGCCATGGCCCTGCCACCATCAGCCGTAATTACCAAGAAAATTATTCTGCCGGGTGGCATGAGTGATGAGGAACTTGAGGTTCAGGTCGAAACCGAGGCTAACCAATACATTCCGTTTCCTTTGGATGAGGTGAGCCTGGATTTCTGCGTTATTGGCCCTAGCGCCACTTCGGCTGGCGACGTGGAGGTGCTTATTGCGGCTTCACGGCGTGAAAAAGTGCAGGATATTCAGGGGTTGGCCGAAGCTGCCGGGTTGACGCCTGTCGTGGTTGACGTGGAGTCCTATGCTTCCCGACTAGCAGCCGGGCGCCTGATTGAGAGCTTGCCCAATAATGGAGCCGGTCTGATTGTTGCGCTGTTTGAGATCGGTGCCATGACCACCAGCATGCAAGTGTTGCGTGATGATGATGTTCTCTACGACCGGGACCAGGCATTTGGTGGCGCACAGCTTACGCAGTTGATTATTCGTCAGTACGGGTTTTCGCAGGAAGAGGCGGAAAGTAAGAAGCGCAGTGGCGAGTTGCCTGAAGACTATGAATCAACGGTTTTGAAACCCTTTCTGGAAACGATGGTGCAGGAATTGGGGCGCGCTTTGCAATTCTTCTTCACCAGCACACCGCACAACAAGGTTGACTACATCATGCTCGCGGGTGGTTCGGCAGCGCTGCCAGGTTTGACCGCCGCAGTGACGCAGCAGACGTCCTTTCCTTGCAGTTTACTCAATCCGTTTGACGGTATGGAAATCGGGGATGGCGTGCGGTTGAAGCGTATGACGCGTGAAGCGCCCTCTTATTTGACTTCGTGCGGCTTGGCGCTGCGGAGGTTCGCGCAGTGATTTTGATCAACCTGCTTCCGCATCGCGAGGCGGCCCGCAAACGGCGCCGCGATGTCTTTAATGTTTCGCTGGGTGCATCTGCGCTACTGGGTGGTTTGATTGCCGGTGCCGTGTTTTTGTGGTTTCAGGCCGCAATCTCGGTGCAGCAAAGTACCAACCAGATTCTGGATACGGAAATCAAGAAGCTCGAAGCACAAATCAAGGATATTGCCGGTCTCGAGGCAGAAATTTCGGCCTTGCGTGCGCGTCAGCAAGCGGTGGAAGACCTCCAGTCTGACCGAAATTTGCCAGTTCATTTGTTGACTGAACTGGTGAATCAGCTGCCTGATGGTGTCTACATCGCCAAGATGGCGCAGAGTGACCGGCTGGTCACCATCAATGGCGTTGCGCAATCCAATGAACGTGTTTCCGAGCTGTTACGCAATCTGGCTAACAATTCCCCCTGGTTTACAAAGCCCGAACTGGTAGAAATTGTCGCGGGTACCGTTGCACTGACCAGCCGTGAGCAAAAGCGGGTCGCGAATTTTGTGATTCGGGTACGACTCAATCGTGCCAGTGACGCAGAAAAAGCGGCCGCTGCCGCAGCAGCGTCTGCACTGGCGGCTTCAGCCAGTGCCAAGAAATAGCCGGGTGCCTTATGGTGGATAAAGCTTCACGTTCAATTGATTTTGCGGCCTTGCAGGAAAAGGTGCTGGGCCAGTTTCAGAACCTGGATCCCAGGGATCCGTCCGTTTGGCCGAGCATCCCGCGCTATGCGCTGTTTGCGGTAACCGCGATTGTGGTTGTCACTGTCCTGTGGTTCATCTGGTTGACGAACTCGCTGGAAACGCTGCAACAAGAACAAGACAAAGAAGAGAAGTTGCGCGCTGATTACAAGACGAAACTGACGAAGGCTGTGAATCTGGACGTGCTTAAGAAACAGCGTGAACAGGTGCAGCAGTATGTAACCCAGCTTGAAAAGCAGCTACCAAGCAAATCTGAAATGGATGCCTTGCTGTCAGACATCAACCAGGCGGGCTTGGGAAGAAGTCTGCAGTTCGATCTGTTCCGTCCTGGACAGGTTTCGGTCAAGGAGTATTACGCCGAGTTGCCGATTACCATCAAGGTAAACGGCCGTTACCATGACATCGGTGCCTTTGCGTCCGACATTGCCAACTTGTCGCGGATTGTGACCCTGAATAATCTTTCGATTGGACCAAAGCCGGATGGGACTCTGGTCATGGACGCCACAGCCAAGACTTTTCGCTATCTGGATTCGGATGAGGTTGCTGCCCAGCGCAAAGCAACTGGACCTAAGGGGGCCCAAAAATGAAAGCCCTACTTGGACTTTTTATGGCCGCTGTCCTGGTTGGCCTTGGGGGATGCGGTGCATCCAAGGAAGACGATATCCGGCAGTGGATGGTGGAAGAGCGCAACCAGACACGGCCAAAAGTGGCGCCTATTCCCGCGCCCAAGCAGTTCAAGCCTGAGGCCTATGTGAATGCGGCTGCGATAGAGCCGTTCAGTAACCTTAAGTTAACCCAGGCACTCAAGCGGGATTCTGCACAGGTAGCCTCCAATGGTGCGCTGGTCGCGCCGGAGTTGGCCCGTCGCAAGGAACCGATGGAAGCGTTCCCTCTGGACACCATGATGCTTGTGGGTAGCATCATCCGTGCAGGCCAACCGGTTGCTCTGATCAAAGTGGATAACCTGCTGTACCAGGTGAAGTTGGGCAATTACCTGGGTCAGAACTACGGAAAAGTCACAAAGATATCGGAAACCGAAGTGACCTTGCGTGAAATTGTGCAGGATGCGGTCGGTGAATGGATAGAGCGCGTTGCAACATTGCAGTTGCAGGAGAAGTCTAAATGAGCAAGCAGAACAAACTAACGGGAATGAACATGTGGCATCGCTTGGTATTTTCACTTGCCATGGTGGTGATGGCAGCAGCGTCTCATGCACAGACTTCCATTGAATCGGTGACAGGTTCTGTTCAGGCTGGTGCCGAGGTTGTGCGTATTGATTTGTCCCAGGCCTTGACCGCCCCACCCACGGGCTTTGCTATTCAGTCACCTGCACGCATTGCGCTGGATTTTCCTGGTGTTTCCAATGCCATGGGAAGGTCAACGGTCGAGATCAACCAGGGGAATCTGCGGTCTGTCAGCGTAGTGCAGGCTGGGGAGCGTACCCGTGTGGTACTGAATTTGAAGCAGGCCGCGGCGTACAAGACTGAAATCCAGGGCAAGTCACTGCTGGTGATGTTGGAGCCATCCGCATCTAGCGCGACTGCGCCGGCGAATGCGACGACATTTGCTGAAAACAGGAGCCGTGATTCCGCTCCGATCAAGGACTTGGATTTCCGTCGTTCAGCTGACGGTGCCGGACGTGTCGTGGTGACTTTGCCAAATAATCAGGTGGGCGTGGATATCCGTCAGCAGGGCCAGAACCTGGTCGTTGAATTCATGAAATCGACCCTGCCTGAAGGCCTGCGCCGACGTTTGGACGTAGCCGACTTTGGTACACCTATCAAAACGATAACCACTGTCCAGAGCGGTGACCGCGTGCGTATGGTGATTGAACCCAAGGGTCAGTGGGAGCACAGCGCATATCAGAGTGACGAACAGTTCGTTGTGGAGGTCAAGGAGATCAAGGTTGATCCCAAGAAATTGACGCAGGGCGTTGGCTACAATGGACAGAAGCTGTCGCTGAATTTCCAGAATATTGAAGTGCGTTCACTGCTGCAGGTGATCGCTGACTTCACCAACTTCAACATCGTGACTTCTGATTCAGTGTCCGGCTCAGTAACCTTGCGTCTGCAGGATGTGCCTTGGGACCAGGCGCTGGAGATTATTCTGCAGGCCAAGGGCTTGGGTATGCGTAAAAGTGGCAACGTGCTGTGGGTTGCCCCTAAGGACGAAATTGCTGCGAAAGAAAAGCTGGATCTGGAGTCTGTCGCTGCCGTGCAGAGTTTGGAACCCTTGCGTACCCAGTCGTTCCAGATCAATTACGCCAAAGCCGCCGAAATTGCTGCGCAACTGACTGCGGGTGGTGGTGGGGCAACGGCGGCTTCTTCGGCGCGCATTCTGAGTTCGCGCGGCAGCGTAATTGCCGAACCACGGACCAATCAACTCTTTGTCACGGATATTCCAAGCAAACTTGAGCAAGTGCAGCAATTGCTGGCCAAACTGGATATTGCAGTCCGCCAAGTGCTGATTGAAGCACGCATCGTGGAAGCTTCGGACAGTTTTGGCAAGTCCCTGGGCGTGCGTTTGGGTGGTGGTAACCCGAGCAACGCATTGACTCTCGGTACGACCGAGGGCGGGCCTTTGTACGGTGGAGTTGGATCTACCTACACCACCGGAGTTTCTGGAACCAACTCCGGCAACTTTGTGAACCTGCCTTCGACCGGGGCGTTGGGGTATGCCAATCCCGGAACCTTTGCAATTTCACTGTTCGGCGAATCCGCCAACCGTTTTCTGAATCTGGAAATTTCTGCTCTGGAAGCCGATGGCAAGGGCAAGGTAGTGTCCAGCCCGCGCGTGGTGACTGCCGACCAGATCAAGGCGTTGATTGAGCAGGGTACCGAGTTGCCCTACCAGGTGGCTTCTTCCAGCGGTGCGACTTCAATTGCCTTTCGCAAGGCCAATCTGAAGCTGGAAGTGACCCCGCAAATCACGCCAGAGGGCAACATCATTCTTGATCTGGATGTGACAAAGGACACTGTGGGACAGTCCACACCGGCAGGTTTTGCCATTGATACCAAGCACATCAAGACCCAGGTTCTGGTGGAAAACGGTGGCACGGTGGTGATCGGTGGCATCTTTACCGAAGATCAGACCGATAACGAAGCCAAGGTACCGTTCTTTGGTGACATACCGGGCCTGGGAGTCCTGTTTCGCAACAAGTCACGTTCCAATACCAAGCGTGAAATGCTGGTGTTCATCACTCCGAAAATGATTGCTGAGAAGGCGATCGGTCGCTGATCAATTGATATTCAGTCTTGTTGGATTGCCCGGTTCGGGAAAAACCACCGTCGGACGCCAACTCGCCCGACGACTTCATATCCCATTTGTTGACTCGGACCACGCAATCGAGGCGCGACTGGGTTGCTCCATCCGGGAATTTTTCGAGCGAGAAGGCGAAGCGCGGTTCCGCGATATTGAGGAAGAAGTCATCGACGCGCTGACGCAGGGACCTACCGGGGTCCTGTCCACGGGGGGCGGTGTGGTTCTTCGTCCAGCCAATCGTCAGCATCTCAAGGGGCGTGGACAGGTCATCTACCTGAAGTCGACACCCGAGGAACTCTACCGGCGCCTTCGACATGACGTCAACCGTCCCTTGTTGCAAGTCGCAGATCCTTTGACCCGGTTACGCGATCTGTACGCGGCCAGGGACCCTTTGTACCGGGAGGTGGCGCACTTCATACTGGAAACGGGACGTCCTTCGGTGGCCACCCTGGTCAATATGATTCTCATGCAGCTTGACTTGGCGGGTTTGACCCCCCAGCCGCAAACGACGGGTTCGTAGGCGCCAATCCTGTAGCGCGTCCCCTAAACTCGGGGGTATGAGCGCAAATACCAATACCAGCGTGTCGATTGCCCTGGGTGATCGCAGCTATCCCATCACGATTGGCAGCCAGCTTCTGGGTGACCGGCAGACTTACTCCGCCTTACCGAAGGCCAGCATGGCCTTTATCGTCACCAATACAACGGTTGCCCCGCTGTATGCCAGTCAGCTTGCTTCCGTCCTGGCGGAACGCTACGGCGAAGTCCACCAGGTGACCTTGCCGGATGGGGAGGCATTCAAGACCTGGGAAACGCTCAATCAGATCTTTGATGCGTTGCTGTTGCATGGTGGTGATCGCAAGACGGTGCTTTTTGCGCTGGGTGGAGGTGTTGTGGGGGATATGACCGGTTTCGCCGCCGCGAGCTTCATGCGGGGCGTACCTTTTGTTCAGGTTCCCACCACCCTGCTGGCGCAAGTCGACTCGTCTGTTGGTGGCAAGACAGGAATCAACCATCCGATGGGAAAGAACATGATTGGCGCGTTCTACCAGCCGCTCATGGTGGTGTGCGATCTGGATACTCTGCAGACCTTGACAAGCCGTGAATTGAGCGCGGGACTCGCCGAGGTCATCAAATACGGGCCGATTGCAGATGCAGAGTTTTTCAGCTGGATAGAAGATAACCTGCCCAGACTCCTTGCACGGGATGCTGGTGCATTGGCGCATGCCGTCAAGCGCAGCTGTGAAATCAAAGCCTGGGTCGTAGGGAAAGACGAGCGCGAATCCGGATTGCGAGCCATCCTGAATTTCGGCCATACATTTGGCCATGCGATCGAAGCCGGCCTGGGCTACGGTGCGTGGCTGCACGGTGAGGCCGTGGGCTGCGGCATGGTGATGGCAGCGCACTTGTCGCAACAACTGGGCCTGGTGGATTCAGCTTTCGTGGCGCGGTTGACCGCACTGATCCGCAACGCTGGTTTGCCGGTAAAAGGGCCGATTCTGGATGCCAGGGATAACGCCGGTCGCTACCTGGAATTGATGCGTCTGGACAAGAAATCCGAAGCGGGAGAAATACGCTTCGTCGTCATTGATGGCATGGCAAAGGCGGTAGTGCGCGGTGCGCCCGACGCCATGGTGCGCGCAGTGGTCGATGCTTGCTGTTAATGGATGCTATGAATTTAATAGCTTCTTGTGCAGGTGATTCATTGGCTGGAGCCTGATTTGACCTCCAATTCACTTCCGGCGCCGTATGCCAGCGATCCGGCACAGACGCGCGGACGTCGTTATGTGCAGGCGCCTGCTCCCAACCGAACCGAGTTCCAGCGTGATCGTGATCGCATCGTGCACTCCACGGCATTCAGGCGGCTGGTCTACAAAACGCAGGTCTTTCTTAACCATGAAGGCGATCTGTTTCGCACTCGGCTGACACACTCACTGGAAGTGGCGCAATTGGGGCGCTCCGTGGCGCGCTCCTTGCGGCTCAATGAAGACCTGGTGGAAGCTGTTGCGCTGGCCCACGACCTGGGGCATACCCCTTTTGGGCATGCGGGGCAGGATGCGCTCAATGACAGCATGTCGGCTTATGGCGGGTTTGAACACAACCTGCAGAGTTTGCGCGTAGTGGATCATCTGGAGGAGCGCTACCCGGACTTTGATGGGCTCAACCTCACCTTTGAAACGCGTGAGGGAATTCTCAAGCACTGTTCCCGCCCCAACGCCCTGGCCGTCGAGCGGCAGGAGCCAGCCTATGGCGACGGCCAGGGCGGAGTGGCGCAACGTTTTCTCGATCGGACCCGGCCCAGTCTGGAGGCGCAGCTGTGCAACCTGGCCGATGAGATTGCTTATAACGCGCACGATGTGGATGACGGGGTACGTTCCGGCCTGATCAGCATGGAGCAATTGCAGGGCGTTCCCCTCTTTGCCTATTTCTGTGAAATGGCGTTGGCAGCGCACGCCCGTCTTGGACAGCCGTCACAGTCCCGGCGCCTGATGTACGAGACCATCCGTCTGATGCTCAGCAATCAGGTGTACGACGCAGTTGCTGCTACGCAAGCGGCCATTGATGCGGCCGGTGTTGAAAGTGTGCAGGACGTGCGGCAGGCACCGTTTCTGGTGCAATTCTCCCCTGCCATGCATACGCAGTCGCGCGAACTCAAGGCCTTTCTTTTCCAGCATCTCTACCGTCACCCACAAGTTGAAAACACCATGAACCAGGCCAGACGTGTGGTGCGCGAATTGTTCGCGGCGTATTGCGAAAAACCCACCGAGATGCAGGCAGGTTTTGCTACGCGGTCAGGGCGTCTGGACAGCACGGCAGACGATTTTTCGCCGCAGCGCATTGTCGCTGACTACATTGCGGGCATGACTGACCGTTTCGCGGTGCGTGAGCATACGCGCTTGACCGGCCAGCGTTTGCTGTCCTGATGCGCCAGAATAGCTGACCATGGAGTCTTCTCCCTATTCCCTTTCTGACGACGCTGCGACTGCGTTGACCGAGCGCTGGCTGGAGCGTGCCGTCATTGGCCTCAACCTGTGTCCGTTTGCCAAGTCGGTGCATGTCAAGCAGCAGATTCACTACCGGGTCAGTCGTGCGACGGAGCCACGGGACGTTCTGCTACAAATTGAGGAGGAACTCAAGGCGCTGCACGCAGCGGACCCGTCGGTGCGCGACACCACGCTGCTCATGGCGCCTGACTGTTTTGCCGACTTTCTGGACTTCAACGATTTTCTGCACGACGCGGATCGTGTCCTCACGTCCCTGAACCTGGAAGGCGAGATCCAGATTGCCAGTTTCCATCCGCAGTTTCAGTTTGCGGGGACGACCGCCGATGACATCACCAATTACACCAATCGGGCACCATTTCCCACCTTTCACCTGATACGCGAAGACAGCATTGCCCGGGCCGTAGAAGCCTTTCCCCAGGCCGAAATGATCTTCGAGAAGAACATGGAAACCCTGGAACGCCTAGGGCATGCAGGATGGAAGGCACTCGAATTGGACGTGGACCCAATGCCGGGTGACGGAAAGCCATGAAACAACGCAAAGAATCGTCTGCCCAGCGGACAACCGTCCTGGACCACAACCCGCTGGCGGCAGAACTGCGTCCGGGTCAGTCGGTGGAGTTACTCAAGGAACTGCACATTCTTACCCGGGACGGCAAGCTCAACCAGGATTCCCGGCGTAAGCTCAAGCAGGTCTACCACCTCTACCAGTTCATCGAGAAGCTGCTGCAGGAGTTGCCGCCCAATCCGGATGGTTCATTGACGCTGGCGGACCACGGCGCAGGCAAGTCCTATCTGGGCTTCATTTTGTACGACCTGTATTTCAAACATCTTCCAGATAGCCATATTTATGGCATTGAAACGCGCGCTGAACTGGTTGAGCAATCCAGGGCCTTGGCGGCAAAATTGGGTTTTGGCCGGATGTCGTTCATCAACCTCAGCGTGGCAGAGTCTGCCCACTCCGATGCCTTGCCGGCCCGGTTTGATGTGATTACTGCCTTACACGCCTGCGATACGGCCACCGACGATGCTATTGCCTTTGGCCTGCAGAAAAAGGCGCGCGCTTTTGTACTGGTGCCCTGTTGCCAGGCTGAGGTGGCGCGCCATTTGAGTCAGAGCAAAGCGCTCTCATTGGCCCGAACGCCGCTGGCGGAGCTCTGGCGCCATCCCTTGCACACCCGTGAAATGGGGAGTCAGATCACGAATGTGCTGCGTTGCCTGTACCTGGAAGCACAGGGCTACCAGGTGACGGTGACCGAACTGGTAGGCTGGGAGCACAGCATGAAAAATGAGTTGATTCTGGCCCGCTACACCGGCCACCGCAAACAGGCCGCAGCAGAGCGACTGAAATCCATTTTGACGGAGTTCGGACTGACGGACTTGCTTGACACGCGGTTTACATTGCCGGGCGAGAATGCAGGCGACAACGAAACGCTCCCCTGAAACGTTATGGGCGTTTGGGGTTCCTTTTTGGCGAATTTGTGGAGTTTGATATGAAACGATCAATGGGTTTGGGGTGGTTACTGGCAGCATCACTGGCCATGGTGGGCTGTGCGACTAGCAGTCCTGACGTAATCCAGCGCGGTGATGCCCAGCGCATGGCCCAGGTGGAGGACGGCGTTGTGTTGTCCACCCGTACAGTGACCGTGGACGGTAGCCAGTCTGGCGTCGGTGCGACGGTTGGCGGTGTCGTCGGCGCCATTGGCGGCTACAGTGGTAGTGGCGTGCCGCGCGAAGCGCAGGTTCTTGGTGTGCTGGCCGGCGTTGCCGGTGCTGCAGCGGGCAATGCCATTGAACGCATGAGCACGCGAGAAGATGCGGTCGAGATTCTTGTGCAACTCAAGAACGGCGACCGTCGCGCAATTGTCCAGGCCAAAGCTGCCGAGGTGTTTGCTGCTGGCGATCCAGTGATTATCGTTACAACCGGCGGCAAAGTGAGGGTGACCAAAGCGCCAAGGTGAGCGGTAATAATCGGGGCCAGTAACCGGGCCCTGATTATGTCTATTGAGTTGTATAAAGACGCAGACCATTGCTGCGTCATGTTCACCGACCTCGTCGAAGATTCCGGGGCGGTGCAGGCCAACCAGTTCCTGATTGTGGATCAGGACGAAGGGGTCATTCTCGACCCCGGCGGTAATATGACTTACAACGAATTGAACCTGACGATGCGTAAGTACGTTGCGCCAACCCGTCTGGACTATATTGTTGCGTCGCACGCTGACCCTGACATCATTGCGTCCCTTGACCGCTGGATGACTTCAACTTCGGCGAAACTGGTCATTTCCAGTCTGTGGGCGCGTTTTGTGCCGCACTTCTGCAAAATAGGCAAAACGGACGAACGCATCATTGGCGTAGGGGATCAAGGAGGGCGATTGCGTTTCGGCAAGACCGAGTTGTGGTTGCTGCCGGCGCACTTCATGCACTCCGAGGGCAATTTTCAGTATTACGATCCGGTCAGCAAGATCCTGTTTTCGGGCGACCTGGGTGTTTCGCTGGTCACCGGACAGCAGGCCAAAGAGTTCATCGCTACGCTGCATCCCATGCCCGAGGGCATGGAGGCCTTCCACAAACGCTACATGGTGAGCAACAAGGTGTTGAAGTTGTGGGTTGCAATGGTGCGCCACCTGCAGATCGACATGATCGTTCCCCAGCATGGGGCGCCATTGAAAGGTGCGGCAGTGGGTCAACTGCTGGAGTGGCTGGATACGCTGGAGTGTGGCATCGATTTGATGGGACAGTCCCACTATCAGTTGCCGAAAGAAGTCATCTAGGCACTGCCCCTGACGGTGCGCTTGCATGGCCCGACTTCCTCGACTGACGCTGCCGGGCTTGCCCCACCTTGTGATCCAGCGCGGCAACAATCGCCAGTCCATTTTTGAAAAGACCGCAGATTACCAGACCCTACTTGACCTTCTGGCTGAGAATGCCAGCAAGTACCGTGTCGCTGTTCATGCCTATGTGCTGATGCAGAACCACTTCCATCTGCTTGTCACCCCCCAGACTGGGGAAGGTTTGCCCCTCCTGATGCAGTCCGTGGGCAGGCGGTATGTGCGCTATTTCAACGATACGCACCACCGTACCGGTACTTTGTGGGAGGGACGCTACCGTTCCACGGTGATTGAGGCAGAAACTTACCTGCTCGCTTGCATGGTGTACTTCGACTTGAATCCTGTGCGTTCTGGTCTGGCGTCACAGGCGGGTGACTACCCCTGGTCAAGCTATTCCCATTACAGCGGCCAGCACGTTGACAAACTCATCAGTGCGCATCCCCTGGTGTGGGCGCTTGGAAACACGCCCTTTGCGCGCGAAGCAGCCTACACCCAAATGGTGCGGGCGGGTATCAGTGCGGTGCAGCAGAAGACTTTGACGGATGCCACTCTGAGTGGCTGGGCGCTCGGGTCCCAAATATTTGTAGAAGAGTTGCAAAAAAATACACCACGCCGGCTGACGAAGAGCCGGGCAGGGCGCCCCACCACGCAGGTAAAAGACTAGTCCTTTGCCTTGAACGCATTAAATCCGCAGAAGTTCTTGCTATCAATTTTAATATGTCCCCAATTTAATTTTGTGTTTTCCATTTATAAATAATTAGGATCTGACCCCATTTATTTTCTTTGGCATCTTTGTTGCAATGCAGTATTCTCACTGTCCACTGCAATTATTTCAGGAGTGCGCCATGACCACGGCAGCCGAAATCCAACATCTCAAAGACCACGGTTTGTATTCCAACGCCAATGAGCACGATGCGTGTGGCGTAGGTTTTGTGGCCCATATTCGCGGAGAGAAGAGCCATTCCATCGTCAAGAATGCACTGAAAATTCTTGAAAACCTGGACCACCGGGGGGCCGTGGGGGCAGACAAGCTGATGGGCGATGGCGCCGGTATCCTGATCCAGTTGCCCGACGCGCTGTACCGTGAGGAAATGGTCGGGCAGGGCGTGACTTTGCCGCCACAAGGCGAATACGGCGTGGGTATGATCTTCCTGCCCAAGGAGCATGCTTCCCGCCTGGCTTGTGAACAGGAGATGGAGCGCGCTATCAAGGCCGAAGGCCAGGTGCTGCTGGGCTGGCGTGATGTTCCGGTGAACCGTGATATGCCCATGTCGCCCACCGTGCGCGAGAAAGAACCTATCCTTCGCCAGGTCTTCATTGGCCGCGGCAACGATGTGATCGTGCAGGACGCGCTGGAGCGCAAGCTGTACGTCATCCGTAAGACGGCCAGCGCCAACATTCAGGCGCTCAAGCTCAAGCACAGTAAAGAGTATTACGTGCCCAGCATGTCCAGCCGCACTGTGGTCTACAAGGGCCTGCTGCTGGCGGATCAGGTGGGTGTGTACTTCAAGGATCTGGAAGACGCGCGCTGTGTCTCTGCTCTGGGTCTGGTGCACCAGCGTTTCTCCACCAACACCTTCCCGGAGTGGCCCCTCGCCCACCCCTATCGTTATGTGGCGCACAACGGTGAAATCAACACCGTTAAGGGGAACTACAACTGGATGAAGGCCCGCGAAGGCGTGATGTCGTCCCCGGTGCTCGGTAACGATCTGCAAAAGCTGTATCCCATAAGCTTTGCCGACCAGTCCGACACGGCGACCTTCGACAATTGCCTCGAATTGCTCACGATGTCCGGCTATCCCATCAGCCAGGCCGTGATGATGATGATTCCCGAACCCTGGGAGCAGCACACCACCATGGACGAACGCCGCAAGGCTTTTTACGAATACCACGCTGCGATGCTGGAGCCGTGGGATGGTCCGGCCTCCATCGTGTTCACCGATGGCCGCCAGATCGGCGCCACGCTGGACCGCAATGGCTTGCGTCCCTCGCGCTATTGCATCACTGATGACGACCTCGTCATCATGGGTTCAGAGTCCGGCGTCCTTCCCGTGCCTGAAAACAAGATCGTGCGCAAGTGGCGTCTGCAGCCGGGAAAGATGTTCCTGATCGATCTGGAACAAGGTCGCATGATCGACGACGAGGAGCTCAAGTCCAACCTCGCCAACAGCAAGCCCTACAAGCAGTGGATCGAGAACCTGCGCATCAAGCTCGACGATGTGAACTTCACCGAGCGCCGGGCCGACAAGGCGTTGGCTGCTGTGGTTGCTGGCGTCGAGCCCAAGCGCGTCACTGACAAGGTCAGCCTGCTGGATCGCCAGCAGGCCTTTGGCTTTACCCAGGAAGACCTGAAATTCCTGATCGCACCCATGGCCACTGCAGGTGAGGAAGCCCTTGGCTCCATGGGCAACGACAGCCCGCTCGCCGTGTTGTCCGACAAGAACAAACCACTGTACAACTACTTCAAGCAACTGTTCGCCCAGGTGACTAATCCGCCTATCGACCCGATCCGCGAAGCGATCGTGATGTCGCTGGTGTCCTTCATCGGTCCCAAGCCCAATTTGCTGGACATCAATCAGGTGAACCCGCCCATGCGCCTGGAAGTCAGCCAGCCGGTGCTGGACTTCGCCGATATGGCCAAGTTGCGCAATATCGAGCAGCACACCCAGGGCAAGTTCCGTAGCGCGACCCTGGACATCACCTATCCGTTGGCCTGGGGCCATGAGGGAGTGGAAGCCAAGCTCGCGTCCTTGTGCGCTGAGGCGGTGGATGCGATCAAGGGTGGAAAAAACATACTGATCATCAGCGATCGCGCCATGACCGCGACCCAGGTGGCCATTCCTGCGCTGCTGGCGCTGTCGGCGATTCACCAGCACCTGGTGCGTGAAGGGCTGCGTACTTCTGCCGGTCTGGTGGTGGAAACCGGCACCGCCCGCGAAGTGCACCACTTCGCCGTGCTGGCCGGCTATGGTGCGGAAGCCGTGCATCCCTACCTCGCGATGGAAACCCTGGTCAACATCCATCAGGACTTGCCGGGCGACCTGTCGGCTGAGAAGGCGATCTACAACTACGTCAAGGCTATTGGCAAGGGTCTTTCGAAGATCATGTCCAAGATGGGCGTGTCAACCTACATGAGCTACTGCGGTGCGCAGTTGTTTGAAGCCATTGGCCTGAACAGCGAAACCATCGAGAAGTACTTCACCCGCACGCCCAGCAAGGTTGAGGGCATTGGCGTTTTCGAAATTGCAGAAGAAGCCATCCGCATGCACAAGGCGGCATTCAGCGCCGACCCGGTGCTGGCCAACGCATTGGACGCGGGTGGTGAATATGCCTGGCGTGCCCGTGGCGAAGAGCACATGTGGACACCGGATGCGATTGCCAAGCTGCAGCACTCCACCCGTGCCAACAACTGGAATACCTACAAGGAATATGCGCAGATCATTAATGACCAGAGCAAGCGCCACCTGACGCTGCGCGGCTTGTTCGAGTTCAAGATCGATCCCGCCAAGGCTATTTCGGTGGACGAAGTGGAAAGCGCCAAGGAAATCGTCAAACGCTTTGCCACCGGCGCCATGTCCCTAGGCTCGATCTCTACCGAAGCCCATGCCACCTTGGCTGTGGCCATGAACCGTATCGGCGGCAAGAGCAACACCGGTGAGGGTGGTGAAGACGCAGCACGTTACCGCAATGAGCTCAAGGGAATCCCTATCAAGCAGGGCGATAGCCTCAAGAGCGTGATCGGTGCGGAGAACGTGGAGGTGGACCTGCCCTTGCAAGCGGGCGACTCGCTGCGCAGTCGCATCAAGCAGGTGGCCTCAGGCCGGTTTGGTGTGACGGCCGAGTACCTGAACAGCGCCGACCAGATCCAGATCAAGATGGCCCAGGGCGCCAAGCCGGGCGAGGGCGGCCAACTGCCTGGCAGCAAGGTATCCGACTACATCGGCAAGCTGCGCCACTCGGTGCCCGGTGTGGGCCTGATTTCGCCTCCACCGCACCACGATATCTATTCGATCGAAGACCTGGCACAGCTGATTCACGATCTGAAGAATGTGGCGCCGCACTCCGGTATCAGCGTCAAGCTGGTGTCTGAAATTGGCGTGGGCACGATTGCCGCTGGCGTTGCCAAGTGCAAGGCCGACCATGTGGTGATCGCGGGCCATGACGGTGGCACCGGTGCTTCACCCTGGTCGTCCATCAAGCACGCGGGCAGTCCCTGGGAAATCGGTCTGGCTGAAACCCAGCAGACCCTGGTGCTGAACCGACTGCGCAGCCGTATTCGCGTGCAGGCCGACGGCCAGATGAAAACCGGCCGTGACGTGGCCATTGGTGCGCTGCTGGGTGCTGACGAGTTCGGTTTCGCGACCGCTCCGCTGGTGGTCGAAGGCTGCATCATGATGCGCAAGTGCCACCTCAACACCTGCCCGGTGGGCGTGGCCACGCAAGACCCGGTCTTGCGGCAAAAGTTCTCCGGCAAGCCCGAGCATGTGGTCAATTACTTCTTCTTCATTGCCGAAGAAGTGCGCCAGATCATGGCCCAGTTGGGTATCCGTAAGTTCGACGACCTGATCGGCCGCTCGGACCTGCTCGACACCCGCAAAAGCATTGAACACTGGAAAGCCCAGGGCCTGGATTTCAGTCGCCTGTTTGCCCAACCCCAGGTACCTGCCGACGTGCCACGCTACCAGACGCTGGAGCAGGAACACGGTCTGGAAAAGGCGCTGGACAACGTACTGATCGCCAAAAGCCGTGCCGCCATCGACAAAGGAGAACGCGTGCAATTCATGGAGGTGGCACGCAACGTCAATCGATCTGTGGGCGCTATGCTGTCCGGCGCGGTGACCAAGGTACATCCTGAAGGATTGCCGGATGACACCATCCGTATCCAGCTCGAAGGTACCGGTGGCCAGTCGTTTGGCGCTTTCCTGTGCAATGGCATCACGCTGTACCTGATTGGCGATGCCAACGACTACACAGGGAAGGGCTTGTCAGGCGGGCGCATTGTGGTACGCCCCAGCATCGACTTCCGTGGTGAAGCCATCCGCAACACCATCGTGGGCAACACCGTGATGTACGGCGCCACCTCGGGTGAGGCGTTCTTCAGCGGTGTGGCCGGTGAACGTTTTGCGGTGCGTCTGTCCGGCGCCACCACCGTGGTGGAAGGTACGGGTGACCATGGTTGCGAATACATGACCGGCGGTACCGTGACCGTTTTGGGCAAGACTGGCCGCAACTTTGCTGCCGGCATGAGCGGCGGCGTGGCCTACGTCTATGACGAAGACGGCCAGTTCGCCAAGCGCTGCAACACAGCGATGGTGAGCCTGGAAAAAGTGCTGACCACTGCCGAGCAGGAGACCTCTATCGACAAGGCGGTCTGGCATCGCGGCGAGACCGACGAGGCCCAGCTCAAGAAGCTGCTCGAAGACCACAACCGCTGGACCGGCAGCAAGCGTGCGCGTGAGTTGCTGGACAACTGGGAGGCTTCGCGTGCCAGGTTCGTCAAGGTATTTCCGACCGAGTACAAGCGTGCTCTGGCCGAGATTTATGCGAGAAAAATGGCTAAAGCCCCCGCCAAACCTGCACAGATAGCTACAAAAAAAGTAGCATCGGCGGCCAAGTAACGCCAGCCGGATCTAACGTACAAGGACAAATATCATGGGAAAAGTCACTGGCTTCATGGAGTTTGAACGCATCGAAGAAGGCTACAAGCCCGTCACCGAGCGTCTGAAGCACTACAAAGAGTTTGTGGTTGGGCTGGACGATGCGCAGGCCAGCAAGCAGGCAGCGCGTTGCATGGATTGCGGCACTCCTTTTTGCAACAACGGTTGCCCGGTCAACAACATCATTCCGGATTTCAACGACCTGGTGTACCAGGGCGACTGGAAGGCTGCGATTGAGGTACTGCACAGCACCAACAACTTCCCCGAGTTCACCGGCCGCATCTGCCCGGCACCCTGTGAAGCTGCCTGTGTGGTGAACTTCAACGGCGATGCCGTGGGCATCAAGTCCATTGAGCACGCCATCATTGACAAAGCCTGGGCACAGGGCTGGGTGCAGCCTCAGCCAGCGAAGGTTAAGACGGGCAAAAAGGTTGCGGTGGTGGGCTCCGGCCCTGCCGGCATGGCAGCGGCCCAGCAACTGGCCCGCGCTGGCCATGATGTGACCTTGTTCGAGAAAAACGACCGCATCGGTGGCCTGTTGCGCTACGGCATTCCTGACTTCAAGATGGAAAAATCGCACATCGACCGCCGTGCCGAACAGCTCAAGGCCGAAGGCGTCACTATCCGCACGGGTGTGATGGTCGGCGAGTTGCCCAAGGACTCCAAAGTCACCAACTGGGCCAAGGAAAGCATTACGCCGGCGCAGCTGCAAAAGGATTTTGATGCTGTGCTGCTGACCGGTGGCTCCGAGCAGTCGCGCGACTTGCCAATGCCGGGCCGGGACCTGGACGGAATTCACTTCGCCATGGAGTTTTTGCCCCAGCAGAACAAGGTCAACGCGGGTGACAAGCTCAAGAACCAGTTGCGTGCCGATGGCAAGCACGTCATTGTCATTGGTGGTGGCGACACCGGTTCCGACTGCGTGGGCACCAGCAACCGCCATGGTGCCGTGAGTGTGACCCAGTTCGAGGTGATGCCCCAGCCTCCCGAGCAGGAAGACAAGCCCCTGGTCTGGCCCTACTGGCCGCTGAAGCTGCGCACCAGTTCCAGCCACGACGAAGGCTGTACCCGCGAATTTGCCATCTCCACCAAGGAATTCATTGGCAAGAACGGCAAGGTCACCGGCCTGAAGACCGTACATGTCGAATTCAAGGACGGCAAGCTGGTGGAAGTTGCCGGTACCGAAAAGGAATACAAGGCGGATTTGGTATTGCTGGCCATGGGCTTTGTGAATCCCGTAGCAACCATTCTGGAAGGCTTTGGCGTGGACAAGGATGCGCGCGGCAACGCCAGGGCATCAACCGAGTTCACCGGTGGCTATGCCACCAATGTGGCCAAGGTGTTTGCTGCGGGCGATATGCGTCGAGGCCAGAGTCTGGTGGTGTGGGCGATCCGCGAAGGCCGTCAGGCTGCACGCTCTGTGGACGAGTTCCTGATGGGTGCTAGCAACCTGCCTCGATAAGTCAACCTGAATAAGGGTTTCCATCTATCCCTTATCATGCAGAAGCCGGAACAAACCCGGCTTTTGCTTTTTATGGAATCAAACACCTCCTCCCTTGTCGAACTGCGCAACCTGACCTTCGGGTACGGTGAACGTGTCATTCTGGACGATGTATCCTTGCGCATTCCCCGCGGCAAGGTCACGGCATTGATGGGCGCCTCGGGCGGTGGCAAGACCACCATCCTGCGGCTGATAGGTGGCCAGAATCGCGCCCAGTCGGGTGAGATGCTGTTTGACGGGCAGGATGTCACGCGCATGGACCAGCGCCAGTTGTACGCTGCGCGGCGTCGCATGGGCATGCTGTTTCAGTTCGGTGCCCTGTTTGCCGATCTCAGCGTGTATGAAAACGTGGCCTTCCCGCTGCATGAGCACACCGACCTGCCCGAAGCGTTGGTGCGTGACATCGTGCTGATGAAGCTCAATGCGGTGGGATTGCGTGGTGCCCGCGATCTGATGCCCAGCGATCTGTCCGGTGGTATGGCCCGCCGTATCGCCCTGGCGCGTGCCATTGCGCTGGATCCGGAACTCGTCATGTATGACGAGCCCTTCTCGGGTCTGGATCCCATTTCCCTGGGGACTGCTGCGAACCTGATTCGTCACCTCAATGATTCCATGGGGCTGACCAGTGTGTTCGTTTCGCACGAGTTGGAGGAGACATTTTCCATCTCCGACCACGTGATCATTCTGGCTAACGGAAAAATTGCTGCCCAGGGAACGCCGGAAGAGGTGCGCAAAAGTGCGGATCCGCTGGTCTACCAATATGTGCACGCCCTGCCGGATGGTCCGGTACGGTTTCACTACCCCGGTGTTTCCGTTGAAGATGATTTTGGTGTGGGCGCGGCGTCCCCATCGGTCAGCCCAGGAGCCGCAGCATGAGTTGGTACCAACCCTCCAATATCGGGTTCGCCACCCGCAGAAAACTGGCCGATGTGGGTTATGGTGCACGCCTGTTTTTGCGGCTGCTGGCTTCTGCTGGCCCGGCATTCAGGCGTTTTGGCCTGATCCGTGACCAGATCCATTTCCTGGGCAACTATTCACTGGCCATCATTGCCGTGTCGGGCCTGTTTGTGGGTTTTGTGTTTGGACTGCAAGGTTATTACACCTTGCAGCGCTATGGATCGTCCGAGGCATTGGGCTTGCTGGTGACTTTGAGCCTGGTGCGTGAGTTGGGTCCCGTCGTTACGGCCTTGCTGTTTGCTGGCCGGGCGGGCACGTCGCTGACTGCGGAGATTGGACTGATGAAAGCTGGGGAGCAGATCAGCGTGATGGAGATGATGGCCGTTGACCCCGTCCAGCGCGTTCTGGCGCCCCGTTTCTGGGCCGGGGTGATTGCCATGCCTCTGCTGGCGGCCGTATTCAGCGCCATGGGGGTGATCGGTGGTTGGGTGGTTGGCGTACTGATGATCGGAGTGGATGCTGGTTCGTTCTGGAGTCAGATTCAGGGTGGTGTTGATGTCTGGGCTGACGTGGGCAATGGCGTTATCAAAAGCGTGGTGTTTGGCTTCACCGTGACATTTATTGCTCTGCTGCAGGGTTTTGAAGCGCAACCCACTCCTGAGGGGGTTGCCAGCGCCACCACCCGTACGGTGGTAATGGCTTCGCTGTCGGTTCTGGGTCTGGATTTCATCTTGACCGCAATGATGTTTACTATTTAGGAGGGTGTGGTGCAACGCTCAAAAAATGACGTATGGGTTGGTATCTTTGTAATCATCGGGGCAATGGCCATCCTGTTCCTGGCTTTGCAGTCTGCCAATTTGCTGAGCCTGAGCTTTCAGAGTACCTATGTGATCACCGCCAAATTTGAGAATGTAGGTGGCCTCAAGCCGAAGGCGGCCGTACGCAGCGGCGGTGTCGTGGTGGGCCGTGTGGATGCCATCGCCTTTGATGACAAGACTTTTCAGGCTCGCGTCACGCTGGCGATGGAAAAACGTTACGCCTTTCCGAAGGACAGTTCCCTCAAGATTCTGACCAGTGGTTTGCTGGGTGAACAGTACATTGGTATTGAAGCCGGTGCAGAAGCCACCAATCTGGCGGCTGGTGACGCCATTACCGCCACACAGTCTGCAGTTGTATTGGAAAACCTGATCAGCCAATTCCTCTACAGCAAGGCAGCCGAGGGATCGGCAGGGAATAAGAAATGACATTGCAAAACGCAGGCGCGCAATGTGTCCGGCTGACTATTTTGCTCAGCCTGTTCTTGCTGCAAGCCTGTGCAACGGTTGCCAATCCTGATCCGCGCGATCCGCTGGAATCATTTAACCGGGGTGTGTTTGGTTTCAATGACGCAGTGGACCGGGCGGTTGTCAAGCCCGTGGCGACAGCATATCGGGACATCACCCCACAGTGGTTTCGCGTCGGGGTCGGCAATTTTTTCGGCAACCTGACTGACGTGTGGTCGGTGTTCAACAATGCGCTGCAGGGGCGTGGCCAGGACATGGGCGACAGCTTAGGGCGCGTCATGATCAATACTACCTTCGGATTGGGGGGGCTGGTCGACGTTGCCAGTGACCTTAATATCGAGCGTCGTACGTCTGACTTTGGTTTAACGCTGGGGCGTTGGGGGGTGTCGCCGGGTCCGTATGTTGTTCTTCCGTTGCTGGGGCCCTACACGCTGCGCGAGGTGGTGGCGCTGCCCCTGGACCAGCAGGGCAACTTGGTCAATCACATTTCGGATGAGGGTACCCGCACAGGACTTACTGTGATCAATGTTGTCGATTTGCGAGCCCAGTATCTGCGAGCCGGTGACGTGGTGGAAGGGGCTGCGCTGGACAAGTACAGCTTTATGCGGGACTCCTACCTGCAGCGTCAGCGCAACCGTGTCTATGACGGCAATCCGCCGGACGAAAATATTGACCCCGGCGCGGAAGCCAGATAAGCGCAGTCTTTGCACACGGTTTACATCTGCGGAAGATAATCGGAGCAGTTTCTGGAGAACAAAGCATTTATGAAACGACAATTTCTTCGCACTTTGGGATTTGCCCTGTTGTTGGCAGGGGGTCTGAGCGGCGCAGCCATGGCCGAGGATGAGGCGCCTGACGTCATGATCAAGCGGCTGTCGGTGGATGTGCTTGACACCATTAAGTCCGATAAAGCCTTGCGTTCCGGCGACATGAACAAGCTGGTGGCACTGGTGGACGAGCGCATCATGCCCAGTGTGAATTTCCAGCGGATGACCGCGTCAGCAGTAGGCCCCGCATGGCGTCAGGCCACGGCCGAACAGCAAAAACGCCTGCAGGAAGAGTTCAAAATCCTGCTGGTGCGCACCTATGCCGGCGCTCTGGCGCAGGTGTCCACCCAGACCATTGCCATGAAGCCTATGCGCTCCAGTCCTGACGACAAAGAGGTGCTAGTGCGTACGGAAATTAGGGGGGTGGGTGACCCGATCCAACTGGATTACCGTCTCGAAAAGACCCCTGGCATGGGCACTGGCTGGCGTATCTATAACCTGAACGTGCTGGGGGTCTGGCTGGTGGAAACCTACAAGAGCCAGTTTGCCCAGGAAATCAATGCCAAGGGCATCGACGGCCTGATTGTCTCGCTGTCGGAACGTAACAAGGCCAATAGCAAGAAAGGCTGATGTGCTGAGCCTGCCCGACACCCTGACCCATGCGCATGCCACGGCGTGCCTGAATACACTCACCACCGGGCTCAGGCACGAATCTGCTGCCCAGGTGGTGGTGGACGCTGCCCTGTTGCGCAGTTTTGACTCTTCGGCACTGGCCGTTTTGCTGGAATTCCGCCGGGAATGTGCCCGGGCTGGCAAGCAGTTTGTGGTGAAGGGCCTGCCTGACCGCCTGCGCGAACTGGCTGCCCTGTATGGGATTGAGAAGCTGTTGCCAAGCACCTGAGCGGCACCGCGTAAAATGGTAGGCTCCCATGTCTGCCATCTCCTTCCAATCTGTTTCCAAAGCCTATCCGTCTCCGCGTGGACCCCAGGGCTCCACGTTTCTTGCGCTCGACAACGTCAGTCTTGACGTGGCGGAGGGGGAGTTTTTTGGCCTGCTCGGGCCCAACGGCGCTGGCAAAACCACCATGATTAGCATACTGGCTGGCCTCACACGTGCCACCAGCGGCCGCGTGACCGTGCTGGGAAGTGATGTGCAGACCGACTATGCCCAGGCGCGTCGCAAGCTGGGTGTCGTGCCGCAGGAACTGGTGTTCGACCCCTTCTTCAACGTACGCGAAGCGCTGCGCTTTCAGTCGGGTTACTTCGGTATCAAGCACAACGATGCGTGGATTGATGAACTGCTCGATAGCCTGGGGCTGACCGACAAGGCCAATGCCAATATGCGCCAGCTCTCGGGCGGCATGAAACGCCGCGTGCTGGTGGCGCAGGCGCTGGTGCACAAGCCGCCCGTCATTGTGCTGGACGAACCTACCGCAGGCGTGGACGTGGAGTTGCGCCAGACCCTGTGGCAATTCATTGCCAAGCTCAACAAGCAGGGCCACACCGTGTTGCTGACCACACATTACCTCGAAGAGGCGGAAGCCCTGTGCGGCCGCCTTGCCATGCTCAAGACGGGGCGTATTGTGGCGCTGGACAAAACCAGCGATCTGCTCAAGGCCGCAAGCAGCAACGTGCTGCGTTTCAAGACGGCAGACACCTTGCCGCAAGCGCTGGCCGCGCGCGCACGCATTACCGGGCGCATCGTGCAACTGCCGGCGCATAACGCGCTGGAGATCGAGCAATACCTGGCCGCTGTGCGCGAGGCGGGAGTGACGGTGGACGACGTTGAAATTCGCAAGGCGGACCTTGAAGACGTGTTTTTGGATGTGATGCACACGGCACGCGCAGAAGAGGCGAGCATCGTGGGGGCCAGTGCATCATGACCGGCTGGCAAATGCTGCTGTACAAGGAAGTGCTGCGCTTCTGGAAGGTGAGCTTTCAGACGGTGGCTGCGCCGGTGCTGACCGCCGTGTTGTACCTCATGATTTTTGGCCATGTGCTGGAAGACCACGTCAAGGTGTATGACAGCATCAGCTACACCGCGTTCCTCGTGCCGGGGCTGGTGATGATGAGCATTTTGCAGAACGCGTTTGCCAACAGTTCCTCGTCCATCATCCAGAGCAAGATCATGGGCAATATGGTCTTCCTGTTGCTCACACCCCTGTCGCACTGGCACTGGTTTGTGGCCTATGTGGGTTCGTCAATTGCACGTGGTCTGGTAGTGGGTGGCGGTGTGTTTCTCGTGACCGCATGGTTCACCCATCTGTCGTTTGTTGCGCCATGGTGGATTCTTGTATTTGCCATTCTGGGCGCTGCCTTGCTGGGCACTCTGGGCCTGATCGCTGGTTTGTGGGCCGAGAAGTTTGACCAGTTGGCTGCTTTCCAGAATTTCATCATCATGCCGATGACGTTTCTGAGTGGCGTTTTCTATTCCATCGGGTCCTTGCCAGAATTCTGGCAACGCATGAGCCATCTCAATCCGTTTTTCTACATGATCGACGGATTTCGCCATGGCTTCTTTGGTGTCAGCGACGCATCTCCCTGGCTGAGTCTGGGCGTTGTCGGTCTTGCCCTGGCAGTTTCTTCGGCCTTGGCCATTTATCTTCTGCGCATCGGCTACAAGATCCGCAGCTAACCTTTGAATTTGCATGACCGCAGAACAACTCCAGCAACTTATTTCCGCAGGCCTGCCCTGCGACGTCTGCCAGCTCGAAGGCGATGGACGCCACTGGTATGCCACCATCGTGTCTGCCGCCTTTGAAGGCAAGCGCCCCATCCAGCGCCACCAGCAGGTCTACGCCACGCTGGGCAGCCGCATGTACACCGATGAAGTGCACGCCCTGTCGATGAAAACTTTTACCCCTGCCGAATGGGCCAAGCAGAGCGCATAAAGAGCGCATAAGCACCTGCAGAAAACGCATCCATGGACAAATTACTGATTCGCGGCGGTTGCCGGCTCAACGGCGAGGTGCTGATTTCCGGCGCCAAAAACGCGGCCCTGCCGGAGATGTGCGCCACGCTGCTCTCCAGTGAGCCGGTGCACCTGCTCAACGTGCCACGTCTGCAGGATGTGGCCACCATGCGCCGCCTGCTCGACAACATGGGTGTGAAAACGGAGACCCACGGCGAGCGCGGCGGCATCACATTCCATGCGGCCGATCCAATCAAGGCCGAAGCGCCGTATGAGTTGGTCAAGACCATGCGGGCCTCGGTGCTGGCGCTGGGCCCTTTGCTGGCCCGTTTCGGCCACGCGACGGTGTCTTTGCCGGGCGGTTGCGCCATAGGTTCACGTCCTGTAGACCAGCACCTCAAGGGCCTGACCGCCATGGGTGCCGAGATTAACGTCGAGCACGGCTACATGATCGCCAAGTTGCCACAAGGTCGCACACGACTCAAGGGTGCGCGTATCGCCACCGACATGGTGACGGTCACCGGCACCGAAAACTTTTTGATGGCAGCGGCCCTGGCCGAAGGCGAGACCATTCTGGAAAACGCCGCACAGGAGCCCGAGATTCCCGATCTGGCCGAAATGCTGATCAAGATGGGCGCCAGGATTGAAGGCCACGGCACCAGCCGCATTCGCATCCAGGGCGTGGAGCAGTTGCATGGCTGCACCCACCAGGTGGTGGCGGACCGCATTGAGACCGGTACCTTTTTGTGCGCGGTGGCTGCTACGGGTGGCGAAGTGGTGCTCAAGCACGGCCGCGCCGATCACCTGGATGCAGTGATCGACAAGCTGCGTGACGCCGGTGTGACGGTGACAGTGGTGGACGGGGGCATCCGGATTCAGGCCAAAGAGCCTGCCTACAAGTACCTCAAGGCGCAAACTTTTCGTACCACCGAGTACCCCGGTTTCCCCACCGACATGCAGGCGCAGTTCATGGCGCTCAACTGCATTGCGCAGGGGACCAGCAAGGTGACAGAGACGATTTTCGAAAACCGCTTCATGCACGTCAACGAACTGGTGCGTCTGGGTGCGCATATCCAGATCGACGGAAAGGTGTCGGTAATAGAAGGAGTGCCCAAACTCTCGGGCGCCACCGTGATGGCCACCGACCTGCGCGCTTCGGCAAGTCTGGTGATTGCCGGCTTGGTAGCCGATGGTGAAACCATTGTGGACCGCATCTATCACCTGGACCGTGGCTACGACCAGATGGAAGCCAAACTGCGTGGCATTGGTGCAGACATAGAGCGTATTAAATGAGTACCGACATGATCACACTCGCCCTGTCCAAAGGCCGGATTTTTGAAGAAACCATCCCGCTGCTCAAAGCTGCAGGCATTGAGGTGCTGGACGATCCCGAAAAATCGCGCAAGCTGATTCTGGATACCAACCAGCCCAACGTCCGTGTGCTTGTGGTGCGCGCCACCGATGTGCCCACTTACGTGCAGTACGGCGGTGCCGATCTGGGCATCACCGGCAAGGACACACTGCTGGAGCACGGCAGCCAGGGGCTGTACCAGCCGCTGGATTTGCAAATCGCCAAATGCCGCATCAGCGTGGCCGTGCGTGCCGACTTTGACTATGCGTCGGCCGTCAAGCAGGGCTCACGCCTGACCGTGGCGACCAAATATGTGGCCATTGCGCGCGAGTTTTTCGCCAGCAAGGGCGTGCACGTGGACTTGATCAAGCTCTACGGCAGCATGGAGCTGGCGCCGCTTGTGGGCATGGCCGATGCCATCGTGGATCTGGTGTCCACCGGCAACACGCTCAAGGCCAACCACCTGGTCGAGGTGGAGCGCATCATGGACATCAGCTCGCGGCTGGTGGTCAACCAGGCTGCGCTCAAACTCAAGCAGGAGTCGATTCGCAAGATCATCGATGCCTTCGCGGGCGCGGTGGGTAAGTAACTTGATTTAAAATTGCTATGAATTTTATAGCTGCTCCCGCTCGTCTTTCAACGGCTGACGCCCAGTTTGATGCCCAGTTCAATGCGCGTCTGCATTGGTCTGCCGATACCGATGCGGCCATCGAGCAGCGCGTGGCCGACATCCTGGCCGATGTGCAGCAGCGTGGTGATGCCGCCGTGCTGGAGTACACCGCCCGCTTCGACGGCCTGACCGTGCCCGACATGCAGGCGCTGGAGCTAACCCAGGCCGAACTCAAGGCTGCGTTTGACAGCATTCCTGCGCAGCAACGCACCGCCCTCGAGGCCGCCGCCAAACGCGTACGCAGTTACCACGAAGCTCAGAAAAAGGCCTCGGGCGAGAGCTGGAGCTACCGCGACGAAGACGGCACTTTGCTGGGTCAGAAAGTCACCCCGTTGGACCGCGTGGGCATCTACGTGCCTGGCGGCAAGGCGGCGTATCCGAGCAGCGTGCTGATGAACGCCATTCCCGCGCATGTGGCCGGTGTGGGCGAGATCATCATGGTGGTACCCACTCCAAAAGGTGAAAAAAATGCACTGGTGCTGGCGGCTGCCTACGTGGCCGGCGTGACCCGCGCCTTCACTATAGGCGGTGCACAAGCCGTGGCCGCACTGGCCTATGGCACGCAGAGCATTCCGGCCGTGCACAAAATCACCGGCCCCGGCAACGCCTATGTGGCTGCCGCCAAGCGCCGCGTGTTTGGCACCGTGGGCATCGACATGATTGCCGGCCCCAGCGAAATTCTGGTGCTGGCCGATGGCAGCACACCGCCCGATTGGGTGGCGATGGACCTGTTCAGCCAGGCCGAGCACGACGAACTGGCGCAGAGCATTCTGCTGTGCCCCGATGCGGCCTACATTGACCAGGTGCAGGAGAGCATCAACCGTCTGTTGAACGACATGCCGCGTGCCGAAATCATCGCCAAAAGCCTGACTGGCCGTGGCGCGCTGATTCACACGCGCAGCATGGAAGAAGCCTGTGAGATCAGCAACCGCATCGCGCCCGAGCACCTGGAAGTGTCCAGTAACGACCCCCACAAGTGGGAACCGCTGCTCAAACACGCCGGCGCCATCTTCCTTGGCGCCTATACGTCCGAGAGCCTGGGTGACTACTGTGCCGGCCCCAACCACGTGCTACCCACCAGTGGTACCGCGCGCTTCAGCAGCCCGCTGGGCGTGTACGACTTCCAGAAGCGCAGCAGCCTGATCGAGGTGAGCGAGCAGGGTGCGCAGGCCCTGGGGCAAATCGCCTCGGTGCTGGCGCACGGTGAAGGCCTGCAAGCCCACGCCCGTGCAGCGGAAATGCGGCTGCACGAACAGTAGTTTATTCAAATTTGCTATTTCAAGATTGAATATTAAAATAGCAAAATGCCGGATCCAGCAACCCAAGCAACCTACCATCGCAGCCTGACGTCGCTGCTTTTGCAATCTCTGCAACAGTATCCGGTGGTGGTGGTGACGGGCGCGCGGCAAGTGGGTAAGTCCACTTTGCTGCGGCAGGCACTTGCGCACTGGAGAATGGTCTCGCTGGAAGACCTGGATATGCGTGAATTCGCACAATCCGATCCGCGTGCTTTTCTCAAGCGCTATCCGGCCCCACTCATCATTGACGAGGCGCAGCATGTGCCGCAGCTTTTTTCTTATATCCAGACGGCAGTCGATCACAGTGGTCGGATGGGCCAATATGTTTTATCGGGCTCGCAGCAGTTTTCCTTGTTGGCTGGAGTGACACAAAGTCTGGCTGGCCGTGCATCGTTGCTCGACATGCACCCCTTGCGGCTGAAGGAACTCGTGGACGCCAATGTCGCACCAGCTTCGCTTGACGGTTATCTTTTGAAGGGCGGTTACCCGGCGGTGTATGCGCGTGGACTCGATCCACAGCGTTTTTACGCCAGCTACGTGGCCAGTTATCTGGAGCGGGATGTGCGCAGTTTGTCGGCGGTGCACGACCTGGGGATTTTTCAGCGCTTCATGCGCTTGTGCGCGGCTCGCACTGGTCAGCTGCTCAATCTCAACGGTCTTGCCAATGACTGTGGCATTTCGCAGCCCACAGCCAATGCCTGGGTCAATCTGCTGGAAGCCAGTTTTATCGTCAAGCGCATAGTGCCATACCACCGCAATTTCGGCAAGCGATTGGTAAAAACACCCAAGCTCTATTTTCTGGACACCGGGCTTTGTGCCTGGCTGCTGGGGATTACGTCCGAGCGCGATATGCAGACCCACTATGCGCGGGGAGCGCTGTTTGAGACATGGGTGGCCACGGAAGCGCTGAAGTGGCGCGCCGTCAGAGGCAACGCTCAGCCACTCTATTTTTGGCGCGACAACATTGGCAATGAGGTGGATTTTTTACTGGAGCAAGACGGTGGCATTACTCTTGTGGAAGTGAAGTCCGGCCAAACGCTCTCGCAGAGCTGGTTTTCGGCTTTGGCTGTAGTGCAGCGCCACTTAGGTCAACAAACGCGCAATGCTCTGCTGTACGGCGGCGACGTGAGTGCCAACCGAAGTAGCGTCGATGTTGTTGCCTGGCGTGATTTGGCGCTGGCAGAATAGATTCAATATGCCCAGAACCCAACAATCCACTGCGTTTCAGCTTGCGGCTATTGGCGTGTTCCTGGGTGTGCTGTGGTGCGCACCTGCCTACGCCATGACATTGCGCGAATTGCGCGCCCTGGAAAAATCCGACACCCGACAGGGTGCCAACTACATCAACTACTACCTGGTCGGTGTGATGGAAGGCGCGCTGGAAGCCCAGGCGCAGGATGTGCGCAACGGTGCCAAGCCCAGCATCTGCCTTAGCGGCCGCCGTCTGCAACCCAGCATGGCCCGCAGCCTGTTTGACACCGAACTCAAGCGCAATGAGGGCGTGTATGAAGCGGACATGTCGGTGCAATTGGTGCTTACCAACGCGCTGGCCTCGGTATATCCCTGTCAATAGCAACCAGGATCCTGGCGACAAGCGCGCGCCGGCTGCGCAGCGAGTTGCCTGAAGATTGAACCTGACGTATGGCGTGGCAGTGGTAACGCAGTTGTGAGATAAAAGTGCCCTAAGCCCGCGAAGCGCTTACACAAGCAGCTATTGATTCAGTAGCAAATTTTTTCGTTCATAAAAACACGAAATTCGTGTAACACGAAATTCGTGTAATATTTGTGGGATGAAAAATGTCACCATCACCGTGGAAGACGCCACCCTGGAGTGGGTGCGCATTGAGGCGGCCCGGCGCAACACCAGTGTGTCGCGGCTGGTGGGTGAGATGCTCACCGACAAGATGCAGCACGATGACGCCTACGCCCGTGCACAGCGCGACTGGGTGGCGGACACTTCGTCGTTCAGCTCCGGTGGCAAGCCCTACCCGCAGCGGGAGGTCCTGAATGGCTAGTGCATTGCCGGCCGCAGGGGCCATGGTTTTTGTCGACACCAACGTACTGCTGGCAGCCGATGATGCGTTCGATGCAGACCGCCAAACCCGCATCCGCGGCTGGCTGCACGCTCTGTGGCAACGCCGTGCCGGGCGGATCAGCACGCAGGTGCTCAATGCCTATTACGTCAGTGCCACGCAGCACTTTGGCATGCCGCAGGGCGATGCACGCGCCAAGCTGCGCCGCTACCAGCTCTGGCAGCCCTGGCAGATTGACCACCAGACAGTGGAAACCGCCTGGGGTGTGGAGGCCCGTTTTGGCTTGCCGTACTGGGATGCACTCATCGTGGCGGCGGCTGCACAAAGTGGCGCCAGCCATGTGTTGTCGCTGGACCTGCCGCATCTGCAGCAGATCGATGGCGTCACCGTCCTCCATCCGCTTGAAACGACCCCCGCCGAACTGGCGCTGGTTGACTAGTTTTTCCAAGAAGCCACCATGACCCAAGCCACCCATACCACCACCCCTGCCGCTAACGATAGCGCTGTTCAGGCACTGATCCAGCGCCGCATCCGCCAGGACGTGCAGTCCATGCACGCCTACGCCATTCAGGATTCCAAAGGCATGGTCAAGCTCGACGCCATGGAGAACCCGCACCGCCTGCCGCCCGAACTGCAGGAGGCATTGGGCAAGCGCCTGGGTGCGCTGGCATTGAACCGCTACCCCGACGGCCGTGTGAACGACCTGCGCCGTGCACTGGCTGCCCATGCTGGCATGCCCGGGGGCTTTGACATCATGCTGGGCAATGGCTCGGACGAGATCATCTCGCTGCTGGCCATGGCCTGCGATGTGCCTGCACAGCCTGGTACTCCCAAACCGGTGATCCTGGCACCTGTGCCAGGGTTCGTGATGTACGCCATGAGCGCGCAACTGCAGGGGCTGGACTTCTGTGGTGTGCCACTCACCGCCGACTTCGCGCTGGATGTGCCCGCCATGGTCCAGGCGATTACCGAGCGCCAGCCCGCGATCATCTACCTGGCTTACCCCAACAACCCCACCGCCAACCTTTGGGACGAGGCCGACATGGCCCGGGTGGTGGCAGCCGGGGCCGCTGCGGGCAGCCTGGTGGTGATTGACGAGGCCTACCAGCCGTTTTCCAGCCGCACGTATTTCGACGTGATCCGCGCCAACCCGGCGCAAAACGCCCATGTGCTGCTGATGCGCACCATGAGCAAATTTGGCCTGGCTGGTGTGCGCTTGGGCTACATGATGGGCTCTGCAGCGCTCATCGCCCAGGTCGACAAGGTGCGCCCGCCCTATAACATCAGCGTGCTGAACTACGAGTGCGCGCTGTTTGCATTGGCGCATCAGGATGTGTTTGCGGCCCAAGCCCAGGATGTGCTTGCACAGCGTGCTATGCTTTTGATAGTTTTGCGAACCATGGACGGTGTGAAGGCCTGGGACAGTGATGCCAACATGATCCTCATCCGTATCCTGGGTGAAGGAGAACGTGCACAAAAAGTGTTCGATGGCCTCAAGGCGCGCGGTGTTCTGGTCAAGAACGTTTCTAAAATGCATCCATTGCTGGCCAACTGCCTGCGCCTGACGGTCGGCACCGCCGATGAAAACCTGCAGTTGCTCACCGCTTTGAAAGAATCGCTATGACGAATTACCCCTTGACTGAAGTGCCTGTGATCGTGACGCCACGCATTGCCGAGGTGAACCGCAAAACGGCCGAGACGCGCATTCGCGTCAAGGTCAACCTCGACGGCACCGGCCAGTCGCGCCTGTCTACCGGCATTGGCTTCTTTGACCACATGCTCGACCAGATTGCCCGCCACGGCATGATCGACCTCGATATCGAGGCCGACGGTGACCTGCACATTGACGGCCACCACACGGTGGAAGACGTCGGCATCACCCTGGGCCAGGCCTTTCACCAGGCCGTGGGCGACAAAAAAGGTATCCGCCGCTATGGCCACGCCTATGTGCCGCTGGACGAGGCCTTGAGCCGCGTGGTGATCGACTTCTCGGGCCGCCCCGGGCTGGTGATGGATGTGCCTTTCAAGGCCGGCATGATCGGCAACCTCGACACCCAGCTGGTGCATGAGTTCTTCCAGGGCTTTGTGAACCATGCGTTTGTGACGCTGCACATCGACAACCTCAAGGGCGAAAACGCCCACCACCAGGCCGAGACGGTGTTCAAGGCCTTTGCCCGCGCGCTGCGCTCGGCCCTGGAACTGGACCCGCGCGCACTGGGCACCATCCCTTCCACCAAGGGTTCCCTGTAGTGAAAAAAGTCGCAGTGGTGGACTACGGCATGGGCAACCTGCGCTCGGTCACCCAGGCCGTGATGCATGTGGCAGCCGATGCCGGTGTCGACGTCGTATGGGCACGCACCCCCCAGGAAGTGATGGATGCCGAACGCGTGGTGTTGCCGGGGCAAGGTGCCATGCGCGACTGCATGCGCGAACTGCACGATTCGGGCATGTTAGATGCTGTCATGCATGCCGCCGCCAACAAGCCTTTGATGGGCGTGTGCGTAGGTATGCAGATGCTGCTGGACCACAGCCAGGAGCAGGACACCCCTTGCCTGGGCCTGATTCCTGGAGAGGTAGTCAAGTTCGATCTGGCCGGCCAGCACCAGCCCGATGGCAGCCGTTACAAAGTGCCGCAGATGGGCTGGAACCAGGTGTGGACCAATAACCACCCGGTTTGGGGGGAAGTCCCGGACGGTAGCTACTTCTACTTTGTGCACAGCTATTACGCCCAACCGTCGGATGAGCGCCACACCGTCGGCGAAACGGACTACGGCCAGCGTTTTACCGCAGCCATTGCGCGTGATAACATTTTCGCTACCCAGTTTCACCCCGAAAAAAGCGCAGAACACGGCCTGGCCCTCTACCGGAACTTCCTCCACTGGAATCCCTGACTCCCATTTGCTGCGCACATTCCTGGTTCCGCATTCCTTTCCTTTTCTTGTTCCACCACTGAAGCACCATGCTTTTAATTCCTGCGATTGACCTCAAAGACGGCCACTGCGTACGCCTCAAACAAGGCGATATGGACCAATCCACCACATTCGGCGAAGAGCCCGATGTCATGGCCCGCAGCTGGGTGGACAAGGGCGCACGGCGTCTGCATCTGGTGGACCTGAACGGTGCTTTTGCAGGGCATCCCAAGAACGAGATGGCCATTCGCAAGATTCTCAAAAACGTCGGTAGTGAAGTGGATGTGCAGCTCGGCGGCGGTATCCGCGACCTCGACACCATCGAGCGCTACCTTGATGCGGGCCTGCGCTACGTCATCATTGGCACGGCTGCGGTCAAAAACCCCGGCTTCCTGCAGGACGCCTGCACCGCGTTTGGCGGCCACATCATCGTGGGCCTGGACGCCCGCGACGGCAAGGTCGCGACCGACGGCTGGAGCAAGCTCACCCGCCACGACGTGATCGATCTGGGTAAGAAGTTTGAAGACTACGGTGTGGAGTCCATCATCTACACCGACATCGGCCGCGACGGCATGCTGAGCGGCATCAACATCGACGCCACCGTGAAGTTGGCCCAGGCCCTGACCATCCCTGTCATCGCCTCCGGTGGTTTGTCCAACATGGCCGACATTGAAGCCCTGTGCGCTGTGGAAGATGAGGGCGTGGAAGGTGTGATCTGCGGACGCGCCATTTACAGCGGTGACCTGGATTTCCAGAAGGCGCAAGAGCGCGCGGATGAATTGAACGGCTAACCCTTCCGCAGCCGAGGCAGGCATCGTCTATACTTGCACCATATTTTGTACAAGTTTGGAGGAGCGCTGGATGAAAGTCGTCACTTATTCCGAAGCCCGTAGTGCGCTGAAAACTGTGCTGGACCGCGTGCATGATGATGCCGATGTGACGGTAATCAGCCGCCGAGATGGTGCCGATGCGGTCGTTATGTCACTGGAACACTACCAAAGCTTGATGGAAACCATGCACTTGCTGGGTACACCGGCCAATGCGGCACACCTGGCCAAGTCCATCACACAGCACAAGGCGGGTAAGGCTGTCCGTCGTAAGTTGGCAGAGGCCTGACTGGCCTGTCCAAAGATGGCGCGTAGTATTCGCTTTACCCCTGCGGCATGGAGCGATTACCTCTATTGGCAGGGGCAAGACAAGAAGACTTTGCGACGCATCAACACCCTGATTGAAGCCGCAGTGCGCGACCCCTTTGCAGGCATCGGCAAACCTGAGCCGCTAATGGGTAATCTGTCGGGCTACTGGTCACGCCGCATCGATGAAACACATCGGCTGGTGTATGCCGTCGACGATGCTGATCTGGATGTGATCGCGTGTCGTGGACATTACGACGATTGAGATCTCGATGCACGCATCGACACCTCCGACCTCCCTTCTACAATCCCCCTATGCTAGCCAAACGAATCATCCCCTGCCTCGATGTCACCGGTGGCCGCGTGGTCAAGGGCGTCAACTTTGTCGATTTGCGCGATGCCGGTGACCCGGTGGAAATCGCTGCGCGCTACAACGACCAGGGCGCGGACGAACTCACCTTTCTGGACATTACCGCCACCAGCGATGGACGCGATTTGATTTTGCACATCATTGAAGCGGTGGCCTCGCAGGTGTTCATTCCGTTGACCGTGGGCGGCGGGGTGCGCACCGTGGAAGATGTGCGCCGCCTGCTCAACGCCGGCGCCGACAAGACCAGCTTCAACTCGGCCGCTCTGGCCAATCCGCAGGTGATTGAAGACGCATCGCACAAATACGGTGCGCAGTGCATCGTGGTGGCCATTGATGCCAAGCGCCGCTATGGAGAAGACCTGCTCAACCGCGGTGAAGGCTGGGATGTCTACAGCCACGGCGGCCGCAAGAATACCGGTCTGGACGCTGTGGCCTGGGCCACCGAGATGGCGCGGCGTGGTGCGGGTGAGATTCTGCTGACCAGCATGGACCGCGATGGCACCAAGTCCGGTTTTGACCTGGCCTTGACCCGCGCGGTGGCCGACGCCATCAGCGTGCCGGTGATTGCCTCGGGTGGTGTGGGTAACCTCGACCATCTGGCCGATGGTGTGCAACAGGGCGGCGCCGACGCGGTGCTGGCTGCCAGCATCTTCCATTACGGCGAATACACTGTGGGTCAGGCCAAGGCGCGCATGGCCGAGCGCGGCATCCCGGTCCGAATTTAAGCGATATTGGGTTCTGGTCCCCGTCACATATGCGCAAGCAGCTATCAAAAGAGTAGCAAATGGAATCTGCACAAACCCCAGCCGCTGGCTGGCTCAAACACATCCGTTGGGATTCCAAGGGCCTGGTACCCGTCATCGCACAGGAGCAGGGCACGAACGATGTGCTGATGTTTGCCTGGATGAACCGCGAAGCCCTGCAGAAGACCGCGGAGTTGGGGCAGGCGGTATATTTCAGCCGCTCGCGCAACAAGCTCTGGTACAAGGGCGAAGAGTCCGGCCATGTGCAAAAGGTGCACGAAATTCGCATGGACTGCGACAACGACGTGATCCTGCTCAAGGTCACCCAGTTAGGCCACGAGCCCGGTATTGCCTGCCACACCGGCCGTCACAGCTGTTTCTTCAGTGTGCTGGACAATGGCGTGTGGAAATCTGTTGACCCGGTCTTGAAAGACCCCGAATCCATCTACAAATAACACCATGAGCGCAAACACGACTTCCCAGGACGCCCTGGCCCGACTGGCTGCCGTCATCGAAAGCCGCAAAGCCGCCAACGGTGGCGACCCCGCGGCCAGCTACGTGGCCCGGCTGCTGCACAAGGGGCCTGACGCCTTCCTGAAGAAGATCGGCGAGGAAGCCACTGAGGTGGTGATGGCCGCCAAGGACGCCGACCATGGCGGCGACGCCACCAAGATCGTCTACGAGGTGGCCGACCTGTGGTTCCACAGCATGATTGCCCTGGCCCACTACGGATTGACCCCCGCGGATGTGATTGCCGAGTTGGAGCGCCGCGAGGGCACCAGTGGCATTGAAGAAAAAGCCCTGCGCAAGGCGCTGGCGCGCGAAGGAGAAGCCACATGAGTGACGAAATCCCCAGACCGGTGGAGCAGGATCCTGAACTGTTGCAAAAGCTGCAGTCGCTCAACACCATAGGAACCATCAGCTACGTGCTGCACCTGATTGTGGCTGTCAGCGCGATCGTGCCGGGCGGTCAGTGGGGCCCCACCCTGCTGTTGGTGGCACTGGTGCTGGACATGGTCAAGCGTGGTGATGCTGAAGGCACCTGGCATGCATCGCACTTCCGGTGGCGCATCCGTACGGTGATTACGGCCGGAGCTCTGTACCTGGTCACTGCGCCCCTGTGGCTGCTGATTCTGGTTCCCGGCTGGATTGCCTGGACGGCAATTTCGATATGGTTCCTGTACCGGATCGCGACCGGTTTCATCGCCATGAACAAGGGCCAGGAAATGGAGATTCCCGCATGAACGCCGAGAACCACGTTCACGACGAAAACTGTCTGTTTTGCAAGATCGCAAGCAAAGAGATCCCGTCAAAAACTGTGTACGAAGACGCGGAGTTTTATGCCTTCCATGACATCGCGCCCTGGGCGCCGGTGCATTTTCTGATCATTCCCAAATCCCACATCGTGTCGATGGCCCATGTGGGTCCGGAGCACGCGGGATTACTGGGGCGCATGATGGCCTTGGTGCCTAAGCTGGCTGCACAGGAGGGCTGCAACCCTTACCCGGAAGGGGGCTTTAGACTGGTGAGCAACACCGGGAAAGAGGGCGGACAGGAGATTCACCATATGCATTTTCATGTCATGGGCGGCTCTCGTCCGTGGCTGCGCGGCTGAGTCACTAGAATACAAAACATTCGTTAGGAGTAATTCATGGGTTCATTTTCCATTTGGCATTGGTTGATCGTTCTGCTGATCGTGGTCATGGTGTTCGGCACCAAGAAGCTCAAGAACATCGGTTCCGACCTTGGCGGTGCTGTCAAAGGCTTCAAGGACGGCATGAAAGAGGGCTCCTCCACGGCCGAAGAGAAGCCGGCGGCGCCTGCACAGGTGGCCAGCAATACTTCTGCGGCTGACAAGACCACGATCGACGTGGAAGCCAAGCAGAAAAACTGAGTGACAGTCCTGCGTGATTGACCTCGGCATATCGAAAATGGCGCTGATCGGAGCGGTGGCGTTGATCGTCATCGGGCCGGAGAAGCTGCCGCGCGTGGCACGTACTGTGGGCACCCTGCTGGGCAAGGCGCAGCGCTATGTGGCTGACGTGAAAGCCGAAGTCAGCCGGTCCATGGAGCTTGATGAACTCAAGAAGATGCGCGACTCGGTGGAGAGCGCCGCAAAAGATGTGGAAAGCTCCATTCAGACGCAGGCCAGCGATTTCGAGAGATCCTGGGCTGAGGCAACGCAGACCGCTGCACTGCCTTCGGAACCTGAGGTCCTCCAATACAAGCACCCCAAAAAGAACTGGCGCCTCAAGCAAGGTGCCATGCCCCACTGGTACAAGGCCCGAGCCGGGGTGCGTACCAAGGCCCTGTCGGGGGCCGCCCGCGTGGCGCGCTATCGCCCGCAACGGCTCAGCTAGAACACGAGATTTTCACCATTCATGGCCACAGACAACACGCCGCCAGATGAACTTGCTGGCACCGAGCAGCCTTTTGTGCAGCATCTGGTGGAGTTGCGCGATCGGCTGATCAAGGCCGCCGTTGCCGTGGGCATTGCGGGCGCCATCCTCGCCCTGTTTCCGGGCCCGGCTGCCCTGTACGACATCCTGGCGGCCCCGCTGGTGGCTTCGCTGCCCAAGGGCGCGACGCTGATTGCCACCTCGGTGATTTCGCCATTCCTGGTGCCGCTCAAGATTCTGCTGATGACCGCTTTCCTGCTGGCGTTGCCCGTGGTGCTGTGGCAGGTGTGGGCGTTTGTGGCGCCTGGCCTCTATTCGCATGAAAAGAAGTTGGTGCTGCCCCTGGTGATCTCCAGCACCGTACTGTTCTTTGTGGGCGTGGCATTCTGTTATTTCTTTGTCTTTGGGCAGGTTTTCAAGTTCATCCAGGGCTTCGCGCCCAAGAGTATTACGGCCGCACCTGACATTGAAGCCTACCTGGACTTCGTGATGTCCATGTTCCTCGCCTTCGGTCTGGCATTTGAGGTGCCCATTGTGGTGATTGTTCTGGCGCGCATAGGCATTGTCAGCATCGATAAGCTCAAGGCGTTTCGCAGCTATTTCATTGTGCTGGCGTTTGTGGCTGCGGCCATCGTGACGCCGCCGGACGTGGTGTCACAACTGGCGCTGGCGATTCCCATGTGCATTCTGTACGAGATCGGCATCTGGGCGGCCCAGCTGTTTATCAAGCACACCCAGGCACCAGCAGAGGACGCGCCAACGTCTGGCGCCTGATGGTCAAGCTTATTTAAGGCGTGACAATTACTGCACTTGCGGCCGCGGCTTGGGGCGCACGCCCGGGCTGACATCCAAGTCCAGATTCTGGTTCTTGCGGTGAATCACAAAGCGCGCAGGGCTACCAGGTTTGAGGCCCGACACCATAGACAGCAACTGGGTGACGTCTTTCACCGGCTTGTCACCAATACTGACGATCACATCACCGGGAAGGATGCCGGCTTTGGCCGCTGGGCCGTTTTGCAGCACACCGGTGATGATCACGCCATCCTTGACCTTGACATTGAAGGTTTCCGCCAGTTCAGGCGATAACTCGCTGGGCTCCACACCGATCCAGCCGCGGGTCACCTGACCATCCCTGACCAGTCCTTCTAGCACCTGTTGGGCGGTCGACACCGGAATGGCAAATCCGATACCCATGCTGCCGCCTGAGCGCGAGTAGATAGCGGTGTTGATGCCGAGCAGGTTGCCCTGAATGTCCACCAGTGCGCCGCCGGAGTTACCGGGGTTGATGGCGGCGTCGGTCTGGATGAAGTTTTCGAAGGTGTTGATGCCCAGCTGGTTGCGCCCCAGCGCACTCACGATGCCGCTGGTGACCGTCTGACCGACACCAAACGGGTTGCCGATAGCCAGCACTTGGTCGCCCACTGCCAGTTTGTCGGAATTGCCCAGCACTATTACCGGCAGTTTGTCCAGGTTGACCTTTAATACGGCAAGATCACTATCAGGGTCAGTGCCAATCACCTTGGCCACTGCGTGGCGGCTGTCGTTCAAAAAAACCTCGATCTCGTCGGCGCCTTCAACCACATGGTTGTTGGTCAGAATGTAGCCGCTGGGGCTGACGATTACGCCGCTACCCAAGCCGCTCTGGGACTCACTACCCTGATCGCCGTAGAAAAATCGGAACCAGGGGTCGTTGGCGTTGGGGTTGTTGCGGGGTGTCTTGCTGGTGCTGATGCTCACGACCGCTGCGGACGCCTTTTGTGCAGCCAGGCGGAAGCTGCCCGCAGGGACATCCCCGGGATTGCCGGCGGGCGCCTCAAAAAGCGCGACCGCCCCTGAGCTTGTGGGGCTGTGGTTGAGCCACTGCGGTTTGAGGGTAGCTACTACAAAATAGCCGGCCAGCAACACGGTGGCGGTTTGGGAGAAAAGAAGCCAGAGACGTTTCATAGTGACAAATTGTAGGGCGCGTGGCCGTTCCTCAAGACTAACACGGGGCATTTACACGGGATTTGCACGGTACATTGCAGTTTTGCCATGTCACAGCAGCATCAGGTCATTCACATACATCGCGGGGCACCCCCCAAACCGGCAGAGGGCGCACCCTGCAACGGCTGCGGGCTGTGCTGCCTGGTCGAGCCATGCCCGCTGGGCATGGTGCTGTCGCGCAAGCGCCGTGGTGCTTGCGTGGCGTTGCACTGGAGCGAATCGGGTCAGCGCTACCGTTGTGGTGCAGTGGATGGTCCCTGGGGTTTTCTGACCCGGCGCTGGATATCGGCCGGCAGCGGGTGCGACAGCAGTTTGCAGCCGCAGTACGGCGTCAACGACAATTGCCCGCATGACTGACCGCCAGCTACTTCTCGCCACCTTTGACACTCTGCTGCAGCCTGAGCGATTCAAGGACTATTGTCACAACGGGGTGCAGGTGGAAGGGCGGGCCCAGATCCGGAAAATCGTCTCGGGCGTCACTGCCAGCCGTGCCCTGATTGAAGCGGCCATAGACGCGCGGGCGGACGCCCTTTTTGTGCACCACGGCCTGTTCTGGCGCGGCTTTGATGGCCGCATCACGGGCTGGATGCGCGAGCGCCTGGCGTTGCTGCTGCAGCACAACATCAACCTGTTTGCCTACCATCTGCCGCTGGACGCCCATCCGGACCTGGGAAACAACGCGCAGTTCGGGCGGGTGCTGGGCCTGGCCCCGTTGGAAGGGCTGGCGGGGCGCATTGGAGAGCAGTCGCTGGGATGGATGGGAGGGCGACTCCACGGTGACGCCTTTGCAGATGCCCAAACACTGGCCCGCCATATTGAAAATGAGCTAAAAAGGCCTTTGACCCTCGTGGATAGTGCACAAAGAGCTATAAAAAATATAGCATGGTGCACGGGCGGCGCCCAAGACTACTTTGAGGCGGCCATTGCTGCGGGTGCCGATGCTTTCATCACCGGCGAAATTTCCGAGCCCCAGGCCCACTATGCGCGGGAGTGTGGTGTGGCATACCTGGCCTGCGGCCACCACGCCAGCGAACGCTATGGTGCACCCGCGGTGGCTGCGCACGTGGCGCAGCAACTGGGCTTGGAGCACGTGTTCATTGACATCGATAACCCGGCCTGAGCCATGACGTCCATTTCATCCGTGCCATTGATCGCCATCACGCAGGGCGATGCCGCGGGCATTGGTCCGGAAGTTATTGCCAGGTGTTTTCTCGAAGAGCCAGCCTTGATGCGTGGCTGTTTTGTCGCGGGGGATGTTCGGACTCTGCGCACGGCCGCAGCCATGTTGGCCGGACCGGGCCGGCCGCAACTACCGGTAGCCGTCATTTCGGAGCCCTCGCAGGTTCTGACCGTGCCGCCGCACTGTATCCCGGTGCTACAGGTTGGTGCGGCCATGGTGCCGGTCACCATGGGTCAGGCCAGTGCGATCGCCGGGGAATTCGCCGGGCGCTGTGTTCAATGGGCCGCCCGGGCGGCGCTGCGCAAGGAGATTGCCGCACTGGTGACGGCGCCCTTGCACAAGGAGGCGCTGTCGGCAGCTGGTGCGCCCTATGACCAGTTTCCTGGCCACACCGAGATGCTGCAGGCAGCGGCCGCAGAGCATCTCGGCAAGGCGGTGCGCGAGGTGCCCGTGCGCATGATGCTGGCCAATGACGAGTTGCGCACGGTACTGGTGAGCATCCATGTTTCTCTGCGCGACGCCCTGGCCGCCGTTACTTTTGACAATGTCCTGCAGACCATTCTGATTGCGCACGCGGCCTTGATAGCTGCACTGGGCCGCGCGCCGCGCATTGCCGTGGCGGGGCTCAACCCGCATGCAGGGGAGGGAGGGCTGTTTGGTCGCGAAGAGATTGAGATAATTGGGCCAGCCATTGCGACTGCCCGGTCCCAGGGCTGCGACGTTTCAGGCCCCTGGGCGCCAGACACGGTGTTCATGCGGGCTCGCAATGCGCTCGGTCATGCTGGCGAGTTTGACGTGGTGGTAGCGCAGTACCACGATCAGGGGTTGATTCCGGTGAAGTACCTGGGGGTGGAAAAGGGGGTGAATGTGACCCTTGGTTTGCCGATGGTGCGTACCAGCCCGGACCACGGTACCGCCTTCGACATTGCGGGCACTGGTGTTGCCGATGCGTCCAGCCTGTTGGAGGCAGTCCGCATGGCGGGGAATTTGAGCGACTCCCCGCCGGGCCGCCCCAAGGGGAGTTAGCGCCCTCGGGGGGCAGCGACCCGCGTAGCGGCGCAGCGTGGGGGTTCTATTTCTTGAGGCTGTCTCGGATTTCGCGCAGCAGTGCGACGTCTTCAGGGATGACCGGTGCGGCAGCGGGTGCGGCAGGCTCTTCCTTCTTCAGGCGATTGATTTGTTTGATCATCAGAAAGATGATGAAGGCCAGAATGGCGAAATTGACTGCCACGGTAATGAAACTGCCGTAGGCAAACACCGGAACACCGGCTTTCTTGAGGGCCACTAGGGTGTTTTCGGTTCCTGCAGGTACCGCGCCCAGGGCTACATACAAATTCGAAAAGTCCAGTTTCCCGATGACAGCGCCCACCAGCGGCATGATCAGGTCACCCACTACCGAGTCCACGATCTTGCCGAATGCGCCACCGATGATCACGCCCACGGCCAGATCGACGACGTTGCCCTTGACGGCAAATTCCTTGAATTCCTGAAGCATTCCCATTGTTTCCCCTTAAAAAGTTATTCGACGCCTTGGCATTGTCCACAAAATTCATGGAGTTTCCTATACACGGCGCCGTCACCACATTGAAACCCCCTTTGGCTGTCAGCTACAATCGTTGCTTACCCCCATAGTGATGTTCATTGAGGATTCTCATGAGTGAAACCCTTGTCGGCACCCAACCGATCGACTCCAGCAAGCGCACTTGGTTGATTGCCTCCGGCTGCGCCGGCGCAGTCGGTGGTGTTGCCACCGCCATTCCCTTTGTTAGCACTTTTCAGCCCTCCGAGCGCGCCAAGGCCGCTGGTGCCGCTGTGGAAGTCGATATTGCAGGTATCAAGCCCGGTGAAAAGATCACAGTTGAGTGGCGCGGCAAGCCCGTATGGATTGTGCGCCGCACTCCAGAGCAGTTGGCTGCTTTGGGCAAGCACAATAGTCAGCTGGCCGATCCGGAGTCCAAGCGTAAACCCGACGAGTTCACGCCCGTCTATGCGCGCAATGAAGCACGCTCCATCAAGCCCGAGTACTTCGTAGCCGTTGGCATTTGCACACACCTGGGCTGCTCGCCGTCCGACAAGTTTCAGCCCGGTCCGCAGGCCTCTTTGCCTGACGACTGGCAGGGTGGCTTTCTGTGCCCTTGCCACGGATCCACATTCGACATGGCAGGTCGCGTGTTCAAGAACAAGCCCGCGCCAGACAATCTGGAAGTTCCGCCGCACATGTACCTGTCCGACAGCAAACTGCTGATCGGTGAAGACAAAAAAGCCTGAACCAGAAGCGCACGGAGAACGACATGGCTGAATTTAAGGAAATTTCCCCCAACGCATCGGCTGGCGCCAAGCTCACCAACTGGTTTGAGAATCGCTTCCCCACTGCATTTGACGCCTACCGGGTGCACATGTCGGAGTATTACGCTCCGAAGAATTTCAATTTCTGGTACATCTTTGGCTCCCTGGCACTTTTGGTGTTGGTGATCCAGATCGTTACCGGCATCTTCCTGGTGATGCATTACAAGCCCGATGCAAACCTGGCGTTTGGTTCTGTTGAGTACATCATGCGTGATGTGCCCTGGGGCTGGCTGATTCGCTATATGCACTCTACTGGTGCGTCTGCGTTCTTTGTGGTGGTCTATCTGCACATGTTCCGGGGCCTGATTTACGGTAGTTACCGCAAACCACGCGAATTGGTGTGGGTCTTCGGTTGTGCGATTTTCCTGGCGCTGATGGCTGAAGCATTCATGGGCTATTTGTTGCCCTGGGGCCAGATGTCTTATTGGGGCGCCCAGGTGATCGTGAACCTGTTTGCTGCGATTCCGTTTGTCGGCCCTGATCTGGCGCTGCTGATCCGTGGCGACTATGTGGTGGGTGATGCAACCCTGAACCGGTTCTTCAGCTTCCACGTGATTGCTGTACCGTTGGTGCTGCTAGGTCTGGTCGTTGCGCACTTGCTGGCGCTGCACGATGTAGGTTCCAACAACCCTGACGGCGTGGAGATCAAGGGTCCCAATGCTCCTCGTGATGCACAGGGCCATCCCCTGGATGGCATTCCATTCCACCCCTACTACACCGTACACGATATCTTTGGTGTCAGCGTTTTCCTGATGGTGTTTACTGCCATCATTTTCTTCGCGCCCGAATTCGGTGGTTACTTCCTGGAATACAACAACTTCATTCCGGCCGATCCGCTCAAGACCCCGTTGCACATTGCACCGGTGTGGTACTTCACGCCCTTCTATTCGATGTTGCGTGCCATTACGACCGAAATGGTGTATGCCCTGATCGCCATCGTGATCGGTGCTGCCGTGTTCAGCGCTGTCAAATTCAAGATGCCCGCTATCTTCAAGGGCATCCTGGTTGGTGCGGCCGTGGTTGTCACCGCCATGATGCTGTCGATCGATGCCAAGTTCTGGGGTGTGGTCGCCATGGGCGGTGCCGTAGTGATTCTGTTTTTCCTGCCCTGGCTGGACTACAGCCCGGTCAAATCGATCCGCTATCGCCCTGACTGGCACAAATACCTGTATGCCGTGTTCGTGATCAACTTCGTGATTCTGGCCTACCTCGGTACACAGCCACCATCACCGGTTGGCGAACGTGTTTCTCAGGTGGGAACACTGTTTTACTTCGGATTTTTCCTGCTGATGCCCTGGTGGAGTCGTATCGGTGAGCCAAAGCCCGTGCCAACCCGTGTCAACTTCGTGGCCCACTGAGCAGGAGACATTGAGAATGAAAAAAGTACTGATCACCCTGATCGCTGCGCTGGGATTTGTGGCGGGTGCACATGCCAATACTGGCGGTATCGCCTGGGATAAAGCTCCCAACAAGACCAATGACTTGGCAGCACTGCAAAACGGCGCCAAGCTCTTCGTCAATTACTGCCTGAACTGCCACTCCGCCGCTTTCATGCGCTTCAATCGCCTGAAAGACATCGGTTTGACCGATCAGCAGATCAAGGACAACCTTTTGTTCACCACCGACAAAGTGGGTGAAACCATGAAGGCGGCCATTGATCCCCGCCAGGCCAAGGAATGGTTCGGTGCCAACCCGCCCGATCTGACGGTGATTGCACGATCGCGTTCTGCTGCTGGCCAGGGTTCTGGTGGTGACTACCTCTATACCTACCTGCGTACTTACTATGCTGATCCGGCCACCGCTACCGGCTGGAACAACCTGGCGTTTCCCAACGTCGGTATGCCCCATGCTTTGTGGGAATTGCAGGGCAAACGGGCACCCGTATATGAAACCACCATGGAGCATGGCCACGAAGTGCATGTGTTCAAGGGTTGGGAGCAGTTGACCCCTGGCACCATGACGCCTGCCCAGTATGACCAGGCAGTGGGTGATCTGGTGAGTTACCTGCAATGGATGGGCGAGCCGGCGCAAAATAGCCGCGTTCGCGTGGGCGTGTGGGTGTTGCTGTTCCTGTGTGTGATGACCTTGTTCACATGGCGTTTGAATGCAGCGTTCTGGAAAGACGTCAAGTAACTTTCCATATCTATCGGGTCGCCGTCGTGAGCGGCATCTGGTGGGTTCAGAGTGGGTTCGCCGGAGCGTCCCACTCTTTTTAATTTTTAGGAGTCTATTGTCATGATGGTGCTGTATTCAGGTACGACCTGCCCCTTTTCCCACCGTTGCCGGTTTGTGCTTTTCGAGAAGGGTATGGACTTCGAAATTCGCGATGTAGATCTATACAACAAACCCGAAGACATCAGCGTGATGAATCCGTACGGCCAGGTGCCTATCCTGGTTGAGCGTGATCTGATTCTGTACGAATCCAACATCATCAATGAGTATATTGATGAGCGTTTTCCCCATCCACAACTGATGCCTGGCGACCCGGTGGATCGCGCACGTGTGCGCCTGTTCTTGCTCAATTTTGAGAAGGAATTATTCGTTCACGTCTCCACACTGGAAGCCCGTGCTTCCAAGGGCAACGAGAAGGCACTGGAAAAAGCACGTTCACACATCCGTGATCGGCTGACGCAACTCGCGCCCGTGTTCCTGAAGAATAAGTACATGCTGGGTGACAACTTTTCCATGCTGGATGTGGCCATTGCTCCCTTGTTGTGGCGTCTGGATTACTACGGCATTGACCTCAGCAAGAATGCAGCGCCGCTGCTCAAGTACGCCGAACGCATCTTCTCGCGCCCCGCATACATTGAGGCGCTGACGCCTTCCGAGAAAGTGATGCGCAAGTAAGCTGCTGGTAGCCACCATGATCGACGCCACCGATTCCAGTTCCACCCGTCCGTACCTCATTCGTGCCCTGTACGAATGGTGTACCGACAACGGGTTCACGCCCTTCATTGCGGTACTGGTGGATGAGTCCGTGCGCGTACCCAACGAGTACGTGAAAGATGGCGAGATTGTGCTCAACATCAGTTTCGACGCCACCAGTGCGTTGAAGCTGGGCAATGAGTACATCGAGTTCAAGGGACGATTTGGCGGTGTGGCGCGAGACATTCTGGTTCCAGTTGACCGGGTGCTGGCCATTTACGCACGGGAAAACGGGCAGGGCATGGCGTTCCCCATGCTGGCCAGTTCCGGCGAAGCGTCTGCACAGGCACCTGCCACGGAGGGCGAACCCGCTACATTGATCAGTGTGAGCACCAGTCCGGACGACAAGGGTCCGGATGGTCCGCGTCCTGGTGGTGGTTCCCGTCCTGCTCTCACCCGGGTGAAGTAGTGGCAGCGTAGGTTAGAATGCAGCCCGTGCCGCTTTAGCTCAGTTGGTAGAGCAACCGCCTTGTAAGCGGTAGGTCGTCAGTTCGAATCCGACAAGCGGCACCAAAATACCTCAAAAGCCTTCCGGGTCCCGCGCCTTGAAGGCTTTTGCTTTTTGTTACGTCAGAAACCAGTCCGCGCAATTTGAACCTTGAGGCGAATTGCGGTAACCTCCCATCCACTGGACCTCAGGTGAGCCTCCAGAGCAGGCAAAAGCTGACGGACTTTGGCAGCGACGGCGCTGTTGTCCAGTATCAGGCACCACGTGGTGCCCTCAATGGGTCCAGCCTGAATTGCTTTTCGCAAGGCAGCTGGGATGAGCGGCTGAATGGATTTCAGGCGTGCGGAAGAATCGGTTGCCAGTTCTGCCAGTCGTGCCAGTGACGGCGAGTCCTGTGTAGCCTGCAGGACAGTAATGGAGCGGGACCGGCGGTTCATGACTAGACAAGTATGAGATTTGAAAAATGCAATTGATTATCACGGATGCATGGCTGGCCAGAAGCCGTGCGGTTCACCTGAGTGGCACCAAGCTTGTACTGGCGCTGATCGCACTTTCGCTGGCGTTGATGTTGATCTCCCTGGGCATGTACCACTGGGTTTTTCTCAAGGGTGCCCGTGAAGGCTGGCCCGTGATCGGTACACTGGTGCGCTTGGTCGTCAAAGACGAGTTCGAGCAGCGCGACCGTTTCATGCGCGAAAATATTGAAGTCATGGCGAAAAAGCTTGGCGAGATGCAGGCCAAGATGCTTCAACTGGAGTCTCTGGGTGAGCGTGTTTCCGGTCTGGCAGGCGTCAATCCGGCCGATATCAAGCTCAAGCCGGGACAGGGTGGCCTGCTGGTCGCCGGGCGGGATTTGTCGTTGGAAGAGTTGCAGGCGAACCTGGGTGAGTTGGATCTGGTTGCCAATCAGAGCGCCGACTGGATGACGGTTATTGAATCCCGCCTGTTTGAACAGAAAATAAAAAAGATGATGGTGCCAACACAACTACCGATCCAGAACGCCAATCTGGGTTCTGCGTTTGGTTGGCGGATCGACCCGGTTACGGGTACATCGGCTTTGCATACGGGGCTGGACTTCGCTGCCGAAACAGGCACCTCCATCACTGCAGCCGCAGGTGGTGTGGTTGTAGCGCAGGAATATCACCCGCAGTACGGCAACATGATCGAAATTGACCATGGCAATGATCTCATTACCCGATATGCCCATGCTTCACGGGTGTTTGTAAAAAAGGGTGACCTGATCAAGCGTGGTCAGAAGATTGCCGAGGTTGGAACCACGGGCCGTTCGACCGGACCCCACTTGCATTTTGAGGTGTTGGTTCAGGGAGTCCCGCAGGATCCGCAGAAGTTCCTCCATGCCGGAAGCAGCCTTCCGGGTACGCAGCTCGCGCAGGCCGGGGCGCGGTCCGCCATCACGCCATCCAGACCTCTCGCACAACGCTAAAATGAGCGGGTTGGTTACCTGGTGAAATGCTGGTTGCGTATGCGGCTTGCCTTTTTCCGGAATACTCCCCTTTCACATTGAATAGAAATAAGGACTGCGCTGCTCTGTTAGCCCGTGGCGGGTGACAGGCCAGTCTCGCATGCATGGCCATCAACATTCTGACCAAGATATTCGGCAGTCGCAATGACCGCCTGCTCAAGCAATACCGTTCAGTTGTATCGCGCATCAATGCCCTGGAGCCCCAGTTTGAGCAGTTGAGTGATGATGCATTGCGCGCCAAAACGCAAGAGTTCAAGGACCGTATCAGCAAGGGTGAACCGCTGGATTCGGTGCTTCCAGAAGCGTTTGCCGTGGTACGTGAGGGCTCCAAGCGGATCATGAAGATGCGCCACTTTGATGTGCAGTTGCTCGGCGGCATGTCGCTGCACTACGGCAAGATATCTGAAATGCGTACGGGAGAGGGTAAAACCCTCACTGCCACTTTGCCGGTGTATCTCAATGCCCTGTCTGGCAAGGGCGTGCACGTGGTCACGGTCAACGACTACCTGGCCAGCCGCGATGCCCAGTGGATGGGGCGCCTTTACAACTTCCTGGGTTTGACTGTGGGCATCAATATGCCCCAGGCACCTCGCGAGGAAAAACAGGCGGCATACCGCGCAGACATTACTTACGGCACAAACAACGAATACGGTTTTGACTACCTGCGCGACAACATGGTGTATGAGGTTGCAGACCGGGTACAGCGTGGTCTGAACTACGCCATCGTCGACGAAGTGGATTCCATCCTGATCGATGAAGCCCGCACCCCATTGATCATCAGCGGCCAGGCCGAGGACCACACGGACCTCTATATCGCCATCAACAAAGCCATCCCCAAGCTCGTCAAGCAGGAAGGCGAGGCGGATCCGCGCACTGGCGAAGGCGTAACCAAGCCGGGTGACTTTACGCTTGACGAAAAGAGCCACCAGGTTTTTCTGACCGAGCAGGGGCATGAGAGTGCCGAAGCCATCTTCGCGGAGATGGGGCTGATTCCTGCGGGCTCCTCACTCTACGATCCGGCGAACATAACGCTGATGCACCATCTGTATGCAGCGCTACGGGCCAATCACCTATACCACCGTGACCAGCACTATGTGGTGCAGCAAGGCGAGATCGTAATCGTTGACGAGTTCACCGGTCGTTTGATGACAGGCCGTCGCTGGAGCGATGGTCTGCACCAGGCTGTGGAAGCGAAAGAGGGTGTACAGATTCAGGCAGAGAACCAGACGCTGGCTTCCATCACGTTCCAGAACTACTTCCGCCTTTACGGCAAGCTCGCGGGCATGACCGGTACGGCGGATACAGAAGCCTACGAATTCCAGGAAATCTACGGTCTGGAGACTGTGGTGATTCCTCCTAACCGCATCAGCCGCCGGGAAGACCAATTGGACCGTGTTTACAAGACCACACGTGAAAAGTACGAAGCTGCGATCAAGGATATCCGTGAATGCTACGAGCGTGGTCAACCCGTGCTGGTGGGCACTACGTCCATTGAAAACTCTGAAATCATTGCGCAGTTGCTGGAAAAAGAGAAGTTGCCCCACCAGGTGCTCAATGCCAAGCAACACGCGCGTGAAGCTGATATCGTGGCCCAGGCAGGGCGTGCCAAGATGATCACCATTGCCACCAATATGGCCGGGCGTGGAACCGACATCGTGCTCGGTGGCAATATCGAGAAGCCCATCCAGGCCATTGAGACCGATGAGTCACTGGACGACGTGGCCAGGCAGCAAAAAATCGAGGAATTCCGTGCCCAGTGGGTCAAGGACCATGAGCTTGTCAAGTCACTGGGTGGTTTGCGCATCATTGCCACCGAGCGCCATGAGTCCCGCCGCATCGACAACCAACTGCGCGGTCGTTCGGGTCGCCAGGGAGACCCTGGCTCCTCGCGTTTCTATTTGAGTCTGGACGATGCGCTGATGCGCATCTTTGCCGGCGACCGCGTCAGGTCCATCATGGATCGCCTGAAGATGCCCGATGGCGAAGCCATTGAGGCGGGTATTGTGACCCGCAGCATCGAGAGCGCCCAGCGCAAGGTGGAGGCCCGCAACTTCGACATGCGCAAGCAACTGCTGGAATACGATGACGTATCCAATGACCAGCGCAAGGTAATTTACCAGCAGCGCAATGCCATTCTGGACGCGCAGGACCTCAGCGCGCAGATCGCCTCCCTGCGTGAGGGCTGCTTTGAAGATCTGGTACGCCAATACGTGCCTGCCGAGTCGGTTGAAGAGCAATGGGACATCGCTGCACTGCAAAAAGTGCTGGCGGAAGAATGGCAGCTTGACTTGCCACTGCAAAAGCAGGTGAGCGATGCCAGCGCCATTACCGATGAGGACCTGCTCACCACCGTGAACGCTGCGGCTAACGCCTATTTCGACGCCAAGGTAGAACAGGTGGGTTCCGAGCACTTTACCCAGTTTGAGCGCATGGTGCTGCTGCAGAGCATCGACAGCCACTGGCGTGATCACCTGAGCGCACTGGACTATCTGCGCCAGGGCATCCACCTGCGCGGCTATGCCCAGAAACAGCCCAAGCAGGAATACAAGCGCGAAGCATTTGAGCTTTTCGGCCAGTTGCTGGACTCGGTGAAGAACGACGTCACCAAGGTGCTGATGACGGTCAAGATCCAGTCCAGCGAGCAACTCAACGAAGCCGCCGATGCACTCGAAACCCGTGGAGAACACATTGCCAACGTGACCTACAGCGCGCCGACCGAAACCGGCGAGGTCGAAACTACCGTGGACAGTACGACGTTGCAGGCCAGTGCCAGTGACGTTCCCCGCGTGGGGCGCAATGACCCCTGCCCCTGCGGAAGCGGCAGAAAATACAAGCACTGCCACGGCAAACTTTCCTGAGACCACGCCATGCCAGTGAATCTTCCCCTGCCCGATGTGGCAACCCTTTACCCCATTGCCGGTGTGCGTATCGGCGTGACCGAAGCCGGTGTGCGCAAGGTGGGCCGCAAGGATGTGACGGTAGTGCTGATGGATGCGGGTGCCAGCGTGTCTGGCGTGTTCACCAGCAACCGTTTCTGCGCTGCTCCGGTGCAACTCTGCCGCGATCATCTGGCAGCCGCTCAGGGTGTGCGCGCCATGCTGATCAACACTGGCAACGCCAATGCAGGTACCGGTGCCGATGGCCTGGCCCGTGCGCGCAGCACCTGTGAAGCTCTGGCTGCCAAGCTCAATATCGCAGTGGAGCAGATCCTGCCGTTCTCCACCGGCGTGATCATGGAATCCCTGCCCAGTGAGCGCATCATTGCGGGCCTGGATGGTGCGTTGGCCGATGCGCAGCCGGGCAACTGGTTGCGTGCTGCCGAGGGCATCATGACAACCGACACGGTGCCCAAGGCATTTGGTGCGCAGGCCGTGGTGGGTGGCAAGACTATCAGCATCACAGGCATCAGCAAAGGCGCCGGCATGATCCGCCCCAACATGGCCACCATGCTGGGATTTATTGCGACCGACGCTTGCGTGAGCCAGTCCATCATGAAGCAGCTCTCGCTGGAACTGGCCGAAGGCTCCTTCAACCGTGTCACGGTGGATGGTGATACCTCCACCAATGATTCACTGGTGGTCATCGCCTCCAACAAGGCGGGCAATACGCCCATCACGTCGCTTGATAGTACGGATGGGCAGGCGCTCAAGGCGGCCATGTTGGGCGTGGCCCGCAAGCTAGCGCAGGCCATCGTGCGTGATGGCGAGGGTGCCACCAAATTCATTACGGTGCAGGTTGAGGGCGGGCGTACCGCAGAAGAATGCCGCAAAGTGGCCTATGCGATTGCGCATTCACCGCTGGTAAAAACAGCTTTTTTTGCGAGCGACCCCAATCTGGGCCGCATTCTGGCGGCAGTTGGCTATGCAGGCATAGACGATCTGGACCAAACCGGCATTGAGTTGTATCTGGATGCGGTGCACGTGGTGACCCACGGTGGGCGTAATCCGGCTTACCGTGAGGAGGATGGCCAGCGTGTGATGAAGCAAAGTGAAATCACCGTGCGCGTGGGCCTGGGCCGTGGCAATGCATCCGACACCGTTTGGACCTGCGACTTCAGCCACGAGTACGTCACCATCAACGCCGACTACCGCTCGTAAGAGCCACGCCACCGATGAACGAGCATTTCCTGCAGTTTCTGTCGCGTGCAGAAGCCTTCATGGCACGGGTGGAGGCGTCCCTGCCCCACGGCTTGGAGCAACCCGACTGGAATGCCTCCATTGCCTTTCGTTATCGCCGTCGCGTCAGCGGACAGGGTGTAATTTCTGCAGTGCGCCACCTTGGAGCCATGGCGCTGGATGATCTCAAAGAGATTGACCAGCAAAAAGAAAAAATCCAGCGCAACACCGCCCAGTTTGTCAGCGGACGGACCGCGAACAATGTGCTGCTGACGGGTGCCCGGGGCACCGGCAAGTCATCGCTCATCCGGGCCTGTCTGCACACGTACGCGTCACAGGGCCTGCGTCTGATTGAAGTGGACAAGGACGATCTGATGGATCTGCCCGATATTGTGGAACTGGTGGGGCAACGGTTCGAGAAGTTTATTGTGTTCTGTGACGACCTGAGCTTTGACGATGGCGAACCGGGCTACAAGGCGCTCAAATCGGTGCTTGACGGTTCTGTCGCAGCAGCCACGCCCAATGTACTGATTTATGCGACCAGCAACCGGCGCCATCTGCTGCCTGAGTACATGTCGGAGAACCTGACCTATACCCACACCGCCGATGGCGAAGTGCACCCAGGTGAGGGCGTGGAAGAAAAAATTTCGCTTTCTGAGCGTTTTGGCCTGTGGGTCAGCTTCTACCCGTTCAACCAGGAGGAATATCTGCAGATCGTTGCGCAATGGCTCTCTTCTCTTGGTGTCAGTGCCGAGCAGATCGCGGCGGCGCGTCCTGAAGCACTGGTGTGGGCACTGGAGCGGGGTTCGCGCAGTGGTCGGGTTGCCTGGCAGTTTGCCCGCGATTACGCCGGTCGCCAGGCAGCTTCCACATGACATCCAGGCCGCTTGTGGCCGATGCCCATGCCGAGCGCGTGGGTGGGGCCCAGCGCAAAGCGGTGGACGTTGCAGTGGGTGTGCTGGTGCGCCCCGATGGCGCTTTCCTGCTGACATCCCGTCCTGCTGGCAAAGCCTACGCTGGCTACTGGGAATTTCCAGGTGGCAAGCTCGAAGCCGGGGAATCCGTCGAGCAGGCCTTGCGCCGCGAGCTTGAAGAGGAACTCGGCATCACCATTGGAGCCGCAGAGCCGTGGAAGACAGAAATGGTCGACTATCCCCATGCGCTGGTGCGTCTGCATTTCTGCAAGGTGTTTGACTGGTCGGGTGAACTGCAGATGCGGGAAGCCCAGTGTTTTGCCTGGGAACAATTGCCGGTGCAGGTGAGCCCTGTTTTACCAGGTACTGTACCGGTACTGGACTGGTTTGCTCTGGAACGGCTGCATACGGGTGCTACATATTTTGTAGCTGACTGTACAAGGTATGCGTCCGGCAATCCCATATTGAATCGATCGCCGTGATCAGGCATCGTCCCCACGAAGGAGATCGTGGAGACTATGGATCAAGTGTCGACAGTGGAGCGCCCCCGGCGGCGCGAGTACAGCGTGGAGTTCAAGGCATCGGTGCTGGAGCGATGCCGCCAGCCGGGAGCCTCCCTGGCCGGCGTTGCTCTGAGCCATGGACTCAACCCGAACATGGTGCACCGGTGGATCCGAGAGGAACGGCAGCGTCAGCTGCTGATCAATCTTCAGCAAACCGCCTCGGCATTTGTACCGCTGCAACTGCAGGCTGAAGTGCCGATCGGTTCAAGCACAGGCCACAGTCTGCAAAGGCCAGGATCTAGTAAAACGGTTTCAACCGCGGAGACCATTCACATTGAGATCCAACGTGGCGGTGCAACGGTGAGCGTGCGCTGGCCACTCACTGGTGCGGCCCAATGCGCACAATTGCTTCGTGAGTTGCTGCGTTGATCCGCATCGACGCCGCCTGGCTGGCAACAGCACCACTGGACATGCGCGCCGGAACCGACTCGGCGCTGGCCCGCGTGGTCGCCGTCTTTGGTGCAGCCCATCCGTACCACGCCTATGTGTTCGCCAACAAGCGGGCCAACCGGCTCAAGATCCTGGTGCACGACGGAATCGGCATCTGGCTGGCGGCACGCAGGCTACATCAAGGCAAGTTCGTTTGGACTTCTGACTGCGACACCCACTGCAGCCTGGAGCGGGTCCAGCTCGATGCTTTGGTGCTAGGCCTGCCCTGGCAACGCGTTGGCCAGGCCGGTGTCATTGCCGTGGTGTGATCGTCGTAGGTATTGGCATCCCGTGCCAATTGGGAGATGTGCCAATGGCATGCGCCGCGTGGCTCTGGCACAGTAACGCCCATGGTGGTGGAACAGCATTCCCTGGATGAATTGAGCGCAGAGCAACTGCGCGAAGTGGCCGCACGGCTGATGGGACAGCTGCGCCACCAGAGCGCACTGCTGGAGAAGCTCAGCTACGAGAACGCGCTGCTCAAACGCATGAAATTCGCGGCCCAGTCCGAGCGTTTCAACACCGAACAGCGCAGTCTGCTCGAAGAGGAGATTGACACCGACCTGGCCGCTGTGGCCGACGCCATCGACGCGCTCAATACAAAGCAGTCTCCGGCGCCCGCTACAAAGCAACAAGCCAAACGCCAGCCCTTGCCGGCCAATCTGCCTCGCCTTGAGATCCGTCACGAACCTGATTCCACGACCTGCCAGTGTGGTTGCCAGATGAAACGCATTGGAGAGGACGTGGCCGAAAAGCTGGACTACGTTCCTGGCGTCTTCAGCGTGGAGCGCCATGTCCGTGGCAAGTGGACCTGCAGCCAGTGCGAAACCATGGTGCAGGCACCGGTGCCAGCACATGTCATTGACAAGGGCATCCCCACCACCGGACTGCTGGCCCAGGTGCTGGTAGCCAAGTACGCAGACCACCTACCGCTGTGCCGCCAGGAGAGCATCTTCGGTCGTGCGGGAGTGACCATCCCGCGCTCCACCCTGGCGCAATGGGTCGGCACTTGCGGAGTTCGCCTGCAACCGCTGGTCGATGCCCTGAAAACCGAAATACTGCAACGCCGAGTGCTGCATGCGGATGAAACACCGGTGCAGATGCTCAAGCCAGGCGATGGCAAGACTCACCGTGCCTACCTGTGGGCCTACGCACCTGGAGCCTTTGAAGACATGAAGGCCGTGGTCTACGACTTCTGCGAATCGCGAGCCGGGGAGTACGCGCGCAAGTTCCTGGGGGAATGGAGGGGCAGCCTCACCTGCGATGACTTCAGTGGCTACAAGGCGCTGATCGCCAGCGGCGTGACCGAAGTCGGCTGCCTAGCGCACGCGCGACGCAAGTTCTTCGATTTGCATACAGCCAATAAAAGCCAGCTTGCCGAGATCGCACTGGGACAGTTAGCCCGCGTCTATGAGATTGAACGCGAGGTCAAGGAACTCCATGCCACAGAGCGCCAGGAAGTCCGCCAGCAAAAAGCCAAGCCGGTTCTGGATGCATTGCATGAGTGGATGACCTTGCAACGACAGAAAGTGCCAGCCAGTTCGGCTACAGCCAAAGCATTGGACTACAGCCTCAGACGTTGGGGGGCGCTCATCCGATTCGTCGATGACGGGCAATTGCCCGTGGACAACAACTGGATTGAGAACCAGATCCGCCCGATTGCCATTGGTCGGAACAACTGGTTGTTTGCGGGGAGCCTGCGCGCCGGCCAGCGTGCGGCTGCTGTGATGAGCCTGATTCAGTCGGCCCGCATGAACGGTCATGACCCGTATGCTTATCTGAGAGATGTGCTGACACGCTTGCCAACCCATCGGGCCAGCCAGATCGGGGAATTGCTGCCGCACCGTTGGGCTTTGCAATAGCCTGGATTGCCTACCGGCTGCTAAGCTTGCGGCCATGGTTACATCTCTGAATCCATCCACGTCTGCCAACCGAATATTTCACCTGCGCGTCGAGCTGCTGTACGTTGAGCCGTTGGTTTGGCGGCGGTTGTGGGTGCCGGAGACGGTCAAGCTTAAAAAGCTCGACCGCATCATCCAGGAGTCCATGGGCTGGACGAATAGCCATTTGCACGCCTTCAACATCGAAGGTAAACGCTATGGCAGTCAGGAACAGGATGATTGGGGCATGGATCCCAATCTGCTGGATGAAAAGCGTTACGCCATCCGCGATGTGTTGGGCGGCGTGGGGTTTGAATGCAGCTACGTGTATGACTTCGGTGACGACTGGATGCACCGTATCATCGTGGAACGTATTGAGGATGCCACTGCGTTGAACAACTGGGCTATGTGCGTCGCTGGTGAGAATGCTTGCCCGCCCGAGGATGTTGGTGGCCCCCCAGGCTATGAGATGTTCAGGGAATCCATCGCTGATAAGTCACACCCGGAATACGCTGACTACTGGACTTGGAATGGCGGCCCCTTCGAACCCGCGGCGTTTGACATGAACCTGGCAAACAAGCGAATCAAAAAGCTGCGCTAGCCTCAGTCAAGACGGGTTCGCCGGACGCATACTGTACAAGTCCTTAGCGGGCTGCAGTCTTTTTTTGTTCCTATTGCAGCCGTGCGTCGCCGTAGGGCTGGTCGTCGGGTGGTGTTTCGGTAGGCAGTCGAAATGACTCGCTGGCCCAGGCACCCAGGTCCATGTTTTTGCAGCGCTCACAGCAAAACGGCCGGTAGAGATTGCTGCTGGCAAAGATGCTGTCGCCACCGCAGGCGGGGCAGCGCACAATTTTGACTTTTACGGTAGTTGACTCCACGCCTGTCCTGCAGTTCAAGAGCAAAGGGTCAACTCAAACGCCCCATCATCGCTGCCGGCGTGCAATCGGTCGTCGGCATCGTGGCGCATCAATCGGATGGACACCATCAGCCGGTTGCCGCTGATTTCGGGGATCAGTTGCAGCGCGGGGTCGATGGACAAACGCAGGAGCTGGAACGTGCGACCCTGTGGCAGGTTCTGCTGGAACTGGCCCCCCACCGCAACAACCTTTTGCGGCGCACCGGAGTCGCGCAGCATCTTCAGCAGCAAATGGATGGATTCAGCCAAGGGGGCCAGTGTGGACGCCCACCGGTGCAAGTCTTCCTGGCGTGCGGTTGCACTGCGGTGTTGCCATGCATAGTAGGCCGGCAAGTCAAACTCGCAGGTGCCGCCCGGGATGCCAACGCGGCTGCGAATGCTCATCAGCCAGTCGTTCTCGGTCAAAGACTGCCCGGCTTTTCCAGACAGGCTATTGAGCGCCGTGAAGCAACTCTCCAACTGATCGATCACCTTGTCCAGCACCCCTTCGGCAATGGCGGGGTTGCCACGGTAGCCGTTGAGTATCTGCTTCTGTTTTTCCAGATCCTTGAGCACGTCTGACTTCAGGTCAGCGCGGGCCCCCACGTCCATCACTTCAAAGATGGTGGTCAATGCAAAGTGGTGATCCAGAGGCTCTGCACGGGCCATCAGTGTGGCCAGACGCAGGAACAGGTGCTCTAGTCGCAAATAGGTGCGAATGCGCTCGTTGAAGGGGTATTCGTAAAGGATCACGCTGATATTTCCGGTGCCCGAATCATAGCCCGAACCGGGTGGCGATTTCGCCAGTTTCGCGGGCCAGTTGGTCCAGGGAGAGTCCATCGTTGTAGAGCACCACATCGGCCGCGGCCAGACGCTTGGCGCGTGGTGCCTGTGCCGAAACGATCTTCTCGACATCTGCAACTGGAAGACCGTTGCGGGCAGCCACCCGCGCCACCTGGGTGGATTCCTGGCAATCCACCACGAGCACGCGGTGCAGGCTCTGCCGCCAGTGCCCTGACTCCACCAGCAGTGGAATGTCGAACACAATCAGCGCAGCACTTGCGTCTTCCGCAGCTTGCGCTTGTGCTGCGATTTCCTGACTTACCAGTGGATGGATGATGCTTTCCAGGCGCATCTTGGCGCCAGGGTCGTTGAACACCAGAGTGCGCATGGCGTCGCGGTTCAGGGCGCCGTCGGCCCCAATGGCGTTTGCACCAAACGCTTTTTCAATCAGGGGAATAGCCGCGCCGCCGACCGCAGTCGTGGCGCGCGATAGGGCGTCCGCATCGATCAGAATGGCACCGCGGTCTACCAGCATCCGCCCCACGGTACTCTTGCCGCTGCCAATACCGCCGGTCAGGCCCAGTCGCAGCGTTGCCACAGTCAGAGGCCAACCGCCTGGCGCAGTGCCGCAGGCCCAAAGATCAGGGCACTAAGGCCCGCTCCCGCCAGAAACGGGCCGAATGGCACATAGCCACCTTCCCGCAGCTGGCTGTTGAACTTCATGGCAATGCCAATGATGGCGCCGATGACCGAGGCCATCAAAATCATGGGAATCAGCGTCTGCCAGCCAAACCAGGCGCCCAGGGCTGCAAACAGTTTGAAATCGCCAAACCCCATGCCTTCTTTGCCCGTGGCCAGCTTGAATCCCCAGTACACCAGCCAGAGCGACATATAACCCGCTACCGCGCCCCACAGAGAGGAGTTCAGCGTCACTGGAATCCAGTTCAGTGCCGCAGCAACCATGCCCAGCCATAGCAGGGGCAATGTCAAATCGTCGGGGAGCAGTGTGGTGTCCCAGTCAATCAGTGCCAGCGTCAGGACGGTGGCGGCAAACACGCACCAGACTGCACCGGTCATGGTGGCACCCCACTGCCAGATGCAGAAGAAGAACAATGCACCCGTAACCAGTTCTACAAGAGGGTAGCGGATGCTGATGCCTGCCTTGCAGGCGGAGCATTTTCCGCCCAGGGCCAGATAACTGAACACCGGGATGTTCTCAAACCATTGAATTTGGTGGCCGCAGTGCGGGCAGCGCGAACGTGGCACCATCAGGTTGAAGGGTTCTGCCGCTGGCAGTTCCTTACCCGAGAGTTCGGCGCATTCTGCCGCCCACTGTCGCTCCATCATTTTTGGCAGCCGATAGACCACCACATTGAGAAAACTGCCAATCAGCAGGCCCAGAATGCCGATCAGGCTGGCGTCCAGCCATTGCACGCCGGAGAGCATCAAACCACTTGGCCCAGTTTGAAGATGGGCAGGTACATGGCCACGACAATGCCGCCAATGATGGTACCCAGCACCACGATGATGATGGGCTCCATCAGGCTGGAGATGCCGGCCACCATGTCGTCCACCTCAGCCTCATAGAAATCGGCGGCCTTGCCCAGCATGTGGTCTATGGAGCCGGATTCTTCCCCAATGGCACACATCTGTAGCACCATCGATGGAAACAGGTTGGCATTGGTCATGGCGGCCGTCAAAGCCGTACCTGTGGAGACTTCCTGCTGAATCCTCTGGGTCGCATTGAAATACACAATATTGCCTGCAGCGCCACCCACCGAGTCCAGTGCCTCCACCAATGGCACACCGGCAGCAAACATGGTGGACAAGGTACGCGTCCAGCGTGCAATACAGGATTTGTCGACCAGCACACCGAAGATGGGCAGCTTGAGCATCAGGCGGTCCATGAAGGCCTGTACTTTTTCATTGCGCTTCCACGCCTGTAGAAAAAAGTAGATGCCACCCCCCAGACCTCCAAAAATAAGATACCAGTAGCTGATAAAAAACTCACTCATGGCAATCACCATCAGCGTAGGTGCCGGCAATTCGCCACCAAATGAAGTAAACACCTGTTTGAAGGACGGAATCACGAAAATCATGATCACCGCCACCACCACAAAAGCCACCACCAGCACCGAGATGGGGTACATCAGGGCCGACTTAATCTTGGACTTGATCGCCTCGGTCTTCTCCATATAGACCGCCAGCCGCTCCAGCAACTGGTCCAGAATACCGGCGGTTTCACCAGCTTCGACCAGGTTGCAATACAGGTTGTCAAAGTAGATGGGGTATTTGCGAAACGCCGCGCTCAGAGAAGTTCCGGTTTCCACATCCGAGCGGATATCGTTCAGCAGCTTGGTCACGCTGGGGTTGGGATTACCCCGACCCACAATATCAAAGGCCTGCAGCAGTGGCACCCCCGCCTTCATCATGGTGGCGAGCTGGCGGGTGAAAATGGCTAAGTCCTTGGGCTTGATCGACTTTCCAGAACCCGTGCGGCGCTTTTTGATCTTGGTGGGCGTCACGCCTTGGCGGCGCAAGGTTGACTTCACCTGGTTTTCGCCGGCAGCGCGAATCTCGCCACGGACCTGTTTCCCGTTGCGGTCTTTACCCTCCCATTCAAAGACTGCTTCCTTTTTGTCTGCAGCTTTCACCGATGTAGCCATAGAGTCCCTTGGGTTGCGCTTTAATCGTTAGTCACAGCCAGCACTTCTTCCAGCGAAGTCAGCCCCTGTTTCACCTTGAACAGGCCGGATTGTCGTAAAGAGCGCACTCCCTCCAACTCAGCCTGTGCCGCAATATCTAGCGCGCTACCGTCCCGCAGAATGATCTGCTGAATAGGCTCGCTGATTGGCATGACCTGGTAAATACCTACCCGGCCCTTGTATCCCATGTTGCACATAGAGCATCCTACTGCACGGTAGGGGCGCCAGCTGCCATCCAGATCGGACTCCTTGAAGCCAGCATCCAGCAAAGCGTCCCTTGGGATATCCATGGGCGCACGGCAGTTCAGACACAGGCGCCGTGCCAGCCGCTGTGCGGTAATCAGAATCACGCTGGAGGCAATATTAAAGGGGGCAATGCCCATGTTGCGCATGCGGGTCAGCGTTGTTGGCGCATCATTGGTGTGCAGCGTTGACAAAACCAGATGTCCGGTCTGGGATGCTTTAATGGCAATATCGGCGGTTTCCAGATCCCGTATTTCGCCGACCATGATGATGTCGGGATCCTGACGCAGGAAGGACTTGAGTGCTGCCGCAAAGGTCAGCCCGGCCTTCTCGTTCACATTGACCTGGTTCACACCAGGCAAATTGATTTCCGAAGGATCTTCAGCCGTGGCAATGTTGACACCGGGCTGGTTCAGCAGATTCAGGCAGGTATACAAAGATACGGTCTTGCCGGAACCAGTGGGTCCGGTCACCAGAATCATGCCGTAGGGGCGCCCAATCGCCTTAAGTAAACGCTCTTTTTCTTCCGGGTCGTAACCCAATGCGTCGATGCCCAGCTTGGCACTGTTCGGATCCAGAATACGGATGACGATCTTTTCGCCGAATAGGGTTGGCAGCGTGCTGACCCGGAAGTCGATCGCCCGGTCGGGACCGACCTTGAGCTTCATTCGGCCGTCCTGGGGAACGCGCTTTTCAGAGATGTCCATCCGCGAAATCACCTTAATCCGCGACGCCAGCTTGTCCTTAATGGCCACCGGAGGACTTGCAATCTCCCGCAACTGCCCATCAATGCGGAACCGCACCCGGTAGGAGTGCTCGTAAGGTTCAAAGTGCAGGTCCGATGCCCGCATGCTGAAGGCATCCATCAGCATCTTGTGCAAAAAACGCACCACCGGTGCGTCTTCCACTTCTGCTGCGCTGGCCTGGGATGTCTCGGAAGCGGCCTCAGCGGCGTTTTCATCAAATTCAAAATCGCCACCGATGATGTCTTCCATCGCTTCGGTGGCGGTAATGGCGGTTGCTTCCACCAATTTTGACAGTTTGTCATATTCGGCAATGATCCAGTCCACCCCCATCTGGGTTGCAAACTTGATTCTTTCAGCCGCCCGCTGGTCGGAGGGATCCGCCGTCGCGACCATCAGGCGGTTATTTCGCTTGCTGAGAACGACCAGCCGGTATTCCTGACAAATCTTACCGTCCAGCAACCCCTTGGGAAGGCGTTGGGCGTCTATGGCTTCGAGGTCAATAAGGGGGGCCGCAAAGGCCACTGACAGCGTATGCGCCAGATCGGCAGGGGATACGGCGCCACCACCAACCAGTTCTGCAATAAAGCTGGATTTGTTCGCAACTGCCTTGCGATACAAGTCTTCAGCGGATCTTTGCCCAAGCTTGCCGGCCGCGACCAATGCCCTGCCGATGCCGGGTAACGCAACGGAAGCGGGGTCAGATACGAGCGGGTCTACGAATGCCATGAATTTGAGAGCATAAACGATGCGTGGCCGGTGGGGAAATCATCGCTGATTGCGACTTCAAAGTAAATCCTCGCTTCCCATGGCAGGACGTGCGATTAAACTCGCAATAGATGCAAATAAGGGTGGTAAAACCATGATTTTCGTTACAGGTGGGGCGGGTTACATCGGTTCGCACACCTGCGTTGAGTTGCTCGATGCAGGAAACGACGTTACGGTTTTTGACAATTTTTCGAACAGTTCCCGCGAATCCATTGCGCGTGTGCAACGGATATGCGGCAAGTACGTCAATCTGGTGCAGGGTGATATCCGCGATGGCGATGCCTTGACCAAAGCCCTGTCTGATAGCAAAGCGACTTCCGTGGTGCACTTTGCAGGCCTCAAGGCCGTGGGTGAATCGGTGCAGAAACCGCTGATGTACTACGACAACAACGTCACTGGCACACTGCGTCTGCTGGAGGCCATGCAGGCTTGTGACGTCAAGACGTTGGTGTTCAGCTCCTCTGCGACCGTTTATGGCGAACCACAGCAACTCCCCATTCCTGAAAACCACCCCTTGTCAGCGACTAACCCGTATGGACAGACCAAGCTGGTTATTGAAGGTATCTTGCGGGATCTGTACCTGAGTGACCCATCCTGGCGCATTGGAATCCTGCGTTATTTCAACCCGGTTGGTGCACATGCCAGCGGTTTGATTGGCGAAGATCCTCAGGGAATTCCCAATAACCTGCTGCCCTTTGTTGCGCAGGTGGCGGTAGGTCGACGCGAGTTTCTCAATGTCTGGGGTGGCGACTACCCAACCCCGGATGGCACCGGCGTGAGGGACTATATCCATGTGGTCGATCTGGCGATCGGCCATTTGAAAGCACTGGACTACCTGGCCCAAGGTCCGCAATGTGTGGCGATCAATCTGGGGACTGGGGTGGGCTACAGTGTGCTGAACATGTTGCGGGCCTTCGAGCGGGCCAGTGGCTGCCCCGTGCGCTATCAGGTGGCGCCGCGCCGCGCTGGAGATATTGCATCCTGTTACGCCGACCCCAGTCTTGCCCGCACTCTGCTGGGCTGGCGGGCTGAACGCGGGCTGGAAACCATGTGTCAGGACGCTTGGCGGTGGCAGAGTGCCAACCCCACGGGGTATCCATAGTCCCAAAACCCAGAGTCTGGGCGGCATAGCGTTTTCGGATCAACGATGCCGTCGTCGTCGCATGCAAAAAGTCTGCTTGCTAAGTTTCCCCCTTTTTTATCGGGCGGTGTTCGTGACATTTGTCTGCTAGCTCCCCTAGATGGGGGATGGCGGTGTCACTATTTATCGTTAAGATAGAAAAGTTTCCATAACACAGGTGTTTCCACTACATGCTAAAGCTGACCCGCGACGAAAGTGCTCCTAACGCCGAGGATTTCAGCCGCTTTAGCAAGTTGGTTGACGAAGTCTTGGGAGTGCGTCGTCATATTGAATTGATGCGTTGGCTGCAGGGTGACCTGCAAGGATACCTGCCACACGATATTCTCATTGCAGCATGGGGGGACTTTCACTTGCGGGTGATCCATTACGACGTGGTGTCCGCCATGCCGGGTGTACGGTCCGAAAACGCTATGGCCGAGTCCATTGCACCGCTTCTTACGGGGCTGTTCAATCGCTGGATTGCCCAGGACCGGCGCCCATTTTCACTCAATGTGGGGCAGGATGGTTTCGCCTGGGAAGGGGTGGCCTCCAGTGGCCCGATTGCAGACGCCATGCTGCATATGAAGTCTTCGCTTGTACACGGCATCAATGACCAGCGGGGGCGTCATGATTGCCTGTATGTCTTTTTTAGCAGGCACCCCAAACGACGCAAGAATGAGGCCAATGCGATTAGATTCCTGCTTCCCTATATAGACACCGCTCTTCGGCAAGTAGATCTTATGCCCAACCAGTATGCGGAAAAACCGGCAGCCCAAGCCGGCGAATTGGCAGAGGGCGATTGCAGTGACAACGAGGTGTTGAGCGAGCGCGAGGCAGAGATCATGAAGTGGGTGGCCATGGGTAAAACCAACGGAGAGATTGGTAGCATTCTCAACGTCAGTTCTTTCACAATCAAGAATCACATGCAACGCATCTTCAAGAAGCTTGACGTTTTCAACCGCGCACAGGCAGTGGCTACCTTCAAAAATGTCTACGGCAATACGACGGCCGTGAAAAACCTGAAGCAAAATGCGTGAGGATAAGAAGCTCGGTTTGTCCCTGCAGTCGAAGTCAGCACCGCCCTTAGGGAAGGACAATCTGCTAAGTGCTTTAGAGTCAGGGCTGGAGCCTATAGTCCTGGTTCTCTCACTTTGGGCTGTCGCCATTTATTTCGAGGGCGATCTTCCGGCCCCCTACCTCATCTTGTCCGTCCTGCTTTTTGCGATTACCTTCCCCGGTACGCCGCGCCTTGGCATGCCGGTATTTCAGGTCATAGGTGAAATATTCGTTAGCTGGATCTGGACGGCTGGGTTGCTGGCGTTGACGGGTTATGCAACAGGCTATCAGTCCGAGTTTTCCAGGCGGGCCATGGCCATCTGGATGGTGGCGGCACCGTTCATCCAGGCGGGTGCACACTTTCTGCTGAGGGGTGTAGCCCCTTACCTCATTCAGTTACAAGGGCCTCCGCGGCGCGCCATTATTGTTGGCATGAACGAGCAGGGCGTAGCGCTGGCGAGCCGGGTGGGTGAAACTCCATATTCCCGCATTGAGCTCGCCGGTTTTTTTGATGACCGCGATCTAAACCGGCTTGATGCATCCAGCGATTACCGAATGATTGGACGTTTGGACGAGTTGTCCAAATTCGTGCGTGAAAAGAATATCCAGCTTATCTATTTGTCACTACCAATGGCCTCGCAGCCGCGCATTTTGCATATTCTCGATGAGTTGAAGGACACGACCGCATCCATATTCTTCGTGCCGGATATGTTCGTTACCGATCTGATTCAGGGGAGAACCGGAGCTGTCTGTGGTATGCCTGTCATTTCTGTGTGTGAGACGCCATTTACCGGGTCCAACGGTTTTGTTAAACGCCTGAGTGACATTGTTTTATCAATTATCATCTTGGCACTTATTTCTCCCATCTTGTTGGCGGTTGCCATCGCTGTAAAACTGGGATCACCTGGGCCAATCATCTTCCGCCAGCGTCGATACGGGCTGGATGGTAAGGAAATTCTGGTTTACAAATTCCGGTCCATGACGGTTACTGAAGATGGTGCCAACGTTCAACAGGCCACCAAAAACGACCGCCGGATCACGCCATTGGGGGCGTTTCTGCGCAAAACTTCCATTGATGAGTTGCCGCAGTTTGTGAACGTGCTGCAGGGTCGCATGAGCATTGTGGGCCCTCGCCCCCATGCCGTAGCACACAACGAAATGTACCGCAAGCTGATCAAAGGCTATATGGTGCGTCATAAAGTCAAGCCAGGGATTACCGGATGGGCCCAGGTCAACGGCTATCGTGGAGAGACGGATACCCTTGACAAGATGCAAGGCCGTATCGATTTCGACCTCGATTATTTGCGTAACTGGTCCTTGCGACTCGATTTGTACATTATTTTCAGAACCATCCGGCTGGTTATGAAGGACCAGCAAGCCTACTGAACTTGTATCAATTAGCCCCAACGGACTATTGTTGAACTGAATACTGAATATGCATAATTGCCAGGGGTTTAAAAAAGAGCAGCAAAGCCGTGAAGATCAAAAATTGGAGACTGCATCTACATGACATCAAATTTTGCTGAGTTGCAGCCTGACGCAGAACCACTTGGCACTGTCAGTGGTTTTGTCAATGAGTTTATCGAGGCGGTGGAGCCTCAACACATGTTCGATGACTTCAGCAGGCAGGAAACGGCACTGTTGAGCGAATACTTGGAGTGTTTCGGTGTTCCCCGGGATTCAACCGTGGTGCGCGAGGGTGATGAAGGCGACTTCCTGGCCATTTTGGTTACAGGGCAAGCGGTCATCCTCAAAAAACACGATGGCGAAGAAAAGGTTGTGCATGCGCTCAAGCCGGGTGAGATGATTGGCGAAATGTCGTTGATTGATGGGCAACGGCGGTTTGCCAGCTGTGTCACGACCGAACCGAGTGACTTTGGCGTGATGACCCGAGACAGCTTCAATGCCTTACTTGCTGAACATCCGCGGCTGGGGAATAAATTTATGTTGATGCTCTTGCGACTTAATACTTCCAGGCTGCGCCATGCTACCTTTAGGATGCTGCCAGGCATTCTGGAAAACTCGGTCTGATCGTCATGTTCTTTGCCCGCGCCCAATGGTTTTTGTTAATGCTCGCTGCATCGGGTGAGTGCGGGGTATGGGCGCAGTCGCAGGATGTTGTGAAGTTGCGCGGCAACCTTAGCATTCTCAATAATGACAACTTCTTTAGCGCGCCGGTGGGAGCTGTGTCCGAGCGGATCACATCACAAACTATCGGAGTCAACGTCGCCGTTCCCTATAGTTTGCAGCGATTTGAGTTCGATGCCAGTTTGGTTGGCACACAGCATCAGACCTATACAAATTTTGACTTCGTTGCGCAAAACTACAACGCGGCATGGCTCTGGAGTGTCACACCCCAGTTGCATGGCAGCCTGTCCACCGTGCGCACCGAATCCTTAAATGCAACTGCCGACAGCCTCAACTCCAATCTTCGCAACAAGAACATCACTGATAACGCTGCTTTATCTGCAATTTTCGAGTTGGGAGGCCCATGGCAGGTCACAGCGGGTGTTGCAAACAATAGTTCCACGAATGAGCAGGCATTGACTAATCAGTCGGACAATCGTTCGACCGGCGTCATCGGGGGGGTACGCTATTCTGTGGGGTCAGGTAGTTCACTGGCCTATTCTCTGCAAAGGGCGAGTGGCACCAGCATCAATGACTACACCAGCACCACCCATGATGTGGCCGTCGCTTGGGTTCTTAGTGGTAATTCCACAGTCAATGGCCACATAGCCTATCTTGAGCAGCATTTTGGCGTGGTACCCCAATTTGACTTCAGTGGAACATCTGGGGCATTGACACTCGTATGGCGAGCCACTGGCAGGGTATCGGTTTCCGCTGGTTGGCAACGTGACCTGGCTAGTTACCAAACTGCGGGTACTACGCACACCCAAACCGATGCCTTTACTCTGGCGCCGGCGTGGCAAATCACCACCAAAACATCCCTTCGGCTTCAATACCGTGAAGCAGTGCGTGATGACCGAGGCAACCCGACCGGTGTCCCTGCTTCCCGTCAGGACCGTACGCGCGATACTTCTTTGTCACTCAGCTGGCAACCGCGCCCTGCGGCTACGCTGGCTGTGACAATTGGGGAAAATTCCCGCAGTTCCAACGTCGTCAACACAGATTTCATCGCTCACACCGCTGGTTTGTCTGCAGTGTTCACTTTCTAGTATTTTTAGCAGGCAATATGCATCCATCATCCAAATACCCGCGTATCTTTGCTTATGTTGCTGTGCTGTGTGCAGTTGCACTATTGACGACTGCATGCGGTAAAAAGGAAAAGACAGCGACCCAAGTGGTCGCTGCTGTCGATGGTGAGGAAATTTCTGTTCACCAAATCAACGCAGTGTTGGCTAAGGCGCGTGGAATCACACCCGAAAATTTACCCCAAGCCAAGGCTGACATTCTGGGTGGCTTGGTGGACCAGCAACTGGCCATCAATCTGGCCATGAGTAAGAAGCTTGATCGTACCCCTGAGGTCGTTGCAGCGATTGAGGCTGCCCGACGTGAAATCTTGGCCCGTGCAGCGCTGGAGCAGATCGCATCAGCCCAGCCCAAGCCCACGGATGATGAGGCCAAGGCCTACTATGCGGAGCACCCCGCATTGTTCGGCGAGCGCCGCATCTACAACTTGCAGGAAATCGCAATTGGTAAGAACGTCGAAGGCATCGATTTAATTCGTGCCCACGCATCGTCCGTCAAGAGCATGGAGGAAATGGTTGCCTGGTTGAAAGAACGAAAAGTGGAATTCGCAGTCAATGGCGGCACCCGCCCTGCAGAGCAGCTGCCACTGGAAGTGCTTCCCAAACTGCATGCATTCAAGGATGGCCAGATCGGCCTGGTGGAAAGCAAAGAAGGCTACCTTGTCGTCAAGGTAGTTGCGTCACGCGCACAGCCCGTGACGGAGGTGCAGGCTTTGCCCACGATTAAGGTCTTTTTGTCCAATCAGCGTGGCGCTGAAGCTGTCAAGCTGGCCAAAGTCGATATGAAGACCAAGGCCAAAATTGAATACTTTGGTGAGTTTGCGGGTGGTGAGGGCGCTTACAAAGCGAAAGCCGAGGCTGATGCCAAGGCGGCAACCGAAGCGGCAGCCCAAGCCAAGGCCAAAGCCAAGGCAGATGCCGATACATTGGCTTCCCAAAAGGCGCAAGAGCGGGCGGTCAGTCAGGCGGAACAAGAGGCAAGGGCCAAAGCCCGTGCCGAGGCACGGACTCAATCCGGCAAGGGGCAAGAAGTTTTCACGCCCGATGCTGTCAACCTCGAAAAAGGTATCAAGGGACTCAAATGAACAAGACTCTCATTTTTCGATTTCTCGCAATTTGCCTGTTGGGGGTACTTGCTGGTATCAGTAGTGTTCAAGCCCAGGACAAAGTGTTTGAAGACAAGCTGGGCGCGGGTGATACCGTGCGTGTTCAGGTGTTTCAAAATCCTGATCTGACGTTGGAGACGCGTATTCAAGAGAGTGGTTCCATTACCTATCCCTTGATCGGCTCTGCCAAATTGGCCGGGTTAAACATTCCAGATGCCGAGAGGGTCATTGCGGCTGCACTCAAATTGGGTGGTTTCATGCAGCAACCGCAAGTCACCATCACCTTGGTGCAGGCTAGGCGTAAACAGGTTTCGGTACTGGGTGCCGTAGGTAGGCCAGGGCAGGTGCCCCTTGAATATGCGAATACCCGACTGTCCGATGTACTGGCAGTTGCTGGTGGTATTTCACCAACCGGTTCCGACACGGTTATCGTTACCGGCCAGCGCAATGGCAAACCCATGCGTCAGGAAATCAACGTGGCGGCGCTCTATCTTGAGGGCAAGTCCACTGGTGACATTCTGATGGCCGGTGGTGACGTGGTCTATGTACACCGCGCGCCAGTTTTCTATGTGTACGGTGAGGCGCAGCGCCCTGGGTCTTACCGACTTGAGCGCAATATGACCTTTATGCAGGCCTTGGTCATGGCAGGAGGGCCCACTGCCCGGGGTACGGAGAAGCGCTTGCGCCTGCACCGTCAGGCTGCGGATGGCAGCGCCAAAGAAATGACACCTGATTTAAATGACATTGTCCAACCGGACGATGTCATTTTTGTCCGTGAAAGCTTGTTCTAAACGAGCGCCGCAGCATGACACCTAAACAGGTACTACTTATTCTCTTTGCGCATCGCTATGTCGCAGCCCTCGTTTTTGTGCTGATTACCGTGGCCGGTGGCACGTATACCTGGACAACCCCCAAAACCTATCAAGCCAGCACTGATCTGCTGGTGGATCTGCGTGCAGACCCCATCGCGGGAGCTGTAGTGACCGGTGGCAACTACATGGCGACTCAAATTGCCATTCTGCAGAGCGAACGGGTTGCTATTGGTGTTGTGAAGCGTCTGCGTATTGCCGATACACCCAGCTTGGTTGAGCAATGGAATGTGGCCACCAAGGGCAAGGTTCCTGTGGAGAACTACTACGCATCCATGCTGCGAAAAGGATTGCTCGCCGAGCCTCAGAGTGGCAGCAATGTCATTCGATTGACGTATGAAGGCGCGGACCCCAAGTTCGTAACGGCTGTGGTGAATAGCTACGCGCAAGCCTACCTCGACTTGACCGTTGACTTGCGTGTGGAGCCGGTGCGTCAGTATGCAGACTGGTTTGATGACCGCCTCAAATCCCTGCGTGAAAATGTTGAGTCTGCGCAAGAAAAGCTTTCCGAGTTTCAACGCAAAAACGGCATCGTCAGCAACGATCAGCGGGCCGATGTTGAGAGTCAGCGTCTGGATGCACTCATGGCCCAACTGGTTGCCATTCAGGGTGAAAACATGGCCATCAGCAGTCGCCAGAAGACCTCTGGAGGCGAGATGTCACCAGACGTGCAGGCCAGCCCGGTGGTCCAGGGGCTTCGCGCCGATTTAAACCGCGCCGAGAACAAGCTCACTGAACTTAGCGTCAATCTGGGCCCCAACCATCCGCAGCGCGTTCAACTTGAAGGTCAGGTCGCCGAACTCAAACAACAACTCGCTCAGGAAATCAGCAGGGTGTCCGGCAGTACCGGGGTGGCCAAAACGACTGCAGGTCTGCGAGAGGGCGAGTTGCGTGCAGTCATCGCTGCTCAAAAAGAGCGCGTACTATCTTTGAAGGCGCAGCGTGATCATCTGGCCGTGCTGAGCCAAGACGTAGAAGCCGCCAAGCGCATTTACGACTCTGTGTTGCAACGCAGCAACCAGCTCAATCTGGAAAAGCAGACTGACCAGGCCAACGTTTCAATTCTCAGTCCGGCGGTCGAACCCACAGTGCCGGCAAAGCCCAATGTTCCAAAGTATCTGGCGGGTACTATTTTGGGCGCGTTGGCAGTGGCCATGGCAGTTGCGCTAGGTTTGGAAATGCTCAATCGCAAGGTGCGCGTGATGCAGGACATCATGATTGATGATGTGCCAGTATTGGGTGTAATCGAGCGGCGAGGCAATGAGTACTCGATTTCAGAGCGTCTCGCTTTGTTCAAGAAATTTTTTACCAAGCGCAAAGTGCGTAAAGAAATTGCGGCCGCTAGCCGCCTGGCGGGGTTGTCATGAGCGAAGAGCGTTTCCATTCCTCTCTGTTCCCCAGCGAACTTGATATCGATCTTGACGACGATGTCAATGGCCCCACAAGTCGAAACAGTACCAAACGCTCCATCGGCACCATTTTGGTGGATGCCGGTGTCATCAGCAAAGACGATGCCTATCGGGTCATTGAATACCAGCGCGAAAAGAAAATTCGCTTTGGTGAGGCCGCCATTCAATTGGGCCTGATCAGTGAGGGTGACATTCGTTACGCACTTTCTTACCAATATGAGTACGCATACTTGCCCCGGAGCAGCGGCCGGGTCATTAATCCAGAGTTGGTGGCAGCCTACATGCCCTTCAGCCACGAGGTTGACCAACTGCGTTCCATTCGCAGCCAGTTAAAATTGCGCTGGTTTGACCAAGCAATTGGGTATGCGATGCTGGCGGTGGTGGGTTCGGGTCGGGCAGAGGGCGGCAGTTATCTCGCAGCCAATCTCGCTATTGTGTTTGCCCAGATGGGCGCAAATACTTTGCTGATCGATGCAGATATGCGCACCCCGCGCCAGCATGTTCTATTCCAATTGAATAACCAGTTAGGATTCAGCAGTCTGCTGGCCGGCCGATCTGATGTTGCCAGTGCCTTGCACACAATTCCGTTTATCCCTAAGTTACAAGTGCTTCCAGCGGGGCCTATACCGCCCAACCCACTGGAGCTATTGAACCGCGAAAATCTGTCGGAGCTGTTTGAATGGGCTGGAAGAAGTTATGACATCGTCTTCATCGACACCTCATCGCTGACTGCGGGTGCAGATGCGTTGATTGTGGCCGCCAAGGCAGGCGCCGCGCTTGCAGTCGCCCGTGCTAATGAGACCAAGTTGTCATCGTTTACCGAGCTCATATCTGAACTCAAGCAATCGTCGATCAACATCGTGGGTTCCGTGCTCAACGATCCGCCTCTGATCGACGTTGCGGAATAGGCTGGCGCTGGCACAGCGCGGTTCGGATAACTGATGACCAATCTCAAGGCCCTACTGGTGGTACTGGTCATGGCCATGGCCGTGTTCATCATCGCTAAACCACTTTGTCTGCGATTCATGAGCGGAGCGGACTACCTTCGCAGGCGCAATGTCTGGCTTGCTCTTACAACAACCGCGTTCATCAGTCCCAGTTTCTGGATTTATGTCGCAGTCGCGCTGCCACTCATGTATTGGGCTGCGGGTCAGGATGAAAATCCTGTTGCCTTGTACGTACTGCTGCTACACGTTATTCCGCCTGTCAGCATGGAATTGCCAGCGGTCTTTGTCAACAAATTCTTTGATCTCAGCAACTACAGGATCTTGGCCTTTGCGGTGTTGATTCCCACTGCGTGGAGGCTCATGCATGCCAAGGACAAGACAGCGCTTGGCCGACACAAGGGGATAGATCGGTATTTGTGGGCCTATCTAGTCTTGCAACTGATTTTTCTGATGCCTTACGAAGACATCACCAATACAGCTCGTCGGGGGTTTTTGTTCTTCCTGGATTGCATCGTGTTGGTCTATGTGGTGAGCCGCATCTGCAATACCAAACACAAGTTGGCAGAGGTTCTTGCCGTTTTTTGCCTGGCGTGCGCAATCATGGTGCCTTTAGCTGTTTTCGAATCGCAAAAGGTATGGGTGCTCTACCGGGGTTTGCCGGATGCGTGGGGCATTGAGACGGAAGTCTATCTGTTCCGGGACGGTGCTCTGCGTGCGCAGGTTTCTACAGGGCATTCGTTGGCGCTGGGGTTTATCCTCTCCGTTGCTTTTGCTTTATGGTTGTATGTGGCCAACCGGGAACCTAAGCCTTACAAACGGATTGCCGGTATGTCGGGCTACTGGCTGGGATTGTTCGCTGCCATGTCCCGCGCACCATGGATCGGAGCCGTACTAGGGTATGTGGTCTATACGCTGCTCGGCCCCAAAGGTGTAAAGAGTCTTGTCAAAGTCGCACTGATCGCTGTGCCGGTTGCGGCGCTCGTTTTGATTTCTCCAGTTGGCCCCAAGGTCATTGAGAAACTACCGTTTGTTGGAACAGTGGACTCGTTCAACGTGGAGTACCGCGAGCGTCTTGCACAGTCGTCCTGGGAACTCATACAAAAGAACCCCCTTTTCGGCGATCCTTTCTTCACCAGGAATCTGGAGCAACTGAGACAAGGCCAGGGCATTATCGATCTGGTCAACGTGTACGCATCGATTGCAATGCTTTACGGAATTGTCGGGCTTTTCCTATTTGTCATGCCGTTTCTGCTAGCCATGTGGTCATCGTGGAAACAGCAAAGGCGCGCCATCCCTCAGGATGATGACATGGCTCGAATGGGAGCCAGCTTGCTTGCTGCCATGCTGGCTACGGCATTCTTCATGGCGACAGGTAGCTTCTATGGTGTGCTCCCCAAGGTTTTCTATCTGCTCGTGGGTTTAGGATCGGCCTATGGGAATCTGCAGCAGTCCATATCCGATCGCACATCCGGCGGCAACAAACGCCAATGACCTTGCCTCGTGCCGAAGCGACAGAATTTTGTACTTCAGCAAACCGGACCAAAGCACAATCAGCACTGGTACTTCAGTGGTTGCAACCACCCAGACTACGCCCTCTATGCCAAACTTTGGCCAGCAGACTGGAATTCCAATGAACAGCCATGCCGCGCGGCAAATATTCTGGATCACCGAGTAACGCGAGTGTCCCAGTGCAAACAGGCAGGATGAACTGCCGGACAGTATTGCCGACATAAGCAGTCGAACACACAGTATTTGCAGCATCCAGCCCGCAGCATGGTAACGCGAGTCGTAAAGCACATGGACTACTTCGCTGCCAATCATCATCAAGATGGCGATGGGCATGACGGTCAACGCATCTGTACCCAATCTTGCTTTGTAGAGCACTTCACGCAGACGGTGTCTCTCGCTGTTTACTACCTGGCTGAGCGCCGGGTAAAGCACCGTATCGTTCAATTTGCCGATGACTCCGCCTACTGCTTCCGTGAGCATGATTGCAATACTATAGATACCCAGGGTGGTGGCGTCCAAGTACTTTCCAAGGAGCATGCGGTCCCCCTGTGCGTATAGCAAAAAAATGACACTGCTGAAGAAAATCCACTTTCCAAAATGCAGCAGTTCGTTAAACGCTTTGGCATCCCAAAGAAATGTATTGCGGATGCCCGGCAAAATCAGGTGGCTGGCAGCCACATGGTAAAACCTGCCAATCACAGCACCGCCTACCAGTGCCCAGACGCTGGGAGAGGCATAGGCCCAAATTAAAGTCACCGTCAGACCCACCAGCTCATTGGACAACTCCAATAAGGTATTGCGGCTGTACACCATGCTGCGCTGGGCGCTATACATATTGGTAGAAACAAATCCCTCTACCAGAGTGGTCAGTCCTGCTACGGGAATCAACAAGGCTAATTTCGGCTGGTTATAAAAAATCGAAAGTGGGTAGGCCAGAGCGCACGCAACCAGAAATAGCACGCCCCCCCGTATTGTTTTCATAGTCCACGCGGTATTCAGGAACTGGGGGTCATCCCCTCGCGCGCTTCGTACAATCGCAGGCGCTATGCCCACGTCAGACAGCAAGTCCAGTGCATACAACACGGCCCACACAATGGCCATAAGGCCATAAGCTTCCGGAAACAGCAGGTGGGATAAAACCAGGCTTTTGCCTAGTCGCAGTGCCTGGCTCGCTCCAACGCTGAATAGTGTCCATGCTGACCCGGTGAGAAATGATTTTTTAAGCGATGATCTTTTTGCGGTCATATACAGGTAGCTGTCATTCACATCGGTTTGCGCAGCTGCGGCAGTAAACAGCGTGCTGCAGTCTTCCAGCCTTCACGGGACATAGGTTGCTTTGCCAGGGAGGCTACGGTGTATTTCCATGCAAGTGAGGTATTACCATTTTGCAGTGCTTCATTGGCCCAGCGAAGGTAGGTGCGCGCTTCAAAGGGCCGCATATTCATTAGTGGCGTTGCAGCAATATCCAGTCCCTCACCACGCTGTAGCTTGTCCGAACCTGAGGTCTTGCGTTCCTGTGCAAGTTCCAGTATTGCGTCACGATAAATCGTCCAACGCGGCCCCAGGGTGGAACATACGCTGGACAAATGCTGGCGGTAGAAATAGATCACGCCCGGCAAATTTGCCATTTGCCCGGCCTCACTCAAGCGCAGAAACAAGTCGAAGTCCTCGCCAATTCTGAATGGCTCCCGAAACCCACCGGCCCGCAGGGCCGCGTCACGTCGCATCATGGTGGTCGGGAACCGCATGGCCCCCCCCTTTTGCTGCTCTGCAAGAATTTCCTGGTGCTCCAATGGATACCGCTCTACATTCAAATACTCTCCATTGGGATCAATGCACTGCGCAAAGCCGCCCAGGCAGACCAAGTCTGGTTCGGCATCAAATCGTGCCACCTGTAGGGCCAAGCGGTTGGTGGAAGAGTAATCGTCCGAGTCCATCCAGGCGATCAGTTCGCCATTGGCTGCTTGCAGTAGTTCGTTGCGGGTGGAGATCAGCCCCCGGTTTTCGCGAACGATCAAACGCATTCGCGGTTCCGTAGCGGCAAAGGCCCGCAGAATCTGGGTAGAGCCGTCGTTGGAGCCATCATCCACAACGATCAGCTCAAAATCTGCAAAACTTTGACCGCTGATGCTGGTCAGTGCTTCCTGCAGGTAGCTCGCCGTATTGAACACGGCCATCAATACACTGACACGCGGCAACGGTAAATTCATCACTCACTCCCAGTACGGCAAATACCTGCCGGCCCCCATTCGTCCACGGGCAGACACCTGCCCAAGAATACAATGGGTGCAGCCCATGTTACCGCAGCACAGTGAGGATCTTTAGTGGCAGCAGCCGATGTAACCAAGAATACAGCAAGCGCCAGAAACTCTGGTTCCCAGTGCATTGGTGTCGTGGTCATTGGTCGCAACGAGGGCGAACGCCTGAAGCGGTGTCTGGCGTCATTGGAGGAGAGTGCCTGTCTGATCGTGTATGTGGATTCCGGCTCCACCGATGGCTCTGTGGCCATGGCCCAGGAACGGGGTGTGGAAGTGGTTGCACTCGATATGCGCACGCCCTTCACCGCGGCGCGTGCACGCAACGGCGGCTTTGACAGACTCCGAAACGTTGCCCCAGCTTTGCAGTATGTGCAATTTGTTGACGGTGACTGTGAGGTCCATTCTGAATGGCTGGGTGCGGCCAGTAGATTTATGGATCAGCACCCTGAAGTTGTGGTGGTAGCCGGGCGCCTGCGTGAAAAGCACCCGGAGGCTAGTGTCTACAACATGCTGTGTGATCTGGAGTGGGATGCCCCGGCAGGTGAAGCCAGGATGTGCGGCGGTCTCGCCATGATGCGAGTCAGTGCGTTCGAGCGGGTTGGTGGCTTCAATTCCGCGCTGATCTGCGGCGAAGAGCCGGAACTTTGCTCCCGTTTGCGATCTCGTGGCGGGAAGATCTGGCGCATTGCGGACGACATGGCCTTGCACGATGCCAATATGCATCGCTTTGGTCAATGGTGGTTGCGTGCTGTGCGCTCTGGATACAGTGATGCTCAGGCGACCGTGGTAGACAAGATCGCCCCTGAGCGCCGCGGCGTGCGGGCCTCGCGTAGCACCTGGTTCTGGGCTTTTGCAATTCCTGTATCTGCTGCTTTCGCCGCGCTCTGGTCTCCGCTTCTAACACTCATGTTGACCTTGGCCTATCCTTTTCAGGTCGTCCGCCTGGCGCTTGGTGGCAACGCGTCTCCAAGGCAGAATTGGTGGCGGGCATTGTTTCTCGTCTTGGGCAAGTTTCCAGAGTTGCAGGGACAAATCAAATACAGGCAGGAACGGTTGCGTGGAAGATCTTCGCGGCTCATCGAACACAAATGAAAAACAAAAGCTACCTTCTCATATCTCCTTGCCGCAACGAAGCGGACTACATGCGCCAGACACTGGATACTGTGGTGGCGCAGTCGGTGCAGCCGGCCAAGTGGGTCATTGTGGATGACGGTTCCACTGACGCCACACCGCAAATCCTTGCGGAATATGCGGCACGCCACAGCTGGATACAGATCGTGACCCGCAAAGACCGTGGGCACCGCGCAGTGGGGCCGGGAGTGATTGATGCTTTCTACACGGGGTATGAAGCAGTGAACCCGGATGACTACGAGTTTTTGTGCAAACTGGATCTTGATCTGCGCTTGCCCCCACGGTATTTTGAAATCCTGATGGACCGCATGGAGGCCAATCCCGCCATTGCGACCTGTAGCGGCAAGGCTTATATCGAGGAAGATGGCGT
>JAGWUS010000081.1 GCA_028868305.1 Burkholderiales bacterium | reverse complement strand
TGATGGTGGCATCGCTGCGGCCAAAGATCACGCAGCCGCCATGTGCTCCGATGCGCAGCCAGTCGCCGTGGCGCCAGACCGGCCCGGCCTCGGGCGGTGCATCACCGCCACCGGGTTTGCGGCCGTGTCCTGCGGGGTACATATCGAAATAGCTGGAGAGGTAGCGCTTGTTGTCCTCGTCACCCCACAAGTACAGCGGCATGCTCGGAATGGGCTGGGTGCAAACCAGTTCGCCCACTTCGCCGATCACTGGCTGGCCCTGTTCGCTCCAGGACTCCACCGCGCAACCCAGCAGGCGGCACTGCATTTCCCCCGGGACCAGCGGCAGCTCCCGGTTGCCGCCAATGAATGCCCCCGCAAAGTCCGTTCCACCAGAAATGTTGCACCACCAGATATCAGGCGTTCCCAGCTTTCGAAACTGGTCCGTCCCCCAGCGCTGCGCCTCCTCGCTCAATGGTGAACCGGTGGTTCCCAGCGCACGAACCTGGCTCAGGTCGCCGCACTGCGCGAGGTCAATGCCCGCCTTCATGCAGTTGGCAAAGAACGCCGCACCCGCACCAAAGAAAGTCGCCCCCACGGCACTGCCAAAACGCCACAGCGTGGTCCAGTCGGGCGCGACCTTGTTGCCTTGGGCGTCCACGGTACGGCCCCCGGGGCTGCCGTCAAAGATGCAGCAGGTTGTGCCATTGAGCAGCCCGCTCATCTGCGCATTCCACATCACCCAACCGGTCGAGCTGTACCAGTGGTAGCGCTCGCCAAAGGAGTTGACCTCATAGCTGCAACCGACATCGTTGTGCAGGATCTTCAGTGCCAATGCCACCAGCACCGTACCGCCATGGCCATGGACAATGGGTTTAGGCAGACCGGTGGTGCCGCTGGAATACACAATCCACAGCGGGTGGTCAAACGGTAGCCATAGCGGCACAAAAGCAGCGACTTCTGCATCACTTCGGCCTGTAGCCCCCGTGAAACGTGCGCAGGTAGCTCCTGAATTGATAGCAACTTCAGGCAGTCCCAGGTTGCTGTGCAGCAGCACATGGCGCACGCTGGGCAACGCATCGCACAGTTCGGCCACCACCGCACGCCGGTCAAAGTCCTTGCCGCCAAAGTGCACGCCGTCGCAGGCAATCAGCACGGTGGGTTCGATCTGCCTGAAGCGGTCCAGCACCGCATTGGTCCCCATGTCGGGTGCGCAAATGCTCCACACGCCGCCCAGACTCACCACCGCCAGGAACGCCACCATGGCCTCGGGGATGTTGGGCAGGTAGGCTGCTACGCGGTCACCCGGTTGCAAGCCCTGCGCCCTGAGGTGCAGCGCCAGCGATGCCACCTGGCGGCGCAGTTCGGGCCAGCGGATTTCCTGCGCTGGCGCACCACTGGCCAGACTTTGCTCGTTGTGGCTGATGAGCGCGGGCAGCCCTGCGGCATGCGCTGCATCGACATGGCGAAACACCTGCTGCGCATAGTTCACCTGCGCGCCGGGAAACCACTGCGCGCCAGGCATGCGGTTGAGCGCCAGCGCCACCGTGTGCGGCGTGGGGGAGCACACGTCGAAGTAATCCCAGATGCTTTGCCAGAACGCGTCGAGCTCGGTGGTGGACCAGCGCCACAGCGCGTCATACGATTCAAAACGCAGGCCCCGCTGCGCGTGCAGCCAGTTCTGGTAGAGGCGAATCTGGGGGATGTAAGGTGCTTTGGACATGCAGCTAGCGTAGCAAGCAAAGCCCGCCGACGCTGTCACGCGCGCTCAGGGTTTGTACGAATGTTCAATACTTTTGTACCAACGCTCAATGGCGACATGGACATGGCATCCGCGTCACTCAATCGCCGCCTGAACCCCGCTGCGGGCACCGTGGGTGCTGCACGCCCGGATCGCAAGGCGGCCATTTTGCTGGCCGCCGAAAAGCTGTTTGCCCAGTCGGGCTACCACGCGGTCACCATACGCCAGATCGCCGTGGAGGCCGATGTGCCGCTGGCACTGGTAGGCTACTACTACGGCCAAAAGCACGAATTGTTTGAAGCCATCTTTGCGCACTGGAACGTCACCATTGAAGAGCGTCTGCAGGCGCTGCGCGACGCCGAAAGCCGCCATACCGGCGACGCCCGGTTACTGCACATCATTGAAGCCTTTGTTGACCCCGTGCTGCGACTGCGCGCCAGCATGGAGGGCGAGTACTACGCGCTGCTGGTAGCCCGCGAACTGTTTTACGCGACCGAGGTGACCGACCGGGTGCTGCGCGCCTATTTCGACCCGCTGGCCAGGGCCTTCATCGACGCACTGCACCGCACCCTGCCCCAGGCTAGCCGCAGCCAGATTGCCTGGTGCTACCAGTTTGCGCTAGGCGCGCTGATGCACCACCTCAGCGATGTGCGGGTGCAGCGCCTGTCCGACGACCAGAACACCCCCAACGACCCGGCTGCCCGGCCGCTGCTGGTGAGCTTCATCGTGGGTGGCATGCGTGCCGCCCTGGGCATCAGCCGCTAGAACGGGGCCGTCCGGTTGAACCGGGTGGCGAGGTAGTGCTCAAACTCGGTTACCGGCATGGGCTTGCCAAAGTGGTAGCCCTGTAGCAGGTCCACCCCGAAGCCCTGCAGCGATGCGGCGATTTCGTCGCTCTCCACGCCTTCGGCCACAGTCTGCAACTTGAACGCCCCGGCGATATTCACGATCGCCTGAATCAGCTGCGCCCCCTGGTCGCTGTGGGCGCGGCGCACAAACGAGATGTCGATCTTGATCTTGGTCGCCGGCATGTCATGCAGCTGCGACAGCGATGAATAGCCGGTGCCAAAGTCATCAATGGCGATGCCAAAACCGGCCTCGGTCAGTTCGATCAGTCGCCTGGCCGTGAAGTCGGCATCTTCCATGGCCACACTCTCGGTGATTTCCAGATCCACCACAGACACCGGAATGGCCAGCCGGTCCAGATCGGCCAGCAGGTCGGCCGTGAAGGTCGGGGTGAACAGCTGGCGGCGCGACACATTGACCGAGATGCGCATGTCCATGCCGGCCTCACGCCAGCGGTGCAGGCCCTGCACCGCCTGCTGCCAGACCTGCTGCCCCAACTCGCGGATCAGCCCCAGGCTCTCGGCCATGGGAATGAAAGTGGCTGGCGACACCCAGCCATAGCTGTCGTCATACCAGCGCGCCAGCGCTTCGCAACTCACCACCTGGCGGGTGCGCACATCGACAATGGGCTGGAACCAGGTCTGTATCTTGTGGTCCTTGATGGCAGCGGCCAGGCGGTGCTGGATATACACCAACTCACGCTCTTCTTCGACATTCGAGATGTCGGCAAAGAAGCGAACAGTGTTGCGCCCCTGCTGTTTGGCGGAAAACATGGCGCGGTCCGCCTGGGACAACAAAGCATCCACCGTGCTGGCATCGTCGGGGAAGATGGCCACCCCCATGCTGAAGGTGGCGTTGAAAACATTGCCATTGATCACGATGGGCTCCTGGCAGATCGCCCCCATCTTGGCAATGGCCTCGTGCGCGCCTTTTTGCCCCGCCAGGTCGGTCAACAGCACCACAAACTCATCGCCACCCCAGCGTGCCAATGTATCGCCCGCGCGCAGGCAGCCATGCAATACGTTGGACAGGTAGAGCAGCATTTCGTCACCGGCCTTGTGACCAAACTGGTCGTTGACGTGCTTGAAATGGTCCAGATCCATGAATCCCAGCGCGACTTTGTGACCATTGCGCTCGGCGGTGCGCAGGGCAATCTTGCAGCGGTCCTCCAGCAACACGCGGTTGGGCAGACCGGTCAACGCGTCATGCAGGGCCATGTGGGTGACGTGCTTTTCCAGCAAGTAGCTTTGCGTGATGTCACGCAGCACGCCACGCACACTGCGAACCATGCGTGCGCCCAGCTCACTGACCACAAAGCGGTATTCCAACCACACACCATTGCCATCGTTGCTGCGCAAGCGAATACGGCCCTTGAGGCTGGTTTTTTCGCCGGTAAACAGCTGGCCAAAATGCTGCCGAAAATCGTCCACATCCTCCGGATGGAAGCACTCGAACAGTATTCCGCGGTGGCTGCGCTCGGTGCCTGCCAGCCGCGTCCAGCCCGGGCTGGCACGCAAGTAGCTGCCGTCCGATGCAATCTCCACCACGCCCTCTTCCAGAATGTCGAGCGTTTGCAGATAGGCGAAGTGCTCTTCGTCGTACAACCGCACGCTCTCCATCATGTCGCGGCTGGCCTGTGCGACATCGCCAATCTCGTCCGGCTGTACCTGCGCCTGGTCCAGTGCCTGGCGCACCGGACCCTCAATGGCATGGTCGACGGCAAACAGGGCCGAGGCTTTGGAAAGCGCACTCACGCGGTCGGTGACACCCTTGGCCCAACGCCCGATGACCAGCCACAACAGCAGGGTCAGTACCCCCAGCAAGGCAACGCTACCGATCAGCAGCATGGGCACCGACAGGCGTTCACGCACCTGCTGGTGAATGACCAGCACCGGCGTATGGGGTCCGTTGCCCAGAAACGGAAAGATTCGCTGCTCCGTGGTGCGCCCATCCTCTCGGGTGCGCCCCGAGAAGCTGGCGTCGAGCGGTTTGCCAACGTCCTCGCTACCGGCAGTGCCAGCCAGCACCCTACCATCCAGCACCAGGTGCAGATGCACATCCTGCGCGGCCAGGCTTGCCACAACACCGTTATCCAGGGGCTGCAGCAAAACCATTCGACCAGTGCCCTCCACACCCAGCCACAACGGCACACTGTGTACCAGGTACAAGGTACGCCCCTCGTTTCCCAGCAACCACAGGGGGGCCGCCGCGCCATCCTGCAGCCTGCGCGCCAGCAACTGACTGTCGGCACCAAACACCATGCCGGCCGTGCCGTCCTTGCGCATTACCGCACCGGCCGAAAACCTGTCGACCTTGCCCTCCAGAGCAGCAAAGTAGGCACGCAGACGCAACCAGCTGTCGCTGCTGTCCTCGCCAAAGATGCGCATGAAGTCAATCTGGGCCTTGACCTCAATGGCATCTCGCTCCCACTGCTGCACTTGGTGCGCGTAGCTGCTGGTGACGTAGCGCAAGGCATCGTCGGCCGCTTCACGCTGACCACGCAGTATGAGGCTCTGATAAGCCGTCACAACGGCTGCGCTGCCCAGCAGGGCGACTAGTGCGAAGACGCCCATCAGTCGCCACGTTAACTGGCGGCGCAGGCTGCGCTGTGGCTCGTAAACGAGCATGGAGACGAAGGCCGACGGAGCTGAATCGGGAGCGCGTGAAAACAGACCCATGGTGCAGCGACTTCAGGGCGCCGTGCCCGCCCAGCGGGCGTTGACTGCGGTTTTGACGTCAAAACGCTGGGCTGCGGGCGTCAGCTCGGTAGCCCGCAAAAAACGCGTCACGCTGGCCACCTGGCTGTCTGAAATCCGGCCATCGGGCGAATAGATCCACTTCTGTACCTTGAGCACATCAAGCAAGTATGCACGCTCCTGGGCATCTTCTGGTGCTAGTGCAGCTACCATGTCGGCAGCCGTGTGGCTATTGATCCAGAGCAGGGCTCGGGTGATGGTTTTGACCATTTTTTCTGCCAGTTCGGGGCGGCTGGAAATGATGTCCTCCCGGGTGGCAATGTTGCCGTTGAGGAACAGCCCGCCCATCTGCTTGCGGGTGGTGTCCAGGTCGTGATAATCAGCCAGGATGAAAGCGACCCTTTCGTTGGCCAGCCGGGTAGCAAAGGGCTCATCCCCCATGACGGCGTCCACCGTGCCTGACGCCAGCGCGGCACGCTGGCTTTCATAAGCCTGTCCGACGGACACATAGTTCACCAGGTCGGGTTTCACGCCATTTTCGGCCAGCACATGCTCGGTGAACAGCTGCGATGTCGAACGCCCGCCGGGCACATGCCCTTTCACACCAACCACCTTGCCTGCCAGATCGGAAATGGTCCTCACCCTGCCTCTGAGGCTCGCGCGCACCAGCAGGGTATAGCCCGGCACTTGGGTCACCGGGGCGATGCACACCACCGGCTTGCCGCTCAATTTTTGCAGCGCCAATGCCGCCAGTCCCCCAGCGGCAAAATCGGTATTGCGCTCCAGCATGTCACGGTAGGCCTGGGGACCGCCACCTACGTAGCGAATATCCAGCGTGATGCCCTCGGCGTGGTCCATTCCCAACTTGCTGGCCAGGGTGATCGGCAAGAACAGCAGATTACCGGGCCCGGGAACAGCAATGGCCACCCGCCACGGGTTCTGGGCATGGGCGGTGTGGTGCAGCATCCAGGGCCAGGATGCGCTGACCAGCCCCAAAGCCCTGGTTCGGGACAGGAATCGGCGACGCGCTGTCATTGTGATGATTCCGCCTCCATACGCTGGCTTTTCCAGTACACATCGTCACCCACCGTGCCATCGCTGCGGTAGCGGTTGAGCACGCGGGCCAGCACAAACATCAGGTCCGACAGACGGTTGAGGTACTGGCGCGGGGTATCTTTCAAGGCTTCCTCGTTGCCCAGCGCCACCACGGCACGTTCGGCACGGCGCGCCACGGTGCGGCATACATGGGCCTGGGCGGCAGCGCGGGTACCGGCCGGCAGGATGAACTCCTGCAGTCGCGGCAGGGCTTCGTTGTACTCCGCCAGTGCCTCGTCCAGCGCCAGCACCGCCTCGGGCTTGAGCAGTTCGAAGCCGGGAATGGACAACTCGCCCCCCAGGTTGAAAAGCTGGTGCTGGATTTCCACCAGCACGGTGCGCACGCCACCGGGCATGTCTTCGCACAACAGCACGCCAATATGGGAATTGAGTTCGTCCACATCGCCCATGGCGTGCACCCGCAGGCTGTTCTTGGATATGCGGGTGTTGTCGCCCAGCCCAGTGGTGCCGTTGTCCCCGGTTCGGGTGGCGATTTGTGTGAGGCGGTTTCCCATGCAACTGTCCTTGGATGAAAATGCGATTATTCCCTGATTAGAGACTCACCATGAACGCACTGACTGAATTGCCCCATCTGTTGCCAGAAGTGCATGCCCGCGATGTGCCGCAGGCCCTGCTGGATGCGCTGAAAACACGCTTTGGTGGCCAGTATTCTGCAGCGCAAGCCGTACGCGAGCAACATGGCCGGGACGAGTCGTCCTACAGCGTGCCGCCGCCCGACGCCGTCGTGTTTGCACAAAGTACGCGGGACGTGGCCGACGCCGTGAAGCTGGCCGCGCAGTACAAGGTGCCGGTCATCCCGTTTGGCGTGGGCTCCTCGCTCGAAGGCCACCTGCTGGCGGTGCAAGGCGGCATCAGCCTGGACGTGAGCCGCATGAACCAGGTGCTCAGCATCAACGCCGAAGACCTGACGGTCACGGTGCAGCCCGGCGTGACGCGCATGCAGCTCAATACAGCGGTCAAATCCACCGGCCTGTTCTTCCCCATCGACCCGGGCGCCGATGCCACGATTGGCGGCATGAGCGCCACGCGCGCCAGCGGCACCAACGCCGTGCGCTACGGCACCATGCGCGAAAACGTGCTGTCCCTGGAAGTAGTGACTGCCAGCGGCGAGATCATCCGCACCGGCACCCGCGCCAAAAAGAGCAGCGCAGGCTACGACCTGACGCGCCTGCTGGTGGGCAGCGAAGGCACGCTGGGCGTGATCACCGAAGTCACCGTCAAGCTCTACCCCCTGCCCGAAGCGGTGATGGCGGCCACCTGCTCGTTTGGCAGCCTGGCCGATGCGGTGAACGCCACCATCCAGATCATCCAGATGGGCGTGCCGATCGCGCGCTGCGAGTTGCTGGACTCGACCACGGTCAAGGTGGTCAACGCGCATTCCAAGTTGAGCCTGCCCGAAAGTGCCATGCTGCTGTTTGAATTCCATGGCTCACCGGCCGGCGTGAAAGAGCAGGTGGAAACCGTGCAGTCCATCACCGACGAGTTTGGCGGCGCGGCCTTCGCGTGGGCCGAAACCCCCGAGGAGCGCACCCGCCTGTGGACCGCGCGGCACAACGCCTACTTTGCCGGCGTGCAATCGGTGCCCGGCTGCAAGGCCATCACGACGGACACCTGCGTGCCCATCTCCAGCCTGGCCGATGCGCTGCTGGACTCGGTCACCGAGGCGCAGGAAGCC